>RHGE01000172.1 GCA_004296775.1 Marinilabiliaceae bacterium JC017
AATATTAATTCTCTTAATTCATTTTGCTTTATACCTTCATCCAGTCGTTTGCGATTCCAAACCTATTTCAAATGTCCATGGTATGTCGATAGATGCGGGGCGCAAAGAGAATCTCGTAAAACAGGGATTAAAGACCAGTTAAAAAGTAGTGCAATAAACGGCCAACTTAATCATTAATCAGTATTTGCATACAACAGTGATTGCAAAATATACTAACCATTTCCAGCACGAAAAAAAAAGCTTCCTACCGCATTAACAGAACAACATCAGCGATAGGCGTTAATTAGTTGAAGAAAAATTATAACGACCGTCCCATTGGGTTCAAGCATCCGCATATCTCTCTTTTCGTACGCTTTCGCCTAACTTTTTTCCTTGCTTTACTTTATTTGAATAATGCTTATGGTGGAAATTTGAGATTATTATTTAATTTAGGGAACGGAATTTTTCAACAAAGAATGGGATGGGCACATGTGGGACATAAAGCATGTGCTTTATATCCCGAGTTGTGCATTATTTTAAATGATGAAATTATGAAAACTAGTCTAACACTTTTTGTTTTAATGTTTATACCGCAAATTAGAATGTGGGCACAAATGATAGAAGGAATATACCCATATCAAATTCTAGATACTACTATTTTCATAAATAACGACAACAAATTAATCGTGGACTCCATTGGAAAAACAATTCATTTTATACCATATCGGGAATCAGAGAAGTATATGTTTAAATTGTTCAGAAACTATTATAAGCCAGGAGTGAGTGTAGATTTTGACAATAAAAATGAAATAAGAATTAGTATTTCGGAGAAGAATGAAGATTTGATAGAAAAATTGAAAAGAATTAAAGAAAATTTCAATGAATATCATTTAAGAAATTTTATTGCCAGCTTTTCAAATAAGACGAAAGACACACTATTAATTCCTACAAAATACAAGAATGTGATTGCTGTGCTAGAAGCAAAAAGCTCGGCTGAAGTTTGGAAACCGATTCAATATTGCATAGATAGTCATTATGATATTGGAGGACATTTACAACTCACAAAGATGGCACCAGGACAGACAATTATATTCTCTGTCGACAATAATTATGGAGAATTAAAGACGAAAATGCGAATGAGATTATTAGGCAATGATACCGTTTATTTATCCAATGAATTTGAAGGAACAATAAATCCAGAGATTTTTATACTTCCATCAAAATTAGATAAAAGAGTAGATAATGACTCAACAATATTCTTAAAGTATCCTATATTTGGTAAAATTGACGACTTAGATAAAGAAATAGATTTTGAAATAAATTTCGAAATAGAGGATTAAAAACAATGCACAATCGAGTAGCCAGCCGCCCGACCAATAGCCTAGCGGAAAAGCTCTCACACCAACATACGTAAGCAGGCTTCGCCCCTTCCTTTTGATCCAAATGGCCACCGGACATTTCCATCTCAGGAACATATACGGCGGTTCTCTACATCATGGGGAATTAAAAATCGACGCAGTCAATAGCGAATTCCTATTTGTAGGTAAGAATGAAGACAATTGATTGTACATCTCTGCTAAAGGAGAAAAGTTGAAAAATCGAAAAATTGAGAAGATGAAAAATTGAAAAGATGATATCCCAACCCGGAACACAGAACCACCAACCCAAAACACAGAACCCCAAATTGTCAACCACCCTCCAGCCTATAGCTTCCAGCTTCTATACTCTACCCTCCAACCCAAAAGATGATACCCCCGTTCAGCGAAATATCTCGCTTCACTATCAGTTAACGAAATATTATAACGACCACATACCAGGCTTCAAATAGCCGCAATTCGCACATTTCATATCCTTTCGATGGTTTAATTTCCTTTTACTATTTTATTTGAATAATGATTATGGTGAGGTTATTGAGATTAATTTTTAATTTAGGGAACGAAAAGTTTTAACTTTCAAAAATTCAAGAATCCTATCGAGGATACTAATTTTCACGGTGATACCTAATTAAATCTACTCAAATTAGACAGATATAATCAGGTATATAAATGATAAAGCAGAAATATAATCACGTGATGATGTATAGACGTTAAGGGCCATTAACCCCGGCATTTGGTAGTACAATAGGTTGATTTCAGGCAAGCAAAGGAAATTGCTTTTTAAGGATTCAAAGTCTAATACGGAGAACCGTAAAAAGTAGCCTTTTTAGACGTGGCGACGTCCATAGACTTTGGGGAAGTTCGCTGAACGCGAGGATAAAGTCAAGGACTTGATCAAAAAAATTAAAAAGCAATAAGTGGGTGATACACTTGCCTGCATCCGTTTAACGACAACTTCTCAAACAGAAATTGCATAAAACGGATTAAATCAACCAGATTGTGAAATGGACAAATGCGATTTACAACAGGAGTATGCCGGGCTGAACGACAAGCTGAGCCATTCTTCGAATGGCGTGTTGTGATGGGTAAGGCGCCTATTAAAAGAATTGGATTAACAAGGCGCCCAGGGAACGAACGGCCCTTAACACTATGTAAAAACACAGCCTGCGAAGGTTAATAAAGATCAGCATAATCATTACTTTTAGTACTTTATTAACCATGAGAATGATGTAGATAGCAGGCCGTTTCTTACACTTTTCGTTACCTGCAAGCTTGATAGAGCACTCTGTATAAAATTAAACGATATGACACCAAAAGAATTTGTAGAAGGATTTTATAAAGAAAAGCAAGATTTATTAAATGAGTATTTGTCGCAAGATTCTCAAACCGAAGTAAGTACTTTGATTAAGTCGATGGGATTAAATAAGGAGCAATCCGAAATTCTTGAAAAACTATTAGATTCTTCATTTACAGATATTTTTTACTCAATATTGCTTGGATTGGATGGGTGTACATCAATCGGTGAATTGACGCAACAGCAATTTACGGTATTGGATGAAGACAATAATCAGATTTGTGGAGAGGAACATTTAGGTGAAGTAGAAGCTTTAGCGTACAAATATTTTCACGAAGAAGACTAAAACATGGCAATACCTAAGAAAAAATCAAGAATAATAACAATTGATGATATCCAATACAGATGGATTGTTGGACCAAATGATGGATACAATGTTTTTGTAGCTGAAAAAGAAAATGTAAAAGGACGAAAAATTGAGGTATATTTTGATACAGACATAAATAGCTTTTGGGTTGAATTTCCAAATGTGAAAAGTTTGAATTTAAAAATATTAAAACCTAAAGATGCAGAGTCCATCATTAAACAAGCTCTGAAGATTGGTTGGAATCCTGATGAAAAAGGAAACCCTTTAGTATTTGATTGGATTGAAGAAAAAATAATTAAAAGAAAGCCAGCAGGTAATCAAGTAGCCAACCGCCAGGCCAATAGCCTAGCGGAAAAGCTCTCACACCACCGTAGGTACGCGGGCTTCGCCCCTTCCTTTCGATCCAAATGGCTACCGGATATTTAAATCTCAGGAACATATATGGCGGTTCTCTACATCATGGGGAATTGAAAATCGACGAAGTCAATAGCGAATTTAGGTTTGTAGGTGAGGATGAAGACATTTGATTGTGCATATCAGCTAAAGGAGAGAAGTTGAAAAATCGAAAAATTGAGAAGATGATATCCCAACCCGGAACACAGAACCCCGAATTGTCAACCACGATCCAGCTTCCAACTTCTATACTCTACCCTCCAGCCTCTAATCCCCAACCGAAAAGATGATACCCCGTTCAGCGAAGCGTCTCGCTTCGTTGTAATCACCCGGCCCCTAGCCGCATATTAATTCTCCTAATTCATTTTGCTTTATACCTTCATCCAGTCGTTTGTGATTCCAATCCTATTTCAAAATATCCATAGCATACAGATAGATGCTGGCCGTAAAGAGAGTCCCGAAAAACAGGGATTAAAGACCAGTTTAAAAAGTAGCGCAATAAACGACCAACGTAATCACTAATCGGTATTTGTATACAACAGTAATTGCAAAATATACTATCCATTTCCAGCGCAAAAGAAGAAGCTTCCTACCGCATTAACAGAACAACATCAGCTATAGGCGTTAATTAGTTGAAGAATTATTATAACTTCTGCATCCCAGGGTTCAATCCTTCGTAAGTCTCCCGTTTTATTTCCTTTCGCCGGGATTGTTTCCTTACTTTACTTTATTTGAATAATGCTTATGGTGTGAATTTGAGATTAATATTTAATTTAGGGCACGGAATTTTTCGACAAAGAATGGGATGGCATATGTGGGATATAAAGTATATGCTTTATATTCCTAGTTGTAGCGCATTACGCATACTTCAAGAAAATTCACTTCAGAAGCTAATTACTGAAAATAAATTTGCATTATAATACATGAACTATAATTCTAAAAACTGGCCAGAATGGATTAACGAGCG
>RHGE01000173.1 GCA_004296775.1 Marinilabiliaceae bacterium JC017
TATTTGTGATGTTTATGTTTGTTGGATTTGAAAAAGACATTGTTTTATTCCGGAAATAGCTTTTTTAAGCGTTTATGCAGGATAAACGCCAGGAATATTGGTGAATTCCGGAGCGAAACGGTCCAAACCAGGGCGAAAAGGTACTTTACCAGCGCGAAACGGTCCAAACCAGAGCGAAATGCACCTTTGCCGGTGCGAAATGCTTCAAACCAGAGCGAAAAGGTATATGACCGGTGCGAAATGCACCAAACGGTGGTTGGGTACTTTTTCGCTGCGGTTTATGGCATTTCGCGGTGGTTAGCTTTTCAATTTCTCTGTTTGGGAGGGGCTTGGGTTTACGGTATTGCGGTTTGCGGTTTGTGGCTTTTCGAATTGCCAACTTTTCAAATTCTCACTTTTTCACCTTCTCAATTTCTCTGTTTGCAGTACTTGCGACAGGGGGCGCAGCGGCAGCCGGTAGTTGCCGGGGCTGATGTGGCGTGGCGGGCGGAGGCGACGAAGGAGCCCCACGCACCGGCGGACGCCACACAGCCCGGGTGACTGGCGCTATAGCGGAGCACCCGGCCGTTCGCCCAAAAAATTTTACAGTTAGCAGTTAGCAGTTAACAGTTAGCAATGATCAGTAAACAGAGAACAGTGATTTGTTATGTGGTTTTGGTGAAATTTGGGTGATGGGAAAATAAAGGAGGCTATCCTTTAGGGATAGCCTCGTGATTGGGTGTTTTAGGGGGTTATTATAGGCCGCTAAAATCAATGTCGTTGAAGACCAATGTGGGGCTTTGGACGGTAGAATAGGGGTAGGGATCATTGCCTGTTTCGGTTAATTGTTGCCAGAATTCCTGGGCATTTCCTGAGATATTCATCTCGTTGATGGGTTTGACAATTTTACCTCCTTCAACCAGAAAACCGGAGACGCCAAAGGAGAAATCTCCGGTTGTGGGATTTGAATTGCCGCCATTGAATGAGGTGACAATGATACCATGGTTGGTGTGTTTGATGATGGTTTCTTTATCTCTGGTTCCGTTTTCAAAAACGATATTAGATAGAGAACCACCGTTGGGTGTCATGCCCATTTTTTTACCATAGTAATTATCGATGTAGTATTCTTTTAGTATGCCTTTTTCAATCATCACGCGTTTACGGGCTTCGATTCCTTCCCTGTCGTAGAGTTTTGAACCAAATCCACCGGGGATGAGGGGATTGTCTATAATGGTTAGGTGATCGGAGGCGATGCGTTGGCCTAACATGCCTTCGAGGTAAGAGCTTTTTTGTTGTAAAGCACGGGCCGACATGGGTTGGATGAACATGCTTAACAGGCGACCTGCGGTGCGATTCTCAACAATCATATTATACCGGCCGGATGCAATTTTTGTTTGACCCATTTTGGCTAAGGCGTTTTGTGTTGCCATTTTCGCCAATTCTTCCGGGTTGGGGAGCTGGTTAAAAAAGCGGTTGCCTCCCCAAAAGTAACCTTCGGGACGTGAGTCGCCGTCTTTAACGGTAGCTTCGGCCCCTGCCCAAAATGAGGTGGTTATTCTTTCACCTACAAATCCATTGCTGTGTACACGTACGCTCTCGGTGTAATCATCAGAAAAACCACCGGTGGCTGATATGATTTTATCACTTTGTGCCCGGGCTATTTGTTCAATTTCCTTGGCAATGGCAATTTTGGTTTCGGGTTTCACCTGGGGGTAGGTGGTGTCGTTGAGTTTAAGATCCAGATCCATGTTTTTGGGATAGAGGGAGGGATCGGGAAGTGTCCTGAACTCGTCTGGCGTAAGGTACTTGGTTGCTTCTACTGCTTCGGAGATGAACTTTTGGAGGTCTTGTTTTTTCAGGTTGTTGGTGGAGTGACCGGAAAATTTATGATCCCTGAATATGCGTAAGGATAATCCGTTTTGTGTGGATTCCTTGATGGTTTCAATTTTTTGTTCACGGATTTCAACTTCTGCCGAGCGTGAATTGGATATGGAAACAGCTACTTCTGATGCGCCTTGTTTTTTCGCATACTCGGTTGCCCATATAGCTAAATCTTTACGTTCTTTATTTGTCATGATTATTTACTTTTTTGATTGAATAAATCAGGCATTAACACCGCCGACGGTGATTTTTGACACTTTTACTGTGGGAAGGCCTTGAGATACGGGTACGCCTTGTCCGTTCTTTCCACACGTCCAGCCACCTTCGGCCATTTTAAGGTCGTCGCCCACCATTGTAATGTCGCTGAGTACATCAGGGCCGTTGCCAATAATATTGATGTCCTTTATGGGGCGGGTTAGCTTGCCGTCTTCAATCAGGTAGCCGGATTTTACATAGAATGTAAAGTCACCGGCACCAATCATTACTTGTCCATTCGTAAACGACTCGGCATAGATGCCATATTTTACGCTTTCAATTATTTCATTTTTTTTGTGCGGACCGGGTTTCATATAGGTGTTACGCATTCGCGGAATGGGGTTGTGTCTGAAGGATTCGCGCCGTCCGTTACCGGTTGGTTTAACACCATAGTGTTTGGCACTAATGCGGTCGTGCAGATACGAACGCATGGTGCCATTTTCAACTAAATAGGTGCATTCGGTATCGTTTCCTTCATCATCTACATTGATGGATCCGCGGATATTCGGATTGGTTCCGTCGTCCACAATGGTGACGAAATCTTTTGCTACTTTTTTACCAATTTTATCACTGAATATTGAGATCTCTTTTCGGTTGAAGTCAGCTTCCATGCCGTGCCCAATGGCTTCGTGGAGCAATATGCCGGAACTACCAGCTGCCAGCACTACCGGCATTTCACCCGCTTTGGGTTTTACCGCATCGAATAGTATGGTGGTTCGTTTAACGGCTTCCGAAGCTAATTTATCGATGGTTTCAGGTGTGAAAAATTCGATACCCCGACGTCCTGCAAAGTCATAATAATTACTTTCCTTTTGTCCGTCTTGTTCGGCAATACAGCTTACTGCGATTTGTCCCATGGGCAGGTAATCAAAGGTTATTCTCCCTTCGGAATTGGCAAAAAGGACATAGGAGGTTTCATCGGTAAATGAAACATTTGATTTTATAATACGGCTATCGAGTGCGAATACTTTTTCGTTTACTTTTTGCAGATAAGGAATTTTCTCATTGATGGATATTTCTTCCCAAGGGGTTTTGATGGTGTAATAATTAGGTAGCTTGTGTGATTCAAGTGCGATGGGTGCTACTTTAGCACTGCTTGTGGCAATGTTGGCGGCCGTGCGGGCTGCTGATTTCATCGCTTCAATAGATATTTCTTCGCTGAAGGAGTAGCCGGTTTGATCGCCTTTTAATACTCGTATGCCTACGCCAAAGCTTACGTTAGAATAGGCTCTGTTGACGGCATTGTCTTCCAATCCAATGTAATTTCCAATGATATGTTGAAAATAGACATCGCAATAGTCACCGCCTTTAGATAATCCTTCGGAAATGACCTGTTTGATCATTTGTTGGGTAACACCAAAGTGATTTAAAAAATCATTGAGGGTGTGGTGTCCGTTGCCTGTTTGGGCCGGGCCACTTGTGCAACCTGAAACTAAATGGGGAAGAATAGCGGTGCCTGCTACCGTGACTGCACCTGTTTTTAAGAAGTCACGTCGATTAATAAATGCTTTCATCCTTTAATTTTTTTGTAGCTGAATGCTTCATGATTTTGCCTGAGGTAAGTAAATGATGCTTTTGATGCAGGGCAATTTCGATGACTCATCCGCTGAATTAAGGTTCGTAGATAAAAAGGTTCTGCTAAAGATATATTTTATATATAATAACGACAAACCATAGTTATATATAAGAGATGAAAAGGTGTAGTTTAAGCAAATGTATATGAGACTAGCCTTAGGTTTGGACTAATTAAGTGAAAAGTTGTTTTTGTAAGTAATCTCTGCCGGTCGCTCCATTAAGTTTTTATTTATCGAGTGGACTGTTTGATCGGAAGATGTAATTCCGGCAAAAACAGCTCCAAATAAAGTGTTTTTTTGGGGAATGGAAATTGATAATTACCTGAAATAATAGTTCGTTATACTATTGTAAGTAATTGAAAAACAGGTTTTATTTATCCAACAGGCAAAGTTGTTAATGGACCCAAAATGAGAGTGATGTAAATCAGTCTAAAGTCTATCATATAACAAGCTTGCTAAGTAACTCATTTCCCGAGAAATGTCAAGATTTAAAGACTCTGTATTTTAATCGGGACGTTGTCCCGGACCCTAGTTCCTTTTTGGCATCGCCCCAAAAAGGAACCAAAAAACTCTAGTCAAATAAACGCTTCCGCCCGCCTCCTTGATGAATTTTTGCTAACCCACTGGCCGGAATTCCCG
>RHGE01000174.1 GCA_004296775.1 Marinilabiliaceae bacterium JC017
TCCTTTACGCTTAACCCTGAGTTCAGGTAAGCATCGTAGATCTCCCGAAACTTTTTCATATTTAACATGTCATTCGATTTTTATTTGCCCCAAACTTATGAACTGACATGTCATTTTTCTATACGGGGTTCACCGAATGCTTACGTTTAAACAAGCTGGACCAGGTAAATTATCTACAAAGGCTAACTATCCCATATTTGCTCCATCTTTCATAAGCAATATGTCTCCAATCGCTATTTGAATATTAACATCCATTAAATAGCGTTCCATTGATACTCTTGGACATTTATTCCAATCAATAATGTAATTGTTGAAATGAGCGCTACTTAGCAGATGCGGACCTTCGTTTGTGTATTCTTCTGCTTTTAATCCTTGCCAACCTTTTAATATAGAAATGAATTTCATTTTAGTACGCACCTCCCAATCCGCCGGGATCTCCCCAATCCATTCCACGCCAGAATCCTTCATAGGTCTGCCTTTCGATTGATCAGATTTAATGGGCTTGTTTAATCCATTAATCTCATTATCCTCCAAATCCCAATTCAGACATTTTCCCGTCACCGCATCCTGAATAATAATCTGCTTCCGCTCCTTCAACAACTCAATGAGCCTCTCTTTGCGCGCAACAGCGGTATCTGTCCAGGTGATTTTGGTGTCCAGAAAATTGGGGATCGCGGTTTGTTCTTCTTTGATGGAATAGCAAGAGGAATTTTTTTCATTCTGTCTTTCGATAGATCCCACTGACCAAGCCTTACTCCATCTGAGGCTTGGCCAAAGAAGGAAACATATATTCTACTTCTTATGGCTAAATGAAAAAACTCTGGTTTAATATCATTAGTAAACTTAAAAACATAATAAGCAGGACTATCAATACCTGTATAATCAGAAACTCCATAAGAGCCTTGCCCAGCTTTCATTTTATTCATTCCAAATTATCCCTTTTCAAGCAGTTTATAGCCTGATAAATTATATGGGAGACGCAATCCCCAATCTCTAACTTCCAGCCTCTAACCCAGAACCCAACCCTAAACTCCTTTCCAAACAGAAAAGATGAGAATTTGAGAATTTGAAAAGATGAGAAGATAACACCTCCAACTCAGAACTCAACCCTGCTTCTAGCTTCTAATCTCTAACCTCCAGCCTCTAATCCTCAACTCCCAACTCAGAACCTCCAGCCTCTAACTTCTAACCTCCCTCTCTCATATTACCAGGGGACAGGTGTATTTTGGTCAGGGACCGGCCCAGATGACTGATGGAGGCCAATATTTTGCCCATGAAGAGCTTCAGATTGCCAATGGGGCGCTACAGGTTGCTGATTAATCGGGTCATTTTGATCAGGGGTGGCATCAGGTTGCCAATGGAAAGGAAAAAGTTGCTTAGGGAGACCGGGAAATTACCAAAGGGAAGGAAAAAAGTCCCGGGGGAGGGGGTCAACCTGCCTCGGGACTAGTAAAATCAAGGGTTTTGATTAGTTGTGGTCATTAATGTACTTTTCCCTGCGTTCTTCGTCGCGCCAGAAAACGTACCGGCCATATTCGCGAATGGTGCTCATGTGCTCAGCAAGTAAGGTAAATGCCTTGTCGCGCAAAAGCTTGTTATTGCTGCTGTGATCGCTTGATCCGTTGGCTGAAGCCAGTAAATCGGCCATTTCTTTCGACAGTTTTTTAGCATTTTCCAGCAGGCTGAGATCAAGGTTAATAGTCGTGAGCGGATCTTGGTTATTCTCGCCCAAAACGGCCAGCTCCAGTAAATCCTGTATCATATCGGCATGACTACTGCCTTCGCGGATGCGTGTTACCTTCTTTTTAATATTGTCGTGGTCCCGATAGGCAAAAGAAAAGTGATGCAACAATTCGTTGCGTAATTCATAGGCAGCCGGTGATTTTTTCAGCCACTCTTTTTGTGCATCCTGACGTGCCCGGAATTCACTCATCCATTGCGCCTGACAATAGCGTAAAGCACCCGATAGGGGCACCAGTTCGTCGATTAAGATGGGATTGAGCCCGGCATTGGTCAGCAATTCTTTGTCTTTGGTGGCTTCTGCAGCGATCGTTTCTGCCTGGGCACAACAGGTGTCAACCGGAATATTGGGGGTTTTCACGGTTTTTGAAATCACGGCATTAATGCGCTCTTTCCACGCTTCATAATCACTTTGGTGATCCATAAAACTAATATTTAGTTTCTATATTGTGTCTGACTCCGCCGGCCTCCTCTTCCAGCCGGTTCGCAAAATCAGGTAGGTCGATGACCAGTCGGCGGTTTATCAGTTCAATACGGTGAATTAAAGTTACATATGCTTAACAAAATGAATGACTGATAAAAATCATGTTTAATTATAGAGGTTCCTCTTTTTTGATAAAATATTAGTTTTTTATGACTAAATGACAATTGGTTGAAGTAAATGGAGATGGGGTGAAATGGATGGACGATATATGATGTTGGGACGTGGAGGCTTTGGGATGTTGAAGTAATATGATGGAAATAGGTTGAAATAGATGGAGGGTGATGGGATGTGAGATTTGGGGATGCGGAAGAGATGTTATGGAAATAATAACCACCCAGTCAGATTATTCGTGTCTCAAGACCTGCCACCCATCTTTTTCAAGGAAGGGAATTGAAGATTGATAAAATTGTCATTGAAATAACAAAAAAGCCTGATAGAAGAACTATCAGGTTTTGTAGTGGTACCCGAGGCGGGACTTGAACCCGCACGACCGCAATGGTCACAGGATTTTAAGTCCTGCGTGTCTACCAATTCCACCACTCGGGCCTCCTTGGAGCGAAAAACGGGACTCGAACCCGCGACCCCGACCTTGGCAAGGTCGTGCTCTACCAACTGAGCTATTTTCGCGTTTGCTCAATAATAAGAATGACCAGAATTATTCAGCGGGCACAAAAGTAGAAAAAAAATGGAATAATGAATGGGTGAGGTCGATTTTTTTTTGATTTAGTTACGAGGGTGGTTGGGTGTTCTGGTTTAGATGCTAGAATTTAGAGGTTGGAGTTTAGACGAGTGGAGGAGATATGATGGAAATATTGTTGAAATAGATAGGGGATTGAGACTAGAAGCAAGAGACTAGAGGTGTGGATTATTGGATGGGCGATGTTCGATTTTTGGGGATGTATGGATGTGATTGGAAACAAATTGAAATAGGTGGAGATATTTAGAGGCTGTTGGGATGTAGAGATTATTGGATGTTCGATGTTTGGATGTAAGGAAACATGATGGAAATACATTGAAACAGATTGATGGATGTGAAATGAGTGATTTAGGAGTGCGGAAGATATGTTATGGAAATAATAAAAAGATGTTCGATTTTTTGGGGGAGGTAAGGAAACTGGTTTTACTTGGTTCACTAAAAAACAGAAAAGCCTGTAAATCATACGATTTACAGGCTTTTGATTTTCTTTAAAATCGTTTTTGTCGGGATGACTAGATTGAAATCCAAATACAAAACTAACAATAAACCAGATAGTTAAGAGGGTTGCTGTCTTGTTGACTCCCGAATTTATCACCTGTAAACTGATTGATATTGATTGATAATGTTGTTTTTTGACATTTATAAAGTTACTAAAATAGTAGTAACAAGTCAACTAAATTAAGTTAGAATATATCATATTCTATGGATTAGTGTTAAAAAGAAGTGGTGTTTGACCAATTTTTAATAGGGCCTGTTTTTTAATGTTCGGATTTAAGGTAATTCGATGGAATTGAATTAATTCAATAAAACACAAAAACACCCAAATATAATGGGAGTAGAGGAGGGGCGCTGGGAAGGAAAAAAAGGGCCTGTGATTTGAATCAATCCGTGAGGTATCGTTGAATGAGCTGGGTTGCAATACCAGTATACTCGGCGAACTCTTCGGTGGTGATGAACTGGTGATCTTCTTTGCCCAGCTGTTCCCGGATCTTCTTCAATAAGCGGCGACCGGATTTCTCACTCTTCCCGGTGATGCGTTGCACATCTTTGGGATAGATGCAAATGCGGTTCAATTTCACAGTCATAATACTGTATATATACTTTTTCTTTACCTGATCCCAGGTGTTAAGATACTAAAAACAGTTTTCTATGGTGCCATAAATTGACAAAAAGGGAGGAT
>RHGE01000175.1 GCA_004296775.1 Marinilabiliaceae bacterium JC017
TAATCGGTATGCCGGGCTCCCCGCTTCCCAACATCATGGTCCGACTCGTCATTTGGCTTTTTGTGTTATAGTGTCGATATATTTAAGGGCGACTTCGCGTTTGCCCCTGCTAGCATCGATTTGCAATCGGTACCTTGTTATATGATAGACCTTAGACTGATTTACATCAATCTCATATTTAGACCCTCTGGTGGCTTTTTAGTATTATGTATGGATTGAGCGCAATAGAGGTAATATCCAATGTATTTCTAATTGACCTCGGTATTACAAATTATCCTGGACATTACTGATAATCGGGACAAAGTCCTACTAAAAAAAGTCTTGATACCTGCTACTTGATACTATTTTCTTTTCTGGCTTGTCCAGGTTAGGTGTCTTATCAATGATGTCTGTGTATTTTTTGGCAGGATATTGCAATGTCGGTCATGCAAATGTCTTGATACTTGATACTCATATCTGGGTACTTTTCTGGCTTGTCCAGGTTAGGTTATTAAGGGATCATTTAAAAACTAATTAGCATCAGTTATCTATCGATTTATTAAAACATAATTGCGTTGTATTATTACTTCCTCTGGGATACAGGCCTTCAGCAAAGGGTGCAGGGGGTGTTTGTCTCTGTTCGAATTCTCCTTTCTGCAAGTTGCTGAGATAGTCCCTTTAAAGAAGAGGTTGACACGAAATGGAATGTTGTTAGTTGGGAAATGAATTAAAAAATTTTGTTTAGATTAGGAATTGTTTCCAGGCAGAGGTACCGGACAGCATAAGACCAAATTTATGTATCTTTAATGCCACGGATGGACAAAACTGAAAATCTATGCCCATTTTAAATTCACTTATATCGCTGGTTAATTCCAGACGTCTCGCTCAGATCCAACTCTTTAAAGAGGATCCGCATGCTGTGCAAAAAACGCAGTTAACGACATTGGTGGCCAAAGCCAAGGACACTGAAATAGGAAAGAAATATGAATTCAGTTCCATTTCTTCTTCCGGAATATTCAGTGAACGGGTGCCGGTGCAGGATTATGAAGGATTACGCCCCTGGGTCATTCGGCTGCGGCAGGGTGAGAAAAACCTATTATGGCCAGGCGAGATAAAATGGTTTGCCAAATCATCGGGGACCACTTCGTCAAAAAGTAAATTCATCCCGGTAACCAAAGATGCCCTGGAGGAATGTCATTTCCGGGGTGGGAAAGATGTTTTGGCCATGTACTACGAGAATTATCCCGAGTCACAACTCTTTACTGGCAAGTGCCTCACCCTGGGAGGTAGTCACCAGATAAATAATTTCAGTAACGACTCTTATTATGGAGACTTATCGGCCATACTCATCGAGAACCTGCCTTTCTGGACCCATTTTATGCGTACTCCCAGTCAGGCCATTGCCCTGATGGATGAGTGGGAGGCGAAAATAGAAAAAATGACCGAAGCCACCATCAATGAGAACGTGACCTCGTTGGCCGGGGTACCCAGTTGGTTTTTGGTTTTGCTGAAGCATATACTGGAAGCAGCAGGTAAGTCCAATTTGCTGGAAGTGTGGCCTAACCTGGAATTGTTTATTCACGGGGGTATCAATTTCACACCCTACCGGGAACAATACCGGGCTTTGATTCCCACCGATAAGATGCATTACCAGGAGACCTATAATGCATCGGAAGGATTCTTTGCTATTCAGGATGACCCCTTGCAGGAAGCCATGTTGCTGATGCTGGACTATGGCGTTTATTATGAGTTTATTCCCCTTGATGAGGTGGGTAAAGCATTTCCAAGGTCCTTAACCCTGGAAGAGGTGGAACTGAATACCGATTATGCTTTGGTGATTACCACCAATGGCGGTTTGTGGCGCTACATGATTGGGGATACCGTGCGGTTTAAAACAAAGAATCCTTACCGGATTATCATATCCGGACGTACCAAACATTTCATCAATGCCTTCGGTGAGGAAGTGGTGATTGATAATGCCGAGCGGGCGTTGAAAGAGGCCTGTGAAAAAACCGGTGCAATTATTTCGGAATACACGGCTGCCCCGGTTTTCATGAGTGCCGAGACCAAAGGGGCCCATGAATGGCTCATTGAATTTGAAAAGCTGCCCGGTTCCATTGAAGCTTTCTCTTACCACCTCGATGAATGCCTTAAATCGCTTAATAGCGACTATGAAGCCAAGCGTTATAAAAATTTGACACTGGAGAAGCCCCGCGTGGTGGCGGCCAGGAAAAACCTGTTTATGGATTGGCTTAAGAGTAAAAATAAATTGGGGGGACAAAACAAGATACCTCGGTTAGCCAATAACCGGGAATTTATGGATCAATTACTTCAGCAGAATCAGCTGCCTTAATCAATAACATTATGCACATTGCCATTGCCGGTAATATTGGGTCGGGAAAAACATCCCTGACAGAGCTTTTAGCCCATCATTATGGCTGGGAGCCACATTACGAGGATGCCGATGAAAATCCTTACCTGGTCGATTTTTATGAAGATATGACCCGTTGGTCTTTTAACCTGCAGGTCTATTTCCTGAAGAGTCGGTTTGCTTCCGTGCAGCGGATCCGGCAATTAGGTAAGACCGTTATTCAGGATCGTACCATCTATGAAGACGCCTACATATTTGCACATAACCTCTTTGATATGGGGCTCATGAGCCGGCGCGACTTCGATAATTACCTCTCGTTGTTTGAATTGATGAGCAGCTTTGTGAAAGCGCCTGACCTGCTCATTTACCTCCGTGCAAACATTCCCACCCTGGTGGACCAGATTCAGATCCGCGGCCGAAGCTATGAAAATAACATTCGCCTCGACTACCTCAAACGCCTCAATGAGCGCTACGAAGCCTGGATTGAAGGGTATAAAAAAGGAAAGCTGTTAATCATCAATGTCAATGACATCGACTTTATTAAGAACAGGGCCGACCTGAGCAATGTTATTGATAAGGTGGATGCCGAAATTAACGGACTCTTTTAGGGACCAGTCATGGTGACAATAGATGGATATACTTAGAGATAATTGGAAATATATTGAAACAGATGGAAATATATAGAGAGGTTAGAGGTCAGAAGTTAGAGGGGGTGACATAGATGGAAATACATAGAGATAAATGGAGATACATTGAAATAGATAGAAATATTTTGAAACAACCTGTACTTACCAAATAAAAATCTCTGCATTTCAGCGCCTACTATATAACTCTTTTAAGTCCTCACTGGTTGATATTACCATCAAACCACCCCGATTTTCATTGCATACACAATGAAAATCACCCCTCCTAAATCTTTTAAGAGGGGAAAAGAGTGACCGGGCGAAAAGAAAAGGGATTACGAGTATTTGAATTTTTTTAGTAGATGTGTAGAACTATCCTCTCTGCATCCCTTTGGATCTGCGGGAATCTGAATGAAACCAAAGGTGCTGGTAGCGTCAATTTAGAGTTATCTTACTTTTTGTTAGGTTGTCAAGCCTTGAAGCCTCTGCGGTGTATGATGAATCTTGTTAAAACAACACATTACAGGCAACATCCCTCGAAGAGGCTTTTTTTCAGACTTCTCCTGAAAAAACATAGAATCATATCAGTGATATTTGTGTATTTACTGGCAAAATATTTTGGCGAGCAGTAAATCATCTTGATACTCTGTATTTGATACTTTTTACTTTTCTGGCTTGTCCAGGTTAGGAAGTAATAATAGGTCTAAGGTCTATCATATAACAAGGTACCGATTGCAAATCGATGCTAGCAGGGGCAAACGTGAAGTCGCCCTTGAACATATCTTCACTATAACACAAAAAGCCAAATGACGAGTCGGACCATGATGTTGGGAAGTGCGGGAGCCGGTCAAATAAGCGGGCCGGCGTAGGCGCGACGAAGATGAATGCGGGAATTCTGGCATGTGGGTTAGCAAAAATTCATCAAGGAGGTGGGGAGAAGCTTTTATTTGACTAGCGTTTTTTGCTTCGTTTTTGGGGCAATGCCAAAAATGAAGTAGGGTTTGGGACAACGTCCC
>RHGE01000176.1 GCA_004296775.1 Marinilabiliaceae bacterium JC017
TGCAGGGTGCTTTCTTCCGAGGGTGGCGTTCCACCGTAATAGCGCAAGCGTAAATTTARTGATTTATTGCTGTTTTCAAAGGTAACCGGGCGGGACAGAACGCCTGACTGGCTAATCTCATTCCCTTCTACCTTTTTATCGTCTTCAAACAGGGCATACTCCAGGTGGTTGGGGTARTGGCTCTTGTCGATRTTGATGTCGAGGCGGTAGGCGTTGGTGCCGGTGGCCACCACATCGAGGCCGATGCCTTTGTAGGCGTGGGCATTGTTCAGGGCTATCCCGTCGGCGGCCACCTCCATGCACAGCGACCGCTGCCATTGGGGGGTGAGCTCTTCCCGGGCTTCAATAACGCCGGGCATACCCACCAGCCGGTCGGTGATCACGGCCCGTACGTTCCCCAGGTGGTCGGTCAGCTCGTACTGTTTATCCCCCACCAGGCGCTGGCAGAGCCCCTTGGTGGCCTCGGAAGAAACCGCCCGTTCAACGGGGCAGTAGCAACAGTGTTAATATTCATTCGTGCGGCAGCGGGGGCCTTATCCTGGAACTGGATGAAGAAGACCGCCATGTTATTTTTCGTATGATTGACACCATGCCTTCTAAAAAGAAGTTTAAGGATTTCTTTAAATGCGAAAACCTGGCTACCATTCTCTGGCACCAGGCTTCTCAATTTTTATTTAGTTACCCAACGCGATAAAATCGCGCAGTAGCGACTGTATTTTTATTTATTCTTGCGGTAGCTGGGAAAACTGTGTGAGACCAAAGGTACTGTTAGCGTCAATTTAGAGTTATCTCATCTTTTGTTAGGGTGTCAAGCCTTGAAGATCCTGTTTTAAAACCACACGATACAATCGTGCGGCAGCGGGAGATTTATCTAATAAAAATATTGCTCCCCTTTAAATGCAAAAGCCTGGCTACCATTCTCAGGTACCAGGTTTTTCCATTTCTTTTTTAGTTACCCAACGCGATACAATCGCGCAGTAGCGACTGTATTAATATTCATTCGTGCGATAGCGGGGGGCAGAATCTGAACAAGTGGACAAAGAGACTTTAAAAAGGCTAAAAGACATACAAAAGCTTTCGCCAGAAAACAAAGTCACTTATCTTTGTAAAACTGTATTAAATCACTCATAAAAAAGAGATATTTATGGCTTTTGCAGATAGACTGAGCTATGCTCGTAAACAGAAAAAAATAAGACAGACAGACCTGGGCAAGATGGTCAAAACATCCGGCGATATTATCGGCAAATATTGAGGATGCTTTAGGTATAACCCTTGATTACCTGGTGAAAAATACAGAATATGAACAGGTAGACAAAGAGACTATAAAAAGGCTAAAAGACATACAAAAGCTTTCGGCAGAAAACAAAAACCATGTATTTGCGCTGATGGATGCCTTTATTAAACAAACTAAATTGCAGGCTATTTCATAACCTACTTCTATAAAAATTAATTTTTATTTAAACAAACATGAACAGATTAATATTCATTTTAGCCATACATTTTATATCAATTAATGCTTTTGCTCAAATTGATTCAATCCCTGAAAACGTGGTATATAAAAAGAACCTTGATGTTGTAAACAACAAAGCTAAAGAAGTAATCCTTCAAGAAATTAAAAATCCTAGCTATTCTCTATTCAAGGATAATTTATATTGTGGTCCTAATTTCTGGCACAAATACAACTATTTACCAATTAAAAAGGGCGACATTACTTTCATGATACCTCAACCAAACGGATCAGACATAGAAGCTTATGGGAAATTAATTCAAACTCCAGAAAACTTTAAGACTGTGTGGGATGCTATCGTTAAGGATTTTAAAAATACTAAGTACAAAATAAGAAAGCTCAATCCCAAAGAATTGAGTTATTATTGGTCTATTATTTTCTTTGATATCGAAGAACCAATATATATCGTAGAAAATCAAAATCAAAGAATAGTTTTTGATTTTGACCCTAATAACTTGGAACCTAAAATTATTTTTATTGATATACTTTAACAACTATTAATCGTATTGAGAAAGGTCAAAATCAATAAATAATCCCTTATATTCGTTATATTTTGGCTTAACTGTAAACATTAAAATTCCTTCAAACAGACTTCCTGATTTTAGATGTTCAATGAGACTATCCAATCCGATAGTCTCTATGTCGTAGAATCTTTCACAAATACTTATTTCTTCAATAAACTCATCATCCACTTTTTTTATCCCAGAGTATGTCAGTATCACATTTTTACTTATGTTCGCTCGAATAGTTGGAACGAGTGAATTATCCAACAAGAATATACGATCTATTACCAACCTATCAATATCAAGAATTAAATCTAACTCTCCTTTATAATTTTTAATTTGATATAATAATGGAAAACTAAAACCAATATAGAGATTAATATCCCTACTTTTATCATATAATAGGATACCATTAAAATAATACCCTTCTCCATTATTTGACCTATTTCTCTTTAACAGCGCATACCGGAATAAACTATCTTGGTAAGTATAAAAACTATACTTTTCTTTGATAGCAGAATTTATCTCAACTAAATTTATACCTTTACTATTGTTAACTAAACCTAAATACTCCTCACAATCAAAACGTTCTATATTAAAATACCTCCTTGGATTTTTAAATTTAGTTTCATTCAAACCATCATTATATACTCTCAAAGAACTATTTATAACATCAACAATAGACTGACCTTCTGAGTATCGTACCACAAAGACTAATAAAAGCACAATCCAATTACTTCTTTTGTTCAGGAACAACTGCATCTTCTCCGGTTTTATTTAATTGTAAATTACCTGTGTTACCTACTACACTTTTTAGATTTGTAATATTCCCTTTCCCATCAACTGAGCGCCAACCTTCATACATTTTATCTTCATCAGTAAACGTTTCAGTATTTTCTAATTGAAGAATAATGTTTCCATTTTTATCTTTTGTCATCCATCTCCCAAAGTTACTATTATCCATATTAAAGTACATATTAATATCAGGAAACGATATATTCATTTCATCAATAAAAGACTTATAATCCCCATTTTGACAACCGGTAACAACCAAAGTTCCTCCCTTTTCAATGCTTTTAACTAGGTTATCAATCGCACTAACTTCATTAAATCTAAATTCATCTGTCACATATTTTTCACCCTCTTTCTTTACAAAATACATACCCTTATACTCTTCAACAGAATTATTCTCAACAAGTAGACGATAATCCTTTAAATTCTTTGATGTAACTTTACCTCCATTATATGAAAAACCACCATTTTTCATTCCATGGGCTCTAACTATTAAATTATTTATTTTTTTCCCATTAAGAGAACTTTTAATTTGATTGTTAGCCGATTGAAAGTCATTTGCAAAAACGATATGCCAACTTCCTTGATCTTTAGGTGATTTATCTATATTTAATAACTCTGTTGCATGTAGTATGACAATCATGTTCCTTGACCTAGATACCTCATTCTCTGCCTCTTCAAGCCCATCTAAATCAATAAACTTAATTGGATTATTCCCAGCAAACTGATATGGTGTATACCAAGGATACTCACTAGTCAACGGATCCACACTCAAGAACCTCGCAATACCCGGATTATAAATCCTGAACCCATAGTCGTAAGCTGTCTGCCCCCACTCGCCCTGGTCGTCTTTTTCCTTGCCGTTAAACCCATACCGGTACATCTCACCGCCAGTTGATAAGCTGGTGATGGTCATACCGAAGGGATAGTAGGTATTGCTGGCGATGAGCTGGGGTTGCAGGGTGCTTTCTTCCGAGGGTGGCGTTCCACCGTAATAGCGCAAGCGTAAATTTAGTGATTTATTGCTGTTTTCAAAGGTAACCGGGCGGGACAGAACGCCTGACTGGCTAATCTCATTCCCTTCTACCTTTTTATCGTCTTCAA
>RHGE01000177.1 GCA_004296775.1 Marinilabiliaceae bacterium JC017
TACAAACAGACGCTTGATGTAGGGGAAATGGTCGAATTTTTTTGTGTGGATGAGGAAAATGACCGTGTGATTGGTTACTTTCCCAACAGGGAACATCAAATTGGGTATTTTAATTTAAATACGAAATAAGTATGATCAAAAATAGATTGTTTGTTTTTCTGGGTTTGATTATACTGTCATCATGTCAATATAAATCTGCCAAAATAGACCAGGGGAATAGGGTGGATACATTACTTTCAAAGAAAATTAGGTTACCTGCTGAATTACTGGAGCTTCAAGGAGAGCGTTTTTTGAAAATAGACACTTTTGTTAATGAAATTAAGGGTAAGAATATGATGATTTTAATCGTGGATGGAACTTGTATAAAATGTGTCATTAATCATCTCAATGTGCTCGATAGTATTTTTCATAGCATAATTCCCAATACGGAATGTCAGGTTGTTTTTGTACTGAATGTTAGTCAAAGGGATTCCGCCTTTTTTATGAATGATTTAAGACCAGAAATAAGGGCTTCAGGGAAGTTGTTATGGGATAGTCATTATTATTTTGAACTCTACAATGCCTTGCTTACTCCGGACAAAAATCTTAGAACATTTATGACAAATAAAGATGGGAAGATAGTTTATTATGGAAATCCGATTATTGATCCCAGTGTTATTCATGGCTATAAAAGGGCTTTGTGCACATTAAATTGATTATTTTTTTATGATTATGAGGGGAAGGTTATTTTGAAGTATTGTGTGGATAAAAAGTCAAGTCAATAATGTTAATATTTTTAAAGTATAATTATGAAAAGTGCCATCTAGGTTTCTGTATCTGTAATTGTTGCATTTGCATTCGGTTGGTGGTATATGTGGGATAATGGTAATGTTCAATGAATTGAAGTTACTGAAATCCAATTTCAGCAAAAGGAGGTTGATATGGGGCAATTACAACAAGGCAGATCACAGACTGTGTATTTATATATTGTTAATTTTGAAAATTAAGAAATGAAGAAAAATGTTAAGAAATTAATTGGCGGTGTTGTTATGGTTGCTGCAATGGTAATTCAGTGCAAATGAATAAAGCAGAGGCTTTGTCTGATGTTGCTTTGGAAAATCTTGATGGCATTGCTATGGCGGATGGAGAAATCAATCCTGAATGTCCGAATGGTTGTATTCGTGGTAGAAATTGGTGTTATTGCCGCGGTCTGCGGCAGGATGCTGAAGAGTATAACTGGGGGGACGGGAACTATTATTAGAATAGATTAGATTATTATAGCTGTGGCATTTATTGGGCCACAGTTTTTTTACGATTGTATTTTTTGTTTAAAAAAAGACTATGTGTATAAGAAAAGAATATTGGAAAAAGTTGATTAAGTTTATCTGTAATTCCTTTAAAAGAAGTGGTATCAATAAAACGGAAAGAGGTACTTACAAGGGAATTGGATTGGTTATTGTGATTCTCATTTTTACGAGTGGTTGTATAAATAAAATTGACTCCTCAAAAGAGTTTTACCAGAACAAGCGTGATAATATCAGAAATATTAGTGGTGAAATTGTTGCTGTTGAATTGGATGTTATATTTGGTAGATCTAACCTGCATTATTCATGCGCGCATTTTTTGGATGAAAATCATGGCAGCATAATGAAAAATTGATCTAATAGTAGTATAAAGTTGGCAAATGCAGGTTAAACTTGGCCTATATGAATGAAAGTAACGGAGTGTTATACGTTATTATGTTCATACATTTGGTGTTAGCTTATAATTTTCCATTTTACCATTGGTAATTAATTGATTAAACATCACATACGCATTTTAGAAAAGAAGAACTTAAGTACTTTGAAGGTGTTCGAGTAACTGAAAACTTCTGAGTTGGAGTGCTTTTGTAGGACACGCCTTTGGTAGTTCTATTTTAACCTTAGTTTTTAGTTCTTTAACCCAAACTGCCGTTTTGATAATTTTATTTTGAATGGTTTTAAGGGTCGCATTTTCAAATTCTGTGCCTTTGAATAATTCCTTTTGCATAGTGTGCATTAGTATATATGCAATAGAATGTAAAAATAGACGGAACTGATTTGCCTTAAATTGACTACACGAAGAACGATCTGATTTAAGATATAGCTTATGCTCTTTAATTCTTAGCTCCATTGCACCTCTGGCGCAATATCCTTTCTCATAAAGGGATCTAGTTCTGAAACCTTTGATATTGGTTACAATGTATCGCACGTTGGTGCCCTTAGTAGAAACTTCTACCTTAACAATAACCCGTTGAGCATGCTCCCAACTTTCTGCTTTATAGAAGAATGTGTGATATCGCTTCACCAGAAGAACTTCTCTATCTTTAAACTCTTTCTCAGCACCATTAATAGTTATCTGAGCCATCTTGTTTAATGTTTTGTTTCCTGACAAACCTGTTATGAAGCCAACATTTGATTCGCTATTACACCAGTCCATTAGCGTGTGCGAGGCAAAGTGCCCGTCACCACGTATAATAATAAATGTATTTGGCCAATATGCTCGCAATTTGCCAATTAACTTCTTTAGTAAATTACCTACGTGAGCTTGTTTACTTCGTCTACCTGGCTTTAGTATAGTGGTGATCAGCTTTCCTGATAGGCCTTCATAAATATGAAGAGGCATATAGTAGTGTTCTCTGTAATAGTGATTATACAGGGATAATTGCTGCTCTCCATGAGTATTGTGATTGGTATCATCGCAATCCAATATAATCATCTTGGGAGCTGAAGCGTACGATTGAATAAAGTGGTTCACAATTTCATCGCCCATATTGTAAAGGTCTCTGTTAGTCATCATGTTTTCCAAACGGCTCATGGTGGGCTGTGAAGCCAGATCTTTATCGCTCTCGGGTAAACGACCTGCACATATTTTTACAGCTAAATCACTCCGGAGCTCACTACAATCGTTACCATCTTCATAACCTGCTGATATTTGAAAGATGCGCTGGGTGAGTAATTCTTGTACGGTATGATCAATGTAGCGTAGATCTCTCTTATCCTTTATGCAAGCTCCGATCTTACTGATTAAACCTAATTGGGTGTCTACTCCTCGAAGTAGCAAGAGCCCACCATTACTACTAAGTGTCTCTCCTGTAAAACTTAACTCTATATTTTTACTTTTTACTGGAAATAACTCTGCTTGAACATGTGACTTCTCAAAATTATTTTTCACCATTGTAATAAGGGGATTAATTGCCAACAGCTTAAAGATATTGAACTTACACCTATTTTTAGGTGACTATCCCCTTTTTTTATGAATTATTCAGGCTAGGATACATATAGTGGATGATATTTTGCTTGTTGTGGATTTGCAATCTACAACTCAAGGCGTACACCTTTTTGATAAAAATACGTTTAAGTATTTGGCAAGTACTGGTAAATTGGGGAAAGGACCTGGTGAGGTTACTCGCTATGGACGTATCTGTCCTTTGCATAATAAGAGAGCTTTTAGGATGATAGACCATGGAAAGGGAAATGAAATGTTGGAATTTGAGCTGGATAGTATATTAACTAATCCCGACTATAAACCTAAAAGGATTTGTTCCAGAAATACAGCTTTTACTTTATCTGAATACGATTTCATAAATGATAGTGTGGCTTTGGGGCAGGCTGCATTGGTTATTAATCATTATACGGCCAGGCCTGTAATGGCGAGATTAAATATTTTTCAAAATAAAATAGAGCAGTTCGGGTATGTATGCTCCCGATTATCAGGCGAAAAAAAGGTTCAGGCTGCGTTTGAAGTCTCGGTTAAGGATAGTTTATATGTAAATTGTTATAGGGATTTTGATCTGTTGACTCTTTGTGATTTGAACGGACAACTTGTTTGTAATATTTATGGTCCAGGTTGGAAAGAGAAGGATGAAAAATGGAATGCATATTATTCAGATGTGTATTT
>RHGE01000178.1 GCA_004296775.1 Marinilabiliaceae bacterium JC017
GAAAAGATAGAGATGATTCTCACTACCTGGAAAAATATACCCTTGAATGCCTTAAAAACAAACTAATACACCTTGAACAAGCCACATCCAAGACAAAAGTACTAATCCCTGGAAATGAGACACTTTGCAAGCTTGTTATATGATAGACGCAAAGATTTTTCATCAATAGGGAGGTAAGATCGTTTTTTGAGATCGACAATAGTAAGTACAATCTTAAAACCTCTTCCCATTATTCTCAAACGTTACATTACGGTATGTAACACCCTGTTACTTATATCGCCTCTTGTTTCTCCCCATCTTGCAATCAAATTAGAAACCGGAATTATTCATAACACTAAAACTTATTGATCATGAAAAAGATTTGTAACCTTTTAATCGTTTTAGCTTTATTAATCAGTGCCTGTCAAAAAGAAGAAAAATCAGGCGACGTTAAGCCTATGGCGGCCTTTGAAACCCAGATTACCAAAAACATGGTAACCGCTGTAAATAAATCACAGGATGGCTTGAAACACACCTGGAATTTTGGAGATGGCTCAAAGGTTGTGGTCACCGAAAAATGCGAAAATGTAAATCATGTCTATGCGGAAACAGGTAGCTTTGAAATCATCCTTACCGTTGAAAACATGGGCGGTAAAAGTGAAGCTCAAAAGAGTGTAACCATCACTGAAATCACCGAGAAGACAGAAGCCAAAACAGAAGATGCCATCAACGCATCCATCACCAAGTTTACCGCCCCTTATGCATTGATCGATGGAGATCCATCGAACCCAGGTAGATTCTTCCTGCAATTGAGTAAAAAGGAGGATTTTTCGGAGCTGGAAGAGATTTATACCGAAAGATATTTCTCGGTTAAAGAGCTGGAATTGACTGTTGGCAACACTGCCCACGAATTCAAGAACCTGGATCCGGAAGAGACCTACTTTTACCGTGTTCGCATTGAGAACAGTGAAGGGGAATCGTTCTCCAATGTAAGCCAGGGTAACACAAAGGGAATGGATGGCATCGCATCCCTGTCGATCGATAGCAGTCAGCCAACCATGTTTGAGGTAAAACGATCGGTTATTGACATAGATGATAACTGTCTGGAGGTATATCCCGAACACAAAGAGCTGATCTTTGCCACTGATCCTGAGTTTACCCATACCATTACACCTGAATTAACCCATATCTTCGACACCTACTACCGGGAGGCAGGTCTCAAAGTATATGTGCAGAGTACCGTAGAATTTAAAGGGAAACAATTAAAACTCACTGCATCTGTTGAAACCACCGATAATGTGGTAGCCAGGCAGACAGATGAAAGGATCTTTCGATCAGCTACTACCGCCGCCTACCCTACAGCTATTGTTTTGGGGAATCCGGATGGAGAACGCATCACCATCAATATACCGGTAGGCACCGATAAAAAAGGCGTTTACACCATTAAACCCGGTACCGATCAAACACCCAATAACTTTTACCTGAACTATTATGATTCTGAAAATAAAAAATACAGCATTGAATCGGTATACGAAGCAGAATTGGAGATTTACCGGATAGAAGACAACAACGTATTCGGCCGTATTAAAAATCCTGTGACCTTTAAGATGAATGAAGGCAAACAAACCGTGAGTTTTTCACCAATCATCTTCAAAGCAGCAAAATAGAAAATTTCACTTTATAACTTCAGAGGATTGCTACTCCAGGCAATCCTCTTTTTCTGCTCAAACCTGCCTTAGGTGCTTCGAGAGCAACTTTTACCAACATGTTGTTCAAATTGGATGGAAATATATAAAGAGGTTAGAAGTCAGAAATTAGAGGGGGACATAGATGGAAATACTTAGAGATAACTGGAAATACATGGAAACAGATTGAAATAAACCGCACTTACCATTGTCAATCTCGAACAACAATCAGCATTAAGTAACATCCCTCGAAGAGGTTTTTTTTCAGGATTCTCCTGAAAAAACATAGGTGTCTTATCCGTAATATTCGTGTCCTTTTTGGCAGAATATTTTTGGTGAGCAGTAAATCATCCTGATACTATGTACTTGATACTTTTTACTTTTCTGGCTTGTCCAGGTTCGGGGAAGAGAACATTACCCCAAAAAAGATGAACCACCTGTTACGGTGTGTAACGGTACATTACTTACCAGGACACCATAAAACAAGTAGCTTGCAGCCACAATAACCATCTAAAACATAGAGAAATGAAAAACACAATTCTTTTAACAGTCGCTATGGGTATTTTATCCTTTTGCTGCACTCCAAACCAATCCACTAAAAAAAGGATCAAAGAAACTGTTCAACCTGAAACAAGAAGGGAATTTTCACACACCCGGGCGCAGTTTTCAGGGGTAGACGAAGCCTTTGTTGAACAATCGGAAAAGCTAGGCATCAGCCAGGCTCATTGGGATGCACCGGAATACGCGGCAGCCTCCTTTCCCAATGCCTATAAATACACCAGGCATTATCGTATCTCCAGAGGATTATTGGGCGCCCCTGAAAGTGTATTGGTCCCCGAAGAGTTGGTTAACACGGGTTCTTTGAACCTTTCCCGGCTGACCGGACAGGATATTGATGGCGAACACGACTTGATTACCTTGCTCCGGGATCGGCTGAAAAATCACTCCATGGTGGTTTTAAAAGACAATAAAATCGTTCACCAGCACTACTGGAATGGCATGGATGAACACGCTACCCACCTGGATATGTCCGTCACCAAATCCTTTACCTCCCTATTGGCCAGCATTGCCGTTGCTGAAGGGAAACTGGACATGCATAATACAGTGGAGAGCTACCTGCCCTTTTTAAAAGGAACAGCTTTTGAAGGAACCACCATTCAGGAAGTGGCAGATATGCGAAGCGGCCTGGATATTCCTACGCCCAAATTCCTTTCATGGGATCCAAGACTGACCCAGTCGCAAGAGTGGAACGGGAAAAATGAGAGTGGATTAAATGGCGTTAAGGAGTATGTGAAACTGATAAAAGAGAGGAAATATCCTGCCGGCAAAGCCTATCAGTACCAGGATCCCAACACCGAAGTATTAGGCATGGTAGTGGAGGCCGCCACCGGTGAAAACCTGGCCGATTACATGCAACAAAAACTATGGAAACAAGTGGGAGTAGACGACGATGCCTTCTGGATGGCCGATCCTACCGAATATGTGGTAGCTTCCGGCGGCCTCAACATAACAACCAGAGATTTGGCCCGGGTGGGACGAATGCTTCTGAACAATGGCAGGAATTACCTTAACGAACCCATCATCAACCCGGAATTCATTACCAACCTATGGACCGGTAATCAGGCCGTACGGGAAGCCTGGAAATACGGTAAAGAGTCGAAACTTGCCCCCAACGGCTGGTATAAGGATCAGTTCAGGGTATTGAACATCAAAGGACAATCGATCCTCTGCATGGTTGGCATACATGGTCAGGTTCTGGCAATGAACAAAACCACTAACACCGTTATTGCCATGAATGGGGGCTACCCGCAAACAGAAACGCCACGCATGGCCAAACTCATTTTTTACGAGGTGATCCCTGCTATTCTGGAGGCATTAGAGGATTAAAGTTTTATGGAAACTGGTAGAAATATGGTGGAAATAAAATGAAATAGGAGGAAATACCCTCCACCTCTCTATCAGAAATACTCGGCGTCTATCATATAACATGCTCGCATTGTACTCAACAAATACGAAAAAGACCATGATGTTGGGAAGCGGGCCGGCGTTGGCGCGACGAAGATGAATGCGGGAATTCCGGCATGTGGGTTAGCAAAAATTCATCAAGGAGGTGGGGAGAAGCTTTTATTTGACTAGCGTTTTTTGCTTCGTTTTTGGGGCAATGCCAAAAATGAAGTAGGGTCAACGTCCCAAGTAAAACTATTACTGAAGAATTAAAAACCTACATATCAACTAACCCGATTGTAAAGTTATTAGCTTGATGTCAATATGGACAACGGCCATCTCCTACTACTATATAACTCTTTTAAGTCCTCACTGGTTGATATTACCATCAAACCACCCCGATTTTCATTGCATACACAATGAAAATCACCCCTCCTAAATCTTTTAGGAGGGGAAAGTAATGACCGGACGATAAAAAATGAATTACGAGTGTTTAATAGATGTATAGAACAATCCTCTCTGCATCTCTTTGAATCTACGTGAAATCAAAGGTACTGGTAGCGTCAATTTAGAGTTATCTCATCTTTTGTTAGGATGTCAAACCTTGAATACTCTGC
>RHGE01000179.1 GCA_004296775.1 Marinilabiliaceae bacterium JC017
TAAAGGCAACATCCTTCGAAGAGGCTTTTCTTCAGGTCACTTCTGAAAAAATATAGGCGCTTAGGTAGCAACTTTTACCAACATATTGTTCAAATTGGATGGAAATAGATAGAGAGAGATTAGAGGTCAGAAGTTAGAGAGGGGAAATAAATAGAAACAGGTTGAGATATTTTGAAACAACCTGTACTTATCTCTGCGTCTCAGCGCCTCCGCGGTGAATGAATCTTTTTAAAACAACAAGCTAAAGATCACCTGATAATTGTTCATATTGGGTACTTCATTGTTCACTTCCTGATTTCCTCAAATAATCCCCTGCTCTTTTATTGTAATTTCCAGCATCGAAAGACTTAGTTAAAACCTGACTATTTTGAAATACAATCAATTATAAATAAAATGAAAAAATTTACCACCTTCTTAATGCTGATTCAGGTAATGTTGATTCATGCTCAGCATTTACCCATTATTCCAACACCTCAAGAGGTAAAACCAGCTTCCGGAATCTTTTCCATTTCTCCCGAACTATTCATATCACTGGAGAAAAACCCTTCTGAAGAAGATCAATTCTCTGCCAGGGAACTGGCCAAATGCATCGAAGAGAATTATGGCTTCTCTACCCGCATTACTAATAAGAAAAAAGGCCATGGCATTTATCTCATAAAGTTATCCGATCTGTCACAAGGCTCCGATACCGAAACTACTTTTCGTCAACAAATTGATGAGGAAGGTTACCAAATCGAAATCACCCGTGAGAAAATAACCCTAAAAGCCAACACCTCCCAGGGACTTTTTTACGGGGTACAATCATTAAAGCAACTCCTACGGGCCAATCCTGAAGATAAAAAAATAGAGGCAATGACCATCACCGACTGGCCAGCCATGAAATATCGCGGCTGGATGGATGACATCAGCCGCGGCCCCATACCCACCATGGACTATTTAAAAAAAGTTATCCGTACCATGGCCGGGTACAAACAAAACTACTTTAACCTTTACACCGAGCATGTCTTTAAACTAAATAGCCATCCGGGTATTGCCCCCACCGATGGTTTCACAGCTGAAGAGATCAAGGAACTGGAAGCATATGCAAAACAATATCACATCCAGCTCATTGGAAATCAACAGTGCTTTGGCCACATGGAGGAAATATTGAAAAATCCATTCTACAACGACATCAACGACAATGGATGGAACCTGAATCCTGGCACAGAAAAAACCTATGACTTCTTAGAAGATTTGTTTGCTGAAGTGGCGCCGGCCTACAACCACTCCTTGTTCAACATCAATTGTGATGAAACCTTTGGTCTGGGATCAGGCCGGGCCAAAGCCTATGTGGATTCACTGGGAATGGAAGAGGTGTATGCCCGCCACATTAACCGGGTAAACGGCATCCTGAAGAAATATGATAAGCGCCTTATGATGTGGGGAGACATCGCTGTCAATCACCAGGAGATAATCGAGAAACTGCCACGCGATTTAATCATCCTTTCATGGGGCTATCATGCAGGCGAAAGCTTTGATGAAGCTATTATGCCTTTTACCAAAACAGGTTATGAATTCATGATTGCACCTGGCGTAAGCTGTTGGAGTGACATTTATCCGAAATTAAACACAGCTGTTATCAATATTTCCAACTATGTGCGCGATGGGTTCCATCACAACGCCCTTGGAATGATGAACACCTGCTGGGATGATGATGGGGAAAATCTCTTTAATTACAATTGGCACGGTTTACTCTGGGGAGCTGAGATGTCATGGCACCCAACCACAGAAACAGAAAAACAAAAAGCGAATAGCGAGCGTAATAATCGCCTCAGCCACTTCAATAACTGCTTTGACTTACAGTTTTTTGGTTCATCTAGCCAATCTGTTTCCGATCTGCTTTTTACCTTTGACAAAATACGGGCCCTACCGGTTCGTGGTTCAATGACTGACGGGGGATTTTGGAGCCCTATAACAGACTTCTATGAATCCAACACCAATAACGAAGCATTTGAAAACAATAAGCAAATGCTGAATATGGCAACTCAACTGGAAAAAGATCTAACCAACATCAAAAAAACGACTTCTGATAATCAAGACGTCATTGACTATGCCATTTTCGCCGCACAACGGGCTGCATTTATGGCAAAAAAGAACCTCACTCAAATAGATCTTTATAAAGCCTATAAAACAGGTGATCAATCTGCCGCCACAGTAGCAAAGCAATCGTTAAAAACACTCATCAACGAACTTAGTACTTTAAGAGAAACATACATTCATTTGTGGCTGGAAGAAAACCGTCCCTATTGGCTGGATATGGTATTGAAAAAATACGATGACCTGGGATGGGATTTAATTAAGACTGATAAGAAAGTCTTTATAGAGCCAGGAGCGATAAAAGAGGGCGGCAAACAAGAAATTGTTATTAATACGCTCTTTCATGACATGCCGGTGTACTACACACTTGATGGTGCAGAACCATCAGAACGTTCTAAAAAATATGTTTCTCCATTTACAATCACAAAACCAACAACTATAAAAGCAAGGGTTATTTCTAATAAAGAGAAATTTGAAATCAGCGAAAAAAACATCATTACCCATAAGGGGATTGGAGCTTTAAAACAATTAAATTCCCGTTTCAGCGACTACAATCCCGCTTATGCGGCAGGAGGTGAATCGGGTCTTATTGACGGCCTCAAAGGGTCAGAAAATTTCGCTGACGGGCGTTGGCAAGCCTTCCAGGGGCAGAATCTTGACATCGAGCTGGATTTCAAACAACCTACTCGCATCAACAAACTAACTGTTGGACTGCTTCAAAATGCTTATTCCTGGATTCTGATGCCCCAAGAGGTTCAATTATTCACCTCTGATGATGGCAAAAAATACCATCTGATAAAAACAGTCAAGACCCATGCTGACTGGACTGCTAACGGAACAGTTGTGAAGGATATAACCTTAGATGACCTGAATATTACATCCCGTTATTTAAAGGTTGTAGCCCCCTATCCGGGAGACTTACCGAAAGATCATCACGCCGGTGGTAATCCTTCGTTCATTTTTGCAGATGAAATCGTTATTTATTAAAACCAATGCGGAACGAGTCATTAAAAATCCTTACTCTCCTGAACGGGATAAGACATGGCACGTTCCGCCTTGTTTTTTAATCAAAATCATAACAGATGAAACGAGCCATGAGAAAAATTCTCACACACGATGATAATCAACTTTGGCGAGTTCCTGTGACAAATGAAAATAAATTTAATCACATGAAACAACCCATATTAAATTGAGCATTCCTTTTTACCCATAGGAAAATCGAAAGATCAGAAAAACTCAGGACCGCCATATCCCTGTCTTGCTTCTTGATACTTGAATCTTGCTACTAAATTATAGTAACCTCGAGTTCGCAGTCTATTACCTACCAGTCTCTTATCTAATTTCTACCAAAACTATCATTACTAAACTTCAAACACACAAGAGGATGCTTTAAACAAAAAGCTTTGTGACTTTGTATCTATCATATAACAAGTTCGCATTTACTCAACAAATACGAAAAAGGCCATGATGTTGGGAAGCGGGCTGGCAAGTCAAATAAGCGGGCCGGCGTTGGCGCGACGAAGATGAATGCGGGAATTCTGGCATGTGGGTTAGCAAAAATTCATCAAGGAGGTGGGTGGAAGCGTTTATTTGACTAGCGTTTTTTGCTTACTTTTTTGGGCAATGCAAAAA
>RHGE01000180.1 GCA_004296775.1 Marinilabiliaceae bacterium JC017
AAATCGGACAGCGCATTCAGCAAGCCAGCATGTTGAAATCCGGCGGCCCGGTAATTGTTCCCACCGGCATCCCGCAAATGGATGCTTTAAACAAGTCAATTCAGGCAGTGAGTATGAAACGGGTATTTCGTTATGCTGGTAAACATGAGGCCAAACACAGAGAATTTGGACTGGATTTATGGTACGAATTGGAATATCACTCATCGCAGGAGCTGGCCACCATCAAAAAGCAATACCAGAACCTGGATGCTATTGAAATTGCCGAAGAGATCTGTGTTGCAGGCTTTACCGATGAAGTAGTAAAGAAAAAAGAAATCCACCCAGCCGCCATCACCGGCACCAACGATCCTGAATTCGGGGAGCAGTGGCATTATGAAAATACCGGTCAGCACGAGGGAACCCCGGGAGCGGACATCAGCCTGTTGGAAGCCTGGAAAAAAGAAACCGGTCACCCGAGTGTAGTAGTCTCTATAGTAGATGGCGGCATTGACCTGACCCATCCCGATCTGGATGGTAACTTGTGGGTAAATAAAAAGGAAATTGCAGGAAATAACATAGATGATGATAATAATGGTTATATTGATGACATACATGGATTCAACTTTGTAACCAATAGTAGTCACATTACACCCCATCACCATGGTACCCACGTGGCAGGAACGGTAGCTGCCGAAACCAATAATAAAATAGGAGTGGCCGGGGTAGCTGGGGGAACCGGAAGAAATGATGGAGTTCGCCTGATGTCGTGCCAGGTATTTACAAGTGATGGAGGCAAAGGAAATTTCCCGGAAGCTATTGTCTATGGAGCAGATAACGGTGCAATTATCTCACAAAACAGTTGGTCATATGACCAACCTCTGCTCGGAATCAGTCAGGCATTAAGAGATGCCATTGATTATTTTATTGACAAGGCAGGTAGTGAAAGCACTCCGCTAAGAGGTGGCATTGTCATTTTTGCTGCTGGAAACGACAACTCCAATAGCATAGGAGACTACCACTGGTGGCCCGCTTATTATGACCGCGTAATGGCTGTATCCAATATTGATAACAAAGACCAAAGAAACTGGTGCTCCAATTATGGTACCTGGGTAGATATAGCCGCACCAGGTCAAGATATATTAAGTACTGCTGTTGGCGGTGGTACCGAATACAAAACCGGCACCTCTATGGCCTGCCCACACGTTTCTGGTGTCGCTGCATTAATTGCTTCACAGGTCGCCCGCAGAGGAAAGCAGATAACCCCAGATATTATCTGGAAACAATTACTTGAAAACACCGATCCTATTGATCAACAAAATCCCAGCTACAAAGGTCTTTTGGGCAAAGGTCGTTTAAATGCCGCTCGCGCCCTTTTACCTGAATATGATCCTACCAACGGACCTATTGCTGATTTCGCTAAAACAGATGAATGTATCATAGGTAGCCCCATCTCCATTACATCCTATTGCTATGGTGACAACCTCACCTATTCCTGGCACTTTCCGGGAGCTATTCCCGAAACCAGTTCCGAACCAAATCCTATCATAGTATATCCATCCTTAGGTAGCTACTCTGTGTCTTTAACTGTGAAAAATAAATACGGAGAAAACACCAAGATTATTCATGGCTTTGTAAACGTAAAATCCTTCTGTACCCCATCAACACTAATCAATACCGGTGATGACTACATCAACGATGTGCGTATTGGAGACATACATTATTCAAGTTACCTTGATGGGTATGCCGATAATCGACAATTGTTATTCAGTATCTCCCCTCTTTCATCATTTAAACTTGAAATAAACCTGTTTAAAATGTTTAAAAATACCCGCCTCTATGCCTGGGTAGACTGGAATAAAAACAGTGTTTTCGAAAAAGATGAACTAACAACCTTCCCTGTTCAAACAGGAAACGATATTTATCTCAACAAAACAATTGATGTCCCAGCCTTTGTAAAAGAAGATGAAAGCTACACCATGCGAGTGCGCACCATTTGGTCTGATCCACTGAAACCAGCAGATCCATGCGGAGCATATTTCGGAGAAACAGAAGATTACACCTTGTATACCGGAGAAGTGGAAACCATTAATTTTAGCCATTGCAAATGCCGAGGCAAGGAACAATCGGGTGATGATAATATTACCAATGTAATTATTAACACCAAACAATTTCCCTCTGAATGGAGTTTATATACCTCATTTATCAAAGACATCGTAGATCTTCCACAAGACAAGGACATTGAGATAAAAATGCAAATTGCCAACTATAACAATCAAGACCATGCATATGGTTGGATTGACTGGAACCGCAATAGTACTTTTGAGGATAATGAACAAATCATCTTCCCAACTTACCAAATAAACTCAGACACCAAAGCTGGCAGAACCAAGACCAAGGTGACGCCACCAGAAGGTGCAGCTGGTATTTATGCCATGCGCTTGCGCAACCAATATGGCAATACTATTCCTACACCTTGTGGCAGTGATGTATATGGCGAAGTAGAGGATTATACCATTAACCTAGTAAAAAACAATGGAGCTACATTTAATCTTTGCAATGCAACCAGTAAAGAAAAATTAGGAGATGATTACATCAACCTTGTTGTTGTGAATGGACAGAACTATTCTTCAGGTTATAGTTTATATACTGACAATACACATTTTACCATTGATTTAGGCAATAGCCACAAAATAGATCTATCAGTAAAACTTGCCAATGTTCAAGACGATAATGTATTTGCCTGGATCGACTGGAACCGCAACAACAATTTTGAAGAAGATGAAACCATCATTTTCTCTTCTGGATCAAATAATCTATTTAATTCTAATTCATTGAGTATTCCTCAAAATGCTGACGGCTTTTATGCTCTACGGATACGTAACCAATATAAAAACTCAACTCCGACAGCTTGTGGAACAGACATTTATGGTGAAGTGGAAGATTACGCCATAAAAGTTAAAAAGCAAACCTTCACTTCCATCAATCCTAATGCGATGGATAATGCACAACTAACACTGTTCCCGAATCCAGTGAAGGATAACCTGACCATACGGGGTACAGTTAAGGAAAATCCACAGGTTGGAATTGTCGTCTATAATGTGTCGGGCCAACAAGTTTATACTAAACAAACAGATGTAAGCTTCGGTGAATTCTCAACGACTATCAACTTTAATGGTTTACCAGCTGGCATGTACCTGGTAAAAGTTACGGTTAATGGACAGGAAACCATTCGCAAGGTGTTTAAATAAAAAATGTTTAACCAGATGATACATTAACCCTTTTGCCGTACCGTTGGTACGGCTTACTCAAGCCACAATAGAAAGGGCTGTCTTTTTAAGGCAGTCCTTTTGTCGTTTATCAGGATAATTCTAAACCGAGATGTAAAGGTGACAAAACAAACAATACCCCAGAACCTTAACTAATTTCCCCTCCTATTTTTTAAGGAAGGGTGGATGGTTGGAAGGTACAAGAAACCAAACGGGGTGGTTTTTAATACTCATACCGGATGTAACAAACAGACAAACCTCCCCGATTTTTATTGATACACCAATAAAAATCACCCCTCCTAAAACTTTCAGGAGGGGAAAATTTCTGCGACTGAATTTGGTCTCTGAGTTTTCTGCTTGTAACCTGATGCTAATTCATGTCAATAGTTCAAAAACCAACAATACCCCAAAACCTTCACCAATTTTCAAGCTTCTCTTTTCACCCCATTAATTCCCCATT
>RHGE01000019.1 GCA_004296775.1 Marinilabiliaceae bacterium JC017
CCGTGACACAGTATCCTACCAAAAAAAATTAAAATCCTCAAGAAACATAGCATCTTTAATATTATTCATGAAATATAGTGTTAAGTAGCAATTGCTCAATTCCAAAAAAACGGTAATTTTCTTATAGGCACTAAATAAAACGGTGTGTCATCATGTTGGTAAGGTAAATGATGTGGTTTCCTTTCTTTTCTGTGTAAAAAGTTTTCAACCAAAAAATAATTAGTAGACCAAAGGCGGTTTAGCTAATTCTCTATAAAGCTTAACTGGTGATTTGTCTTTTATAAATCACTGTTGGGATGTCTTTGAGGAGTGGAAAATGTTAATAGATGTGAAATGGAATTCTGTCGTGTGTGGAGTGTGATGGATGTAAGTAATTGATAAAGTGTTGAAAAGTTTTCGGACAAAAGCGCTGTGGATATTTGTGAGGCTAGAAAATTTAACAAATATTTAAAGTAATATAAACCGACAGGTTGGTCTAGAATGTGAATTTTGTCCTGTCGAAAAATAACTCAGAGGATCCGTGTTATTATTAAAAGCCTGGCTTCAGGCGAAATGATGAAATGGAAAACAATTTGATACATACCTGAACTTAACATTTGAATCATGAAAAAGATTGCTTTTGCAGTGTTTTGCTGCATTATTACATTGATTGGAGTTATGCCGGTTAATGCTCAAATTACCACATCGGGATTAAAGGGGCGTGTCTCTTCCAATGGAGAGAGTTTACCCGGGGCCACGGTGGTGATTGTGCATGAACCTACCGGTGCACAGTATGGAACCATCACGAATGAATCGGGGATGTATAATTTGCCAAACCTGAATCCCGGGGGACCATATACCATTACCTCCAGTTTTGTGGGATACCATGATTACGTAGAAAAAGACCTCAATTTAATATTGGGACAAACCTTACAATTAAATATTGAACTCACTGAATCAACCACCGATCTCGCTGAGGTGGAGGTGGTGGCCATTGCCAGCGGGGTATTTGACGGTAACACCACCGGCTCGAAAACCACCGTATCCAACGAGCGCCTTGAAACATTGCCCTCTGTTGGCAGGGGAATCAGTGATTTCGCCCGATTAACGCCGCAGGCTAAAATCAACAGCAATGGCGGCCTGGAAATAGCCGGACAAAACAGCCGCTACAATTCCTTTACCATTGACGGGGCGGTGCAAAACGATGTGTTTGGTTTGGCCAGCAACGGAACCAATGGCGGACAAATTGGAATTAATCCCATGAGCATGGATATAATTGACCAGCTTACTATCTCATTGTCACCATACGATGTGACGCAGAGTGGTTTTGCCGGAGCAGGTATCAATGCCGTTACTAAAAGTGGTACCAACAGATTCAACGGGTCGGTATACGGATTTTATCGTAACCAGGACATGGCCGGTAAAACGCCAACCGATGATCCGGAAATAGAAAGGAAAAAACTGGATGAATTTACTTCCAAGACTTATGGTGTTACGGCGGGAGGACCTGTTATTAAGAATAAACTCTTTTTCTTTACCAATTTAGAGATACAGCGGGATAATACCCCAAAACCTTTCGACTTTAGAGACTATAATGGTAAGGCAACCAGGGCTCAGGTTCATGCTTTGTCACATAAGATGAAGAATGACTATGGTTATGATGCCGGTACCTATGAAAGCACCGAGTCTACATTAGATGCAGAGAAGTTCTTTTTAAAGTTAGACTGGAATATTAACAAGATTCACAAATTCTCAATCCGGCATCAGTATTCTAAAGGACATAGTATTAGTCCTAAGGTGTCGAGTCCGTCCACTATTAATTTTTCCAATTCGGGTATCGACTTTACTTCAGTTACCAATGCCACTACTGCAGAGTTAAAAAGTATTTTCGGAAGTAAATTGGCCAACCAGTTGCGCATCGGATATACGCATGTGGACGATAACCGGGATCCCATGGGCGATCGTTTCCCTTATATTGCCATCAGAGATGAGCGCATTAACTTGGGGAGTGATCAATATTCAACAGCCAATAGATTAAAGCAACAGATCATTTCCTTTACAGATAATCTCAATATTTATGCCGGCCGGCATAATATAACTGTTGGTATGCATCATGAATTCTATGACATGTTCAACGTATTTATTCGTCAGAATTACGGATTATATACTTATCAGAAAGTAGATAGTTTCCTGGTAAATAAGCCTGCCATTCAGTACGATCGCAGCTTCTCCAAGGTGGATGACGTGACGGGTGATAACACCAAAGCTGCTGCCGAGTTCAATGTATTGCAACTGGGGTTCTATGCCCAGGATGATTATCAGATCAATGATGAGTTTAAGTTGACTTTCGGGATTCGGATGGATCTTCCCATGTATTTAGATGATCCCGCTGTGAATAAGGATTTCAATGAAAATGTTATTCCTTACCTGGAACGCCGGGGAATAGATTTGCATGGAGCCAAAACAGGGCAAATGCCAAACACTTCTCCTTTGATTTCACCGCGTGTGGGTTTTAACTGGGACGTATATGGCGATAAATCGATGCAATTGCGGGGAGGTGCCGGCTTATTCACCAGTCGTATTCCCTATGTGTGGCCGGGCGGATCTTATAATAATAATGGTATGACGGTTGGAGGCATGCGCGTGAAAACAGCTGGGGCACCCGAGTTGGTATTTAATCCCCAATGGGACGAACAACCCAGCATTGCCCAGGGACCTTCGGGACAAGTTGATCTGTTTGTGAAAGATTTTAAAATGCCGCAGGTGTTCCGGGCTAATGTGGCCATGGATAAACGGTTGCCCTGGGGAATTCAGGGAACGTTTGATGTGACCTATACCAAGAATGTAAATAATGTGACCTACCAGAATTTATTCGCCTATGACGGGGGTGAAAAGATGACAGGAACGGGCGACGACCGTATTATCTGGGATAACATTCGCAATGATGTGAATGATAATGCTGAAGGAAATTATACCGGAATCTTTCTGGGGTCCAATACCAGTAAGGGGTATTCTTTCAACTTTATGGCTCAGTTGAGTAAAACCTGGTATAATAACTTGTTTGCCAGTGTTGCCTACAATTATGGAGTGGCCAGGTCTATCAATGACGGGCAGTCGTCACAAAATTCATCGCAATGGCGGGTACCTAACCGCAATGGTCGGAATAACCTGGATTTGGGCTATTCGGTTTATGACCTGGGACATCGTATTATTGCCAATGTTTCATACAAATGGGAGTATAGTGATTTTGCCAATACTACTTTTTCCTTGTTCTATAATGGTCAATCGGGAAGCCGTTTCTCTTATGGCTATGATAATGGCGTTTCGTCCTATGCAGGACCGGCCGGCGATAATCTGGATGGAAAAGACCTGACCCTGCTGTATGTTCCCAAAGATCGAAATGATATTTTGTTGGTTGATGACGGTGATTATACAGCCGATCAGCAATGGGAAGACTTGAATATGTTTATTGAGAACAATAAATACTTGAGTGATCACCGCGGAGAACGAGTGGAGCGGCATGCACAGCGGATGCCCTTCGAACACATTGTGGATTTAAAGTTGATGCAGGAATTCAAGTTCAAGGTATCCGCAAATAGGGAGAATAAGATTCAACTTACTTTCGATATTTTTAATTTTACCAATATGCTCAACAAAGATTGGGGCCGGATGCATTATTCATTGGGTGATTATGGAACATATCGCGTGTTGAAGTTTATTGGTTATAAAGAAGGAACAAATACCCCCACTTACCAATATATTAATGAAGAGGGTGACAATACATGGGGAATCGACGACAGGGGGTTGCAGAGTTCAAGGTGGCAGGCTCAAATCGGTGTTCGGTATATTTTCTAGATCTCGCCGATACATGTAGGGCTTTGCATGGGAGTTGATATATGACATAGTTGAGTGGATTTAAAAGGGAGGGGGCGCTAAAAAGGCTCCCTCTCTTTTTTGTATTAGTTTGTTATAATTTTATAAAAGCTTAGTATATCCACTGATATTAAATGTTTGCCGGAGCTGTTTTTTTGGTGTAAATAAGTGGATTACTGCCAGGTTTGCGATTTATGATTTACTGTTTTTTTGTGTCAGATTATCTATAAATAGGGATAAAATTATCGTTTTAGGCATTAATCTATTTTGTTTTTTTGTCAGGAATGATTAAAATTGTGCCGTTAAAAAGAGAAAAATGATAACTATACTATTCCATACTTATTGGTGGCAAACTTCATCTCGAATACAGGTGGAATAGTAGCGTTATATCAAAAAAATATAGAAAGCCGCAGGTACTCCACCTGCGGCTTTTTTTATGGAATTAAACGGAATCGTTAAACGGAAATTATTATTAAGATGGAATCAAAGGTAAATCTAAAAGAACAGCTAAGAGTAGAAAATATGCCTACCAAAGAAGGTTATTTCGGGGAATATGGTGGTAAATTTTTGCCAGCAGCACTGGAGTCGGTGATTGGTGAAATTGCTGAGGCTTATGATAGAATTAAGGATGATCCTTCATTCAAGGAGGAGTTGATGTATTTGCATCAGCATTACACCGGCCGTCCTTCGCCTGTGTTTCACGCGAAAAATCTGTCTGATGAACTGGGAGGTGCGCAAATTTATTTGAAGCGCGAAGACCTTAACCATACCGGTGCTCATAAGATTAACCACTGCCTGGGGGAAGCCTTGTTGGCCAAGCGTATGGGTAAAACCAAACTGATTGCCGAAACAGGTGCCGGACAGCATGGGGTGGCATTGGCGACGGCTGCGGCTTTGCTTGGGTTAGAATGTGATATTTACATGGGCGAGGTGGATATTAAAAAGGAATATCCCAATGTGGTGCGCATGCGTATCTTAGGGGCTAAAGTGATACCAGCTACGCATGGGTTGAAAACACTTAAGGAAGCTGTGGATGCGGCTTTTGAAGCTTATCTGAAAGATCCGGTTACCCAGTTTTATGCCATTGGTTCGGTGGTAGGACCGCACCCGTTTCCCATGATGGTACGCGATTTTCAATCGATCATAGGCATTGAGGCCAAAGCCCAGTTTCGTGAAATGACCGGTAAATTGCCCGATAACCTGGTAGCCTGCGTGGGTGGGGGATCTAATTCCATCGGACTATTTTCGGCTTTCTTGCATGATGAATCGGTGAATATTTTTGGTGTGGAGCCTGCCGGTACCAGTTTCAAAACCGGGGATCATGCGGCTACTCTTTCATTTGGAAAACCGGGCATGATTCATGGGTTTAAATGTTACCTGTTACAGGATGAAGAAGGACAACCGGCACCGGTGAATACCATTGCCAGTGGATTGGATTATCCGGGTGTGGGACCGCAACACAGTTATCTGAAGGATATAAATCGGGTAAACTATGATACCATTAACGACCAGGAGGCTATTGATGCCTTTATTAAACTGGCGCGTTTGGAAGGAATTATTCCCGCCCTGGAAAGTGCACATGCAGTGGCTTATGCCATGAAGATGGCAGCCGGTATGCCTAAGGATCAAACCATTTTAGTGAATTTGTCGGGACGTGGCGATAAAGATATCGATTACGTGGTAGAACGTTTTGGTAAGGAATTCAATATCTCAGAATGAAATAATATGGATTTTCCCCGGGGATGATCGAACAAATCCTTCGGGGAATTCCTTTGTTTGGCGGATTATCTTATTTTTGCGATACAACAAAATAATAGGTCGTTAGATTATTAGATAATAGACTTTAGGCCAGGTTTTCATCGATCTTATTGGTGGTAAAAAGGAGTTTTGATCGGGGTTTGTTTGTGAGTTGTTTGTAAAAGGTTAACGAGCTATTGATTATAGAGATTTAGGAAGAACGTTTTCCTGAACATTAAGAACTAAACATTTTGATATGAAATGAGCGATGAGGTTTTTTTTTTGAACGCAATTAAAACCTGTCCATCTCTCTTGTGTCTCAATTTTCATCTCAATACTTAAATAATAACTTATGAAATTAGCAGTGATCGCCCATGATGGGAAAAAAGCTGAAATGGTATCGTTTCTGAATAAGCATCTCGAATTTCTACATTCGGCCAATATTTCAATTATCGCAACGGGTACCACCGGAAAACATGCCCAGGATGCCGGGTTAAAAGTAGAGCGCATGTTGTCAGGACCGCAGGGGGGAGATGCACAAATTGCATCGCAAGTGGCAGAAGGAAAACTTGAAGGTGTCTTTTTCTTTCGGGATCCATTGGATAAGCATCCGCACGAACCAGACATTAACATGCTAATGCGTATTTGTGATGTGCATAATGTGCCGTTGGCAACGAATCCGGCCACAGCCGAATTGGTGCTGAAAGGATTAGCTGCACAATAAGAAGCAGACTCTTATGGATTAATAAAGAGTTAGAATAGCCGGTAAGGCTATTTTTTTTGTCTTATAGGTAAAAAATAGATCGGACCTGGTGAAGAGAGATAAAGGGTGAGATCAAGCAAATTACAGTAATAGGATATTATACCTCGAATCTGCCGGACTCTCCAATAGGACTGACGAATAATGTGGCGGGAGTCAGCGCATAAACCAGCAACCTTATAAATGAGGTTTACAACGTCTCGCAAAAGATCAGAGTATATAAGTCTTAGAAGAGAGAAGGCAGGCGATTGCATAGAAACAATATGCAAAAGACGCGAGACACCAGACAAAAGATTAGCGACATCTGGCAAAAGAAGAGTGGCAGAAGTCATCGGAAGCGAGTCAAAGTGCATTAGAAGAGAATCGAACAACGTAAGAAGCCAGCCAACTAACAAAAGAAGAGGGACGATAGTCATCGGAAGTGCGTCAATGAGCATAAGTAGCGCGTCAAACAACGTATGATGACAATCACCTGACAAAAGAACAGAGGAGACTGACAAAAGATTAGTGACGATAGCCATCAGATGAGAGTCAATACGGGTTTGATGAATGACAGCGAACATGAGCTGCAGATCGCCGGGTATTAGATCACATAGAAATGAGTAGAGAGCTGGTTCATCTCTGGTGAGATGAGAGTAAGGAGGCGTTAGAAGCAAATTGATGGCTCTTCTTTGTTGGTATTATTGTCTGTACTTGTTTTCAATGCCAATGCATAATCGGTAGTTCCCGGCCTGATAGACTGATTGTAACATCATAGGATTTTTACCCGATGTCTATTGATGTGGGATATTTCACACCTGCAGGGAAGTTAGTGTTGTATTCCAGGGATAGGCCTTTCTATTTGTAAGTGCTTCGATAGGAGCCAGAAAAATCAGGGATATAGCCGTCGTGAACTAATTTTATTGATTTCGGCAAATTAAGTATGTCTGATGGTTGCAAACTTTAAAAGCGACTGATAGCCTGTGGTATATCGTACTTGTGATGGATAATCATATAACCTTGCTTTAACCATGCAAATAATGTGTTGCAGGCAACACATCGGGGTGTGATCTTCTGGTTCATTCTAATCTGCAAAAGTGAAAGGTTAAGGGGAGGTCTTTTCGTTGGCTGGTAATGTTATTTGTTTTTCTTTTCGAGTGTGATTATGATAATAATTTGAATCGGCGGATACTGGTGTGCTGTGTAAGTACTAGGGAATTAGGTAATAGTAGTAGTTTGATTGGGGTGTTGAGTCTCTGGAAATAAGTATACCAAAATGGCAAAATAAATTGTGATTTATCTCATAGAAAAAAATGGTAAAAAATCATAAGTTCTTCATGTGTCATAATATCAGTGGGTTTTGGTGGGTGTTGATAAAAAAAACGAAAAACATGTTTTATAATATCATATTGAGTGCAGATATGAGCGATGGAGGATATAAATTTGCAGAAATATTTCTGTAATTCATTTGAATATGATTCTCAAAGAAAAAGCGCAAGCCGGAACTTTTGAATCGAGTGACATACTAATTATGGTAGAACCACTTGAGGCGGGAGCCGGGCGTAAAATCGAACTAAAATCAATTGTGATGCAGCAGTATGGAGATGATATTCTTCAACAATTGCATCGTGAACTGGATGCCCTTGGGGTGCAGGATGTGCGGATAATCGCCAACGATAAAGGAGCTTTGGCTCTGACGATTTCCGCTCGTTTAGAAACAGCGATAAAACGTTCTGCCGGAATTAAAGCGTCCTAAAAAATGGGAAATATGAGTCAGCACGAGAGAAAATTTAAAAGGCGCAGCATGCTTTATATACCTGGAAACAATCCTGGCATGTTGCAACAAGGCGCAGTATATGGAGCCGATGGTGTCCTTCTTGATCTGGAGGATGCGGTAGCCTTAAACCAAAAAGACGCAGCCCGGATTTTAGTGCGACATATGTTGCAGAACCTGGATTACTCCGGCTGTGAAGTCACAGTTCGGATTAATCATCTGGACACGCCATTTGGTCGAAAAGACCTGGAAGAGATGGTACCCTTGCAGCCCGATGCCTTACGCCTGCCAAAGGTGGAAACGGTAGAGAGTTTGCAGGAGACCTTGAAAATTATTGAGCAGATCGAAGATGAGCATGGTTTGCCGCATGATCAGATGAAAGTTCATGCCATGATCGAGACGGCTCTAGGGGTACAGAATGTTTATGAGATCGCCGGATGTTCGCCGCGTATTGATGCCATCTCCATTGGAGGGCAGGATTTAGCAGCAGACATGCAGTTGGTGAAATCGAATGATGGTATCGGGATTGATTATGCCCGGAAGCAGATTGTGATGGCTGCCAAAGCTCGTCGCATTGATGTGTTTGATACTGTTTATGTTGATGTGGACGATGAAGAGGGATTGCGGGATGTAACCGAATACATTAAGAAATTAGGTTTTACCGGAAAAGCAGTGATTAACCCTCGTCAGGTTGAAATCGTTAATAGCGTATTTACGCCTACTGAGGCAGAGATACGTAAAGCAGTAAGGGTATACAAAGCATTTGAGCGGAATAAAAAAGAGGGTATCGGCGTGTTTGCTGTCGATGGTAAAATGGTCGATGCACCGGTGGTACAAAGAGCTATCCGGGTGCTTGAAATGGCCGATATCGAGCTGGATACCCTTTAATAATTGTATGGTGTGAGTGAAAACTCTTCAAACTCAAAAAATTATAAGTCGTGAAAAATGCATTGGGAATTGAAATCCCTGAATATATAGAAGGCATGGGAGCCCTGGAGCCCTATAAAGGAGCCTGGGAAAAGTTGCAAAAAGGTTGGATGGATGAAACGACAGTTCCTCCACCAAATAAAGCTAAGATGCCCCATGCCAGTAAAATGTGTGAGACATTAAAAGATGCTATTTTAAAGGCTGATCCGCATGATGGCATGACGGTATCGTTTCACCACCACCTGCGCTCGGGCGATGGTATTTTGGTGGAAGCCATTAAAATATTGGCCGAGTTAGGAATCAAAGACATTACTTTGGCTTCTTCCAGTTTAACCTCGGCACATGATCCGATCTTACCTTATTTGAAGGATGGTACCATTACTGGTATCTGGTCTTCAGGTATTCGCGGAGAGCTGGGTAAAGCCATTGCAGAAGGAGTACTTCCAAAGCCGGTAGTGATCCATTCACATGGTGGAAGGGTTCGGGATGTTCATACCGGACGAATTCGTATTGACCTGGCTATATTAGCCGCTTCTGCTGCCGATTGCGAGGGAAATGCTACCGGTTCGCACGGGCCATCAGCTTTCGGATCGATGGGTTATGCCGCCATTGACTCGTGGTATGCCAAACAAGTGGTGGTGGTAACCGATAACTTGGTGGATTACCCTTGTGTGCCACCTTCCATTCGTCAGAATTATGTGGATTATGTGGTGAAGGTTGATTCCATTGGTGATCCTACTAAAATTGCCAGTGGTACTACTCGTATCACCAAATCACCCATGGACCTTCAGATTGCAAGGTTAGCTGCCAAAGCAATCATTGCTTCTGATTCTTTTAAACAAGGTTTCAGCTTCCAGGTTGGAGCCGGTGGTGCTTCGCTGGCGGTTGCCAAGTTTATTCGTGAAGCCATGAAGGAAAAAGAGGTGAAAGGAAGCTTCTTGTTGGGTGGTGTAACGAGCTATTGCGTAGACATGCTGAATGAAGGTTTGTTTAACTCCATCTTTGATGTGCAATCCTTTGATGCGGCTGTGAGTTCATCACTTCTTAATAATGCCTATCACATTGAGATACCGGCCGGGCTTTATGCCAACCCATTCAATTGTGGTTGTATGACTAACAAGCTGGATATTGTGGTGCTGGGTGCTTTGGAAGTGGATACAGATTTTAATGTGAACGTGATCACTGGTTCTGAAGGGGCCGTAAGAGGTGCTTCCGGCGGACACAGTGATACAGCTTCAGGCGCTAATTTGACAGTGGTTGTATGTCCTTCTTTCAGGGGGCGTATTCCTATTGTGAAAAAGCAAGTGCATACCGTGGTGACACCTGGAGAAACCATTGATGTGGTAGTTACCGAACGGGGTATTTGTGTGAATCCGCGCCGTCCGGAATTAAGAAAATCCCTTGAGGAGGCCGGCTTACCGGTTAAAGATATCGAAGTGTTGGCTGAAGAGGTAGAGAAGATAACAGGGAAGTCCAAAGATATCGAGTGTGAGGATCGAATCGTGGGATTAGTTGAGTATCGGGACGGTACTATTATTGATGTAATCAGGCAAGTGAAGCAATTATGAGCATAGAAACCGACCAAATAACATTAGCAGCCATTATGGCTAAGTCCCGTGAGCGGCGGTGGCAGCAGAAACTGGAACTGGCTGGTCAGGGGAATCATGTAATTTCGGTACAACTCAATGTGCCGGGATATCCTAAAGTGTTTGGTCGGTTAGATGAGTTTTTCAGTCTGATAAGCCAGGAGATTGCTGATTTTTTTAGGAGTTATTGCATTTTCCTGGATCTAAAAGAACAGGTGTGCGAATCAGACGACACCGGATCGATGACACTTTTTGGCGTGCCGGCAGATATTATTTCTGCCCGGCAGCTGAAGGTCATCTCGGAACAGTTCGAGGAGTCGCATCCTTTGGGCCGTTTCATTGATGTGGACATTCTGGATGTAACAGGGGAAGCTATTTCTTCTGGAAAATTAAAGCCTTGCTTTTATTGTCAGGCGGCTCCGGCTTTTATTTGCAGACGGGAAAATAAACACGATATAAATGTGTTGCGAGAGTTTATTGAGTCAAAGGTGAATCGTTTTTTAGCGAAACGTGCTACGGGGCAATTGGCCCATACGCTTTCTGCTTTTGCATGCCGGGCGTTATTGCATGAAGTGTCGTTGACACCGAAACCTGGTCTGGTTACCAGAACGGATGCCGGGGCTCATACCGACATGGACTTTACAACCTTTTTGGATGCCATTGGTAGTTTTGCTCCATACTTTCAGGATATCGTGCGGTTGACAGATCAGATTGAAGACAAAGATAACTCTGCAGTCTTACCGGCTATACGTCGTATTGGCTTGCAAATGGAAGGTGCGATGAACGGGGTAACCAACAGGGTGAATACCCATAAGGGAGCTATCTTCTTAATGGCGTTGGCTGTTTTTTGTGCCGCCAAAGTGATTCGAAAAAAAGGTATTTTTAAACTTGGAGCTTTTGTTTGTGAAGTTCAACGAATTTCTATAGGTTTGGTGCAGCGTGAGTTGTGTTTGAAAACCAATGGTAAATCAACCCATGGGCAGAAGTGTTTTGAGCAATATGGCTTAGAGGGATCCGGCGCACGGGGAGAGGTTGAACAAGGTTTTCCTTCGGTTGTTTACTATGGACTGCCTGTAATAAAAGAAGGATTAGAGAAGTTGGGGGTAACTCCTAAAGATGAAGATTTAAGAGTGGTGTTGGTAGAGGCGTTATTGAATATTATGACTGTGAATAATGATACAAACGTTTTGTTTCGTCACGGGTGGGAAGTGTTAGAAGAGATAAAACGTAAATCAGCAGATGCCCTGTTGGCCTGGAGAAAAGGTGACAATGCGCTTTATCTGCAAATGGTTGATGAGTGCCGGAAACGTCGGATATCACCGGGAGGTTCGGCCGATTTATTGTCGGTGTCAATGTTTGTTTGCTATTGTGATAATCAGTTTAGGTAGTTTATGATCGTAGAGAATACAGATTTTCGTATAGATGAACCCGATTTATCCAGTGGGTATGACGTTGCTTTGATAAAACGTTTTCTTATTCCCATGGGGCTCAATTTCCAACCGGGAGAGGTGGACTATACAGTTATTTTATATACCCTCAATGATGAGATTATAGCTACTGGGTCCTATCAGGGACGGACGCTCAAATACGTAGCTGTGGCTCCCAATTACCGGGAGACAACTGCATTTGCCCTGGTGGTTACGCACTTGATTGAAAAAGTGATGGAGCACAACCAGCAGGTGTTTGTTTTTACACGTCCTGAAAATATCCCTTATTTTGAAGGGCTTGGTTTTTCTCACATTGCAACGGCAGCGCCGTTAATTTCCATATTGGAGTTTGGGTATAAAGGTTTATGTGATTATCAGACCTATCTTCGAACGTTGAAATGTCCGTCACAGCTGGGTGTTGTGTCATCTATTGTGATGAATGGTAATCCTTTTACCAAAGGGCATCAATACCTGGTAGAGAAAGCATCAGCCGAAAGCGGATTGGTGTATCTGTTCGTGGTTGAAGAGAACCGGTCAGTTTTTTCGTTTGATGTGCGCTGGGAGCTTATTGAACGAGGCACAGCCCATTTGCCTAATGTGATATTGGTGAAGGGCGGGTATTACATTGTCTCTTCCGCTACCTTTCCGGATTACTTTCTTAAAAGTGAAGAACCGGGGGTGATTACCCAAAAACAAACCGAATTGGATATTCGTGTTTTTGCTAATTGTATTGCGCCGGTGCTTGGTATTCAACGCCGATATGTGGGTACAGAGGAGTATTGTGCCACAACAAAGCTCTACAATGAGACCATGAAAGATATTCTGCCGAAGGAGGGGGTTGAATTAGTTGAGGTTCCTCGAAAATTAGCTGAAGGAGACGGGGGATTAATCAGTGCTACCAAAGTCAGGGAGGCGATTAAAGATCACAAGGAAGAACACCTGGCCGATTACTTGCCGGCATCGACATTGGATTTTATCAAATCTGCCCGGTTTGAACCCTTTCGCGAAAAGATATTAGTGAGTGAGAAAAGACATTAAACAAAAAACCGCCAATAATAAAAGGCGGTTTTTTATTTTATTCATTTGTCTTAGTTGCAGCACTCCAAGTCAGGAAGTATATCAAAGACCTGATCGAGTTTCATCAGGCATAAAAGGCTCATTACTTCCTTTTGCACAGAACAAATCTTAAAAGTGCAATTATTTTCGCGAGAAGTTTTTAATGCGCTGATTAAGGTTCCAATTCCTGTGCTATCAATAAATTTGATATTCTCAAGATTTAAAACAACATGAGAGCCTTTTACTTTAAGTAAGTCGGTCAAATCCTGCTTTATCTCCGGTGCAATGGTCGCATTTAACCTGTCAGTTCCGGCTATGGATCCTACTTTGCAATTGTTTACTTCTTTAATTTCAAGCATAGCTTTTGTATTTAATTCCCCAGTACCTTTTGTAATTCCTTTATTGCTTCTTTACAGATGAAATTAAACTTATCTATCAGGTTACGGATACTCTCTTCATTACAATTGTTTTTAACCCATTTCAGGCGTTCCTTGGGGTAACCTTCTAATGATTTAAGCAATTTGTCAATTTCATCCCTTTGTTCTCTACTTAATTCAGCTTTGCTTTTTAGAAAGTCTATGCGCATTGACTTGGAAACAAGTTCAAGGTTTTTCAAGTCGTTATTGCCAAGTTCTTCCATTCCCATGGAAATAACGGAAGATTTAGCCTTGTGAGCGATGGCAGCAATCTTAAGCCAATCTTTCTTGCTGTACCCATTGTCGAATCCTTCGACAAATTCTGGCATTTGCTCAATAAATATGGAGATGAGTTCTTTGATAAGTTCCTGGTCTCCTTCTGTGATGCTTTCTAAATAGCTAAGGTTGATGTAATTGTTATGGTTTGGCATGGAAATGTTATTTTGTAATTCGATTGAATGTACAAATTTTTTCCTCAAAATTAATGCTTTTCGATGAAAATAGGAACCATCATTCTGGCCAACACCTGATTTTTGTTAGCTGTTTTCAAGAATAATTATCATTTTTTGGCACTTGAATTATTTTTTACATTTGTGGAGTGTCTGGATGAGCCAGCTCAATTTGGCAGAGATTGATCGGGTCAGTTGGGTTGCTTTGAAAGTAGGAATTAATATACACGATAAACGAGATTCAAATATGAAAAGAACAGCATTTTTTGAGATGCATAAAGCACGTGGAGCAAAGATGGTTCCGTTTGCTGGTTATGAAATGCCCGTTGAATATTTTGGTATCAACAAAGAACACCTGACAGTGCGCGATGGTGTGGGTGTCTTCGATGTGTCTCATATGGGGGAGTTTTGGGTGAAAGGACCTAAAGCATTAGAATTTGTACAAAAAGTAACTTCTAATGATGCCAGTGTTCTGACAAAAGGTAAAGCTCAATACTCATGTTTCCCGAATGGAAAAGGCGGGATTGTTGATGACCTTTTAGTTTATCGTTACGACGAGGAGAAGTTTCTATTGGTGGTTAATGCTTCCAATATTGACAAAGACTGGGCTTGGTGTAATGAGCAAAATACCATGGGGGCGGAATTGGAAAATGCCAGTGATAATATTTCCCAGCTGGCTATTCAGGGACCGAAAGCCACAGAAGTATTGCAGAAGTTGACAGATATAAATTTGTCTGATATTCCTTATTACACTTTTGTTGTTGGACCAATTGCCGGCGCTGAAGAGGTAATTATTTCAAATACTGGTTATACCGGTTCCGGTGGATTTGAGTTGTATATGTACAATGCTGATGCCGAGAAAGTGTGGAATGCTATTTTTGAGGCCGGAGTAGAAGAGGGTATCCAGCCAATTGGTTTGGGTGCACGTGATACCCTTCGACTTGAAAAAGGATTCTGCTTATATGGTAATGATATCGATGATACTACTTCTCCAATTGAGGCTGGATTGGGCTGGATCACAAAATTTGTAGATCACAAGGATTTTATCAACAAGGATATTTTTCTTAAACAAAAAGAAGAGGGGGTAACCCGTCGTTTGCGTGGATTTGTGTTGGAGGATAAAGGTATTCCACGGCATGATTATGAAATTATTAATGACCAGGATGAGGTTATTGGTCGGGTAACTTCCGGTACCATGTCTCCTATGTTAAAACAAGGAATTGGTATGGGATACATTAATAAAGGTTACACTAAGTTTGATACAGAAATATTTATCAAAGTACGTAACCGTAAACTTAAAGCTAAAGTTGTTAAAATTCCATTTGTATAATTGTTTTCAGGGAGATAACAACTATTAGGGTAGCCAAAGGATAATATTAAGAATCTATGTGGGATTTATGTCTGTTTGGTAGAGTTTGAATGAGATATTTTCTAATTTTATCGACCCTAATTAAAGTTTGAAAAATAATAAGGTTAGAAAGGAAAAATTTAAACTATTTAAAATGAAAAAACATAACTTTTATGCAGGCCCCTCAATCCTGCCGGAGGACACAATTAAAAATACAGCTGATGCTGTTTTAAACTTTGCTGGTACAGGATTGTCTTTGCTTGAAGTTTCTCACCGCGGAAAAGAGTTTGTTGCCGTGATGGATCAGGCTCAGGCTCTTTTTAAAGAATTGCTTGATATTCCAGAGGGATATGAGGTGCTTTTTGTTGGTGGTGGTGCCAGTACGCAGTTTTGTATGGTTCCTTATAACCTGATGAACAAAAAGGCAGCCTACCTGAATACAGGAGCATGGGCTAATAAAGCATTAAAAGAAGCAAAAGGTTTTGGTGAAGTAGTAGAAGTAGCTACATCAAAAGATAAAAATTACTCATATATTCCAAAGAATTATGAAGTGCCTGTTGATGCTGAATACTTTCATATCACTACAAATAATACCATCTACGGAACTGAGATCAAAAAGGATATTGAAGTAGGAGTGCCCTTGATTGCAGATATGTCTTCTGACATATTCTCCCGTCCGGTGGATGTTTCAAAGTATACCCTTATCTATGGTGGTGCTCAGAAAAACTTGGCACCTTCTGGTGTTACCTTTGTCATCGTAAAAAAAGATGCATTAGGCAAGATGGAGCGTCATATTCCTACTATGTTGGATTACCGTACGCACATTGAAAAAGGTTCTATGTTCAACACACCACCGGTATTGCCAGTGTTCTCAGCGTTGCAAACACTAAATTGGTTGAAAGAAAAAGGTGGACTGGTTGCAATGGAAAAAAGAAACATTGAGAAGGCTGGTATCCTTTATGATGAAATTGATCGGAACAGGTTATTTAAAGCAACTGTTAATGATTTGGAAGATCGTTCATTGATGAATATCTGCTTTGTGATGAATGACGAATACAAAGAGTTGGAGAAAGACTTCTTTGATTTCGCTACGGCACAAGGTATGGTTGGTATTAAGGGACACCGTTCAGTAGGTGGATTTAGAGCTTCTACATACAATGCTCTTCCAAAAGAGAGTGTGGAAGCATTGGTTGCTGCTATGAAAGAATTTGAAGTTAAGCATTAATACGAATAGATTTATGAGGAGGAGCTCCTCTTTTGGGGCTTCTTTTTATTCATTACCCTTAAATAAAAGCATATCATGAAGAAAATATTGGTTGCTACTGAAAAACCATTTGCAAAAGCTGCGATTGATCAAATTCGACCTGTCGTGGAGGAAGCTGGTTTTGAATTGGCCTTGTTGGAAAAGTACACTGATAAAGCCGAACTGTTAGAGGCAGTAAAGGATGTTAGTGCTATGATCGTTCGTTCTGATAAAGTAACACGTGAAGTGATTGAAGCAGCTCCGGAGCTAAAAATAGTAGTACGTGCTGGTGCTGGCTATGATAATCTTGATTTGGCAGCGTGTACAGAAAAAGGCATAGTAGCGATGAATACACCAGGTCAAAATTCAAATGCAGTAGCAGAGTTGGCGCTGGGTATGATGGTATATTTGGCTCGTAATAGCTATAATGGTGCGGCTGGAACTGAATTGAGAGGCAAAAAATTAGGGATTCATGCTTATGGTAATGTAGGTCACTATGTAGCTAAGATTGCTAAAGGATTTGGTATGGAGATTTTTGCGTTTGATCCATTTGTGGCGAAAGAAACCATAGAGGCTGATGGTATCACGCCAGTTGGTAGTGTAGAAGAGCTTTATAAAACTTGTCACTACATTTCATTGCATATTCCGGCAAATGAGAAAACTAAGCAATCTATCAATTATGAGTTGCTTTCTCAAATGCCCAAAGGAGCTGTGTTGGTAAATACTGCTCGTAAGGAAGTGATTCACGAAGAAGAAATATTGAAGTTGATGGCTGATCGTGCCGATTTTAAATATATTTCGGATATCGCTCCTGCTAATGCCGCCGAATTTGAAGCAAACTTTGCCGGTCGTTTCTTTTTTACACCTAAAAAGATGGGTGCTCAAACGGCCGAAGCAAATGTTAACGCCGGAGTTGCTGCAGCTAGTCAAATTGTGAAATTCTTCCAAAGTGGAGATGAAACTTTTCGTGTAAATAAATAAGTGTTTAATTTTTAATCTTTATAGATAAAATGGCAATAGTTAAACCGTTTATGGGTCTCAGACCCGCGAAAGAAGTTGCAAAAGATTTGGCTTGTCTTCCTTATGACGTAATGAATAGCCAGGAAGCTGCAAAAATGGCGGAAGGAAAAGAGTGTTCTTTGCTTCACATTACAAGAGCTGAAATTGACTGTCCGGAAGGAACCGATATTCATTCTGAAATGGTATATGAAAAGTCGGTGGAAAATTTCAAATTATCTCAGGAAAAGGGCTGGTTAGTACAAGATGATCAGGCTAAGTTCTATATTTATGCCCAAACCATGGAAGGTCGTACTCAATACGGAATTGTGGGTGCTGCTTCATGTGAGGATTACAATAATGGTATCATTAAGAAGCATGAGTTGACTCGTCCAGATAAGGAAGAGGATCGGATGATCTTGACGCGTTATCTGAATGCTAATATTGAACCGGTATTTTTCTCTTATAAAGCGGTTCCGGAGATTGATGAAATCGTTGAAAATATCGTGAAAAATCAGGCAGCTGATTATGATTTTGTCGCTGAAGAAGACGGATTTGGACATCAGGTATGGGTTATTAATGAGCCTGAGACCAACAAGCGTTTAGAGGAGTTATTTGCAACAAAAGTACCTGCTACTTATGTGGCTGACGGCCATCATAGAACGGCTGCTGCAGCTCGTATTGGTCTTGAGAAGAAGGGACAAAATCCTAATCATACTGGAGATGAAGAGTATAATTTCTTTATGGCTGTTCACTTTCCCGATAATCAGTTGAAGATTATTGACTATAATCGAGTAGTTAAAGATTTGAACGGATTAACTCCTGAACAATTGCTTGAACGTCTGAATGAAGTGTTTGAAGTTGAGTGCATGGGAGAAGCTATTTATTCTCCGGTCAAACTACATGAATTCAGTATGTATCTGGAAGGAAAATGGTACAAATTAAATGCTAAAGAAGGAATATATAATGATAATGATCCAATTGGTGTTTTAGATGTAACGATTCTTTCAGATCAAGTGTTGGATAAGATGTTAGGTATTGAAGATCTGCGTCGTTCAACACGAATTGATTTTGTTGGAGGAATCCGTGGTTTAGGTGAGTTGAAAAAGCGTGTTGATCGTGGTGATATGAAAGTGGCTTTTGCCCTTTATCCGGTATCGATGCAACAATTAATTGATATTGCCGATACGGGTAATATCATGCCGCCAAAGACCACCTGGTTCGAACCAAAGTTGCGTTCAGGATTGGTTATTCATAAGTTAGACTAATCATGTTCTTTTAGTATAGAGGCACTCCTTTTCTCTTTATGAGAAAAGGAGTTTTTTTGGTTTATATGCAGATCTCATTTACCTGCAAAACCCGGCATATTACTACTGGATTCTGCTTAAAAATGTAACTTTGACAAAAAAATGAATAATGGCTATTTCAGATACTATTAAACAGATAAAGGCAGAGATAGGAGAGGGTGCTCAATTAGTGGCAGTTTCGAAAACAAAACCTATTGAAGCGATAGAAGCGGCATACAAGGGTGGACAACGTATTTTTGGGGAGAATAAAGTTCAGGAGTTGGTTGATAAATACGAATCATTACCTAAAGACATTGAATGGCACATGATTGGTCATCTGCAAACAAATAAGGTCAAATTTATTGCTCCTTTTGTTAGTTTAATACATGGGGTTGATAGTTTTAAACTATTAAGAGTAATCAATAACGAAGGCATAAAGAATAACCGTGTTATTTCTTGCTTATTGCAGGTTCATATTGCTGAAGAAGAATCAAAATTTGGTTTGAGTAAGGCTGAAATTGACGAACTATTGTCATGTGATGAGTTCAAAGAATTGACGAATATTTCGATTAAAGGATTGATGGGGATGGCAACTTTTACTAGTGATATGGTTCGGGTGAGAAACGAATTTCGACAATTGGCAGATTTTTTTAAGGAGTTAAAAAGAGATTATTTCACGGAACAGTCAGACTTCAAGGAAATAAGCATGGGTATGTCAGGTGATTATAAGATTGCAGTAGAAGAAGGTAGTACACTTGTTAGAGTTGGAAGTTTAATTTTCGGAGAGCGCCAATATCTTAATGAATAAGTCGAGGTGTCACTTTTATAGTCATTTAGAATTAATATATTTGTTGTCACTCGATAATTATTTACGATTAAATCTTTTAACCAATGGCAAACTTAGAAACCACTTATCTTGGCTTAAAATTAAAAAACCCAATTGTTGTTAGTAGTTCCGGACTTACCAATAGTGTTGAGAAAATTGGTGAGTTGGCAGAGGCTGGAGCGGGAGCTGTTGTGCTAAAATCATTATTTGAAGAGCAAATAAACAACGAAGTCAATAATATTATATATAAAGGCGAAGGGTTTGACTATCCGGAGGCTTTTGATTATGTGAAGGGGTATACGCGTGATCATTCGGTGACAGATTACCTGACGCTTATATCTGAAACCAAATCGAAATATGATATTCCGGTCATTGCCAGTATTAATTGTTACTCCTCTGATGAATGGATTGGTTTTGCACAACAGATTGAGGCAGCCGGTGCTGATGCTTTGGAGTTGAATGTGTTTGTTGTTAATACAGATAAGAATAGTAATGCGGCAGATTATGAACAGGTATATTATGAAATTCTGGAGAATGTAAGTAAGGTGGTTAAGATACCTATTGCGATGAAATTAGGGTTGTATTTCTCTAATTTAGTGAGTGTGGTAAATAAACTATCCGTAACAGGTGCAAAAGGAGTGGTGCTCTTTAACCGTTTTTATGAGCCTGATATCGATGTGAAAAATCTTAAACTTACTTCGGCTGAAATTTTTAGTTCGCCAGCTGATATTCGTCGCTCATTGAGGTGGGTAGCGGTTGTTTCTGATAAAATAAAGAATATTGATGTGTCTGCTTCCACCGGTGTTCATGATGGTGAAGCTGTGATCAAACAATTATTAGCTGGTGCAGCTTCTGTTCAGGTATGTTCTGTGGTTTATAAAAATGGCCCCCAAGTAATAACCGGAATGCTTAAGGATCTTGAGAACTGGATGGAGGAAAAGGGATTTGACGCTATAAAGGAATTTAGAGGAATGATGAATTATGGGCAAATCGATAATCCCGTTTTGTATGAACGTTCGCAATTCATGAAGTATTTTTCTTCGATGGAATAACAGATGTTTTTAGTTCTGTAACCCTCAAAATGCTATCCTGCTTTGAGGGTTTTTTTATGGAAAAGCGTATTGAATTATCGTAAAAAAGCATTTCAATTGCTGTTATTTAATAATTTTCTATTAATTTTCACAAACGTATGTTTGGGTAATTTTGTTAGTTGAAAATCGATTGAAAATAAATATCTCATTATGAAAAAGTTGTTTTGTCAACCTTTGAGCTTTTTAGCATGTTTGATTTTTCTTGCATTCGGATTGTTGTCTTGTGGTACGGAAGGGAAGAAGAGTAAGAGTAATGAGGAACAGCAAATTGTTGAGTCGGTGAAAGTCGATGAGAAGTTTATGGATGAGTTTAATAAGTCAAAGCTAATTTTTTACTCCTTGCCATCACCTCTTGAAACTGCCATGCTAATAAAAAGGGCGGGAGCCAATTATAATGAGGCGTTATTAAACCCTTTGGAGAGTCTTAATCGATATACAACTAATCGGCAAATGGCTTTAAATTTAGGTGTTTATTCTGCAGATTTAAGTTATACTAGTTTGTTTGATCAAACTCAAAGTTCTATCAAATATATGGGTAATGCTAAAAAGCTAGCGGCAAGTCTGGGAGTCATAGATGCCATTGAAGAATCTACTATTCGGAGGTTAGAAGAGAATATGAATAATCGGGATGTTGTATTGGATATTGTTTCAGAGACGTTTATGAATTCCAATGCATATCTTACTGAAAATAACAGGCCTGAGATTGCAGTAACGGTACTGGTTGGAGGATGGATTGAGGGATTATATCTGGCCACTAAGCTGACTAATGGTTCCATGGAAAACAATAAGCGGTTAATTGAGCGAATCATTTATCAAAAACTGTCTTTGTATACTGTTATTAATTTACTTGAAGAGTATAAAGGAAATGAGGATGCTGATTATCTTTTAGTCAAGATGAACGAGCTAAAGGTGATATTTGATCAGGTGAAAATTGTAAATACCTCCAAAGTGGAAGCTCACACGGATGCCGAAAAGCATCTTACAACAATAAAAGCTGATTCTGATACTTATATGTCTAAAGATGTATTCGAAAAATTACTAGAGAAAGTAGAGGAAATAAGAATGGAGTTTGTTTCTTAATTGAATTAATCATGTTACAATACCAGCGATTCTTATTGGTGTCTTTATTTGTATTAGTTACTAATGTGTTTTTGAGTGATGGACAATGTATTAGTTTTGCAAAAAATGTATGTAAGTCTGAGTTGGGAAAGTTTGTTCATGATGGCAATTATAATGCAACTATTTTATCAGAGGGAGAAACAGCTGAGGTGTATAAAACATTTTTTGATGGTCAAGCTTATCGAATTGCAGTGTGTAAAGTTGAAGGCCTGCCGCGTATTCTTTTTAAAGTAATAGATTCTGAAGGGGAAGTTCTGTTTGATAATAGTGAGCATGATTACACCACAACGTGGGATTTTGGAGTTGAAACAACTCAATTATTGACCATTCAGCTAAATGTGTTGGAAAAAGATGAGGAGTCATTAGAAAAAGAAGCTGGATGTGTGGCTATATTGTTTGGGATTAGGGCCGAAAGTGAAAATCGAAAAAGAAGATAGAAAAAGACTATAAGAGAAAAACCCGGGATATTAATTCCCGGGTTTAATTTTTGTGATGGTTCGTTGAGCTTTTGTTGATACCTGAAAAAAGTTCAGCTTTAAAGAGTACTTAAAACTTCTTTCTTGTTGCAAAGAAACTAAATGCAACTAAGTTTTAGCTCTGGCATTAAAATTCTAACGATCTTTTACCTATTATATATGGTTTCAAATATTTTCCCGTATAAGAATTAGTGCAGTTGATTATTTCTTCTGGTGTTCCTTCAAAAACTAATTCTCCACCCTGGTCACCTCCTTCGGGACCTAAATCAATTATCCAATCAGCTGATTTTATGATTTCCATGTTGTGTTCTATAACTACAATGGAATGTCCTTTTTGAATTAAAGCATTAAAAGCCTTAAGTAGTTTCCTGATGTCATGAAAGTGAAGACCTGTAGTTGGTTCATCAAAAATGAATAGAGTTGGGGCACTTTTTTCATTAGCTAGATAGGAAGCCAGTTTTACTCGTTGACTCTCTCCTCCACTAAGAGTACTGGATGCCTGACCGAGTTTTACATAACCTAATCCAACGTCTGCAAGCGGTTGTAATCGACTTATTATTCGTTTCTCAATTGTGTCGTTTGAAGTGCTGAAAAATTCTATAGCCTGGTTAATTGTCATTTCTAAAATGTCGTGAACATTTTTATCGTGATATTTAACCTCCAGAACTTCATCTTTGAAGCGTTTTCCATGACAAGTTTCACAGGTGAGGACAATGTCGGCCATAAACTGCATTTCTACCTTGATGGTTCCTTCTCCCTGACATTCATCGCAACGGCCTCCGTCAATATTAAAGGAGAAATGTGAGGGTTTAAAACCGTTGTATTTGGCCAATTGTTGGTTGGTCATTAATTTGCGAATTTCATCATATGCTTTCAGATAGGTTGCAGGGTTTGACCGTGAACTTTTTCCGATAGGATTTTGGTCGACAAATTCAACTTCTGTTATCTTGTCCGGTTGGCCATCTAGTAAGTCAAAGGCTCCTGTTTTATCGGCGTATCCCCCCAGTCGTTTTTTAAGCGCCGGGTATAAAATTTTTGATACTAAAGTTGATTTACCAGATCCACTAACCCCGGTTACGACCGATAAGGTGTTTAAAGGGAATCGAACTGAAATATTTTTCAGGTTATTTTCCCTGGCTCCGTTTATTCCTATGAAATGATTCCATGAACGACGTTCTGCAGGAAGGGGAATACATTGTATGCCTTTTAAATATTGAGTGGTTAAACTTTCTGTAGATGTTTCCAATGCTCTGAAATCACCCTGGAAAACGACTTCTCCTCCTAATCTGCCGGCTCCCGGGCCGATATCGACAATCTCATCTGCAGCTCGTATAATGTCTTCATCGTGCTCAACTACGATAACAGTGTTGCCTATTTTTTGTAGCTCTTTAAGTACTCTGATTAGTAGTTCTGTATCTCTTGAGTGTAGACCGATGCTTGGTTCGTCAAGAATATATAGTGATCCCACAAGGCTGCTGCCTAATGATGTGGCAAGATTAATCCTTTGACTTTCACCGCCTGATAAGGAAGAAGATAGCCGATTGAGGGTAAGGTATCCTAAGCCTACATCGCATAAGAAACGTAATCGCGATTGAATTTCATGGAGCAACCGTCCGGCGACTTTTTGTTCATGGGAGGGGAGCTGAATTTGAGAGAAGAATGTGCTTAGTTCGTTGATGGGAAGAATAACTAATTCGTTAATTCCTTTTCCTGCAACTTTAACCCAAGAGGCTTCTTTTTTTAGTCTTGTTCCTTTGCAATCGGGACATACTGTTTTCCCTCTATACCTGGAGAGCATTACGCGATATTGTATTTTATATTGCTTTTCCTCAACATAATTAAAAAAAGCATTTAAGCCTTCAAAATACCGGTTTCCAGTCCAGAGTAATTCCTTTTCTTCTGAAGAAAGTTCATAATATGGCCTGTGAACGGGAAAATTGAAATGATGGGCATTTTTGATAAGTTGATCCTTCCATTCTCCCATTTTTTCCCCTTTCCAGCAGGCAATAGCATTTTCGAAGATGGATAGGTTTTTGTTGGGGATAACCAAATCTTCATCTATTCCAATGATGCTGCCAAATCCTTCACAGCGAGGACAGGCACCAACGGGATTATTAAATGTGAACATGTGTTCATCCGGTTCTTCGAATGAAATTCCATCTGCTTCAAATCGATTGGAAAATAGTTTGGTTTCTGTAGAGTCAGGCTTGTAAATCTTGATTGCACATTCGCCATTTCCTTCATAAAAAGCAGTTTGGACAGAATCGGCTATGCGGCTAAGAGTATCTTCGTCTTTACTTGCTGATAATCTGTCAACAACCAGATTGATGGCACTACAATCGTTTTTTAGGGTGTTTTTACTTAATACTTCATCAATACGATAAAATTCGCTTTTAATTTCAACCCGGCTAAAACCTTGTTTAAGTAAAATATCCAGATGTTGCTTACAGTCTCTGTCTTTAGTGGGAATGACTGATGCCATTATGGCTAGTTTTGTTCCTTCTGATAAATTAGAAACAAAATCAACGACATCGCTAACATGATGACGTTTAACTTCGGTGCCTGATACTGGTGAAATTGTTTTTCCAATTCGGGCATATAATAATTTCAGATAATCATATACTTCAGTGCTGGTTCCGACGGTTGACCGCGGATTGCGTGTGTTTACTTTTTGTTCGATGGCTATAGCAGGAGGAATTCCTTTGATAAAATCCACTTCTGGCTTGTCCAAACGTCCCAGGAACTGACGAGCATAGGCACTAAGACTCTCTACATACCTTCGTTGACCCTCTGCATATAGGGTGTCAAATGCGAGAGAGGATTTGCCTGAGCCAGACACTCCCGTAATAACGATGAATCGATTACCGGGAAGGTTAATGTCTATATTTTTAAGATTATGAACTCGTGCTCCTTTAATTTGGATCTGATGCTCCTGCATAACAAATTGTCTTTTGCGAAATTTTAATCAGGCAAAGATACCTATTCTTGTTTCATTGTTGAAACCGTGAAATCTCTTTTAATTATTCTTTCGATCTTACGATGTTTTCTATTTTTATATTGTTAATGAGGCTGGTATCCCATTGTGGCTCTGTTTCTGAAGTTACATTAATATATTTCCAAGTGAACCACAGATAGCTCTTACAATGCATTCATCTTATCGTTGAAACAAAATAATTTGATAATCGTATTTGTTCATAGATGTTAAAAAAATTTGGAGGTTTCAAGAAATTTTGGTTTTTTCACATTCCATTACAAACATTAAAACTTATTGCCTATCGGAACACTTTTACAAGAACATTAAACCAGACGTAATGAAAAGATACAGTGTTTTCACTGATGATGAGCTTGTAAAGGGGTTTGTTGCAGGAGATTCAAAATGCATTGACGCATTAATTGATAGGCATTCCAATAAAATATTTACATACATTGTTGTGTGTGTAAAGCATCAGGCGCTTGCCGAGGATATTTTTCAGGATGCAATTATTCGTGTTATTAAAACATTAAAAGCAGGAAAGTATCAGGATAATGGACGATTCTCATCTTGGGTGATGCGGATTGCGCATAACTTGATCATTGACCATTATCGAAAGCAGAAGCATTTGGCTACTGTTTCAAACGATGATTATGACTATGATTTGTTTAATAATCTGGGGCATTCCGACCAAAGTGTTGAGACGAAAATTGTTTATGAACAGATTTTAAGTGATGTTGATTATTTGGTTTCTATGTTGCCGGATGCGCAGCGGGAAGTTATTGAAATGAGACACTACAAAGGGTTGAGTTTTAAGGAAATAGCGGATGAAACCAATGTGAGCATTAATACCGCATTAGGGCGTATGCGATATGCGCTTATCAACTTGAGGAAGTTAATGGAGGAGAAAAATATTTCACTAGCAATGTTTTGATGAGCAATATTTCTTTCATAAGTACGTTTTTTTAAGACAAAAAAAGAAACGCCTATGACTAGAAGTATTACCCAACCATTTTATGATTTTTCAGAGGATGAAGCCAATGCCTGGCTTGAAATATTTATGCAGTTACCAGATGAAATGTTTATGGACGTACGATTGGTACCATCTAAGGGGATAGTGGACACAATAAAACGTTTTGCCCGATCGTATGTTAGTGTTGAGCAATTGCCAAATGATGGCTATGTAATAAATTAGGTATGAGGTTAGTCGTAAAAGGATTCCATAAAGTTGTGGAACATTCCTTTACGCATTATTATTCTAATCCAAAAGGCTTTGATAAATCCTGTGCCATATCCAAAGAGCTGAATTGTACTGGCAAATATACTAAGTACGGCTACTTGGAAAGAGTTCATTCTTTTCCATGCATCAATAAAAACGATAAAAGGGAATAGTAGGAATAATAGAAGTAATATAGGTTGAAATAAAAGACCTCCAATTAGTAGCAAAGGATAGAAAATGGTAAATAAAGCAGGAAGTGTGTGTACGGGTTTTAGGGTTCGTTTGTGTAGTAATGATAGGTGAATGCGTGCAACGCCTGAGTTAAATACTTGCTTGAAAAAAGCATAAAAATGAGAGCGTCGCTTGTGATAAACAAATGCGTACTCTATTAGTCCCACATTTAGACCTTTTTTTATTGCACGCATGCTGAAGTCCATATCTTCGCCAAATCGCATATCAGAAAAGCCGTTTAATAGATCGAATGCTTCTTTTTTTATTCCAAGATTGTAGCTTCTTGGATAAAAACGATCCATTTTTCTTTTTCCTCCTCTAATGCCTCCTGTTGTGATTGGTGAGGTCATTGCATAGGAAATGGCTTTTTGAATGGGAGTAAAGAAAGAGTGTTCTCGGTCCGGGCCGCCATAGCAGTCCAATGGAGTTTCGTTGAGATATTCTTCAATTCGGTTTAAGTAGTTTGATGGGATAATACAATCTGAGTCAAAAAATATTAAATACTTCCCTTTTGCATGTCGGGCTCCTTCATTCCTGGCCAGACCAGGACCCTTATTTTCCTGGAAATAGTATTTTAAATTAAGTTGATTGTCATATGGTGTAATTGCTTTTTTGCAATTATTGGTTGAGCCATCTTCTATGACAATGACCTCCATTTTGTCTTTGAGCCCTTGCATTGTTAAACTTTCAAGTAGTTCAACAATTTCTTCAGGACGATTATAAACAGGAATAATGACAGAATATTTTACCATAAAGAGAAATTTGAATCAAAGATAATAAGATTCTGCTGGCTATAAATGTTAAATAGATTTAACGTAGTCAAAAAATATCCCCGTGAAGTCTTTACGGGGATGAAATTGGTTGGAGGATATGTTGTTAGTCGCTTGTTAAAATCATTATTGGATCCCCAAGGATGTTGGCATAAATAGGACGGTAACGATTGGTGTCATAAAATTTAGACACATTGACACGTTTGATGCTTTCTCCTTTGCTATCTTTTTTTACTGTTTCAATTGATACATAATTGTATTTTCCATCTTTAATGCATACCATTTGTCCATAGTGGCCTTGAATGATTAGATCCAATGCCAGGTTGGCATAGGCAGTCGGTACAATGGAGTCTAAAGCATCTGGCTCGCCCGATCGAACCAGGTAACCGAGTTTTTGGTTCACGACATTTATTTCTACACCATTGTTGTATTTTGGCGATAGTAGTTTGAGTTGTTGTCCTATTGTTTCTCCTATTCCACCCAGTTTTTTGTGTCCAAACATATCAGTAGAGTTATCTGTATAGATGATATCTCCACCATTAAAACTGGCTCCTTCAGAGACGAGAACTACAGAATATTTGCTAGGATTATTATTGCGATCTTCTACCATTAATTCAGTCAGGTGTTCTATGTCAATTGGGTATTCAGGAATGACACATCTGTCTGCAGCACCTCCAACTGTTGGTAGAAGGGCTGAAAAACCTGCGTTTCGGCCAAAAACTTCCAGAATTAAAAAACGTTCGTGAGAACCGGCACATGTGCGCAAAGCATGTGTCAATTCAATAGTTCTAGTAACGCAGGTGCTAAAGCCAATGCAGTATTCTGTACCTGGTACGTCTCCATCCATGGTTTTGGGGATTGCTATTATTTTAATGCCTTCGTGATGCAATCGTACAGCATAACTTAAGGTATCGTCTCCGCCAATGGGAATCAGATAATCAATTCCTAAAAAATCCAGGTTTTTTATGGCTTCAGGTGTTAAGTCGTTGTATTCGTCTTTATACTTTGATTTTAAATGTTCAGGTAAGGCTTTGCAGGGTACTTTATTCGCTTTTGTGCGGCTGGAATGTAAAAAAGTTCCTCCTGTTCTCCCTATGCGATTAACGATTTGTTCATTTAATTCAATGCAATATTCCTGGTCGCCAATCGATAGATCCGGATTGATAGAGATAACTCCTTTCCAGCCGTTTTTTATTCCAATTACTTTGTAACCTTCTTTAATGGCTCTGAGAGTGACAGCTCTTATGGCAGGATTTAAACCAGGAACGTCTCCTCCGCCAGTAAGTATACCAATTGTTTTTTGATGAGTCATAGTGGTATGTTTTAGTTAAGATTAAAAGTGATGATATGTCTTTTTGTTTTATGTCAAAAGAATTAGGATGTTATCAAATTTAGTAATTTTTTGAAAATGAAAAATAACCAAGGGAAGCTTTGTTTGGAGGAAGTGAAAAGTTAAATAGATATAAGATGATTTAATTCTTATAATGAATTAATGAGGTTTTATTAGTAATTGTAAATTCTAAGGGGGAATTTTTTTTAGTTTGAAAAAATATCTGCAAATTTGCATATCCTTTTTGTAGGTTCAAACAAAACAAAGAGAAAGCCTTTTCTAAGTTTGAAATTAAAATATCAAATAATTGACAACAATGATTAAGAGTCCACTACAAATTGCCAGAGAGAGCTATGTTCCTAAATTGCCTAAGTCGCTAAAGGGAGCTGTACGAATGGTAGAAGGCAAAAATACAGAGTCTGTTGCAGATCAGGCTGAGATTAAAGAAATGTTTCCCAATACCTATGGGATGCCAATACTTACACTTGAAGCTGGTGAAGAAAAGTCTACTTCTAGCGTTAACGTAGGAGTGATTCTTTCCGGCGGACAAGCTCCTGGGGGGCATAATGTTATTTCCGGATTGTATGATGGATTAAAAAAAATCAATCCAGAAAACAAATTGATAGGTTTTCTTGGAGGACCTAGTGGTTTGGTTGAAAAGCAGTATGTTGAGCTAACTAGTGGTTTAATTGATAATTATCGAAACACAGGTGGTTTTGATATCATCGGTTCCGGGCGTACTAAACTCGAAGAGGTTGAACAGTTCGATAAAGCAATTGAGAATTGTAAGGAATTGGGTGTTACTGCTATAGTTATTATTGGCGGAGATGACTCCAATACCAATGCTTGTGTGTTGGCTGAGTATTTTTATCAAAAAGGCGCAGGGATTCAAGTGATTGGGGTACCAAAAACTATTGATGGTGACTTGAAGAACGAAATGATTGAAACATCGTTTGGTTTTGATACTGCTTGTAAAGTATATAGTGAGTTGATTGGTAATATTCAGAGAGACGCCAATTCAGCTAAAAAATATTGGCACTTCATTAAGCTTATGGGGCGTTCTGCTTCTCATATTGGTCTTGAGTGTGCGTTACAGACACAACCAAATGTTACCATTATCTCTGAAGAGGTGGAAGCTAAGCAACAAACTTTGGATGATGTTGTAAGTTATATTGCAGGTATTGTTGTAAAGAGAGCTCAGAACGGGGATAACTTTGGAACTGTTCTTATTCCTGAAGGATTGGTTGAGTTTATTCCGGCAATGAAAAAACTTATTTCGGAATTAAATGAAATGTTGGCTCACCATGAAGAAGAGATCAATAAGTTTGATAGTAATAAGGAGAAGCGAGAATTTGTTGCCACAAAACTTTCAGCAGAGTTAGCTGAAGTGTTTAAATCGTTACCTAATTCATTTGCTAATCAGTTAATGCTTGATCGTGATCCACATGGTAACGTACAAGTATCATTAATTGAGACTGAAAAACTGCTTATTGACATGGTGAAAGCCAAAGTCAAGAAAATGAAAAAAGCAGGTGAATTTAAAGGTAAATTTAAAGGACAGCCTCATTTCTTTGGATATGAAGGACGTTGTGCTTCTCCTGGTAACTTTGATTCGGACTATTGCTATTCTTTAGGTTATACTGCTTCTGTTTTAATTAGAGACGGTAAAACCGGATATATGGCTTCTGTTCGTAATCTGACTGCACCTGCAGAAGAGTGGATTGCTGGTGGAGTACCTGTGACTATGATGATGAATATGGAACGTCGTCATGGAAAAATGAAACCGGTGATTCAAAAAGCACTGGTTAAATTGGATGGAAAACCATTTAAGAAATTTGCAGAAATGCGTGAGGAATGGGCATTGAATACTCAATATGTATATCCTGGACCAATACAGTATTTCGGACCAGCAGAAGTGTGTGATAATACCACTAAAACATTATTGCTGGAGCAAACTAAATAAAACTATTGCCATTTTAGGCCCGTTTCCCTTGTGGAAACGGGTTTTTTTTGTCTTTTATTTTATTTCTATATTTGGGTATTCAATTTCTTATTACGCGGAATTATGTCGAAAATTGTTACTTTGTCGGAGGCAGCGTCTATTGCGTTGCATAGTATGGTGTTAATTGCTCGGTCGGAAGAGAAGCTTAATGTTGGGAAGATTTCTGAATTTATAGGTAGTTCACGCCATCATGTCGCAAAAGTAATGCAACGTTTGGCGAAAGATAATTTTGTCGCTTCAAACCGAGGACCTAGCGGGGGGTTTGTATTAAAGCAGGAGCCGCAGGAGATTTCTTTATTGGATATTTATGAAGCCATTGAAGGGAAAATTGCCATTCAGAATTGTCCGGGTGATAAGCTTACTTGTCCTTTTGGAACTTGCCTACTCGGTGATTTGTCTCATAAAATGACGAAAGAGTTTCGCGAATACATGCAATCCCATACCCTTGCTCAATACCTTTAATGTTAACTCTGATCTTGTGTTGTTAAGTGAAATGGGTATATCAAATTGATTTTACCCATTTATTATTCAGTTTTAGTAGGACTCCTTTATGCATGAGTTCTTTTTTTAGGGAGAACATAGATTGAGCGGAGCAATAAAGTGGGGTGGAGATTTCTTTCAATATCTCCTTGTCGTAGTATATGACTTCAAGTTCCTGGTGGGTTAGCATTTGATTGATGTTGATAAATAGAATGTTTTTGAGATGGATGCTTTGAATATCCAGGTACTTTAGCTTGTGAAATATTAGATGATGGGGAGTGATTAATGCCCAGATAGCTTTAGTATATACTTGTGTTGCTAAAATTAGTGATAGGGCTGAAATGAAAACGGGTAATGATAGTGGGTATGTTTTGATTGAAAATAAAATTACAGGAACAAATAAGAAAATTAGTGCCAGAGGGTTAAAGAGGGAACTGATAATAGAGAAAGTAATATTTGTTTTAATTTTTGAAATAGACGATTCAACTTTTTGTTGTGAGTATTGGTTGGAGGGGCGTTGAGCCGGATCCATTTTATAACCTCTGTTTATTTTATTGGCAGGATCTTGATTTAAAAGCAGGCATAGTTCATTATACAACTCCGGCAGAGCTATTCTAAACTCCTCAGGAGCTTCAAAAAAATGTTCTACGGCTACCGAAAAGAATTCTCTCATATTGGTGCCGCCGTATTCTCTTAAGAAACTCGGTTGTTTATGTTTTAAACGAATATATTCTTGAAAAGCCTTATTCTGGAAATGTTCCATGAGTCGTCTCAAGTAGTATTTTCTTCCTTGGGATAGAAAAAGGGCTAAATCCAATGCATGGGCCAATTCGTGCAGACCCAGGTTTAATTTGTCGTTTGGATAGGCATAACCTTCTTGGAAATATTTCCATGACAAAACGATAAGTCCGTTGTTGTTGACTTCTCCTTTATGGTAGGCATTTGTCATTTTATTATAATAGGCATCCTTGAAGATAGCAATGGTTTTGAAGGGGCCAAAATTGACTTTGGGAATCCCAAAGGTCAGCTGAATAGCCGAAGCAGAAATGAGTGTTTTCATTTCTGTAGTAATGGTTGTGTGATCTGGTGAAATCCATTTAATCTGTTTCTTAAAGCGGAGACACCGATAAATAAATTCCTTCTGATGGGATGGCGATAATTGGTTGAAATAGTTAAAGCTGTTGGTTAAGATGGTCTTAGCTTTTTTCCATTCAATTGGTTTTATATAAACATTAGGAATTTCACTGTCCTTTTTCTTAAACAGGTTTTTATAAATTACATAACCAAATAGCGACAAGGGAAGCAACAAGATCCAGGTAAAAGGCATTAATTATTCGTTAAGAAGGTTAATAATATGACAAGCCACAATGCCTGCTGTTTCTGTTCTTAGTCTGCTATTTCCAAGTGAAATGGGAGATAATCCCTTGCTTTGGGCTAACTCAACTTCTGCTTTTGAGAAGTCTCCTTCCGGACCAATCAATATGGTGGCTGATTGGTTTGATTGATAAAGGTCTTTCAGATGTGTTTTGGTTCCCGGGTAGCAGTGCGCAATAAAACCATTTGAAATAGGTTGGGTTATAAATTGCTTAAAAGGGGTTAGCTCATGGATAATTGGTTTGTAGGGGTGGAGTGATTGTTTGGTCGCGGCAATTAGTACTTTTTCCATTCTGTCTAAACGTAATTTAGAGCGTTCGGAATGATCACAAAGAAGGGGTGTAATGGTTTCGATGCCAATTTCTGTTACTTTTTCTAAAAACCATTCAAATCGATCGATATTTTTTGTTGGAGCAATTGCGATGTGAATATTAAAATTTCTTTTATCGAAAGATTTTGTTTCTATTACTTCCAATCCGCATCTCTTGGGATGGGGCTCAATAATGCGGCATGTGTAAAAGTGCCCTTGTCCATTGGCAACCGTAATAATATCGTCCTTTTTATGTCTTAATACACTGATGCAATGTCGGCTTTCGTTTTCGGATAAGTTACCCGAAGCTTCAAATGTGGGATCAAAAAATAATTCCATTTAAGTCAATTTTTTGCAAATATAAAAAATCAATACACCTTCAGCGTAAAATGCGTTCAGGAAGGGATAAAAAGGAGTATTTTCTCTGGCAGGATATATGATCAAGGTCTCATAGGTAGAAGAGGAATGGAAAGGCGTTAAATGATGTGGAGCTGCAAATTTGGTTGTGCTTCTACAGCGGGTTGTTTGTAATGGTGAGAAGGAGTGTTTTGTCAGTAATATTCGTGTGTTTTTTGCAGAAAATTACTTTTCTGGTTGTTTAAAGTCTTGATGCTTGAGACTCAAATCTAAGTACTTTTCTGGCTTGTCCAGGTTAGGGATATCAAATGAAAATACGGCGCCTTTTTGAGGTTCGGATTCAACCCTGATTTCTCCTCCTAAAAGCTTTACAAGACTTTTAGTGATGGAAAGCCCCAGGCCTGTGCCTCCAAATTTTTTAATAGATATTTCATCTAGTTGTCTGAAGCGCTCGAAGATGATTTTTTGTTGTTCTGGTCGAATACCCGGACCGGTGTCTTTTACTGAGAATCTAATTAGATCGCCTGGGATAATTGCATATTTTAATTCAACGAATCCCTCATCGGTAAATTTGATTGCATTGGTGAGCAGATTCAATAAAATTTGTTGTAGACGGTAGGGGTCTGAGAAAATAAATAACTTTTTATGAGCTGGTGGCGCGATGATTGTGAATCTGATATCCTTGTTGAGATTAGTAATAAGTGTTTGGCAAATGTGGTTTGTGTTGTCAAGAAGCATGTGTAGATTAAACTTCTCATTGCGAATTTTAAGCTCTCCTGATTCTATCTTTGAGATGTCAATAATGTCATTGATCAAATTCAATAAGTTTTCACCGCTATTACGGATTAAATCCAAATAGTGTGCTGTTTCCGCATCAGACAAGTCACCAGCGAGCAATATGTCGGTGAAGCCTAGTATGGCGTTCATCGGTGTCCTGATTTCATGGGACATATTGGCCAGGAAAGAAGATTTTAGGCGGTCACTTTGTTCAGCTTTATTTTTTGCTATTCGTAATTGTTGTTCGAATTCTTTTTGGGCGGAAATATCCATCATAACACCGGTTAGTCGCATGGGGATTTGATCTTTGCTCTCGGTGATTTTTCCATGAATGGCAAACCAGGCCAGGTTACCTTCTTTTTTAATCATTCGTGTTTCGCACTGGAAAACCGGTGTTTTCCCTGTTTGATGTAATTGGAATGCTTCTTTTAATTGATCGATGTCGTCACTAAAAACTAATGTTGTCCAATTATCGGTTGTAAGATTTAGGTCGTGGGTATTTTGATACCCCAATAGCTGGGCAAACTGATCATTGAAATAAATCGTATTGGTTTTAAAATGTATATCCCAAAGTCCTTCACCTGCACCCTCCATCGCTAGTTCAAGGCGCTTTTCACTTTCCAGAAGTTCCAATTCGATGCGTTTGCGTTTAATAATATTAGAAACGAGCAGGATGTTTATAACCAATAGAATGATGGCAACGGATAGGAAAATAATCAATTGTAATTTGTATTCTTCCAGCCAATGGATGGGCCTGTATAACACGATGGCATCCGGCGGTAGCGTGCGTTCATTAATTTTAAAGGCTCTCAGTTTATTGAAGTCAAATAACCAGTAATGGGGAACGGTTTGTTGAGTGGACTGGTTTAAAGATCTGTCCATTAGTTTGTCATCCATCATGCGGGCAGCTAAGTTTCCCTGGTCGTACCCTTTGATGATGCGGCCTCCAATAATTAAGTCATCCAATAGAAAATCCCAGTTGCTGTATATGGGAATAGTCGTGTTTTTAAGGAATTGATGAGCTGTGGAAATCATTTCATCCGGAATACCATAGCGGGAAGAGTATAAACTGAGCAGATAGATGGCTGTTTCAGTTGCAGGATACTCGCTCAATGTCTGATTAATGTGCTCAATAGAGTCTGAGTTGAAATAGATGGAATGGGCTTGGGGAAAGACTTTTTTAATGGCCTTTTGATATTGGTTGGTGAAGATGTGACCCGAAAGTGTGTTGTCTGAAATAACAATTAGATTTTTTAATTGAGGATTGATGTTCTTTGCAAGTTTAATGGTTGATGCGATATCAATTTTTTCCTCTATTCCGTTAATGTTTAATGTGTCAATTCTAGTATTAAAATTGTCAATGAGATTTATCCCACAATAAATAACAGGAATGTCTCCCCAAATTTCTATTCCATATTTCAGGTAAAACTCCAATGCGTGATTGTCACTGCAAATAATTCCATCAATGGTACTATTCTGGTATTTATTTTTATAAAGTTGATGTAAATGCTCGAAATGTGCATTGGAGGCAAAGCGTTTTGCATCCATGAATTCGATGTACAGCTGCATTGACTCGTCGCCCTTATAATAATCTTGTACTGCCTTGGTGATGTCGGAAGACCATATAAATCCAGGGTGATAGGAGTTGAGGAGGATGATTTCTTTTGATCTTTCCAAATTCTCGGTTTGTCCTTTAAAGCAGGATCCGGCAAGTAAAAGAAAAATCAATAGATACTTCTGCATTTGTAAGGAGTTTTTAGGATTGTATCAATTAGGCTGTCAACTAAATTAATAAAAAAATGCAATAACTCTGTTTTACGACATGGAACATCCCTTCGGCCCTGATGGATTAGAGGTCATGATTTTGGGAAATTAGGTTTTGGGATATAGGTTTTTTTCAAATTGTCAGTTTTTTGCTGTCGGTTAAAAATAACCCGCCCTTAACAGAATCCCTAATCTTGACGAACCAGAAAAGTATTAAGGCATAAGTATCAAAACTTAGGCATGGCCTGGATTATAATATTCTGCCAAAAAGAACACGAATATTACGGATAAGATGCTTAAACAAATCTGAAGGGCTTTTAGAAATTGAATCCTAAAAAAATATTAACAGGTAAAACGTCCGAGACACAGAATAATGAATATACACCGAGGACTCTCTCAGTGACTCGTTTTTATCCGCGCGTGTTTCAAAATGGTATTCCCAGTTAATTGGAATGCACCCACAAATTGTGTGCGGGCCATTTTAGTGACTCATTCTTACCCGTGCGTATTTCAAAATAGTATTCCTGGTCGCCATGAATGGTCCAACCAAAAGTGCGCGGACCCTCTCAGTGACTCGTTTTTATTCGTGCGTATTTCAAAATAGTATTCCTGGTCTCTATGAATGGTCCAACCAAAAGTGCACGGACCCTCTCAGTGACTCGTTTTTATACGTGCGTATTTCAAAATAGTATTCCTGGTCTCTATGAATGGTCCAACTAAAAGTGCGCGGGCCCTCTCAGTGACTCGTTTTTATCCGCGCGTATTTCAAAATAGTATTCCCGGTTACTATGAATGGGCCAACTTGCGAGTATCATGGAAGAATGTAAGTGAAAGCATCAAACTTTATAGAATGAAAAAAAGAATGAATTGTGAGAAGAAAAATAAAGATCTCATTTTAATGAGATCTTTTTGTGCAGGTTTTTTTTAAAATTGGCGTCATATATTACAGAGCCTGCTAAAATGAGCAAAGATCTGGAGTTAGTTAATAAGGTAAAGTCTGGTAATACAGCTATGTTTTATGATTTGGTTAATATCTATCAAAAACAGGTTGTTAATACCTGCTACTCTTTTGTAAATCATAAAGAGGATGCAGAAGATGTAGCGCAGGAGGTTTTTGTGGAAGTATACCGGTCGATAAATAAATTCAGGGAAGAGTCTTCTTTTTCAACCTGGTTATATCGGTTATCGGTAAATAAATCATTGGATTTTATAAGGGCCAGAAATCGTCAAAAGCGAGGTAGTGGTTTACTTAGTTTTTGGAGCGGTGGCGAATTGGAACGGTTAAATGTTGTTTCACTTGACCAACCGGGAGAAGTTTTAGAGTCTGAAGAGCGAAGGACTATTCTATTGGCTGCGATTAATAAGTTGCCGGAACGCCAAAAGGTGGCGATTACCTTATCGAAATTGGAGGAATTATCACAGGAAGAAGTTGCTGAAGTGATGCAGACTTCAGTCTCTTCTGTTGAATCGTTGCTGGTGCGGGCAAAGAAGCGATTAAGAATTTTATTATACGGGTTTTTTAGTGAAAAATACGAGAGATAGAGCAGGGATTATTATTAGATAACGTCTTAGTATTTATAAGGGTAGTATTAAAAAAGAATGGAGTAGGGACAAGATTTTACAGGCCTTTACGCATGTTTGGAGCAATGAGATGTTAAAATAGTTACTGAAATGAAAAATGCAAATGATCAACATATAAGAGAAAAAGTAGATGATCTGATTAATGGTAAGATTTCAGGACAGTCTATTGATCCGGGTAAGGATTTTATTTTACGCCTTAAGCGCCGGATTGCGCAAGAGGAGCAGGAGGGAAGCAGTAGTAAAAAAAGGATTTATCCTTATGTGCAACTTGCCGCAGCTTTTATAGGCGTATTGCTCGTTGTCAATGCGTTTATTTTGCTTTCAAGTATAAAGCAACAGCAGTCAAATCAGGAATTGCTCAATAGTTTTACAGAGCAATACACTGAAACGCTTGATAGAGAGTGGTGGGAATTATTGGCTTCCGGAGAGTTATACGAGGTGGCTTATGAAAAAGAAAAAAATGAGAATGATTAAAATGTTACTCCAATGAATAAAGGATGTCAAATATGTTGGTGGGTTTTAGGTGTCTTTTTAATCGCTAATATTGGTTTTCTTGGGATTTGGTTTTCTAAGAATGCCGATGAGTTGAGAGGTTCCCGGCAGGATACGGAAACAAGTATTAAAAAGAAAAACGCTCGTCATTGTAAAATTATGGAGAAATTGGATCTGGATGAAGGACAGAAAAAAGCGTTTGTTCAGGAAAAAAGTTCATTTGGAAAAACGATTGGCGCGTTGCATCAGGAGATGGATAGTTTAAAATATGAGTTGGGCGGATTAATCTTTTCTGATTTCACTGACTCTGTTAAGCCAAATGAATTAATCGATCAGATTGTCTCCAAACAGAGAGCCATGGAGCTGCTCAGTTATCAACACTTTAAAACACTCAGAACTATTTGCAGGCCCGAGCAGCAGGCTGAGTTTGACAAGATGTTTAAAAAAGTGATGCGTCGGATGCGTCATCATGGCCATAGAGCGAAAAGCGTCAAAGGAAATCATTAAAGTATTTATCAGTTTTTTATAAAGAAGTTATTGGACTGTAACTTCTAATGGGTGAATTGTATCTAATCGTAAATGGAAATGTTATGAAACGAAGAGTGAAAATTCAGAATCTTGTGTTGGTGATGCTTATTTTGGCATTGCCGGGAACGATGATTGTGCAGGCAAAAAAACAAATGGGAGAACGGCCTGGTAAGCCTGTGGCCTGTATGCCGGTTGAACGAGCACATGGCGAAAGGATGGCTGATATGAATTTGACAGATATTCAAAAAGAGCAAATTCAGCAGTTGAAAATAGATTACTATAAACAGGTGTTACCTTTTAAGAATGAATTAAATGAAAAAAAAGCCCGTTTAAAGACGCTTGCAAGTGCAGAGTCGGTCAATTTTAAGTCAATAGAGAAAGTGTTGAAGGAAGAGAGCGGGTTACATGAAAAAATACAGAAAGCTAAAATCAGACATCTCCGGGAGGTAAGGTCAGTGCTTAATGAAGAGCAGCGTGTTTTATTTGATACCAGGGGCCATGAAATGAGGAAGGGAAAAATGCAAGATGCGCATTCAATGAAAATGCATGGTAACCGGGATAGAAAGCATGTGCAGGGAAAAAGGATGAAAAAGCACCAAGGTAGAGAGCAGCATAAGCATAAACACCCAATGGGGTTTGAAGATTTACAATTAACCGATGAACAACAGGCGCAGGTGAAACAAGAACATCTGAAATTGATGAAAGAGGTTGCGTTACTGACTAATCAGGTGGCTGAGAAAAGAGCACGGCTAAGGACGCTTTCTGCACGTGATAATGCTGACTTGCAGGCAATGGATAAAGTGGTTGATGAGATGGGACAGTTTCAGTTTGATATTGCTTTGTTGAAAGCTAAAAGCAGACAGCATATCCGATCCATCCTTACAGATGACCAACGGGTGTTATATGATATGAGGAAAGGTAAAAAAGATGGGCGTTGGCACTGCCCCAAATATTTAGGCGCTTAGGGATCAATTTTTACTAATATGTTGTTCAATTTGGTTGGAAATACTTGAAGACAGGTTGAAACAGATGGAAACACTTAGAGATACATTGAAACAGATAGAAATATTTTGAAGCAATCTGTACTTACCATTGTCAACCTCAAAGAACGATCTCAACTCCCAATTTATGAAAAATCTCTGCGTCTCAGCGCCTCCGCGGTATATAATGAATCTTGTTTGTCCTGTCAAAGCTAACAACTAAAGGTAACACCCCTCGAAGAGGCTTTTTTCTAGATACTTCTAAAAAAACATAGATACTAGAGAGGTTAATGGATGAGAGTGTTTGATAGCTGGACACATCCCGAACCGGTATAACGGCGGATACGCTTTGCCCGGCAGTTTACAAACCTGCAAATTGCCGGATATGCTTTGCGCAGCAATTTGCAGACTTGCAAACTGCCGGATATGCTCTGCTCAGCAATTTACAAACTTGCAAACTGCTGGATATGCTTTGCTCAGCAATTTGCAGACTTGCAAAACGCCGGATACGCTTTGCGCAGCAGTTTGCAAACTTGCAAAATGCCGGATACGCTTTGCGCAGTATTTTGCAGACCTGCAAACTGCCGGATATGCTTTGCGCAGCAGTTTATTACCAACACACATATAAAAACAGATCATTAGACGCTTAGGGAGCAATTTTTTACCAACATGTTGTTCAAATTGGATGGAAACACTTAGAGATACATTGAAACAGATAGCAATATTTTGAAACAATCTGTATTTACCATTGTCAACCTCAAAGAACGATCTCAACTCCCAATTGATGAAAAGTCTCTGCGTCTCAGTGCCTCCGCGGTATATAATGAATCTTGTTTGTCCTGTCAAAACAACAAACCAAAGGTAACACCCCTCGAAGAAGCTTTTTTCAGGCTACTCCTGAAAAAACATAGTGTCTTAGCAGTAATGTTTGTGTATTTTTTTGGCAGGATATTGCAATTCCAGTCATGCAAAAATCTTGATACTCATATCTGTGTACTTTTCTGGCTTGTCCAGGTTAGGTTAAACGGGAAAGCCCCTAAAGAAACAGAAAACATTTCTTTAGGGCTTTTTTGTAGGAAATGTCTCAAAAAAAGGTAGTTTTATATGTTGAATTTAAGTGTACGATAATGATACTGATCTGTTTGTTTTCGTACACTTAAATATGTGGGTGTTTTGAAGTATCAGGTAGTTTTATAGATGGTTGAGGGATATGGTATAGTTTTGGATGAGTAAGACGTTTTAAAGAAAATAATACACTTTGGAAATAAAAATCGAAAATCTCGGAAAGGTTTACAATAACAATTTTAAAGCCCTTCAGAACATAAATTTAAGCATTGAGAATGGCATGTTTGGACTATTGGGTCCCAATGGCGCCGGAAAGTCAACTTTGATGCGCATCTTGGTCACCCTGTTGAAACCGTCGTGTGGTGATGTATGGGTGAACGGTAAAAAGATGTCGGAAAACCGGAAAGAAGTGAGGGAATATCTTGGTTATTTGCCTCAGGATTTTCGCTTTTTTTCAAAACTTAAAACATGGGAATTTCTTGATTATGCCGGGGCTTTAGCCGGGCTTAAAAAGCGTCGGGAAAGATTAAATGCGGTTGATGAGTTGCTGGAAAAGGTAGGGCTGTTTGATGTGCGCAACCGATATGCCAATAAACTTTCAGGGGGGATGAAGCGGCGGTTAGGGATAGCACAGGCCCTGATTGGGGATCCGAAAATTATCATCGTTGATGAACCAACGACTGGTTTGGATCCGGAGGAGCGGATCCGGTTCAGGAATATCCTGTCGGATCTCAGTCAAAAGGAGGTTATCATTATTTTATCTACCCACATTGTTGGCGATATTTCTTCTACCTGTGGGAATATGGCCCTTTTGAATAATGGTCAGGTGCATTTTCAGGGGGCTCCGCAGGATTTTATCGGGTTGGCCCGTGGAAAGGTGTGGAAAACAAGTGTGGCATTCGATCAGATAAAGGCGATTAATGATGCTTATCCGGTGATTTCAACTATCCCCAGTGAAACCGGGTATGAGTTGGAACTGGTGGCGCCATCTCTTCAGGGAATAGAAGGAGAGAACATAGAACCTAACCTGGAGCATGCCTATGTTTATTTTATGGAATTCGTTGCCAATACTCAATTGCCTTAAGTTATCATGATATCACTTTTTCAAGTCAGAACCGTTGCTCAATTCGAATCTAAGACACTTTTACGAAGTTGGTTTTTTAGAATTTTCTCCGGTATAGCTGTTTTATTCATCTTTTTTTTCAATCTCTTTGGGATGACATCGCTGGGAGATGGGGCCTGGCCAGGTCGCTTGTTGCCTGCTTCTTGTCCTTACGTGAATCTCTTTTTCCTTAATGTAGCACAGGCTATTATTGCTGTTTTTCTCTCGGCTGATTTTTTGGGAAGAGATAAAAAACTGGATACCACCGAGGCTTTTTATATCAGGAGCATTTCAAATTCAGCCTATGTGTGGGGAAAGGCATTTGGCATTCTCAAAGTTTTCCTTGGATTAAACTTGTTAGTATTGGCTATTGGAGCTGTTTTTTCACTCATTCAAGGAGAGATGGCATTTAATCTCCCGGCTTATCTCATTTATCCGCTTTTAATTTCTTTGCCTACGTTGATTTTTATTTTAGGACTCTCCTTTTTTACCATGAGTCTGGTGCGTAATCAGGCAGTTACGTTCGTGTTGTTGCTTGGCTATATAGCCGTTTCATTATTCTTTCTGAAGAGTAAGTTATATGGTGTGTGGGATGTTATTGGCTTTTTTACGCCGATGTTATTTTCCGATTTTACCGGTTTTTTTGATATCGCGCAATTGGTAGTGTTACGAATGGGGTACCTGGTTATGGGAGTGGCTCTTATTGCTGCCACCATATGGAAGTTACCTCGTTTGCCCCAAAAAAGGTTTTTTTCTATTCGAATGTCACTGGGAGTAATCCTTTTCTTGGTTATTGGAGCCGGGCTGTTTTCCCGTTATTTATTTGTTCACCGTGATAAACTAAGGGTCAGGGAAGAAATAGCTTTGTTGAATGCTGATTTGGATGAAAGTGATGCCGGGATTCTTTCTTATGACATTGATTTAGTACATCGAAGGAATGAAATTGAGTGTCATGCTCAACTGCAGGTAGCGGTAAATGATAGTTCAAGTATCCCTCTTGTATTTGTCTTAAATCCGGGTTTAAAAGTTAAATCTATTCACCTTGGCGTAAAAGCCGCTTCCTTTTCTCAGAATCATCATCTCTTAAAAATTAAAGATGAGACAAAGCATTGCAAAGGTGATACATTGGATGTTCAAATAAGATACGCCGGCAGCATCGATGAGAATGTGATGTTTATGGATATTAGTGAAGAGGTTCGCGGGGAAATAAACCGATTAGATCCGGTTGTTGCCGGTAAAAACCATGCATATATAACACCTGATTATCTATTATTAACACGGGAGGCTGCCTGGTATCCGGTCATTGCCAGGAATCGCTATTGGACTCAATATGCTTTTTCGCAGTTTAAATTAACGGTAACCACCAGGCCTGATTTAGTGGCTATATCGCAAGGGGTTGCTAATCATAAACAACCTGGTAACTGGGAATTTAAACCAGAGCAAAAGTTAAATGCGCTGAGTTTAGTAATTGGCGCCTATAGTAAGAAAGAATTAACTGTTGATTCTGTCGACTTACAACTATATACTCATAAAAGTCATCAGACGTTGATTGAAAATTTTGATTTGCTTGAAGATACGATTCCTGAGTTGTTAAAATCCATTAAAAATGATTATGAGCGTAAAATAGGTTTTAGGTATCCCTTTAATCGTTTTATGGTGGTTGAGACGCCAATTCATTATTATGGATATATCAGGATGTGGTCCCTTGCCACCGAGCATTTGATGCCGGAGATGGTGCTGTTTCCTGAAAATGGGGGAGGTACCTGGGAGAATGACTTTGTTTCCCAAGCAAAGCGGCAAAAAAGAAGAGCCAGGAGAAATAATGAAGAACTAACTGACAGAGGCATCCAGGAACGGGTATTTCGTGGTTTGATCGGAAATAACTTTATCCATCCGCGGCGTTTTTTCTTTGGTGGAAGAGAGGCTGAACAACGGAATCTTGAAAACTGGGGTAAATTCATGGTTTTCCCGATGTTTTTTAATTATGCCAATAATATTGATCAGGCTGGTTTTCCAATGTTTAATATCTCGGTTGAGAATTACCTGTTTAATCGTCAGCAGGAACAGACAGGACATTTCTTTGGCGGATTGAATACCAATGATGAAGTGGTGATACGAATGGCTGGCAAGAGTCTTTCGCAATTGATTGAAGAGGAAAATGAAAATACCCTTGGCGATGTTTTTGCCGCCAAGGGAAATCAACTTTTTAACAGCATGAAAGTGAGTCTGACAGGTAACGAATTTGACCGGTTTATCGATTCCCTTATTCAAGCGTATCAGTTCACTAACCTTGATGAGGTCCAGTTTATCAATGAAATCTCGGCCAGAACAAAAATTGATCTGAAGAGGACTTTCGATTATTGGTTGAATGAGCAATGTCTGCCGGCCTTTCTTTTAGGTGAGATAAAAGTGTGGGAGATAAATGAAGGCAACCGGATACGTTATTTCATGAAGGTACCGGTTACCAATCAGGGACAAGTAGATGGAGTAATCAACTTTGTGGTGCGGGAAGGAATGGCTGGTAATCGGCGTGGCCGTTTCAGAAGACAGATGGGAGGTGGAAATAATGATCCTGATAGCCAGCAGAGTTTCCCGATTAAATCAGGTGAAACCGTAGATATTGGTTTTTTACTCGATCAGGAGCCGCGCGAAGTGGTTGTGAATACACTTCTTGCTGCAAATATTCCTTCTTCCCAAAGACTTGAAACCGGCAAGGTTATTAAGGATCATCGGTTTAATGATTATTTTGAAGGTGTGCGGCAATCAACAAAGAAATTGCGTTATAAAGAAGTTTATGAAGTGATTGTCGATAATGAGGATGAAGGGTGTGAGGTGATAAATACCGGAGAAAGCAGTACCGTAAAAGATTGGTGGGCAAACAGGCAGGAAGGGGGTACCAGTGTTGGTGACAAGAAATATGGTAACCTGCGCTTATGGAATCCACCGGTAAAGTGGGAGTTGGTAGTAAATGGGAGTTATTTTGGGGAGTATATCAAATCGGCTTATTATAAACGCCGTGGAACCGGAGTTGGTCGAATACGATGGACTTGTCAAATTCCTGAAAGTGGAAATTATGGGGTATATGCTTATTTACCTGGTTCACGTCATCATTTCAGACGACGTCGACATACCGGAGATGGCAGTTATTATTATACTGTTTTTCATGATGATGGGGATGTTGTAAGGCAAGTAAAATCAGCTGAAAGCGGTGATTGGCAGTACCTGGGAGAGTATTATTTTTCTGCGGGAGAGGGTGTGGTTGAGCTTTCAGATAAGACCGAAAATGACATAGTGGTGGGGGATGCCATCAAATGGGTCAGACGATAAAAATCATAACAATATTTTAATAATTAAGAAATGAATCAGCTAATTCGAGGCTTTCTGTTTTTATTTTTAGTATTTATCCCGTGGCAGAAGTTGTTTGCTCAACGGTTACTTACGCTGCAACAATCGGTAAGTGAAGCACTGGAAAAGAGTCCGGAAATAAGGCAGGCCAAGGCAAATTTAATCTACAACAGGGAGAATTTGACCGCTCAACGTGCTTCACTTAAGTCAAAATTTAAGCTTAGTGTTACGCCCTATAAATATTCCAATAGTCGCAATTATGATGATTTTAATCAAGCCTGGTATAATGCTGAAAAAACATCAAGCTTTGGCACTTTGAGTGTGAATCAACCAATTGTATGGACCGATGGGGAATTGTCTCTGGTGAATCGGTTTGGTTGGGAAGACAATTACAGTTCTTCATCGGTTAATCAGCCATTCAAGGGATTCAGTAATAGTCTGGATTTGCGATTGAATCAGCCTGTTTTTACTTACAACAGGCGTAAACTCGAATTGCGGGAGTTGGAACTTGCCTTTGAAAATGCGCAGTTAAGTTACGCTCTCAAAGAATTGAATATTGAAAAGCGGGTCACCGATTATTTTTATCAGTTATATCAAACTCAAATGAATGTTTTGACTTACCGGGAAGAATATGCAAACCGGAAAAAAAGTTATGACATTATTAAAAACAAGGTGGAAGCTGGTTTAACAGCAAAGGAAGAGTTGCTTCAGGCCGAATTGGATTTGATGTCGAGTTCATCGACTCTCCAGAATAGTGAAGTTAACCTTGAAAATGTGAAAGATAATTTCAAGCAGATGCTTGGTATTCCTTTGGAAGAGGAGATCATGGTGATTGCCGAAGTGAGCATTTTACCCGTTGATATAGATCTGGCACAAGCTATTTCTTATGGTCTGAAGAATCGCATGGAAATTCGTCAGCGTGAAATAGAGATTGAGAAAGGTCAATTTGATATTATCAGAACCAATGCGTTAAATGAGTTCAAGGGGAACGTTGGTTTATCTGTTGGCCTTTTTGGAAACGATGAACGGTTTCAGGATATATATGCGACGCCTAATGATAATCAGGATGTCTCGGTTAGTTTTGAAATACCCTTGTGGGATTGGGGAGAAAAGAAAGCTCGTTTGCGTGCCGCAGAAGCTAATTTGCAAGCCCAAGAGTTTAGATTGGAAGATGAGCAGATTGGTATCAAATTGTCCGTTCGTCAAATTCACCGCACCTTAAAAAATCTCTTGACTCAGATAAATATTGCCCGTAAAAATGAAGAAAATGCTAAGCTGACCTATGAAATAAATCTTGAAAAATATAAAAATGGAGATCTGACCAGTATGGATTTGAATTTGGTACAGAATCAGCTGACTCAAAAGAAGAATGATTTAACCAGTGCACTGATAAATTACAAGCTTGAACTGCTGAATATGAAACTCCAGACATTGTATGATTTCGAAAATAAAGTGCCCGTGATACCGGAAGTACTTAACCCCGAAAAAAGATAATGAATCATGAAACAAAATCTGACTACGTTCTTCTTACATTTTGTCAAGAGGGGTTTTACCCAAATCCTAATCCCCATGATTAAATTTGGTGAATACGCTCTGCCAATTGAAAAATCAAATAATAGATCAATGAAAAATCCAATAATTCTTTGTCTGACTAATGTTCTTCTTTTTGTAGCCTGTAACAATCAGTCTTCCGATTTTAGTACGGATGTGGCAGTTAATGTCTCTGTTGAAGAGGTAGAATATAATCCCATTGAACAAACACTGATGGCAACCGGTACGATTAAACCTGTTATGGCTGTTATCATTAAAAATGAAATGGCAGGGAATTATTACCTCCAAAAGAATCCTCGTACCAGAAGCCCTTTTAAGATGGGAGATGAAGTGCAAAAAGGAGATCGGATAATAAGATTGGAAGATAAAGAGTATGAAAATAGAGCGAATATAGAAGGTGCACGATTAGATCTTGAAATTTCTGAAATGGAGTATAAGAAACAACAAGCGTTGTATGAGAAAGGGGGTGTTACATTGCGGGAGCTGGTTAACTCGGAGAAGACATTGGTTTCTGCACGTCAAAGCCATGAAAATGCCCAAATCAGTTTGGATAAGATGCAAATAGTGGCCCCTTTTTCGGGGGTTATTACCAATTTACCTTATTATTCTCAGGGTGTTAGGTTGGAGACTGGTCAGGAAGTGTTGAGCCTGATGAATTATTCTACCATGTTGATGGATTTACAGATGCCTGAGAATTTGATGGGAGAGGTAAAGATGAATCAGCTGGTTAATATTATGAATTATACTTTGCCTGATGATACGTTGAGAGGAAAAATTTCAGAATTGTCCCCGGCGATTGATGAAGCTACCCGCTCCTTTAAAGGCAGGGTTATCATTGAGAATGAATCCATGATGCTGAGACCTGGTATGTTTGTTAAGGCTGAAGTGGTGGTGGCTGCTAAAGACAGTGCTTTGGTTATCCCCAAAGATGTGGTTTTAGTTGAAGGTAACCGTAAAGTAGTATTTGTAGCCGCTAATGAAACAGCAGAGAAAAGATTTATAAAAACGGGGATTGAGAACAATGGACAGTTGGAGGTGCTCGATGGCCTGAAGAAAGATGAGCGTGTGATCGTGAAAGGCTTTGAGACCTTGAAAGACCGGTCTAAAATTAATGTGGTAAAATAGCCATTTAATCAAGAAAAGAGATGAAATGTTCATACGAATTCAATTTCTACACAGAAGGATGATTAATAAAGAAAAACCCTGCGTCACAGTGTCTCTGTGTTCGCAATCTATTATCTCATATCTATCAGTCTTTTGTCTAATTTTAAATATATGAAAGTAATTGCCAGGTTTTCGGTTAACTATCCGGTTACTGTATTTATGATAGTGCTTGGAGTGGTATTGCTGGGAGCCATATCCTTATCGCGTTTGGGAACGGATTTGTTTCCCGATTTGCAGAACCCGCGTTTATATGTGGAAATAAAATCCGGCGAGCGTCCTCCTGAAGAGATAGAAACACGTTTTGTTGAAGCTATAGAAGCTTTAGCCATCCGACAAAGTGGTGTGATGAATGTGTCTTCTGTGAGTCAGGTAGGGGCCGGTCAGGTAACGGTTGATTATACCTGGAGCAAGGATATGGATGAAGCTTACTTGGATCTGCAAAAAGCTTTAGCAACGATTTCCCAGGATCCGGATATGGAAGCGTTCAATATTACCCGTTTTGATCCGAATTCTTCGCCAGTTATTCATGCTGCTTTGAGCCATGAAGAAATAAAAGATATGAATGTGTTGCGCATGGTAGCTGACAATTATTTGCGTAATGAATTGATACGCATTGAAGGAATTGCTGATGTGCGGGTGTCGGGGGAAGAGATTGCCGAAGTGATGGTGGAAACGGATCCTGCCTCCTTAGAAGCGAATAATGTGACCTCTTCAGAAATTATTAATGCCATCTGGAATTTTAACAAGAATGTGTCGGGTGGTAACATTGAAGAGATGGGGCAAAAGTACATTATTAAAGGATTAAGTGCTTTGGTTTCGGTAAGTGATCTTGAGAATTTAGTAGTGAAGACAAAAACCACTCCCTTAAGTAGTGTTACCTCAGTAGATCAGAAAGCGACTTCTGTTCCCTTGTTATTAAAGGAAGTAGCTATGGTTTCAGTAAAGAATCAAAAGCCGGAAACCATTGTACGTCTGAATGGGGAACGATGTCTGGGGATCTCAATCTATAAAGAGATGCGTTTTAATACGGTGGAGGCCGTTGAGAAAGTGCAACAGGCTTTTAGGAAAATTAAAAAACGGTTGCCGGGATATGAGTTGAAAGTAATTAAAAATCAAGGGGTATTTATACAAAGTGCCATAGGAGAAGTTGAGGAGAGTGCTTTAATTGGTATTGTTTTCGCGGTGTTTGTGTTGTTTCTTTTTCTTCGTCGGTTTGGTGTAACACTTATTGTGAGTGTTGCCATTCCTATTTCTGTGATTGCTACATTTAATCTGATGTATTTTAATGGGCTTACGCTTAATGTTATGACACTTGGTGGATTAGCCTTGGGCGCCGGAATGTTGGTTGATAATGCCATTGTGGTAGTGGAAAATATCTATCGGAAGTTGGAAGAGGGCCTGTCTTTAAAGCAGGCCGCCATTGAGGGGGCTGCCGGTGTAGGAGGTGCGCTGACTGCATCAACACTCACCACCATCGTGGTTTTTCTTCCTATTGTATACCTGCATGGGGCATCTGGTGAGTTGTTTAAAGATCAGGCCTGGACAGTAGCCTTTTCTTTGTTCTCTTCATTGGTAGTGGCTTTGATATTGATTCCCCTGTTGAGTAATCTTTTCCTGGGTGAACGGAAACCGAATGCCCGGCAACAGGAAGGTATAAGGTTGACATGGTATGGGCATTTGCTTGGCCGAATTCTCGAACACAGAAAACTCGTCATTTTGGCAGCTATTCTATTATGCTTGTTAAGCGGGCTATTGATTCCCCAAATTGGCAGTGAATTTATGCCGGAAACACAGTCGCGTCAGGTCACTATCCAAACTACCTTGCCGGCAGGGACTGCCCTGGAAAAATGTGATCGTACTTTGGAACAAATGGAAGAGATGGTTTACGGATTGCTCGACGATAAAATCGACTGGACCTTCATTCATGCCGGACCGGAAACTGCGCAAGCATCATCAGTACAATCGCTTCAGGGAGAAAACACAGGGTATTTGAAGTTGGCATTAAAACCAGATGTGGAGATTAATTATTCTGAATTGATGGCTGCCTTAGATCATCTCTTTACCGGGATTAGCGGTTTGGATGTACAATTTAAGCAGGATGAGTCGGTGTTACAAAATATTTTAGGTAGTGATGAGGCGCCGTTGTTGACCGAAGTGAGTGGGGATGACCTGGAAGTGCTGGAACAAGTCACGGAGGCGTTTGTTGGTATAATGCGATCTCAAGGAAATGTATATAATGTTAAAAGCACATTTGAAAATGGTGCTCCCGAAGTAAATATTAAGATCGACCGTTTGAAAGCCGGGATCTATAATCTGGAGGTTTCGGCTATAATGGATCAAATAAAAAGCTTTCTTTCCGGTAAAGATGGCGGTCGCATGGAATTGAAGGGGGAGATTACTGATATATCCCTTAAAATGCCGGAGGTACAACTCAATGAACTGAAAAACTTGAAAATAAAAAGTGGGGATAAAAATTATTTATTGTCTGAATTGGCCCAAATCAACATTGGCCGGTCCCCTCGGGAGATTAGAAGAAATAATCAAAAGCGGGTAGCGCAAATCAGTGCAATGGTGACAGAGGATAAGCCTTTTGATCATGTGGTAAAGGAACTGGAGCAGCAGATTGGAGCAGTAGTTTTACCTGCCGGGGTAAATGTAAAGGTATTGGGTGCCGAACAAAAGAGAAAGGAAGCTTTTGGGAGCCTTAGTTTTGCCCTGATCTTATCAATTGTCTTGGTGTATATGGTGATGGCCTCTCAATTTGAATCATTGATTCATCCATTTACTATTTTGCTAACAATTCCATTGGCTGGGGTAGGCGCCATACTTGCGTTTTTCTTTTTAGGAAAGACTTTTAATATCATGGCTTTCATAGGTATCGTAATGCTTGCAGGAATTGCTGTGAATGATTCCATAATATTGGTGGATGCGATAAATCAGTTAAAAAGGAGGGGAAGGTCATTAACAGACGCTATTGTTGAAGCAGGCGAGCAACGCATCAGACCGATTCTAATGACCAGTGCCACTACTATTCTGGCTTTATTGCCGTTGACATTTGGATTTGGGGACAGTGCGGCCTTGAGAGCACCAATGGCAATTGCGGTAATAGGTGGTTTAATCACTTCCACCTTATTGTCGCTTGTGGTTATTCCATGTGTTTATTATGTGTTTGACAGTGTGGTTGTCAGGTTTTCAGACAGGCATTCGAAATAATAGTTTTAACAGGAAAAAGAACGTCCAATAATGAATATCCTTATTGAAAGGAAAGTGCTGGTAAGTATGTTTTTTATTGCCCTGACCATGTTGGGGGTAATCTCATACAGGCAGTTGTCATTTGAATTATTACCCAATACGGAATATCCCATGCTTTTTGTACAGGTGCTCAGTTCAACAGAAACTGATCCGGCCTATGTAGAAAAAGAAGCCATTGTTCCCATGGAAGGAGTTGTGGCCGGATTAGAGGGTGTTGAGAAGATAGAGAGTCGTGTTAACCCGGGGAGGGGCATGATAATGGTCTATCTGAACAAAAATGTAAGTGTGAAATATAGTTACCTCAAGCTGGTTGAGAAAGTAGAAAGTGCAAGAAATTTGTTGCCAGAAGACTTCAGAGCAGAGGTGATGAGAGTCGATATGGAGCAGTTTACTAACAAATTCATTCAATTACAGGTTAGGGGTGAAGGAGGTGTAGACCGGGTGCGAAATATCGTGGATCAGGAGATTAAAGGTAAGTTGGAAAGTATCGATGGAATCGCTGGTGTTGAGGTGTTTGGTGGTCGTCAGAAATCTGTTGAGATAACCATTGATGAAAATGTCCTGAAGAGTCACAACCTCACTTTGGGTGGAATCAGGCAGAAGATAACCAGTGGTCAAAATGCCAGGGTGTTTGCAGGGGAGGTCATTGATGGAACAACGCGCTATTATGTGGCTGCTGAAGCCGATTATAACAATATCAGAGACATTGGCAATATTGTTGTGAAGCCTGAAGGTCCGGTGTTGTTAAATGATATTGCGGTCATCCGGTTTGGGGTGAAAGAGGACGAATCGTATAGCCGGGTCAATGGGAAAGAATCGGTAACGCTTACCCTTGCAAAAGAGGCACAAGTGAATATGATTGACCTGTCTCGCAAGGTACTTAAAGAGATTGATCGGTTAAATGCCTCGTATCAAGATAAGGGTGTTGAGTTGGTGGTTGAGACCAATGAAGCAGAGACCATGGAAACGAATTTGGATCAGATTATTTTTCTGGCATTGGTCGGAGGAGCGTTGGCGATCTTCATTTTGTGGATCTTTCTAAAGAATGTGCCATTGGTTACGATAGTGATGTTGTCCTTACCTATTTCTGTTTATGGGGCCTTCAACTTCTTTTATAGTGCAGGAATATCCATAAATGTATTAACACTTGTTGGCCTGGCCTTGGCAATTGGTATGTTGATTGATAACAGCGTGGTGGTGCTGGAGAATATTTACCAGGTTGCCTCATCAGGAAGGTTCAGCTCCAGGGAGAGTGTGGTGAAAGGGACCAAAGAAGTCTGGCGTTCTGTCATTGCAGCAACTTTAACTACTGTATCGATTTTTGTTCCTTTTGTTTTTTCCTCTAATGTGTTTTTTCGGGAGATGGCGCGTCATATCAGTGTTTCTATTGTATCTACACTGATTGTTTCCCTGGTCGTGGCATTAATTCTTATTCCCATGTTGACGCATCTGTTTTTGAGTCGTGTGATTAAAGATCGAATTCATGCGTTGGAGAAATTGTCATTGCATAACCGGTTGGTACAAGGTTATATATTATTATTGAAAACAACACTTAGAAGGCCGGCTCAAACCATTCTTATTGCTTTGGTTCTCTTTTTTAGTGTGCTGCTTATTAGTGCCGGACTTAATATCGCCGGACAACAAGAGACAGAAACAACAGAGTTTATGCTCAGTCTGGAAATGCCTTCGGGTTCTACGCTATCTACCACCGATAAGGTGGTTAGGGAAATAGAAAAACGATTAGCTGATTTGGCAGAGAAAAAGGATGTTATCAGCCAGGTGTATGAACAGGAGGCTAATATAACGGTTCGGTTGGACAAGAATTATAAGCAGATTGATGGTCGTTCCATTCCTGAAATCAAGCAAGATATCCAAGGGCGTATCGCCAATATTGAAGGAGGTGAAATCAATCTTTCTCAGAGTAGCACGACAGATAATGATGGTGGTTTCGGAACAAATCCTGGTTTGGGAATGATGGGTTTTTTGGGTGTTGGTCAACAGAATGAAAAGGTGGTTATTACAGGAGAAAACTATGATCAGATGTTGTTGGTAGCTAATGATATCAAATATTATCTGGAAAACAATATTGAAAACCTGCAGCGTGTCTCTATCTCTACGGCCATGCCACGTCCGGAAGTACATCTTGATATGGACGCCTATTTGATGGGAATGCATGGCATTAATCCGGCCACGGTGGCTTCGGAACTGTTTACCTTTCGGCCTGAGGTGAGTTCGGGAGGGAAACTCAAAGTTAACAATGAGGAGTATGATATTTTACTGAAAACAAATACAGCAAGCGAAGCTATTAATACATCAAAAACCATGGATGACCTGGAAAAGTTACAGGTGAGGGGTGCTCAAAATGCATTGTTTCCGTTGAAAGATTTTTCAGAGATAAATTATGCCAGGGGAAGGTCAGAAATTCAACGTGTGAATCAACAGAAACAGATTGAAGTCATTTATCGGTTTTCAGAGGAGGTGAAAAGTGATGGAACTTTGTTAGAGGAATCCCGGCAGGCTGTTGATGATTTGGTGGCATCCGTTCCATTGACGGCAGATGTAGCTGTTAAAGTTATTCATCAGGAGGATATTTATGAAGAGTATAAATTTCTGGCCTTGGTAGGACTCGTCCTTATTTTTATGATTCTGGCATCGGTATTTGAATCGCTGGCTGCTCCGGTAGTAATGATGTTTTCCATCCCTCTGGCTGCTATTGGTTCCTTGCTGGCCCTTGTGTTTACAGGTAATTCGTTGCTTAATCCCAACACATTTATAGGCTATCTGATACTTCTGGGGGTAGTGGTGAATAATGGCATCTTGCTAATAGATTATTCACGACAATTGAGAAAGCAGGGATATAATCATATCAGGGCATTAGTAGAAGCGGGGATATCCAGGATCAGGCCGGTATTGATTACAGCGACAACAACCATTGTGGCGATGGTGCCGTTAGCTATGGGAAAATCCGAATTCGTTGGGTCGTTAGGGGCCCCGTTTGCCATAACTGTAATTGGTGGTTTGAGCTTTTGTACATTGTTGACATTGGTGTTTATCCCGACCTTTGGATTTGGTTTTGAGCGAGCACTGGATTGGATACGTGCCTTACCATTGAAGCTGAAGTTACTTGTTTTTTCAGGCTGGGGTATTGGTTATACCTGGCTTTATTTCTATTCCAATAGTGGGTTTATATGGCAAATGCTTTTAGTAGTATTAATCACAGTTGGTGTTCCTGCTGTTCTCTATTTTGTTTTGACCAGTCTTAAGATGGCCCAAAGCAAGCTCATTGCCCCCGATGAACTTATCACTATAAATATTCGAAATCTGGTAAAAGTATATGGTCGGGATACCCGGTTTGTACGAGAATGGAAGAGTCGGGAGAAAATGGCCGGGAGGAGAGAAAATGTTAACGCCGGGAATAAAAAGCAGTTTGTGGAGGGATTGATTTGGCAGCTGCCTTTATTAGGTTTTGTTATCTATTTTACCTGGTGGTATCTCGATAACGATTTCTGGTTGTTAATCTTTACAGTGATAAACTATTTTATATTCCAGTCATTTTTAGGCCATCTCTTTCCGAATAGGGGTGGTGAAACTGTTATAAAAAAGACAGAGGCGAAGGTGACCTGGTATAACAGAATCAGGGGAGGTGTCTATTGGGGTTATCCATTGATTGGAATGACATTTATTCTTTTAAGATGGGATTCAAAGATTGGAGGAGTCATTATTACCCTGCTGTGGTATTTGGTACTTTTATTGATAGAGTCAGGGAAAAAGCTGAAAAGAGAAGGGGTTAATATTGAGCGTATAACCGGGCGTTTCACCAGCTTGAGAAAGCCTTATTACCGCTTACTTCAACAGCTCCCCTTTATTGGGAAAGAGAAGCAGCCCTTCAAGGCGCTTAAAGGGGTGTCGTTGCAAATTAATACCGGAATGATTGGATTGCTGGGGCCCAACGGAGCCGGTAAAACCACTTTAATGCGGATTATCTGTGGTATTCTCGATCAAAGCTATGGTAAAGTCTTTATAAATGGCTTTGATACGACTGAAAAACGAGAGGAATTGCAGGGTCTCATAGGTTATCTGCCTCAGGAGTTTGGGACCTATGAAAATATGTCTGCCTATGAGTTTCTGGATTACCAGGCTATTTTGAGGCATATAACGGATACTGAAGTTCGGCAGGGTCGGGTTAAGTATGTGCTGGAAGCCGTGAATATGTGGGAGAAGAAGGATAATAAAATAGGCTCCTTTTCCGGGGGGATGAAACAGCGGATCGGTATTGCCATGATATTACTCCATTTGCCCAAAATACTTGTAGTGGATGAACCCACAGCCGGTCTGGATCCAAGGGAACGTATCCGGTTCCGGAATCTGTTGGTGGAATTAAGCAGGGAGCGTATCGTATTATTCTCTACCCATATCATTGAAGATATTTCCAGTTCATGTAACCAGGTGGCGGTCCTTAATCGGGGAGAGTTGAAATATTGGGGGAAACCGGGTGAAATGGTGAATATTGCCCGTAATAAGGTTTGGCAATTTGATGTGGGTATCGATGAATTCGCAAGTCTTAATGGGCGGCTGAAAGTAGTGCACCACATGCGTGATGGTAATAAAATAAGAGTCAGGTGTCTTTCCAGGGAGCAGCCCGTAGAAAATGCCAGATTGGTCATGCCGGTATTGGAAGATGCCTATATCTGGTTATTAGGAAAAGCGGTAATTGATGAAACGGTTTAATAACGTTTTTGGGATATAGTGGATTGATTGGTTATACCGTCTTCAAGAAATAGCATTAAAAAAAATAATGGATTGAAGCGTTAAGAAAGAAAATATGTTGGAGCGAAGCGAGTTATTTTCTTTCCGCGAAAAGGAGTTAAATTTTAGCTATTTAGTGTGAGTGACGGCCTTTTTTGTATACTTTTTTGGCTGTAGCAAAAAAGTATAAGCCCGCGCGGTTTGAGCGCAATAGAGATTATAATTTATTTTGGACAATATTCAATTGAAATGAAAAAAGCTATAGTAACCGTCATTAATATGATGAAATATAATCTGAAGGTGGTTTTCGGGAATAAGTTTATTTATTTTCTTGGTGCTTCCCTGATCTTCTATTTTCTAATTGCTTTGATTAATCTGTTTTCAGAAGAATCGGTGACGGTGGAGGGTGTTTATTTTCAGTTAATGTTTCCGGCTTTTTTATTGGTTTTCTTTCCCACCACCTATAGTATCCAGAATGACGAAGATTCGCGTATCCTGGAGATAATATTTGGTATTCCAAATTACCGTTACAAGGTCTGGCTTATCCGTTTGGTGATGACCTTGGTGATGGTCTTTAGCTTTCTGATGTTGATGGCTTTTATGAGCAGCGTTTTATTAATTCATGTACCACTATGGCAGATGACGTTGCGGTTAATGGTACCGGTGACATTTTTAGGGATGTTAGGTTTTTTCTTTTCTACGATTATCAAAAATGGGAATGGGACTGCTGTAGTTATGGTGGTTATAGGTCTTGTTATCTGGATTACTTCTGAGTTTATACCAAACAGCAAATGGAATGTTTTTCTTAATCCTTTTGACTTACCACGTAATATGAGTGAAGCGGTATGGACAAGTGTAGTATTGGCGAATCAGCGTATTTTGCTTATTTCTTCGTTTGTCGCTGTGTTATGGGGATTACTTAATCTGCAAAAACGTGAGAAATTCATTCGGTAATAGGCATGTTTCAGGCGAAAAAAACCTCCTTTCAATCAGAAAGGAGGTTGTGTGTCTTATTTAATTCCTAATGCGTTAACTTTTGTAATGAATCTCTCGTTTTCCCTCAATTATTTCTCTGGCCATTTCCAGAATCGTTGTGTCATCCAGTTCAACAATACCCCCATCTGGGCCTTGTTCCACGTGAATACCTACACACTTGCCTCGATCGTAGTTCGACCCGCCAAAATAGTTTCTCACTGTTTCTACGTCGAGGCTTAATTCCTCAGCGATGGTTCGAATGCTCCCTTCGGGCAAGTTGTCTTTAAGCTTTCGCAGCTGATTAAATGTGATTGTAGTACTCATACTAAAAAAGGTTTAAAGGTTACATATTTAAGTATTCCCAAAATAGTCATTCTTTTCTGAATTTAAAACAGAATTAACAACGGAGTTGCAGATTTTAACAAATCTTAGTGGAAAAATGATGACCAGGTAACTCCTGATAAATGATACTAACAATAGTGAGTATAAGAAGCGGGTTAATATGGTATACAGGAGCTAATCGTTGTCTCTATTCTTATTGTTGAATGAATTAGAATAGAGCTTACTCACTTAATATGAGCATAACCATCCGGTTTGCAGAATACCTCACCTTGGAAAAGGCTGGGGTTAATTATATCTATTCATTCTGTTGTGCGAAAATGAAGAGTTTTATTTGGTGTAATTTCCAAAAGTGAAGAATGTGATTGTTTGTTTAATGTAATCAACTTGTTTTAATGTATTGAAAAGCATGATTGTATGTGTTATGGCATAACTGTTGGGAGTTAGTAGTTGAAACGATCAGGTTGTTAGTTGAAATATCAATGCGTTACTAATTAGTTTAATCTGGGAGTATTTAATGATCCAAACGATAAAATTTGCAGTTATGATACACAAAACTCTTCTACCCGTTTTATTGGCATTACTTATTTTTGGAAGTTGTTCAAAAGATGATGTCGCTGATGAGGTTCCGCGAAAAGAACCAACCTCTATGGTTGAATTAACTGTGCCGGATGATTTTAATTTTGAAACATCCAAAGAGGTGCAGGTTAATTTTAATAACCTGAGTGTTCAATCTGCCGGTCAGATTAAATTGGAAATATTCCTTACAGGCTCTGATTTTTCGAAGCAAAAAGTAACGGTTATCAGGGAAGATGGTCAGGCATCAGAGGAAGTTGTTTACAGGGAAAATACAGCAGAGAATAAGGTTGCCGGCATCATCGCAAAGACAAATGATTTTAATATTCAGTTGAAAGTCCCTGCGTTTTGCGATTCCTTATTAATTGTAAGAAATGAGTTAGGTAAATTCAGTAAGTCGGTGGTTGAAATTATTGGAAATAGTGCCACCTATAGTGAATTGAAAAGTACTAATCTTAAATCCGCTTCCAGTGCTGATGTGGATATGTTGTATGGAGTTAATAGTATAGGCGATTTATTTACCATTGATGTCTCAACTGGTGAGCTTACCATTATCAGTGAATTGCCAAGACGTGATGGTAGTTGGGCCTGTGCGATCGATGCGGAAAACGAAAAGTTATACACGATTGGTATAAAATCGCCCAATAAATTATATGCCTATGATATTGCGCTTAATTCCTGGGAGACTATTGGCAATGTGAAGATTTCAGGACCCCGGTTGGGATTTAATAAAAGTGATGGGATGCTTTATTTTTCCACGTCTAATTATGTGCATGTTATTGATCCGGCAGATGCCTCTATTGTGAAAACGTATAATATCAACGGCTTGCTTCGAACATCAGGGGGTGATTTAACTTTTGATGCTGATGGTAACATGTATGTTTCCAGTGTTTCAGGATTGTTTAGTTGTGAAATTGTAAATGATAACAGTATCACTGCCACTTATATTAGTTCGGATAACTTACCTAACTATCCCAACTCGTTGGTGTTTGATTCCAATGACGAGTTGTGGTGGGCCTCCAATGTTAATTATAAAGGACGGGTGTTTATCATGGATAAGGTTACAGGAGGGTGGGAAGATCGTTTTTCTCCATACACTACTTATATACATGATTTGGCTTTGTTACCCTACGATGAAAATGCCATTTCACAAGATGATTCAGATGGGGATGGGGTGATTGATTATTACGATGAATATCCCGATGATCCGGATAAAGTTTCAGTGACCTATACACCCTCTGCTTATGGGTGGGGGACCTATGGCTTTGAGGACTTATGGCCTTCTAAAGGGGATTACGATTTTAATGACCTGGTGGTTAATTATCGCTATGCCAATATTGTCAATGCCGATGGGTTATTAGTGGAAACTGTTATGAATTTTGTGATTAAGAATGTTGGCGGATCGTTCAAGAATGGTTTTGGTATTGAGATCGACATGGCTGAAAGTTTGATTGAGCAGGTGACAGGCTTTAATCTGACAGAAGATATGATTTCTTTAAACGGAAAAGGATTGGAGGTCAGCCAAAACAAGCCGGTGATAATTGCTTTTGATAATGCCTGGGCCAATTATCCCGATAATGCTCAATTTGAACTGACGATACAGTATACTAGCCCGATTGAACAAATTCAACTTGGAACCTTTAATCCGTTCATTTTTGTAAATCAGGAGCGGGGGCGGGAGGTTCATCTGAAAAATATGACCCCGACAGATTTGGCCGATGCTAATTATTTCGGAACAGGTGACGACAATAGTAATATATCATCGCAGGTCTATTATAAGGATGATTTGAGTTTGCCATGGGCGATGGATATTATCCATGATTTTGTGCCGCCAAAGGAGAAAAATGCGATTATTCTGGGATATAGCCATTTTGCGCGGTGGGCCGAATCGGGAGGCCTTGAATATCCCGATTGGTATAAAGATAAACCGGGGTATCGCATTGAGAATTATTTATACGCCTATTAGACGTATGACGCATGAATAGTGAATTGGAAAATGGGGCTTCCTTTAAGTTTGGGAATTAATGTAATATGGAAGGGAAGGTGCGGATTTGTACAGCCTGTAATGAAACAGCCGATGCTCTGGGGCGAGCATCGGCTGTTGTATCTTGGTTAACCGTGGGTTTTACATGAGTTTAAGTGTTAATTGGGCAGATAAAAAGATAGTGGCAAACATGATAATCAAGGTAAAGACAAGTATGTTGGGTGATTGTTTGTTGAAACTATTAGCTAACCCTGAAATATAGGTCCGTTTGTTATGGTGTGAGATAACCATAAAGCGGGGCAATACCCTGAGGTATATTTCATAAACGACTTTTCCTAGCAAGAGACCTAATAGCAATCCACCGGTGATATCGCCGGGGAAATGAAGCCCCATGTAAATACGCGAATAGGAGTTAAGAGCAGCCCAGGCGAAAATAAAAAAGGTATACCACCCGCGTCGAAATATCAGGGCAGTGAACATGGCCAGTCCAAAGGAGTTGGTGGCATGGGAGGAGACAAATCCGTAATTACCGCCCCGTTTACCATTGATCAGGTGGATAATGTTTTTGATTTCGGGATTGTGTGAGGGACGGAATCGTTCAAACCCGTCCTTAAATATATTAGTGGATATTTGATCACAGAGTAGAATAAGTACACCAATGGCCACCAAAGCAACAAATCCGCGAATGCCATGATTTCTGAAAATCACATAGGTCACGGCAGCATAAAAGGGAATCCAGATGGTGGTACTGGTAAATATCCAAAAGAAATTATCCCATAAGGGTGAATGAAAACTGTTTAGGTAGAGTAAAAGGTCTTTGTCAAATTCCAGTAGCGTGTTGAGCAAACTCATTTTTGTGTTTTTTTTTCGAAAATAAACTTTTTTCTTCAAGGGAGAGGAAGAAATGAGGGATAATGTGAATATCGGATGAGTTTTTAATATGTCCGGGATCTGTTTTGATAGGCTCATACCCGGTATTTGTCATTTCATTACTTTTTTGGGTTTATTAAGCTGGAATGTATTTATACTTGCTAATGAAAAAGGTCATTATATGAGAAAGCGCTCCGGTGATCTATATAGATACTTTTTGCCCTTCAGGAGTGCGTGAAAAATGGGAGATCTAATTAATCCTGGGTTACACTTTTGAGTGTTATTAGCTAAAAAATATCGAAGTAAAAGGATTAAAATCCTGTTTGTTTATGTTTTTTAAGTTGATCTTTCAACTAACTTTAGTGGCTTTATGAATGCCAAGGGGTAAGGAGGAGGTGGTTAAAGAATCAATTTGGCATTAGTACTGATTTTTTTGAAAATATGTTTAACGCGAAGGTTGTTCGATATTACGTTTGGATTTGTTTATTAAGTTGTGTCATCACATTTGCTGCAAAGGCCCAGGAAACGATCGTAAAAGGGGTGGTGAAAGATGCAGACAATCTGCAAACCCTGCCTATGGTGAATGTTTACTTCAAGAATACCACCATTGGAACCATCAGTGACTCCCTGGGGAATTTTCAACTTACTTCAAAAATAAAGGCAGATACCCTGGTGGTCTCTTTTCTGGGGTATCAGGAAAGAATAATAGCGGTCCGAACAGGCTATTCTGAACTGCATGTGGTGTTGGAGCCCGATATGGTCGCCTTGGGAGAGGTAAAGGTTAAGCCCAGTGATGAACAAGTGCGTGCCTTACTCAAAGAGATGGTAAGGCATAAAAAACGTAATAATCCCGAGAAGCATGATCGTTATTCCTTTGAGCGGTATACCAAATGGGAGTATCGCTTGAATAATGTGAAGGATAAGATGATGAATTCCCGTGTTTTCAAAGATCACAAATCCTATTTTAAAACACGGAAGGATGGATCCCGTTATTTACCGGTCTATTTGTCGGAACAGTTGGTGCGCAATGAATTTCAACGTGATCCCCTAAAGCAGAAATCAACCATTTTAGCCGATAAAACATCCGGATTGGGGGTGTTAGGCGAATACGAAATAGGCGGCTACACAAGCGGATTGGATATCAGGGTCAATTTCTATAATAATTACATCAAGCTGTTAGATCAGAATTTTGTGAGTCCGGCAGCTGATAATGGTTGGTTTTATTATAGGTATTACCTGGAAGACAGTGTGCAGGTGGGCAACAATAAACACTACAAAGTATTGTTTGTGCCCCGGCGAAAAGGAGATAAGGTATTACGCGGACATATGTATGTGGAAAATCAGCACTATTCGTTATTGGAGGTGGACGGCGTATTGGCTTCAACCAGTGGCATGAATTTCGTTAAATCGCTCCGGCTGTGTTGTCAATATCAGTTTGTGGGCGATAGTATCCCTTTTTATAAGCGCGATGAGGTAGAAGCCATCTTTGATTATCTGCCAATTGATGTCAGTACCGGGAAGGAGCGCCTGGAGTTGTATTACTCCCAGGTATCCTCTATTGATAAGGTGGATTTGACCACCGGTGCCGATGTGAAACTGAGTGCTAAAAGTATCTCTTATGAATCCATTAAACTCGATGGCGCCTACAATCGCGACACCGCCTACTGGAATAAAGTCAGGCACGAACCATTAAGCTCTAATGATAAGATGATCTATGCCACCATTGATTCCATCAATAATATCCCGGTGGTAAAGGTGGTGGATAACCTGGCCCGCATGACCATGACAGGGTATTATGATGTGGGTAAATTTGAACTCGGTCCTTACGTCGACTACATTCAGTATAACAAAATAGAAGGAGCACGTCTGTTTCTTGGCGGACGAACCAGTAAGGAGATCAGCAATCGCTGGATGGTTTGGGGAGGCGTGGGATACGGTACTCGCAATAGGAAATTCTCAGGCAGTTTGGGAGGCGGGTATAAATTCCCGGGGACCAAACGAAAAGTATTGAAGCTCTACTACAACGATAAGTATGCCCGCATGGGAGAGAATGAAAATATTCTTTATCTCTATGAAAACATGCTTACGTCCTCCGAAAATAACCTGGTATCGGCCCTTTTTACCCGCGATGAGTTAGATGAATTGTACCGCCAAAAGAATGTCACCTTGTCCTACGAACACGAGTGGCGTACCGGGTTATCCACCAAATTTAAGAGTACCTTCCTCAATCAATATTCACCCGAATATTATCCGTTCTACTACCAGGATAAACCGGTGAGCTCTATTTCTGCCGGTGAGCTTTCCCTCGATTTTCGTTTCTCATGGAAAGAAAAAGTGGTCGATGACGAGTTCATGCGTCTTTATGTTTCCTCCGATTACCCCATTATTCATTTTACCGTGGGCGGCGGAAGAGTTGAATTTGCCGGAAAAGAAGAATATTACACTAAAATTCACAGCACCCTTAAACACAATGTATTCTTTGGACAAACCCAATTGAAATATGCCCTGGAAGGCGGAATGATTTTTGGCCAGCTGCCTTATACCTTATTGAATATTCCGCGAGGCAACGAAACATGGGGGTACTACCGCTTCGATTTCAACATGCTTAATTACCTGGAATACGTGCATGATAAATACCTGCATGCCTACATGGAGTACCACCTCAATGGTTTTCTCTTTAACCGCATGCCCTTGTTCAAGCGACTGGGATTGCGCGAAGTGGTTTCGGCCAAAGGAATGATTGGAGATTTAAGCCAGAAACAATATGAATCCATTACCCTGCCTGCATCCGTCACCCCCCTGAATAATCCATATATGGAAGTTGGGGTTGGTTTGGAGAATTTATTTCGTTTCTTTCGGGTCGAAGGCATCTGGCGGGTTACCCCATCATCCATGGTAGGCGCACCCGAATTTGGGATCCGTGCCAAATTTGAAATAAAGCTATAGCATACCAGGAATAACAGTGCCATTTCCTGGTACCTTATCCTGTAAATCCTGTCATACACTGCCTTTAAAGGGCAACCTCTTTAGTTGTTTGTTTTGACAGGACAATCAAAATTCATTATATACCGCGTAGTCACTAAGACGCCGCTGTTTTTCATCAATCAGAAGGAGAGATGGTTCTTTGAGGTTGATAATTGTAAGTACATCTCCATTTATTTCTAAATGTTTCCATCTGTTTCAAAGTATTTCCATCTATTTCAATCCCCATTTATCTCCAAGTATTTCCATCTATTTCAATATATCTCCATTTATTTCCACCTGTTTCCACCTGCCTTCAAGTATTTCCATCCGATTTGAACCATATGTTGGTAAAAGTTCCTAATCCTGTCAAACAAATTTCGACCCCTCAACCTTAATGACAAAAGATTCGATTTCGCTATTCAAATTATTACCTTTGCGGGCGAATTAATTCCAGGACGCAATTATCCTAAATATTTATCATCTAAAGTAAGTCTTCGGATGGTTAATGGTGCATTGTGGAAATAGGGGATTCATTGGACATTCCGCTTTCAAGAAATAGGGTTAAGAATTGAAAATCGCCGTAGGCAAATTTAACGGATTGGAACGTTAAGAAAGAAAATCTGTTTGAGCGGAGGGAGTTATTTTCTTTCCGTGGAAAGGAGTTAAATTTTAACTATTTATTGAGAGCGGCGGCCTTTTTTGTTTACTTTTTTTGGCTGTAGCAAAAAAGTAAAAGCCTGCGCGGCTTGAGCGCATTGGTTAATGTCAAATTATTTTGGACAGTAATGATCCCAGGTATGAAAAAACGCGTATTATTTCTGATAAATCCCGTATCGGGCATCGGTCGTCAAAAGACCATTGAAGCATTGATTGAGAAAGAAATTGACGAGCAAATGCTCCAGGTGGAAGTGGCCTATACGCAATATCGGGGTCATGCCCGGGAAATAAGCAAACAAGCAGTCGGAAAATACGATGTAGTAGTAGCCGTCGGAGGAGATGGTACGGTCAACGAAGTAGGCTCGTCCCTCATCGGCACCGATACCGCCATGGCCATTATTCCCACCGGATCAGGCAACGGATTAGCCCGTTTTCTGGAAATACCACTCAAGGTTAACCGGGCCGTAGAGATCATCAATTTCCTTAATTTTAAGAAAATCGATACCCTGCGCATGAATGAATATTTCTCCCTCAATGTGGCAGGCATTGGTTTCGATGCCTTTATCAGTCATAAATTCGCCGATAAAAAGAAGCGCGGTCCCTTGGCCTATATGCAACTCATCACCAAAGAATTTCCCCATTACCAGTCCCTTAAGTATAACATCAACATCGATGGCAAATCCGTCTCGCTGAACGCTTTTCTCATCAGTTTTGCCAATTCATCCCAGTATGGCAATAATGTACACATCGCCCCGGGCGCTAAAATCGACGATGGCTTAATTGACGTGTGCGTCATCCGTGAATTTCCTAAATATACCGCCCCCGCTCTTTTAATTAGCCTCTTGGATCAATCGCTGGACAAGGGAAAGTATGACGAAATAAAGAGAGCCCGACGCATTGAGATCACTCAGGACAAAGAGCTGATGGGCCATGTCGATGGCGAGCCCGTCTTCCTGGGCAAAAAAGCCGTTATCGACATCCAGCCCCTATCCCTTAACGTATTGGTGCCACCAGCCAACTACCGGAAAAACTCCAGGCTTGATCCCTTCATCGACCTGCTCCCATCCATTCCCGGACTATCACTTGAGTAACCCCAAGCTCACTCATCTCATTTTTTTGGCGTCCCCCTTCGCCTCGGGCTCAGGGCCGGGCTTTTCGATGCAACTCCTCGCTATCCCCACCCGCCAGCCAAGCCTCGCTGTGGGGTTTCCACTGCAATCCCTGGCCGGAAAGACACCGTAAAGAGTGAGCAGTGAACAGTGACCCCAGTGAACAGTGAAATTAATTCGCATTGTCTTCAGAAAACGTCCTGCAACCTTGTGAGAAGGTTTCGGATGTTCCCGATAACACCAAACGACCTCGTAAGAAGGTTTCGGATATTCCTGGAAACATACTGCGATCTCGCGAGAAGGTTTCGCGGGTCTTTATCAAAATTTTGTTGCTCTTAGCCGGAAAGAAAAAAGGCCGCTAACTTTCGTAAGCGGCCTTTTGTGTATAATAATCGGCTGGATTATTTACGTTTCTTATTTAGTTGTTGCTGTTGTTTTGCCATATCTTCCAGTCTTTGCTGGAATTTAGACTTCTTAGATGATTTCTTTTTGTTGGCATTCAATTTAGCCAGCAATGTTTTTTCATCCACAAAACGACGGATCAAAACAGTTTGTCCGATGGTGATCAGGGTAGAGATAAAATAGTAGTAACTCAAACCTGATGCATAGTTGTTGAAGAATACAAGGAACATCAACGGCATCATGTACATCATCCCTTTCATACCCGGCATTTGCTGGCTCGATTGAGCCATGTCCTGGTTCATGCGGGTGTAAAAGATGTTAGTTAACGCCATCAACAAACAGAATAAACTCACGTGATCGCCATACATCGGAATGTTAAATGGCAAATCAAAAATGGAGTCATACGATGATAAGTCGGTAGCCCACAAGAAACTTTCCTGACGCAACTCAATAGAAGCCGGGAAGAATTGGAACATGGCAAACAGGATAGGCATCTGAAGTACCATCGGCAAGCAACCACCCATCGGGTTTACACCGGCCTTGCGATACAGTGCCATGGTAGCCTGCTGGCGTTCCATCGCTTTCTCCTTTGGTATCTTGTTATTGATCTCTTCAATCTGCGGTTTCAAAACGCGCATCTTGGCCGACGAAACATAGGATTTATAAGTCAGCGGGAATAAGATCAATTTAATCAGGATCGTCAATAACAGGATAATTAAACCATAGTTGCTGATGAAGCCTTCAAAGAAATGAAACACTTCAATCACCCCTAAGTTAATATACCTTAAGAAGCCCCATCCCAGGTAAACCAGCTTACGAAGCCCAATTTCCTTATACTCCGTCAATACCTTAAAGTCGTTTGGCCCAAAGAAAAACTTAAAAGTATGGTTGTCGTTGCCAGTAAAAGGTACGCTCAGCTGTGCGGATGCATCCATGATGGTACGACTGGTCTTTTCTTCGGGAGCTGTGGCTGAAACGTTACCACCTGAGAAATACTCGTCAGCAATCAGTACAGAGGAAAAGAATTGATCTTTAAATGCCACCCATTTCACCTTTGTCCTCAAGTCTTCAGAACTGCTTTTGGAGCTGCTGATGTGATCTACTTCATCCTGGTAGAATTTGTAGTAAACCCCGGCATAGCGTCGCTCAAAATCCGTTCCCTTTTCCTGAGCCGGTACATTGATATTCCATTCCAGATCTATACCACCCCTGGGTGTAGAGATCACGTTAGCCATATCTTTGGAGGCAATCCCAAAATTAACCGTGTAGGAATTGTCCGGCAGGTCATAAGAAAAGGTAATTGATTCATCCGTGTCAGTGGTTAAGGATAGATCAACCTGCTTATTTCCTTTTTTATTAGCCGTAAAAAATAGATCGTTGGTATGGAAAACGCGGTTATTGTGATTAAAGGCAAAACCAAATCTGTTTTGTTCACCATTAAAAAGAATCAGCGGTAAGCCGTCGTGTGACTTGTAATCTTTCAACTCTACCGAATAGATGCGGGCACCTTTGGTCGATAGGGTTACTTTAACAAGGTTGTTTTCAAGTGTTATGAACTCTTGAGTACCCTCTGCAGCATTAGCAAACAAACCATACTTCTGGTGTTTGTTAATGTTCCGTTGAAGGCTGTCTTGGGCTTCTGCTTGTTGAGCTTTGGCAGCTGCGGCAATCTCTGCTTCTTCAGTTGCCTTTTGGGCTGCCTCCTGCTGAACCAGTTCAACCTGCTTCAGGGAATCCAGCCGGCGCTCCATAGCTCTTTGTTGCTCTTCCGATGGTTGATTGATCCACCAGAAAAGGCCAAGGATGGCCGTGATGAGTACTAATCCGGTAATTGAATTTTTATCCATATCAGATTTTAAATTTTAAAGAGTTATTCACTAATAGCCGCTCTTATGAAGGCCATGAAAATCGGGTGGGGTTTAAGTACTGTACTGCTGTATTCCGGATGGAACTGTACACCCACAAACCATTTATGTGAGGGAATCTCCATTATTTCCACCAACCCGGTTTCCTGATTGCATCCGGCAGGTTTCATGCCTGCTGCTTCAAATGCTTTCAGGTATTCGTTATTGAATTCATACCGGTGACGGTGACGCTCTTTTGTATGCTCCGATGCATAGGCCTTATGCGAATTGGTGTTTTTTGTTAGCGTACAATCGTAAGCTCCCAAACGCATGGTACCTCCCATATCGGTTACATTCTTTTGGTCTTCCATCAGGTCGATAACCGGGTAAGGAGTGGAGTGATCCATTTCCCTGGAATTGGCGTTATCGTATTTTAATACGTCACGTGCAAATTCAATAACCGCACACTGCATACCCAGACAAATACCCAGGAATGGAATGTTGTTTTCCCGTGCATACTTAACAGCTACCAGTTTTCCATCAATACCACGATGGCCAAAACCAGGGGCTACCAATATGCCATCCATCTCTTTAAGCTTCTCTGCCACATTCTCATTATTCAACGATTCAGAATGAATGAGCTCAATTTTGGCTTTTCGGTCATTGTAAGTAGCCGCGTGAATAAGCGCTTCGATAATGGATTTATAGGCATCAGCTAGTTCAACGTACTTCCCAACCAAACCAATTTTAACCTCTTTCTTGGCGTTCTTCAATTTGGTCAGGAAGGCTTTCCATTCTTTCAGTTCCGGTTTTTTGTTGGCCGGCAATTGGAGTTTGTTAAGTACTGTTTCGTCCAATCCCTCTTCCTGCATTTTGACCGGCACTTCATAGATGGTCGGAACATCAATGGATTGAATTACTGATTTGTTGTCAACATTACAGAACAGGGCGACTTTCTTACGAATATCCGGAGATAATTCTTGCTCAGTTCGAAGTACTAAAACATCAGGCTGTACACCTGTTTCCAATAATGCTTTCACCGAATGCTGTGTTGGCTTGGTCTTTAACTCACCAGAAGCTTTCAGGTAAGGCACTAATGTGAGGTGAATCACCATGGCACGGTTTCCTAATTCCCATTTCATCTGCCTTACGGCTTCTACATAGGGAAGGGATTCTATGTCACCTACGGTTCCACCAATTTCGGTGATAACAACGTCAAACTTGTGTTTCGTTCCTAAAAGCTTAATGTTGCGCTTAATTTCATCCGTGATGTGAGGAATGATCTGAACAGTTTTGCCCAGGTAATCACCCTTACGTTCTTTGTTTATGACATTCTGATATATACGCCCGGTGGTCACATTGTTAGCCTGTGATGTAGGCACATTTAAAAATCGCTCATAATGACCCAGATCCAGGTCGGTCTCAGCGCCATCTTCTGTCACATAACACTCTCCGTGTTCGTATGGATTAAGTGTTCCTGGATCCACATTTAAGTATGGATCCAGTTTTTGAATTGTTACACTATATCCTCTGGCTTGCAGTAATTTTGCCAATGAAGCTGAAATAATTCCTTTTCCCAATGAGGAGGCGACACCTCCCGTCACAAAAACATATCTTGTATCTGGCACAGCTACAGTATTTTATTGATTTTACTATCTGAAAATTCTAACCAAATTTAAAAACTACAAAGGTAAAAAAATACCTGCAATTTCTTTTGGTGCACGTAGTTTTAATGATTTTTTATGCCACTTTTAAATTTAAAAACATTTGAAGTCGAGCATGACTGTATTGAAATTTTCATTTTCCTCCATGTCTAAATGGCTTTGAGACAGATTTCCATGAGTTGCTAAATCCACTTTGTTAACGTAACGGGTTATTCAATCATTTTATCTGGAATAATTAAAGCAATTCTAACGATAAGGCATTAATTACAGGATTGAATTGTTGTGGAAAATCGGGAGGTTATCTAATACGAAAAGTTCGTTGAACTTTTGTAATTACTTGAAGAGTTACGCGTACATAAAATAAATGCTGGTACGAACTTTTGTGATGTACAAATAAATCAGATGTCGTACAGTCTCAAGATTATAATTTACAATCTAACGATTGATTAAAATAAAAGAGCCGGCTTAATGGCCGGCTCTTTTATTCTGATTTTATAATAATTTATCAAGCATATCGAGTTTTCGATTTAAGAGCTTAATGTTTCTTTTACCGTTTTCAATTTTGTGATTGAAATCCTTCACCAAGGCATCCGATTTTTTCGATTTTGCAAAGAAACCAATGTTATTTTCCCAAAGGGTAATATCGCTTTCCAGTTGTTTTAGTTTGTTAATAATCTTATTGCGTTCTTGTGTGAATTTTTCTGAGCGGTTATCTGAGCTTTTAATATTTTCCAGTTTATTTCTGAACTTTTGCAGGCTCTTATTGAACTCATCCATATTCAGGTTATCGAAATACTGATTTATAAGATTTCTGAATTCCTGGTTAATATGGTCTTTGTCTTTTAGAGGAACATGTCCTATGTCAGACCATCTGCGTTGAAACTCTTGTAGGTGTTTGAAGTTTTCCTCGCTGTCTTCACTTGGGTTATAAGCTTTTACTTCTTCAATGAGCTCTTGTTTCAATACGAGATTGTGATCATGTTCTTCATCAATATGATTGAAGAAGTTTGATTTGTTTTCAAAGAACGCATCACATGCAGTTCGGAAACGCTTCCAGATGGCGTCGGAATGTTTTCTTGGAACCGGACCTATTTCTTTCCACTTACGCTGAATCGCAATAAATTCGTCGGTAGTTTTTCTCCAGTCTTTATTGTCTTTCATGCCTTCCGCCTGGATGCATAATTCTGTTTTTAACTGGAGATTATTTTGTTGTTCAGATTTATAGTCTTTAAAGTACTCTCTTTTATTGTCGAAAAACTTATCGCAGGCCGTACGGAAGCGATCATAAATAGTATTGTTGTCCTTCTTGGGGGCAAATCCAATGGTTTTCCATATTTGCTGGAGTTCAATCAGATCTTTGCTTTTAGCTTCCCACTCTTTAGGATTGTCCATGCGTAATTCGGCAATGGTTTCGGCTTTTTCGCAGAGTTCCGTTTTTGCCTGCAGGTTTTTTTGTAGTTGATCTTTTAAACCTTCAAAGTAATCCTGATGGCGTTTATTTATTTTAGAGGTAGCTTCTTTGAAACGAGCCCATAACTCATCTTTTTTATCATGAGGTACAGGACCTATCTCACGCCATTGTTCATGAAATTTTTGCAGTGTTTTAAAGGCTTTTACAATTGTAGGCTCAAGTAACAGGTTTTCTGCCTTTTCACAAAGCTCTAATTTGGCTTTCATGTTCTTTTTAAGGTCCAGATCCCTGAGTTCTTTATTTATCTTGATGTAGTTGTAAAAGTTCTCGATGTGGTAATTGTAGGTTTGCCATAGATCCCGAAGTTTATCCTGTGGTACAGGACCGGCTTCGTGCCATTTGTTCTGAAGTTCTCTGAATTCCTGGAAGGTTTCATTCAGCGATTCCTGGCGATTGATCAAGGCTTTAATACCTTCAATAACGCTGAGTTTAATTTGATAGTTTTTCTCTTTTTCTGCCTCAATACGACGATTGAATTCAGCTTTATTTTCACGGAATTTTTTTAAAAGCTCTTTTATTTCAAGTTCAAGATGGTCAATTGGAGGGGCAAAATTTTCTTCCAGCTCTCCTGATTCTACAAATTTCTTCTTGAGATCTTCTACTTCTGCTTTATGCTTTTTGTAAAATGCCGATTTAATGGCTTCCACTTCATCTCTTACATGGTCAACCGGGAAATCTTTAAGAACACTCTTAAAACGTTCCACTAGTTTTTCCTTGGATAACATGATGTGGTCAACCGGCTCCAATACCGCAGGGGCTTCCTTTTTTTCTTCCGTCTGATTGGCAGTTTCTGCTGCTTCAGTTTCATTTACAACGGGTTCTTCTTTGGGTTCCTCCTTTTTGGGAGTACTCGTTTCAGAATTTTGATCTGAGGAAGAACGGGTATCGGCGTTTTCTTCTGCCGGCGGGTTTTGTAACGTATTTTCAGTGTTATGTTCTGAATTCAAATCCATTCCGTTTTCGGTTGATTTGTTTAGATCTTTTGCTTCCATAGCAATAAGTGTTTCATATGATTAAGGCCTGTTTGGCTTTTGTCAATATTCCATTTATTTTACGAATATATTGTTTATTGACCAGCAGGCAAATTTTTTAGGGTAAAAAAATGGCTTTGGGGTAATCAAATAAACATGTTGAAAATAAATTTATAGCAGTCATGCAGATGTTTGCTTGTGATTAAAATAATTTGTCACATGAAGATATGAAATTTTTATGATGTTGCTATCTGTTTTGAAATTTGGTGTTATAAAATGGAGCATATTTTTAGTGAATGATTCCGATTCATTTTTCTGTATTGTGATATACTATTTGGGATTGATGAAAATGGAATTTCAATGTTTTGGGGTTGTAAATAAAAGGAAGTTTGTTGTGACAGGTTTTATATGTCGGTGTACTATTTATTCAAAAATGACATGTTTTCATTATAAAGGTGAAGTTTTTGAATTAAAGGAAGATAGTGGGTTTGTGGTTCTTTCTTTTTCAGGAATGGTGGATGGGAACATTGTTCTTGTTTATAAATCTGATGATTTGGCTTTTGGAGCAGGTATAGGACGTAATTCCGGTTATAGTATTCAGGCTAAAACGAATAAAGCCGGTGAAGAGTACTTGTATTTTAGCGGGTTTGAATTGAAAAGGATTAGGTGAAATAACCTTTAGGAAATAAAAAACCAGGCAGTGGTAATAATACCATTGCCTGGTTTTGTGTTGTGGTTCCATGCAAAGGTGTTATTTGAATGGAGCCACAATTGGGTATAATTATTGATAAACCTGGTATTTACTTTTTAATTTCAACCAGTAAAAATGATCTTCCTCCTACCTGAACAGTGTTGCCGTCAAGAGATATTTTTTCGCCGGTCAACACGTTGGTTCCCTGTGTGGCATTGCCCAATATTTCGGCCTTGTAGTTTTGCAGGTCAACAGCTTTTTCTTCCGTATTCTTATTCATGATCAGCATCACGATGGATGATTCATCGTATCTGAACAGGGTGTAGATGCCGGAAGTAAAGGCCGGGGCAAAATGTTTCAGTTGTCCGTGGTGAACCACTGTTGCATTTTTACGCCAGTTTAATAGTTGTTTCATGAAAGCCTGCGCTTCCTTTTGTTTAGCAGTTAAGCCCTCGCCGGTGAAGGCATTGACTGCATCGCCTTCCCATCCACCGGGAAAGTCGGAGCGGATTTCGCCATGTGAATCGGAATTAGGGTTAGTCATTAATACCTCTGTGCCGTAATATATCTGGGGAATACCGCGGGTAACCGCCAGGTAAGCCATGCCCATTTTATACATGTCAAAGTCTTCATTGATTTGTGTATAGAATCGACTCATGTCGTGGTTGTCGGGGAAGATGACCAACTGAGTAGGATTAGCATACACAAAATCATTGGCCAACGTGCTGTACAGTTTAATCAATCCGTGTCCCCACTCTTTATCGTTTTCGTTGAGGGCATCCACCAGGGCTTTCTGTAATGGGAAATCGAATACCCCAGGCATCCACGAGGTGTAACCATCGGGGTTTTGTTTTCCTTTTTGCCAGTAGGCAACAATGGTGGGATTCACCGACCACTCTTCACCCACGATGTTGAAATTAGGATATTCAGTCATCACCCGGCGGGTCCATTCGGCCATGAAGTGCTTATCGGGATATGGATAGGTGTCCATGCGGATGCCGCCTAAATGGGCATATTCAACCCACCAGATGGAGTTATAAATCAGGTAGTCGGCCAATAGTGGATTACGTTGGTTCAGGTCAGGCATGCTTTCCACGAACCATCCGTCGGCATGACGCTTTTTGTCGTAATCCGAAGCGTAGGGGTCCTGAATGCTTTCACGCAGGTGGGTAGTTGGCTGCCAGCCATCCTGGTAGTTGAGCCAGTCTTCGGTGGGCAGGTCATTTATCCACCAGTGTTCCGAACCGCAATGATTTAAAATCATGTCAATGATAAGCTTGATCCCTTTCTTCTTGGCCTCTTTGGCCAACCGGGCATAATCGTCGTTGGTGCCGTAACGTGCATCAATTTTGTAGAAATCGGTGATGGCATATCCGTGATACGATGTGCGGGTCATGTTGTTTTCCATCACCGGGTTGAGCCAAAGGGCTGTGTATCCCATGTCTTCAATATAGTCGAGGTTGTTGATGATGCCGGCAAGGTCGCCTCCGTGACGTCCATGGGAATCCTGACGGTTGGCCTGCTCTTTCATGCCCGGCATATTGTCGTTACCTGTATCGCCGTTGGCAAAACGGTCAGGGGTAATCAGGTACATTACATCTGAGGTGTTGTAACCTTCACGCATTGCCGATCCCTCTTCCCGTTCAAAAAGCTGGTAGGCGTAGGTTAAAACTGTTTTGTTTTTATGGGTAAACTTAATGTCAAAAGTGCCCGGTTTGACATCCTGATCCAAGGTCAGGTATAGAAACAGGTAGTTGGGTGATTTTACCTGAACGATGCGGTCGAGGGTTACCCCCGGGTAATCAATTGCCGGCCGGAGCTCTGAAATATTTTCACCATGTACCAATAGTTGCAGGTGGCTGTCTTTCATGCCGACCCACCAAAAGGCAGGTTCTACTCTTTCTAATTTGGTTTTTGCTCCTGCTAATGTTGAGCAAAGTAGTATAAAGGCTAAAAGCATTAGCCTGGTTCCAGTGTGTTTCATGGGTATTTGATTTATCATTTGTGTTTATAATAGATCGTTAGATTTTAGATAATAGTCAGAGATGGCCGTTGTCCATATTGACGTCAAGCTAATAGCTTTACAAGCTTGTTAGATGATATATAGGTTTTTAGTTCTTCAGTAATATTTTATTAGGACGTTGTCCCAAACCCTACTTCATTTTTGGTATTGCCCCAAAAACGAAGCAAAAAACGCTAGACAAATAAAAGCTTCTCCCCACCTCCTTGATGAATTTTTGCTGACCCACCAGGCCAGAATTCTCGCATTCATCTTCGTCGCGCCAACGCCGGCCCGCTTATTTTACCCCTCCTTATAATAATAACCTTGGGGTAATGCCGATAGATGATTAAAGGCCAATTAAAAGCGAAGCGCATTAAGTGGTCATTTTAATCACTAATCGGTATGACGGCCTTCCCGCTTCCCAACATCATGGCCTTTTTCGTATTTATTGAGTAAATGCGAACTTGTTATGTAATAGACATTAGGCTGATTAACATTACACTCATTTTTTGACTATTCGATTAATGCAAACTGTTTTTTAATTGCTATCAAAAATTTAACGAACCGTTGTGTTTATTGATTCAATAAAAAAGAAGTGGATGCTGGTTTTATTTTTCTAACAGAAATTCCAACGGTATATGTAGCCGTTTCTTCCAGGCGTCTTCAGTATGGGCTTCTCCCTCAAATATTTTTGAAACGAAATTTTGTCCCGGTTTGTAACCGCGTTTCAGCATCATGGCATCCACCTTTTGTTGATAAGGCTGGTACAATGAATCAAGGGTGGCGGTGCCATGGTCGAAGTAGATTTTGTGTGATTCAGGAGTTGGCAGGTTGTTCTTAACGTATTTCAGAACACTGCCATTTATCGTTGGCCAGTGGGTGGACATACAGGCTGCACCGCCAAAAATGCCCGGGTATTCGCAAATGGCATAACAACTAATCAGGCCGCCCATGCTGGAACCCATAATGAATGTGTTCTTTTTGTCGGGGAGGGTGTTGTAGTGGGCATCAATAAAAGGTTTAAGTTCCCTGACGATGAACCGCAGGTAGTTATCGGCCAGTAATCCCTTTTCAAACATCTCCGGTTGTATGGAAATGTTTTCGGCTTTGAGGATTTTTTCCTGTTTCGATTTGGAAATATAGTTCCAGGCTCTTTGAGGAAAGTATTCGGCATGTCTTTTATTGTCATTGTTCCAGATGCCTACAACGATACAATCTTTTATCTTTCCATCTGCCATTAGTTGGGTTATTATTTCATCCACACCCCATTCTTGTTTGTTCCAGGTGGTGGACGCATCAAACAACATTTGTCCGTCGTGCATATAGAGCACCGCATATTTTTTATCCTGACTGTATCCCGCCGGCAACCAAACATCCACATTACGCGCATCCACGAAATCGGATGCAAAATTTTCATGTCGAATGACTTCACCCGAGGCCACCTTGACCTGGCTGTGTGAAGCGGTAAATACGAAAAAAACGATTAGTAATAATGATATTATCTTCATGGTATGAAATATTTAGTTCATGCAGAATTGATTTAAAGTGGTCAAGTTCAACTTGAAAAACCACAAAGTCAAATCAACTTAAAAGAGGTAGTAGTTGCAAATTATTGGGACGGATTACCGGTTTGGGGGTACTAATGACGGGGAGGAAGTATAAAGGTAAAAGGATGAAGTTAAAAGGTTAAAGGTTAGGGCTGGTGTTTTTTGGTTCTGGGTTCTGGGTTTTATGTGGTTGTTGGTGTCGGGTTTTAAATTAGGATAATGGGTGAAGTTAAAAGGTTAAAGGTATAGGGTTGATGTTTTTGGGTTCTGGGTTTTTGTGGTTGTTTGTGTTGGGTTTTAAATAAAGGTAAAAGGTGAAAGTGAAAAGGTAAAAGGTTAATGGTTCTGGTTTTTCGGAGAAAATAGAAGAATTGCCTTGTGTTCGGCATCAAAACACCATGCGGTTTGTCCCGGGGTAGCTTGTGTCAGTCAGTGTGGAGCTGTCTTTCATCCCTGAAATAAATGGGTATCCTTCATAAATTTGTAATTTGGCAGCAATTATTTCAGCAGTTCAACAATTATGCAATTACTCGCTTCACAAAACGGCTTGGTGGCCAAAGTCATTAATAACCGTCTCTTTCAGCACCTGACCTATTGGGTGTTGTTTGTTATCTTTTTTGCTTTTGCCTGGGGAAGCTACGACAGCGATTATACAAAAACGGTATTGGTTGAGCTGATCAATCTCCCGTCTAAAATATTGCTGGTTTATGGGGTGATCTATTTTCTCTATCCGGCCTATTTGTATAAGGGGAAGATATGGGAATTTATCTTCCTGTTTTTAAGCTTCCTGTTTCTGGCTTCTGTTATTCAACGTATCATCGATAATCAGATTATACTTGATAATTTCTTTCCTCATTGGCACAAAGAATCTACTTTTAATTTGTCGCAATTGGTGCGTAGTGCCGTTAACCTGGGGGCAGTACTGGCCATTCCCATGACGGTGAAGCTGACCGAATACCTCTCCAAGGTGCAGCAGCGGGAACAGATGCTCGCTAAAGACAAGCTGGAGGCCGAACTGGTGTTCTTGAAAAACCAGGTGCAACCCCATTTCTTGTTCAATACCCTTAATAGTCTCTATTCGTTGATTCTGAAGAAATCGGATAAGTCGCTGGAGGTGGTCCTTAAATTATCGGATCTTTTGCGTTACATGTTGTACGAGACCAATGCGCCACAGGTCGATTTATATAAAGAGGTAGAGAGCATAAAAAGTTACCTGGAGCTGGAAAGGATACGTTATGGCAACCGGGTGGAGCTTAGTTTTAATACCTGGGGTGAGCTGGCCGGAAAGACCATTGCGCCTATGATCATCCTGCCTTTTATTGAGAATAGTTTCAAACACAGTACCAAGGGATTTGATGGAAAGTCCTGGATTACCATTGAGTTGGGCGTCAAAGAAAATGAGCTGGTGTTGAAGATTGAGAACAGTGTACCTGAGGTGTTGCCGCAGGAAAGCAGAACAGCGGGAGGGATAGGGTTGCAAAATGTGCAGCGTCGCCTGGCCCTGTTATATCCGCAGGAGTATGATCTCAAAATTGCATCGACTGCGGATTCGTACCTTATTATATTGAAGTTAACGCTAAAAAATCGAGTGTAATGAAAGTCAGATGCCTGATAGTAGATGATGAAGATTTAGCCATTGATGTGATTGCAGAATACATCAGTCGCATTGATTACCTGGAACTGGTGGGTATCTGTAAAAGTGCGGTGGAAGCGCTCGCGGTGCTCAATCAGAAACAGGTCGATCTGCTGTTTCTCGACATCCAGATGCCGGGCCTGACAGGATTACAGCTGTTGCGTAATCTCTCCAACCGTCCTGAAGTGATATTTACCACTGCCTACTCGGAATATGCCCTGGAAGGATTTGAGCTGGAGGCGCTGGATTACCTGATTAAGCCCATTCCCTTCGACCGGTTTATTAAAGCGATCAACCGCTATTTTAAAATGCGGCAGCATCCGCTGGAAATACCCGAACAAACGGTAAAGGATACTTTTTTGGACTCTTTCATCTTTGTGAAGTCCGACAAGGTGATGGTGAAAGTGATCCTCAGTGAAATCAATCACATTGAGAGCCTGCGTAACTATGTTTCCATCTTCTTGAAGGATGGGAAGGAGGTCAAGACCTTAAATACCATCAGTAACATCGAGGAGAAACTGCCCGAGTCGCATTTTCTGCGTGTTCACCGCTCTTTCATTATTGCCATCGATAAAATTGAGAGCTATACCTCCGGAAGCGTGAAAATTGCCGGGCAATACATTCCCATTGGGCGGAATTATAAAGACCAGGTGAAACAGGTCCTGGAGCAGCGAAGCATTGAATGATGCTTTTTTGTTACTAACAGGATTTTAGTTGAAGCCTTCCAAGTGATTGTGAATGGTATTTTGAAACACACGCGGACAAGAATGAGCGGCTGAGATTGTCCGCGCACTTTTACTAGAAGCAATCCAAGTGACTGTGAATAGTATTTTGAAACACTCGCGGACAAGAAAGAGCGGCTGAGATTGTCTGCGCACTTTTAATTGGACCATCCCGAATGATTGCGAATAGTATTTTGAAACACTCGCGGACAAGAATGAGTGGCTGAGATTGTCCGCGCACTTTTAGTTGGATCATTCCGAATGATTGAGAATAGTATTTTGAAACACACGCGGATAAGAACGAGTCGCTGATATTGTTTGTGCACTTGATTTGCATTCGATACTTAGGCAGTAGTTTTTACCAACATGTTGTTCGAATTGGAAGGAAATATATAGAGAGGTTAGAGGTCAGAAGTTAGAGGGGAAACAGATGGAAAACAGATGGAAACACTTAGAGATAAATAGAAATACATTGACAGATAGAAACAGACAGCTCTTATCTATGTCAATCTCGAACAATAATCAGCTAAAGGCAACATCCCTCGAAGAGGCTTTTTTCAGGATTCTCCTTAAAAAACATAGGTGTCTTACCTGGGATATTCGTGTATTTTTTGGCAAAAGATTACTTTTTATCTCTGTTACCCACATCTCAATACTTTTAATAAGAATTGACTTATAAAATAACCTTTCCAATACGTGTTTAACGCCTATAAGGCTTGCTTTGCAAGCTTTTTGTCAACCGCGAATTTATCGAATTTTACGAATTGCTTTTCGATGAAAAGCTCATAAAACCACGCAGTGGTTTAAAATTCGTTTAATTCGTATAATTCGCGGTTAAAACAATAGCAAATGTAATTTGCTCATAATTAATTAGAGTTTCCCTGGTGCTTTTGCATTCACTTAAAATTTAGTGTTTGATGGCATAGGATATTCCAGTTAGAGTCTTGTCAGTAGTGTTTGTGTATTTTTTGACAAGCAGTAAATCATCTTGATACTTTTTACTTTTCTTGTTTGTCCAGGTTATGTACTGACATTTACCAAACGTGTTTAACGCCTATAAAGCTTGCTTTGTAAGCATTTTGTCAACCGCGAATTTATCGAATTTTACGAATTGCTTTTCGATGAAAAGCTCATAAAACCACGCAGTGGTTAAAATTCGCTTAATTCGTATAATTCGCGGTTAAAATAATAGCAAATGTAATTTGCTCATAATTAATTAGAGTTTCCCTGGTGCTTTTGCATTCACTTAAAATTTAGTGTTTAATGGCATAGGATATTCCAGTTAGAGTCTTGTTAGTAATGTTTGTGTATTTTTTGGCAGAATATTTTTGGCAAGCAGTAAATCATCTTGATACTCTGTACTTGATACTTTTTACTTTTCAGCCTTGTCCAGGTTAGGAATATATAGGCCTAAAGTCTATTATCTAAATTCTATCGATCTATTAGATTGGTTTGAAAGATAAAAATGAATTCCCCGCCAGTCCGAATGAAGCAACCTGGGTGCTCCATAGTTGGACATGGCGAGGAATTGGTATTTCTGGCGGGTGTGTATTTCAATAGTTCGTTAAACTTTTGTAAGTAATTGAAAAACAACTTCAATTTATCTAATAGACGAAATTGTTAATGGTCTGAAAATGGGAGTAATGTGAATCAGTCTAAAGTCTATTATCTAAAATCTAACGATCTATTGTATTTATTTTACTTCTTCAATCAGGATCAGGTTGTTGTTGGCCGTAAACTCAACAGTACCGTTATCCACCAGCGCCACTTCACCATTACAGGCATTTCTTACTTTAGTGCCATCTTCAAAAGCACCTTTCACATGAATCTTCATGGCTCCGGTGTCCCCTAAACGGATTATTATCTTGTCGCCTTCCATGGAACGTAAGAAGGTCTGATTGGCCAATTTGACTTGTTTTCCTTTACTGACAGCTGGATGGCGGCGACGGAATTGTCCCAACATTTGCCAGTGTTTCAGGATGTGGGGGTTAGTCCCCCATTTATAATCGGAACGATAGCCCTGGATCGGATCCGAGGTGTATTGTCCGTCACTGACCCTGCGTCCTGCTTCATCACCATAAAAGATTTGAACAGCACCGGGAGCCAGCAATAGGGTGGTTCCCACGTTAATCATGTTATCCGGATCGGTATCCCGCTTGTAGGTGTTGTTTGCAAAGCTCAGGGTATTCCAGTTGTTGTTGCTGTTCAGTGAATCGGCATAGTTTTGCCATATCGCACCAATGGTTGCCAGATTGCCATCCTTGGGAAAGGTGAAGTTTACGATGGAGTTAAATCCGGCAGCTGCACATGTCGGGCGGTATTCATAGCCAGAATCCCAGATGTCACCGGTCATCCAGAAATCTTGGTTCCAGTCAGCCCCTGGTTTGTCCGGATTTGCGGTGCGCCACTCCTTCAGAGCTTTGTTACAGGCCTCATTCAGTTGTTTCCAGCGGAACATGTCCACATTTTCCACCACATCGCAACGGAAACCATCCAGGCCAAATTCACGCACCCAGGCCACTTGCCATTGCATGATGTAATCGGCTGGTGCCAGCTTCAGGTCCTTGCGTAGGGGCAGGGTGGAAGGGTTTACCCATGCTTGATCGTCAGCTGTTTCACGGGCCCATTTTTTCTTTAGGAAAACCGGAATATTAACCGGAGTGGTTGATTCTGTTCTGAAATCAGGCAAACCGGCGATGCTTTCGGTTAAAAGGTCTTTATCAACTTCATCGGCTGTGCGGGTCCAGGAGGCATCCCACCAGTTATTCCATTGAGCATCGTTGGCCGGGCTAAACAGGTTCTTGTATTCCCACCCCGCAATGTGTTCCCTTGTCTCGACCTCAGTCATGGTTACTCCGCCAAAATCGAATTGCACCGCATCCAGCAGGGTGGCATACCCCGGGTGGTTCAATCCGGCATCCATTATCACCTTAATGCCTTTCGCATGGGCCAGGTCCACAAATGTGCGGAACTCCTTAATGGTGCCGAAATTCCTGTCCATCGACGTCAGGTCCATGGGGTAATAGCCATGATAGGCATAATGCGGGAAGTCGTTTTTGCTGCCACCGCCTACCCAGCCATGAATTTGCTCATAGACACCGGTTACCCAGATCGCTTCCACACCCAGATCGCTGAAGAAACCCTCTTTCAGCTTTTGGGTGACACCGGCGATATCTCCTCCGTGAAAAGTTGCGGCATTCAGTTTTTCAGAGCCGTAATCGTATTTTCGGTTATAGTTGTGGTCGTTGTCGGGATTGCCATTTAAGAAACGGTCCACAAACAGGAAATAGACGGTAGAGATGTCATTGGATGTTTGTTGGTCTGTATTGTTTTGCTGTTTCCCGGATTGACAACCAACCAAAGTTAACAGGCACATTACCGTTATGAGTAATAGTTGTTTTTTCATGTGTTTTAATTTATAGATAAGAAATTGTGAACACAGAGACGCTGAGTCACAGAGTTTTTTTGATTATTGACTTCTTTGAGTATACCGTTTTACTGTGTGAAAATTGAATATATATGGTTGTTTCATATTTTCGAATTTTCACCTTTTCAATTTCTCACCTTTTCATCTTCTCAATTTATTTTCTTTTTATACAATGGATTGTGAATATAGAGACACTGAGCCACAGAGTTTTTTATTTGATTATTGACTTCTTTGAGTATACCGTTTTACTGTGTGAAAATTGAATATATATGGTTGTTTCATATTTTCGAATTTTCACCTTTTCAATTTCTCTCCTTCCCAATTTCTTACCTTTTCATCTTTTCAATTTTTCTTCTTTTTATACAATGGACTGTGAATACAGAGACGCTGAGTCACAGAGTTTTTTATTTAATTATTGACTTCTTTGAGTATACCGTTTTACTGTGTGTAAATTGAATATATAGGGTTGTTTCACCTTTTCAATTTCTCACCTTCTCGATTTTTCAAATTCTCCATTTTCCACCTCTTCTCCTCCCTGCATAAAGTGTTCTTTTTGAAAATGATTGAAATTCTTGCTAAAGGAATGGAAAAAACCTGCCTGAGCCGAACAATTTGGACAAACGACCGGATTTGTAATTCAAACGACCAGGGGAATCCGGGCATTTTCAACGGTAAAAGGTGCTGGCAACAACTGTTGGATTATTATCTTTGCACAAATTTTAGCAAGGATGAGAATTGATATATTAACGCTGTTTCCCGAAATGTTTGAAGGGCCTTTGAGTGAGTCGATCATGAAAAGGGCGGTGGATAAAGGTGTAGTGGAAATTCAGTTTCATAACATACGTGATTATTCTACGGATAAGCATAAGAAGGTAGACGATTATGCCTTTAGTGGAGGGGCCGGCATGGTGATGTTGATTGAGCCCATCGCACGGGTGATTGATAAGTTGAAGAGTGAACGGACCTATGATGAGGTGATTTATATGACCCCTGATGGTGAGACATTCAACCAGAAGATTGCTAACTCCCTGTCGTTAGCCGGGAACATCATCATCCTTTGCGGCCACTACAAGGGGGTGGATCAGCGGGTGCGTGATCATTACATCACCCGGGAAATCTCCATTGGTGACTTTGTATTAACCGGTGGCGAACTGGCGGCAGCTGTTATTGTGGATGCGGTGGTACGTCTTATTCCGGGAGTGATATCCGATGAGACTTCGGCCCTGACCGATTCTTTTCAGGATAACTTGCTTTCACCACCTGTTTATACCCGCCCGGCAGATTATCATGGCTGGAAGGTACCCGATGTGTTACTCAGCGGTAATGATAAGCTCATTGAAGAGTGGAAAGAGCAGCAGGCTTATGAACGTACCAAGCGGTTGCGGCCTGATTTGCTGGATGAGTAAGAAGAGATCCTTTTATTTTAGTATTAAGATAGTTTATTGGTTTGCTTTTAAGGGTATCATTGATTGTCCGATGTTTTTACCTCTACTTGCAAACCATAAATTGCTGTTTTTCTTGATGCGAAAATACGCCCGGTACATTTCTTTATGCCGGGTAGTGGGTGAGATTCAGGGGTGAGATTTCCCTTTAGCTTCTTGGCTGGTAATTGTACTTTTAGATGTCCACTGATAGTTTCAAATGTCCACCCAAACCTTCTCGTATTATTCTCATCAAGGTTGACAATCGAATATCGCTTGCATTATTCTCAATTCTTGAAATATAATTTTTTGTAGTTCCAACCTTTTTTGCAAGTTGTTCTTGTGTCATGTGTTGTTTCTTTCTTGCCTCTTGAATCAACACTCCAATTTTAAAAGCTTCGAATTCTTCTTCATATTTATCCCGAGAATCTGTTCCTATTTTTCCATACTTCTTATCAAGATGGTTATCCCAAGAAGTCAATCTGTTGTCACTTTGTTTTTCCATCGAAGTATTCTTTTTTTAATCGTTCTGCTTTTTCAATTTCTTTTTTCGGAGTCTTTTGTGTCTTTTTCTGAAACCCACTAAACAAAATCACCAAGTTTCCTTCATCAAAACAACAAAACACTCTAAATATATCACTCCCAACTTTTATACGAACCTCCCACAATCCATCCGTTCCTGTCAAATAGTCGAAATATGTCTTTGGAACAATTCTTAAGTTGCGAACCAAACCTAGAGTCCAATCAATTTTAGATTGAACTCTTTCTGACTGAGCATTATAAAAATCCCAGAAGTGATTCTTGTAAACCTGAATTGTTCTTTTAAAATCCTCCAATCTATTATTGCCAATTACAAAGTTACCTAATCAGACAACTGAATCCAAATCAATTGGTGCGTCTTGTTTGTATTATTGCCAACTTATAACTGTCTTATACTTCGTTCCAACGCACGAATTAAAATAACGATTGCTTAATGAAGGATAAAATAAAGTTGGGCGATGGCGTCGTCCTGTGCTATGGGCTTCTTTCTCAATCCTTTGGTTTTCGAATAGAGGGAATGGTGTTTTTGGGCGTTGAAACCGGAATGGTTCCCGTTTGGAGGAGGAGCCGGGTGGCTGAACCATAATATAAAGCCCCATGTCAGGCGTTATTATTACAGTTGGAAGATTCTGGAAGTGTGGCTATATCTCTCTGGCTTCCATTTTTAATCCAATGTCGTCATCTTTATCTACAATCCTTTATTCGCTCTTTTCCATGATTTAGAGAACCGTCATATGGGTTCCTGAGATTGAAATGTCCGGTGGATTTTTAGATCTAACGGAAGGAGAGGTGTGCCACCAGGTTACTGGGTAGGCGGGTGGTAACTCGATTGCATGTTGAAGTTATCCTATTGATATATTCAGATGTTTGCCCAGTCCAATCTCAATTAGCTTGTAATATGTGGAAATTTGAATATCACTTTGTCCTCGTTAAATCCTTGGAATATAGCTTTTTTTAGTTCCTGTGCGTTTAGCAAGTTCCTCTTGAGTGATATGTGCCTCTTTTCTTGCTTCTTTAAGCATCACACCCTGTCGAAATGCTAAAGAATCTGCATCATACTTATCTCTTGATGGAGTACCTTTTTCTCCATACTTGTCTTTTAATAAGTCTTCGAAATCAGTTACATTTTTCTTTCTTTCCATTCTATGTTTTAATTTTCAGACATAAATTATTTCAATAGCTTTTTATAATAGCGATTTCGTTGTTTAAACATTTTTTCAAAATAATCAATTTTGGAATCCCGATAATCAAATATAACAGGAGGGTTTTCAGAACGTTGAATCCTGCCTATATATTGAATCAATTTGCCCTCAAATGCGAAAGGATACACAATAAACAGGCATTCCAGGTTATTTATATCAATTCCTTCTCCAAAATATTGACCAGTAGAAATTACAATTTTAAAATGGCCCTGTTTGATTTGTTCTATTTTACTTTTTCTTGAGCTTTCAGAATCTTCTCCATGAATGGTTATTGTTTCATATTTGTCTTTCAGGTATAGATTTAGAATATCAACATGAGTCTTTCTTTCAGATAAAATAAGTATGGTTTTGAAGCGATGTGCGTTTTTTTCAATATCCTTTAATATCAAAGAGTTTCTTTGTGTGTCATGGATTAGAATTCGTGATATGGTTTCATATTTATCGATCTTATAATTAAAAGGAGCGAAAAGCTCAGTCTCCTTAATGTTGATTTCAGCCTTTATATTTTTCTCAGCCAAATAATCTGTTTGGTTAACTTGATGCAATATGTTTCCGATATATACAAAAATGAGTTTTTGGTCATTGTTTTTTCTTTTGGGAGTAGCTGTTAAGCCGTACAGGTAAAAAGCATTAAAATTTACAATAGTTTCACGAAATGACTTTGCGGGAATATGATGGCACTCATCAATTATTATTGTTCCGAACGTATTAGAAATTTCTGAGTAGTCATCAAATCGAGATAGTGATTGTATCATGGCAATAGTAATATGCTTGCCAATTTTCTTTTTCTGGTTTCCTATTTGGCCTATTTCTTTTTTCGGAATCTTTAAGAAATCCTGAATTCGTTCAATCCACTGGTCATACAGTTGCTTGCGATGGACAATTATCAATGCTGGTTGACGTTTTTCTGCAATAATTTCAAGTCCAATAATTGTTTTTCCTGAACCAGGAGGGGAAACAATTACACCAAAATCTTTTTCCCTTATTTTTTCAAGAGCCATCTCTTGATGGTCTCGCAATTCAATGGTTGAATTAAAATCAATTGATTCTTTTTTCTCTCTTTTGTCAACGATTTTATAAGGGATGGATTCTTTGTTACAGAATTGTACTAAACTGGCAGAAAAGCCACGAGGTATCATTATTTCCTTCTCAGATTCTTCAATTAATTTGAAAAACTTCTCAGTATTAAAAATACTTTTACCAAGATTCTTTTTTACCAGATAATCTGAATTATAAAAATTCAATTGCTCTCGTAAAAACACAATTAGTTTTCGACTAAGTTGATTCCGTTTCAGATAAATCTGGTTGCTAATTGCAATTTCAAGCTGGCAGCTATTTTTTTCGTTTTGAAATAATGAAACAAAAACTTCCTGTGGTTTTGTATTGAAAAAGTTCTTGTAGAGTTCTTTTAGTTTTGGAACAGAAACTTTTTTTATCGTTTCAAGATATTTCCATTGGTCTATGTAAGGTTCAAATGTATCAGGATTAAGGAAACATGAATTGCCTTTCGTAATTGATTTTCCTTGTAATGGTAAGGCAATTAAATTGCCCATTCCTTTGCCTGAATGATAATCCTGATTCGGAAATAAACGGTCGAAACTAGGTTCTTTTTCAAAATGAGAAATGATGTTTGACTGTCTTAATAAATCAAACATTATTTTTCGACTTTGTTCTGCCGGAAATGCTCGTTCAAAAAATACCCATAAGTGTGCGCCATTACCCGATCTTGAACGCTCAATGTACGATGGGATGTCGGATTTTCTACAAATGTTATGAAGTTTGAGGATAGTTTCTTGCCAGTTTTGTTTGTCAAAATCAACTGCAATAAAGAAGGAAGTATTGTCTTCCAAAAGAGGATAGATGCCACATGTTTCTTTTCCTGAAAAATGAGATTCTATTGCTTTGTCATCAAGGGGTAGATACTCTTTGTTTTTGTAATCTTTGAATGTTCCCCCTTGAGCTTTATGCTTATTGTAATCGGCCCAATCAACTTTGTAAGCTGGCATGTAACCGCTTCTTTCATTTTTCTCCCATCGTACAGCGTAAATATCTGTTCTTCCCTTAAAAAGGGATTTGTATAAGTCGATATTAATTGCTGATTTTGACATTTTGTAAATATAATCTTCTTTGTGGGTTGAGAAAATAGCTCTTTTGCATATTTTGGTCGTGAGTTGGCAATATCCCGAACTCAGAACCCCCAACCCGCAAATCGTTAACCGCAAACCTCTCTATATCTTTCCACCTGTTTCCAAGTATTTCCATCTTTTTCCATTTTTCTCCATCCCATTTGAATCGCTTTTTGCCGAAATAAATTCATTCTTGATTTTTCCATTGTTTCCGTCATTGAGAGGTGAATAGTATTTAATCAAATTTCAAAACCAATATAGCTCGGCAGAAAATGGAAAAAAATAACGGTAATTTTACCGTTACTTTTTGAGTGGTGTAAGTCACAGACTGTCAGGTTCAAGGTGTTTTATGTGTTTAAAAAACCAGGAAAGCATATGCACGTAAGTGTTAATAATTTATGGGTTATTGCATGAAAAATGGTGAAAATGGAGCAAAAAAGAAGGTTTTTGGCCTTGAATTGGGTCACAAAAGTACCAGGAACGTATCATAATTGGTGTTTGTATGGTCGTTTATTGGGTCTATAGGGACCGACCCGTGACCGATGCAGTACCAAACAATTACCGATGCTGGTACGACGTAATCCCGAACAAGACTCCTATCAGGTCCAATAGAAAATGGGAAAAGGAGTGATGTTAACCAATGGTATTCGGATGGGGATTAGAGGGTAGAAGCTAGAGTTTGGATGGTGGTTGCCAATTCGGGGTTCTGTGTTCCGGGTTGGTGGTTCTGTGTTCTGAGTTTGGGGTATCATCTTTTCGGTTGGGAATTAGATGCTGGAGTATAGAAGTTAGAGGCTGGAGGGTGGTTGACAATTCGCGGTTCTGTGTTTCGGGTTGGAATATCATCTTCTCAACTTCTCAATTTTTCGATTTTTCAACTTCTCTCCTCTGGCTGAGATGTACGAAATGTCTTCATTCTTACCTGTATATCTGAATTCGCTATTGACTGCGTCGATTTTCAATTCCCCATGATGTAGAGAACCGCCGTATGCGTGCTTGAGATTGAAATGTCCGGTGGCCATTTGGATCGAAAGGAAGGGGCGAAGCCCGCGCGCCTATGGTGATGTGAGAGCTTTTCCGCTAGGCTATTGGCCTAGCGGCTGGCTACTCGATTAGCCAATGTTACTTATATTTTATTGTTCTTATTATGATTGCTAGTGAATCTCCCTTTTTTGATAATATTTGCTTTTCTATCCAATTATTTTTTTCATCTAACTTGTACTTGTAGCGTTCAACAGTTATAGAGTCCTTAAATGAATCGTAAGTTGAAAGAACCTGGATTCTCCCTATTGAGTCATATTTATATCTATATTGATATTTCCTTTTAAACTCTGGGTCAAAATGTTGTTCTACATTCTGCTCTATAAGGCGACCTTTGCTGTCATATTTTGAAGTATCACAATACACTGTATAGTTTTCCGTGTTATAAAGCTTAATTACTTCGGGTTGCCAATCATTAGCATATTTTAAGGTTCCTGTATTTATTAATTCACCATTCGAATCATATAATAAAATTGAGTCCTTATGAGGGCTAATGCGCAAATATTCTTGAGATGTCATTAGGCTATCATTTATTAGGAATTCTTGCTTTACTATTCTATTTCTAAAGTCATAATGATTGATAGATTTGTTTGATGTATTATTAAAAGAATGGATGTATTCAGTGGATTTAACCATTCCGGTATTGGTGAATATGGTTTCTTTTGTCATTATCAATTCACCAGTGATATTTGTCTTTTTTTCATGCAAGCTTTTGATACTTCCATGAAGATTCATTCTCTCAAGATCATTTGTTTCATATGAACACGAGATTAATGACAGGAGTAAGAAGATAGATAGGGTTTTGTGCATTTTTTTAATATTGGCAATAATGTTCAGGTTATGAAGCGTAGCTTGCGTTGCGCCTGCGGCAAGTTATGCTTTATGAGCCATTATTGTAGTGCGTTTTTTTTTTTTTTGTTCTTTTTTATGGGGATTTAAAATCAACACTATGTGTTTCTCCTTCTTTTTTAAATTCTATTACTAATGGCTGTGGTGATTCCGAATAGTATTTTTTCTTTTTTAGCCGTTTCGCTGTTTTTCCATTAATAGAATCTTTCAAATACAGATAAATTAAAACCGTTTTATCAGATTGGAGCACTGCTTTAATTCCGATAAAGTGTCCTGAAGATTGGTCTTCCGTTTTTATAATTGATAAAGTGTCTTCGTTAATCTGGAATTTTCTTCTAATTAAGTATTCGTTACATTCTTTTTCTAATATGGATTTCATAATTAAAGTATCCCAACTTCCAACTTCAATTCCTGTTAACATTAATGGAGTTAAGCAACTAAAATCGTCAAGAAATTTTTCAGTCCTATTCTGAGTAAATGCTTCAAAGATGAAAATATTTAAAATCCCGATTAAAACGATAATTCTTAACATACCAAACTATTTTGTCTTCATTAGAGTTATAAATGCTGGAAATGCCCTACAGCTAGGAATCTAAACCATATGCTTTATATCCCACATATGCCCATCCCATCTTTGTCGAAAAATTACGTCCCCTAAGTTAAATATTAATCTCAAAGTCACGCCATAAGCATTATTCAAATAAAGTAAAGCATGGAAACAATCCCGGTGAATGGAAACAAAACAGGAGACTTACGGAGGATTGAACCCTGGGGTGCAGAAGTTATAATAATTCTTCAACTAATTAACGCCTATAGCTGATGTTGTTCTATCAATGCGATATGGAGCTTCTTCTTTTATGCTGGAAATGGATAGTGTAATTTGCAATCACTGTTGTATACAAATACCGATTAGTGATTAAGTTGGCCGTTTATTGCGCTACTTTTTAAACTGGTTTTTAATCCCTGTTTTACGGGACTCTCTTTACGTGCGGCATCTATCGGCATGCCATGGGTATTTTGAAATAGGTTTGGAATCACAAACGACTGGATGAAGGTATAAAGCAAAATGAATTAGGAGAACGGGGGTTGGAGGGTAGAGTATAGAAATTAGAAGCTAGAGGCTGGATGTTGGTTGACAATTCGGGGTTTTGTGTTCCGGGTTGGAATATCATCTTCTTAATTTTTCGATTTTTCAACTTCTCTCCTCTGGCTGAGATGTACAATCAATTGTCTTCATTCTCACCTGCCAATCTGAATTCGTTATTGACAGTGTCGATTTTCAATTCTTCATGATGTAGAGAATCGCCGTATATGTTCCTGAGATTTAAATGTCCGGTGGCCATTTGGAGCGAAAGGAAGGGGCGAGGCTTGCGTGCGTATGGTGGGGTGAGAGCTTTTTCGCTAGGCTATTGGCCTAGCGGCTGGCTATTCGATTGTAGCGTTTTTTTATTTATTTTCAATTGGCTTAAACTTAAATTGTTCTTTACTTAACCCAATTCGAAAAAGAATTTTTAAATGATCAATAATATTTAGGTCGTATGAATTTT
>RHGE01000181.1 GCA_004296775.1 Marinilabiliaceae bacterium JC017
ATGCGACGCAAGTTCTTCTCCTCATAGTTTTTCCCAAACTTTTCAACTAATTCTCGTGACAGTGTTACGATAATTTGTTTGCCATAATCTGCTCTCTTATTTTGTAAAGTTTGAGTTAAAATACGTTTGCCAATATGCCAAAATAATATAGTTAATGAACTATTCTCTGGCTGATATGTACAATCAAATGTCTTCATCCTTACCTACAAATCTGAATTCGCTATTGACTGCGTCGATTTTTAATTTCCCATGATGTTGAGAACCACCGAATATGTTCCTGAGATTTAAATGTCCGGTGGCCATTTGGAGTGAAAGGAAGGGGCGAAGCCCGCGTGTTACGGTTGTGTGAAAGCTTTTCCGCTAGGCTATTGGCCTAGCGGCTGGCTACTCGATTCTAAGCCGTTATTCTTCAATTTTTATAGTATCAAAAAGGTTCTTTAATCTATCTAATAATTCGTCATACAGAACAAATTCAATATCCTTTAAGCTTTCTCTAAGGTTTTTAAATTGGTGTCTCTTCTTTTCTGTATCAAGCTCACTTTTCGAACCTATGACAATAATTACTCTTGGATTAATTATATTAACTTCTAATCCTTCTTCCGTTTCTGTTTCCGTTTCTGTTTTAATCGCTTGAGAGTAACTAAATGCATTTTCTTTCGCCTTCTGTAAATAATCTGAAGCTTGTGATATTACCATTGAAACTTCTTTAGACCAAAACCAAGTTTTATGGCTACTGTCGTATTGCATAAGTTTTGTTCCACTCTTTTTTAGCTCATAAAAATCTAAATATCCGTAAATATCAACTAAAACCAAGTCAGGATACTTTGTTAAAGCAGTTGCTATGTTCTTGTAATTTAACTTTCTTACATATCTACTATCGAAAAGTGTTATATACTCATCAAAGAATGCTTGCCAGGTACTCTCAGGAGGATTCTTTTCAAGGTGAGATTCGTATTTTGTTATAATTTCTTGGAGTGTTATAAGCTGAGCATTCTTCATTAAACCAGCAGACATTCTTTTAATGATATGAGATGCTTTAAATTTTCTAGCAGCTTTAACATAGAATGAACCTATTCTTTCTATTTCATCTGCTGTCAACTGTTCTAAAAGTTTATCATTTAGGTTTCTAAGAATCAGCTTTTTGTTATTATTTGTTTCTTGATGGTCAAAATTTATTTCGGGAAAAACAGCAACTAAATAGTTCTTAATCAATATTTTTTTTGTGTCATTACAAGCTCTTTGCTCTTGATTAATTGCTCCAATTACATCTGTTAGCTCTCCAAGGTTAAAATAAAGCGTAGAACCTTCTCTTTTCGATTCTGTACTTTCAGAAATAAGAATTTTATTAATTCGTTTGTCCTCAAAATTATATCGAAAGAAATTATTAAGACTTCTTTCTTCAAACCCATAGCCATACGGAGTAATAACCTTTGGAAGTTCCTTGAATCCCTCAAATACAATTGTTTTAACTGACTTTCCGTCGAACTCATATTCGTAGGTTTCACCATTTTTAGTGAATATTTTCACTTTCTCTTCCGACTCATCTTCCTTATGTTGTCTATATATTGTCGAAGTTGAACCTGATATTTCCTCAAAAATGTATAAGTTTTTAGTTTCCTGTATTTGATTCATGCTAGTTTATTTTAATGGCTATATGATCACGTGATTATCTTTCTGCTTTATCATTTTTATACCTGATTATATCTGTCTAATCTGGGAAGATATAATTAGGTGTCACCATGAAAATTAGTATCCTCGATAGGATTCTTGAATTATTGAAAGTTGAAACTTTCCGTCCCCGAAAATAAACAATAATCTCAAAAACACCACCATAATCATTATTCAAATAAAATAGTAAAAGAGAATGAAATTGACGAAAGGATATGAAATGTGTGAATTGTGGCTACTTGAAACCTGGTGTGTGGTCGGTATAATAATTCTTCAACAGATAGTGGTGAGAGATGCTTCGCTGAACGTGGGGGCGCTTAGATTTTTCATCAGTGGGGAGATAAGATCGGTCTTTGAGGTTGGCAAGGGTAAGTGCCGTCTGTTTCAATGTATGCCCATTTAACTCTAAGTATTTTCATCTGTTTCCCCTTCTAACTTCTCATCTCTAACCTCTCTAATATTTCCATCCAATTTGAACCACATGTTGGCAAAAGTTTCTGTCTGAACGCCTGGGTAAAGTTCTTACCGGCCTGATACCGGCATATTGAATAGCTTTTTGCTGGAATGGATTCATGTTTAATTTTTCCATTGTCTCTGTCATTGAGGGGTGAATAATAGTTAATCAAATTTCAAAACCAATATAGCTCGGCAGAAGATGGGAAAAAATAACGGTAAAATTACCGTTACTTTTTGGGTGGCGTAAATCGCACTTTGTCAGTCACAAAGTGTTTCAGGTGTTTGAAAAACATGGAAAGCATGTGCACGTAAGTGTTAATGATTTTTAGGCTTATGCATGAAAAAAGGTGAAAATGATGCAAAAAAGAAGGGTTTTGGCCTTGAATTGAGTCACAAAAGTACCAGGAACGTATCATTATCGGTGTTTGTTTGGTCGTTTATTGGTCCTATAGGAACCGTCCAGTGACCGATGCAGTACCAAACAATTACCGATGCTGGTACGACGCAATCCCGAACCAGACTCTTATCAGGTCCAATATAAAATGGGTAAAGGAGTAAAGTTAACCAAAGGTATTCGGTGGGGGATAGGGGATAGAGGTTAGAGGTTGGTTGATGTTTCGTGGTTCTGAGTTGGATGTTCTGTGTTTGGAGTATCATCATTTTGGTTGGTGGTAGAGAATAGAGGTTAGAGGTTGGTTGATGTTTCGTGGTTTTGAGTTGGATGTTCTGTGTTTGGAGTATCATCATTTTGGTTGGGGTTAGAGAATAGAAGATAGAGGCTGGTTGATGTTTCGTGGTTCTGAGTTGGAGGTTCTGTGTTCCGGGTTGGGATATTATCTTCTCAATTTCTACTTGCGCCGGGTTGGTGTGGCTTTTTACCCGGGGCGGCACTTCGTTTGCCCCGGGCTTTGATAGGATGCCTTTGCAGGGCGAAATGGTTTCATTTGTTTTAAGTGGTCATTTTAATCCCATTCGGTGTTAGGGCAGGGTTACAAATTGGAAGTCTTCCGGTACTCTTCATAAAACTGTGTCTTTTTAGTTTTACTTATTGCCAATAAAGCTGCCACTACATGGTTAATGGAAAGAGTTGAGTGGACCTGCGTTTGTTATAACATCTTTTTAGACACCTAACCTGGACAAGCCAGAAAAGTAAAAAGTATCAAGTACAAAGTATCAAGATGATTTACTGCTCGCCAAAATATTTTGCCAATAAATACACCAATATCACCAGTAAGACACTAATTTGCCTGTTCGCTAATTTTTAATGATTATAAATAACGGGTGGAAGTATTGATTTAACTGGGTGTTCATAAGTTTCATCCTGAAGTTAATCTGTCCGGTTTCTTCAACAGCAAAACAATAAGAATGCTAACTGGTTTTTATGGGTATTAATCACAGAATTAAAACTAAATGATGACTGCAAACGGCTAATTAATGAAATAAATAAAATCACTAAAATTTTATCGTATATGTCAAATACTGAAAAAAATACCGTAATGGTGG
>RHGE01000182.1 GCA_004296775.1 Marinilabiliaceae bacterium JC017
CAAGATTCATGTGTTTCAAGATTAAATTCTCTGTTGCCATGTTGCTATATCTTAATGATTTACCTCATTAAAGATAACGAAATTAGAGTATATATCATTGATACTGTGCAAACTTAATGGTGGTTTTTCTTAAGTCAATGACATTACCAATCCTAACGGGCCCAATGGGGGCCATTATGTCTACGGAGAGAAAGAGAATTATGTGTTTTATCCCTTTGTTCAGGAGGGTATTGAGGAGTATAATCTTCAGATTTTTACCCGTTGGGGGGAGCTAATATTTGAGAGTACTGACCTGCATGTTGGCTGGGATGGGTACTATAGAGGGAAACTAGCTTCCCAGGGTGTTTATATCTGGAAAGTAGTATGTAAGTTGGGAACTGGTGCACTGGTTGTGAAAACAGGTGATGTGACATTGTTGAGATAGAAGATGAAGAGATTGCTTAGATATTGTTGGGGATTACTGTTCTTGTTTCTGTTTGGAAAAATGGAAGCACAGGACCCGCATTTTTCACAGTTTTATGCCAACCCGCTTTATTTGAGTCCGTCGTTGGCCGGTGCTACGGATGGAGGACGTCTGGTATTGAATTACCGGAATCAATGGCCATCTATTTCCACGGCATTTTCTACCTATGCTATTTCATTCGATAATTTCTTTTCAAAATTCAATAGTGGTATTGGATTTTTTCTCATGCAGGATAAAGCCGGGAGTGCCGGATTATCCACAACCAATGCGGCGTTCCAATATTCCTATAATTTAATGTTGTCTGATACCTGGCAGGTTGTTCCGGCAGTGGAATTTATGTATGGCAATAAAGCCATCGATTTTTCAAAGCTCGAATTTGGCGATGAGATGGCAGGGGGAGGAGCTTCCGGAGCATACGACCGGCTGAATAATGACCAGGTGCATTATATCGACCTGGCAGCCTCTGTTTTTGTGTATAGTTCAAAATATTGGGTAGGATTAACGGTCAATCACCTGGCTCAGCCCAATTTTACTTTTTTGGGGGAAGAGATGAGAATGCCTGTGAAATATACCCTTTTTGGAGGTTTGAATATTTGGTCGGAGCATAAGCGAAGAAAGGGGCTTAATCGGTCGTTTTCTTTTAGTTTCAGGTTGCAACAACAGGATAATTTCAATCAGGCCGATTTGGGTTTGTATTGGCACAATGACCCCATTGAAGTGGGAGTATGGTACCGGGGTTTACCCTTTGGAAATGATGTACCCGGATCGGTTAACCAGGATGCCATTGTAGCATTAGTGGCCTATAATTTTGGTCCATTCCGGATGGGGTATAGTTATGATATTACAATTTCAGGTCTTGGGTGGCAAACCGCGGGGGCGCATGAATTATCTGTTATCTTTGAATTCAATCAACGCGGAAATTTGAGACTCGGCGGGCGTCGTCCGGCCGTGCCTTGTTCCGAAACGGCCAATCCTTTATCCAGTACGACCAGGAGAAGGAAGGGGCGTCATCGAATTTTTTAAATGAATAGATGTTGCACTATGAGTTCAATTAATCCTCAAATTGAAGCCTCCTGGAAAGAGGTGTTAGCTGACGAATTCAATAAGGCCTATTTCCCCATTTTAAAACGGTTTTTGATCGAAGAAAAGAAGAGATTCAAAATTTACCCGCCCGGACCTTTGATCTTTAATGCTTTTGCAAATACCCCTTTTGACAAGGTGAAAGTGGTTATTTTAGGCCAGGATCCCTATCACGGACAGGGGCAGGCGCATGGGCTTTGTTTTTCCGTACCGGATGGTGTTACAGCACCACCATCATTAGATAATATTTTTCAGGAGATAAAAAACGATGTGGGGGCATCAATGCCGTCAAGTGGGAATCTTTCACGTTGGGCGCAACAGGGCGTGTTGTTATTAAATGCGACATTAACCGTGCGGGCTGCCCAGGCCGGCTCGCACCAGGGGAAAGGATGGGAAGCGTTTACTGATGAGGTCATTAAAAAGTTGTCGGCTCAACGTGAGAATTTGGTCTTCCTGCTTTGGGGTCGATATGCGCAAAATAAATCTGTATTAATCGACCAGAAGAAACATTGTGTGTTAAAGGCACCGCATCCTTCTCCTTACAGTGCCGATCGTGGTTTCTTTGGTTGCTGTCATTTTTCTAAGGCCAACAAATATTTGGAAGCCCATGGATGTGATCCCATTCAGTGGTAGTGGCGCTTGTCTAAGATCTATTGTCTGTCTAATATTCAATAGATCGTTAGATTTTAGATAATAGACTTTAGACTGATTTACATTACTCATGTTCCCAGGTTATTAGGTGATTGGGCTGCAACTTTTACCAATATGATGTTCAAATTGGATGGAACTCTATAAAGAGGTTAGAAGTTAGAGGGGGAAATAAATAGAAATACATTGAAATAGACCGCACTTATCAATGTCAATCTCGAACTACAATCAGTATTAAGTAATATTCTTCGAAGAGGCTTTTTTTCAGGATTCTCCTGAAAAAACATAGTAACTTTATCTATTGAATCGATGCAAACTGTTTTTTAAAGACTTACAAAAGTTTAACGATCTATTGCCGGATTAAAAAGCAAAAAAAGGGAACCTGGTGTTGGTTCCCTTTTTTTTGCTCGGTTAGGCAATGTCGATGGCACGTTTGGGTTTTGGCTTGGCTTCTTCTTTTTTGCCAATTGTTATGCTCAGGATGCCGTCTTCATAACGGGCATTGATGTTAGAATCATCAGCGATTTGTTTTGGAAGTCTGAATGACCGGTTGAATGATGCCTGGTAGAATTCTCTGCTGGTGTATCCTTCATTGGAAGTTTCGTTCTTTTCTTCTTTTTCGCTGGATATGGTTAAGACGCCATTTTCAACAGAAATGTTGAAATCTTCTTTTTTTAATCCAGGAGTAGCCATTTCAATGACGAAATTATACTCTGTTTCCTTAATATTCACGGCAGGCATTTGTTTGCGGTTGGTGAAATAATCGTCCGAATTGATAAAGAAATCTCTTCCGAAGAAATCATTGAACAAGTTGTTGGCTACTGGGTTTGTTGGGTTACATCTTCTTACTAGTGTCATAGTTTTGTCCTCCTATTTTATGTTTTTAATTTTCTGTAATAGTTCGTTAAACTTTTTAATTACCTGGGTTAAGGCTTTTTTACACCGGTGTATTTGCATTACCTCTAACTGATTTTCTTGTTGTTCTCATTTCTGTAATCTAAAGTTTAACGATTAATTGTTCTGACTAGCTTATTTCAAAGTCAGTGCCAAACGGGTATTTCGGTAAAGATGACCGGAAATACCCAAGAAGAATGACAAAATGACACAAAACATGCAAGATGTAGTGACAAAATGACTCTTTTAGGGGTGTTTAGGCGCTTAGGCAGCAACTATTATCATTGCGCCGTGCAAGTCCGTGAGATGGGGATTTTATAGGCGTATCAATTATAATGAAACATCTCATAGTAACCCTGTAGGTAATCAATCCTACCCGGTAAGGCTTGGTCAGCCACCGGAAGCGAGTTTTGCATAGTCAACAGAAATGTTGGCATGAAGCGTAAACAGCGACTGTTGAAGGTTTATTATTGAGCCTCGAAAGGTTGTTTTTGTCGGAGCC
>RHGE01000183.1 GCA_004296775.1 Marinilabiliaceae bacterium JC017
AATCCTTTACGCTTAACCCTGAGTTCAGGTAAGCATCGTAGATCTCCCGAAACTTTTTCATATTTAACATGTCATTCGATTTTTATTTGCCCCAAACTTATGAACTGACATGTCATTTTTCTATACGGGGTTCACCGAATGCTTACAAAGAAGCTGCGTTTATGGTACCTTTTTGACCCATTTGACAACCAAAAACACTCTATTTCATGCCAAATTCTTTCATTTTCATGCATTTTGGGCAAAATCATTAACACTTACGTGTATATGCTTACCTTCTTTTTCCAGGCTTGTATTTTTTTATGACTGATAGTCTGTTGTTTACGAGGTTAAAAAGTAACGGTAATTTTTTCGTTATTTTTTTTGATGTTTGGTGGTAGTACATTGCTTTTCGAATCCGGACTAAAGTAATACTCACTGTTTAATGAAAATGTTATGAAACAAAAAACGATTTTGGCAAAGATACATACGATCTGCTTGAAGCGACTTATTGATGTTAGGATGTGGGGACGTTGTGATGTTCGATTTTTGGGAGGGGGATGATCTTCGGTTTTGTGTTCTGTGTTCTGTGTTCAGGGTTTTTGGGTTTTGAGTTCAGGTACATCATGGGGCTTAGCGGGTGATTCTTTTTTCAAATTATCACCTTTTCAAATTTTCCACTCTAAGATGCGGAAATCAATCCGCTGGCAGTGCTGATTAGAATCTGTGCTAATCTGATTAATTTTTGGAGAGCAGTCATTTGTATTAATTCGTGAAATTCGTTGGCAAAAAATACTTTGTGGTTTCTTTGCAAAGTTTTTGGTACTGTTTTGAAATAGTTGGTATAGATATATATTATCAATGTCCCCTCGCTGGTGCAGATTTGCAATCTGTGCCCCATCATTTAATCACAAAAATCCCAATATCCTGAATAATCAACTGCACTGCTATACACCGGCTAACGCGAATGTTTCTGAGTATACATTGATAGTTATTTAAATGAAAGTAGGGGATATGGTCAGTTTGTTTAAAAGAGTGTTGCATGATTTATTGGCAAATATGAATTATTGAAAACAGGCGGCCTTAAATTTTTAAGGCCGCTTGTTTCCATTCTAATAAACATTGAGCTAAATCTCGAAAGTGTAAATGCTTTTTTTAAGTTTCCTCATTATTCTGGTTTTTGACCAATATAGAATACGTAGCATTAATACTCCTTGTATTTCTCGTAATGAAGTGTTTTGGGCCATGGTTATTGTTTGTTCTCCTGTTCCACATCTAAAGTCAGGTATTTATATTGGGATTGGCTGTCCATATTGAAACCCCAATTGTTGGGCTTAGTACTTGTTTTTGTTCCTGTCTTTTTTGTAGTTTTTTATCATTTTCCCAAAATCCTTATCCTTTTTTCGTTTTTCAGCAACAGTTGATTCAAAATGCTCTTTTTCTCGTTCCATTTTCAGGTAGTTTTCGTAAGACGACTTATCTATTTCCCCACTTTCAACGGCTGCCATAACAGCACAGCCAATTTCTGTGGTGTGTGTACAATCCTTGAATTTGCAGCTTCCGGAGAGTTTAGTTATTGTTTCAAAGGTGATTTCTAATCCACCAGTTGAATCAGCGATGCCCACTTCTCGCATTCCAGGATTGTCAATTATAATCCCGCCATTTTCAAGCACCAACAATTCGCGGTGGGTTGTAACATGTCGTCCTTTATTGGTACTCGTACTTATGGTATTTGTTTTCATTGCCTGCCGACCGGAAAGGTTGTTCAAAAGGGTTGATTTTCCTACTCCTGATGAACCTAGCAGGCAGTAGGTTTTACCTTTTTCCAGACGCTCTTTCAGTCCTTCAATACCTTTATGGGTTTCATTGCTTATACAAATAACAGGTACATGCTTGACTCTTTCCCGGACTTTAGAAGTTAATTCACCTAATTCGGTATCACCTATCAAGTCTGTTTTGTTGAGAATGATGATTGGTTTTACCCCGGATGTATGGCAAATTGTCAGGTATCGTTCTATTCGGTTGATGTTAAAGTCGTGACCAATCGCCTGTACAATAAAAGCATAGTCGATATTTGCTGCAATAATTTGTTTCTCACCTTGCTTTCCAATGGCTTGTCTTTCAATAGTGGTTTTTCTCGGAAATACAGAATGGATAAGTACTTTATCTTCGTCATACCTGGAAATTGCCACCCAGTCGCCAACCGCCGGAAAATCAGCCCTGCTGCGTGCTGAAAATCGCAGGTTTCCAATTGTCTCACCGTCATATTCATTTTCAGTGGTTTTTACAACGTATCTTTCCTTGTGTTCGGAAATAATCCGTCCCACTTCAAATGAATCAAGATTTTGGTCTTTCCGGTAATTTTCCAATTCTATGTTATATCCTAAATCTTCAAGTGTCATTTTTTTCTCTGTAATTAAGTACAACGATGGTGGTATGGTCCTCAGTTTCTATTGGTTGATTGTCAGTTTAGAACCGAGATAAACCTTAATTATCCTTGTTGAGAATGTCCCTGAATAGGGTAACGTTGTTGATTCAATGTTATTTAAATTGAGTATCTGTTTTTTGCTTCTCTTTATGTGGGAACTTCTTATCAAATTCAATCAATTTTCTTTCGCTGATTGTAAAAGCTTCATCTTCAAAAAACCTTCCTTTCATATTTTGCATCCCTTTCTCATAAAGCTCCAATGCCATAAAAGGTTCAAAATTTTGGAAATCTTTTGTTGTGATTTCATATTCTTTTGCATTCTTAAAGCCAAACCGATGATAATAATCCGGATTTCCGAAGAGAATCATTCCTGAAAAGCCAAGTTTCCTGGCTTGTGATATTGAATAATTTAAAAGCTTTGTGCCTATTCCTTTCTTTTGAAAGGATGGTAAAACGGATAAGGGACCTACACATAATACTTTATGCTCATTATTTAAGGAATCAACAACTCTTGCTTTTGTTGATGTGATGTGGCCAATAATTTTTCGTTCAGAAACGGCAATAAGATCAAGTTCATGGAGATAACTCTTACTTTTTCTGATATTATGCAATACCAGGTGTTCATCGCACCCTGGTTTATATAAATTCCAAAAAGCTTCTCTTGTTATGTGTTCTGTTTGGAAATAGTCATTTGCGTTTGTCTTTTGTATAATCACGTTCATTGTTATTTAATTAGTCAAGGTTTGTTACAATATTGCTTAATGTTATGCGGGTATCATGCATGCCGTTCATTCTCAACTGAATTGTGATTTGTGGAGAGAAGGTGTAATTTATTCCGCCTGCATTCCGGTTTGTTTAATTCATTAGTGTCTTATCAGTAATGTCTGTGTGTTTTTGGCAGGATATTGCAATGTCGGTCATGCAAATATCTTGATACTTGATACTCATATCTGTGTACTTTTCTGGCTTGTCCAGGTTAGGATGAATCAGATCTGTAGTGTGTTCAGTATTTTAAATGGTCATTCATTAGGTAACCTCTAAAAATTAGTTTTTTGAAAATGCGTCTTTATCCGAAAAATTTAAACAGAAGTCGGGAAAAGTTTACATTTAGCTAATGACCTATATAATAATCACATAACAATATCTTGTATTAAAAATTTGACATAGTTATCCCTT
>RHGE01000184.1 GCA_004296775.1 Marinilabiliaceae bacterium JC017
GTTTTGTCGTAGAAAGAACCAATGCATGGCTTGATGCTTTCAAGGCAATACTTGTGCGTTTTGAAACAAAAAAATCGCATTGGAAAGCTCTAAATATCATTGCTTTTTGTATTATTCTTCTTAGACAACTTTAAACAACTTCATTGTATTACAAGCACCTTTTCAATAAACCCGGGAACGAAATAGCTATTGACTTAAGCTATTACACGTATAAGGCAGTTAACTCCACGAGCTACATTAGTGACAATACCGATTTTGCTTATGACAACCACACCAATATGGTAAAGCCCAAACAAAATTCAGTGAGTATCCGAATCGATTATTCCACTCCCCTTACAGAAAAACTTAGTATCAATACCGGTTTGAAAGCAAAATTTCAAATCCTGGAAGACCGGCAATCCGACGCTTTTAATTACGACGAGGATATATTTGCGGCCTATGCCTCCTTCAATTATAAGATTGGCAATATAGATGTGAGCGCAGGCGTGCGTACCGAAAAATCATCAGCGGGGCTTAAAAACAGTTTCAACAATAATGTTTTCGCACTCCTGCCCCATGCAGTCCTCAACTACCAGCTTACCCCAAAGCAGAGCTTAAAACTATCGTACAGACGTGCCATTTCCCGCCCCTACTTTTATCAATTGAACCCGTATACCTATGTGGACGATCCCATCTCCATCAGAAGTGGAAATCCCGACCTGAAGCCACAATTTCATCACAACCTGTTCATTGACTACGCGGTAAGATTGAAAGATAATTATATTTCCACCCGCTTATTTTATCAAAAAACATCAAATGTTATAAACTCGCTTACCTTTATAAACGATAGCAGCATGTTTGAAACTCGCCTATACAACCTGGGCGACATACACCAGTACGGCATTCAACTATCAGGCGCTTTAAAACTTACCAAAACCATAGGAATCAATCCGTATCTGAAACTATTCAACTTATGTACCAGGGGAAATACCCTTGCAAAACAACACAATATAGAAAACAGGCAGGCACTGGCATTCGAATCCGGCCTTTCAGCCATCGTTACGTTCAAACACAACCTTGTAGCCTCCCTCCTGTTTCAGTACAACAGCCCTAAAAACAACATTCAAAACACCACATTTTACGATGCCCTCTATTTCATTTCACTGGAAAAAACCTTTAAGCAAAAATTCAAAATTGGCATCATGAGTGGTATCCCATTTGCAAAATCATTTACCTATCAGGGATCAGAAATCAAGGCAACGGATTTTTACAGCCATTCAGAAGGAGATATTAAGATGTCGGTTTTTCCCATTTGGCTCAAATTCAAGTATCAGTTTAATTCGGGTAAAAAAGGAAAAAGAATAAACCGCACCAAAGAAACAATTGATAATAAGCCAAAGAAAGGGTTTTAATAAGTGGAATAAGATGCGCAGAGATGTCTTAATTTTAAATCCAGAACCTTTCTATCAAAGCCCGGGGCAAACAAAGTGCCGCTCCGGGTTGTAACGTAATTTAAATCAATTTTACGTGCGTTTATTGCTACCTCATCAGGACAATGCCAAAAACGAAGAATATTCCGGGACATCGTACCAATAAAAAAAAGGCTATAACAAGTTTACAATCAAACTCAGTTTACACGTCGCCATCTAATCAGATAGTCCGAAAAGCTTATCAACATTGTGACGGTAGCTTTTCCCCACGGGGAGTTGTTGTCCGGCCACTTCCACCAGGTTGCCTTCCAGCGACTCTATTTTACTGATGGAAACGATATAGGATTTGTGGATACGGATGAACTGCCCGGATGGTAACTTTTCCTCCAGTTCTTTCAGCGAGGCCAGGGCGGTGACTCGTTTTTGCCCTTCGGAATGGAAGGTGACATAGGCCTTTTGCCCTTCAACGTAAATGAGGTTATCGAAATTGATTTTGTAGTATTTCCGGTCGGCCCGTATCACCAGGTAATCCTCGTGAAAGTTAGGTTCCTCTTGTTCCGGTTCCAGGGGCTGTTCCGGGGTACTGCTTTTTTGAAACATATCGTGGGCTTTGTGTACAGCTTTCAGTAACCGTTCAAAGGAGAAAGGTTTCAGCAGGTAGTCCACCACATCGAACTCGTAACTATCGTAGGCATACTCCTTAAAAGCAGTGGTGATGATCACCAACGGTTTGCGGTCAAGGCTTCTTAAAAAGTCCAGGCCGGTAATGTCGGGCATTTGAATATCAAGAAACAGCAGGTCTATTTCTCCGTTGTGGAGTTGTTCGGAAACCTTCAGTGGCGAATTGTAATCGCCTACCAATTCCAGGAAAGGGACCTTAGAGACATAAACACTTAAGTATTGTCTGGCCAGAAATTCATCATCTACTATGGCACATCGCATCTTCATGTCAGGTTAATCTTTAATTCTACAAAGTACTTATCGCCCATGTTCATCACATTCAAGTCGTGTTTAGCCGGGTAAAGCAACTTGAGGCGCTGTTTCACATTTTCAATACCCATGCCTTTACCGGGTCTGGCCATATCCTGGAAAGGAACCGAATTTTCAATACTAAAAATCAGCTCATTGTCGGCCAGTTTCAGGTTAATATCTACAAAAGCCTCCTCATACTCTTCAATTTTACTGTATTTAAAACTGTTTTCAATAAACGAGATAAACAGCATGGGGGGCATTTCGTAGTTTTCAGTCCGCTTGTCACAGGAGAAGCTTATTTTTTGGGGATGTTCCGATTTCATTTGCTGAAAGGCAATGAAGTTGTTGATGTAATCAACCTCAGCCGATAGAGGTACCCTGGGCTTGTTGCATTCATATAACACATAGCGAAGCATCTCAGACAGTTTCAGTACACTCTCCGGTGCCTTTTCCGAGTGAGTATAGGTGAGGGAATAGATGTTATTGAGAGCATTGAAAATAAAGTGCGGATTGATCTGTGCCTTCAGCAAATCCAATTCGGTGCTGAGTTTTTCTTCTCTCAGCTCTTTTTCTTTCAGCGTTTTACGGCTCAGCTCTTTATTTAGTAGCATGGTCATGCTGATGAGTTCAGCCACGATAACCATCATGGACGATCGAATGATTAAAAAGATAACCGGAATGGGGCGATGGGGATGGATCTCTTTAAAAGGTTCCACAAAGAATTTATCTCCCAACATATGCAAAATAGCCAGGAACCCCATAAACAATATTGTGCCGGTAAGGAACTTTTTACTATCTCCGGTCACATAAATAGGAAAAAGTAAGCGCTCATTAATCCGGAAAACGGCCAGGAGGATGAAGGCCGTCATACAGGCAGCCAAGATTGAAATAGAGTTTATATCAATTTAAATTTCATATAGGAACGGTTTGGCCATAAGCCTGAAATTATGCAATCCTGCGCAAGTGGCAAAGACCTTATCCAAGATTTTCTCTTTGCGTAACCTACATTCGTTGCGTACAATCTTCATCCTTTTTATGCTTCCGATAGCATGTTCTACTCTTACACGAACAGAGGAAATTTCCTTATTTCTCTTTATTTGATCACCTGAAAGCTCTTTACCCCTGGTCTTCTTGG
>RHGE01000185.1 GCA_004296775.1 Marinilabiliaceae bacterium JC017
GTTTATCCTGCATAAACGCTTAAAAAAGCTATTTCCGGAATAAAACAATGTCTTTTTCAAATCCAACAAACATAAACATCACAAATACCCACAAAAACCTCCGGGAAATGCAATAAACCGGTGGGAAATGCTACCGAACCACCGTTTGATCCATTTCCCGGTGGTAAAGGAGCATTTTCCACTGGTCATGGATCATTTCCCAACCGTTTATACCATTTCCCATTGACATGGGACTACTTTCCCAAGGTTTACACCCTTTTGCACGTACCGGTAAAATCATTAAAAGGCAATAACAATACAATTACCTATATTTACAAAGCCAACGGGCAAAAGCTAACCAAGGCATAGTATGACAAGAGTAGGATAGAAACCACCTATTACGACGGAAGATTCATTTACTAAGAAAATGCATTAGAACAAGTCCTGTACAGTAAAGACTATGTAGATGATAATGCTGTTAACCCATTTTAGTACAGTACAACGACAAGCAGCCCCAGAACGACGCCAATGAAGAAAGTAATTTGGATTGGTACGATTATGGCGCTAGATTCTATGACCCGGCTCTCGGGAGGTGGCATGTGCCGGATCCACTATGTGAATATCATTTTAATAAGACTCCATATCATTATGTGTTAAATAACCCTATAAATTATGTAGACCCTTTGGGGTTGAAAGAAAAAAAGGCAAGAAAACATTGGTGGCAGTTCTGGAGACCGAAAATGAAGCCAGTATATCAACATCAATTGAATGCAGATATAGTAGTAACTCCCAAAAAGAAATGGAAGCAAGGGGGGGTAACGATGAGCGGTGGTAATGGTTCTCCTGGAGTTGAAGGTAGAGATGCTCCTTATATTGGTGATATTAATACATTACCAGGGATGGGTATGGGAAAGCCATCAGCACACAGTAGAGGTGTCACATTTTGGAGAAGTATAAGATTCGCCTTAGAGAAGATTGCTAACTCTTTTTTTTCTGATGATAATCAAACTTCCGATGAAGATATTGTTAAAACAAAAACAGGAGAAAACACTACATTGACAGATAAAAGTGGGGGAACTTCAAATATTGAAAAGCAAAGGAAGATAGTTGTTAAAAAAAAGAAGTCAACTGTAGTTATTGCTGAACCCAAGAAAGAAGTATATTATTCGATTAATAACGAGACTGATACGATTGAGATGATTGGAGGTGGGTGACCTGCGAATCAAGATGGTTATGTATACCCAAGAAAGTTTGCCCCTGGAGATACTATTGATAGTTATACACAAAAAGATGGATTAACAAAAATAATAAAAGTATGGCCATCAAGATAATAAATAGTTTTACGTTAATATTGATTTGTCTGATAATATTCGCATGTTCACATAAAAAGAAAACGGAATATCAAGATGATCAATCAAACTTAATTCAAGATAGTACTTTTGTTTGCTATTTTGATAGCGGAGCTATAAAAGAGAAAGGAATTCTCAAGGATAGTTCAAAAATAGGACTGTGGAAAGAGTGGTACAGTGACGGCAAACTCAAATGGAAAGGTTATTTTGACGAAAACAATAACCGAGAGATTAATATTAGTCAGCAGATACCTGATATCGTTTTTAATAATACAGAGTTAGAAGTTGGTAAAGAGTATTTAGCTAGGATCTTTGTAGATGGGCTTCACCCTAAAGATATGATTATAACTACTAAGGATAATGTATCTATGTTTTATAATAAAGAGAACGACTATTTTAAATTTAAATTTAGGAAAAACGGAACTGTTATTTTAAAAGTATATGCGGTTATACCTTCGGAAGAATATTATGTAGGAAATATTGTTTTAAATATAAACTAATAAATAACTCCCCCTGCTGGTGCGCGATTGTATCGCGTTCCAAAATTAACAGTTAGCTTACGACTAACGATGTGGATTACGAACCATTAAATATGTGATATAGAAAATCCCGGTGTGAGCCGGGATTTTTTCATATGGATTAGGTGGTGTTTTAATAATTGTAAGCCTGGCGGGCTTATTACCCCCGCTAGTGCGTGATTATATCCCCCCCGCTGGTGCGCGATTGCATCGCGTTCCAAAACTAGCAGTTAGCTTACAATTATCGATGCGTGATTACGAACCTTTAAATGTGTGAGATAGAAACTTTCGGCCGAGATGCCGGTTTTTTTTATGGCGTTTCATTTCATTAAGCTTACGTTTTTTTTAACCTGCATAGGTTTAAAATTATATGGTAATGTGTGTTAAGAAGATCATATTAATGTGATAACAGGTCATTGGTGTGTGATAAGAATCCCCCGCTGGTGCGCGATTGTATCGCGTTCCATTACTAATAGTATGTTTTCAACTAACGATACGGATAATAAACCTTTAAATGTGTGATATAGAAAATCCCGGTGTGAACCGGGATTTTTTCATATGGAGTAGGTGGTATTTTAATGTCCGTAGGCCTGGCGGGCTTTAAAATCACGAATAAGAATATCCAAGTGATTAAGAATGTATGCTCTATTGTCTTCTGATAATGAGTTAATGTCTTCCAAGCGTTTTAAAATAGCCTTGTCAATAACCAGGTTGGTTTTACCTACCAGGTAATCAATTGAAACTTYAAGRGTATCTGCAATTTTAATAATCACTTCTACGGAAGGAGTCATGATGTTGCGTTCATACCTTCCGATGATTATCACCGGATGTACCAAAGGTTAGTTTGYTACYAACCTTACAMAGTAAAAAAGAAARCATTGGCAGCTGGGGTTTAACCAATCAGCTCAGTCTGCCTTTTATTGATGGTTATAGTCGCGYAGACTACCTATTCTAACGTTGAAACCTTCGGTTATAGTTCAAAGCTTCTTTGATCCCCAGCCTCTAGCCTCTATCTCCCAACCAAAACACAGAACACAGAACAATCAAACATCCCCACGTCGAACATCAAACATCGTAAATCGAACATCCCAAATCCCCACGTCCTAAAACGCAAAAAACCCGATGCTCTAATGAACATCGGGTTTCTAAAGGTTGGCGGCGACCTACTCTCCCACTTGACGCAGTACCATCGGCGCTAACGGGCTTAACTTCTCTGTTCGAAATGGGAAGAGGTGGAG
>RHGE01000186.1 GCA_004296775.1 Marinilabiliaceae bacterium JC017
CTATTATCTCTATGTCTATTATCTAATAATAACATATCAGCGCAAAATCAAAATCATAACCACCTAACTCAACTTGTGAATCGAAAGTCTCGGGTAATTAGTACTGCTCGGCTTTGGTGTTACCACCTTTACACCTGCAGCCTATCAACGTCATAGTCTCTAACGTCCCTTAAGGGAGATCTCATCTTGAGACGAGCTTCGTGCTTAGATGCTTTCAGCACTTATCTCTTCCAGACTTAGCTACTCAGCTATGCTCCTGGCGGAACAACTGATACACCAGTGGTCTGTCCATCGCGGTCCTCTCGTACTAACGACAGACTCTCTCAAATCTCCTACGCCCACAACAGATAGGGACCGAACTGTCTCACGACGTTCTGAACCCAGCTCGCGTGCCACTTTAATGGGCGAACAGCCCAACCCTTGGGACCTTCTCCAGCCCCAGGATGTGACGAGCCGACATCGAGGTGCCAAACCGCTCCGTCGATATGAGCTCTTGGGAGCGATCAGCCTGTTATCCCCGGAGTACCTTTTATCCTTTGAGCGATGGCCCTTCCATACGGAACCACCGGATCACTATGCCCTAGTTTCCTACCTGATCGACTTGTCGGTCTCACAGTCAAGCACGCTTATACCATTATACTCTRYAGACGATTACCAAACGTCCTGAGCGTACCTTTGGAAGCCTCCGTTACTCTTTTGGAGGCGACCACCCCAGTCAAACTACCCACCAAGCAGTGTCCTCGATYTCTCAAGTTAGATTCCAAATAAGCAAAGGGTCGTATTTCAAGGATGACTCCCCGATTCCTGGCGAAACCGGTTCACWRTCTCCGACCTATCCTACACATCACTTATCCAAAATCAATGCTAAGTTGCAGTAAAGGTTCACGGGGTCTTTCCGTCCCGTTGCGGGTAATCGGCATCTTCACCGATACTACAATTTCACCGAGCTCACGGCTGAGACAGTGCCCAGATCGTTACACCATTCGTGCAGGTCGGAACTTACCCGACAAGGAATTTCGCTACCTTAGGACCGTTATAGTTACGGCCGCCGTTTACCGGGGCTTCAATTCAGAGCTTCTCCGAAGATAACTCCTCCTCTTAACCTTCCGGCACCGGGCAGGTGTCAGGCCTTATACCTCATCTTGCGATTTTGCAAAGCCTTGTGTTTTTGRTAAACAGTCGCCTGGGCCATTTCTCTGCGGCCCTCCCGGAGGAGGGCGTCCTTTATCCCGAAGTTACAGGACCAATTTGCCGAGTTCCTTAGCCGTGAATCACTCGAGCGCCTTAGTATACTCAACCCAACTACGTGTGTCCGTTTACAGTACGGGCTCTGATAACCTGATGCTTAGTGGTTTTTCTTGGAAATCTGATTAGRGACATTATCCGCTTGGCCGTAGCCGCGCGGTACTTTCAGGTTCAGCTCAGATAGCGGATTTGCCTACTATCCTCAATACCTACACCCTTAAACGTACTATTCCGTCAGTACGCAKTCCTTTCACTCTTTCGTCACCACATCGCAGTTATCACAGGTAACGGAATATTAACCGTTTTGCCATCGATTTCGCCMTTCGGCTTAACCTTAGGTCCCGACTAACCCTGATCCGATTAGCGTTGATCAGGAAACCTTAGTCTTTCGGCGAGGGGGTTTCTCACCCCCTTTATCGTTACTTATGCCTACATTTGCTTTTCCATTTAGTCCACCATACCTCGCAGTACRGCTTCAACCCWTAATGGAATGCTCCCCTACCATTGTGTYTAMACACAATCCATAGCTTCGGTAGTATGCTTATGCCCGATTATTATCCATGCCTCGTCGCTCGACTAGTGAGCTGTTACGCACTCTTTAAATGAATGGCTGCTTCCAAGCCAACATCCTAGCTGTCTCTGCAACAAGACCGCGTTTGGTCAACTTAGCATACATTTGGGGACCTTAGCTGATGGTCCGGGTTCTTTCCCTCTCGGACATGGACCTTAGCACCCATGCCCTCACTCCTTAACATCATTTTACAGCATTCGGAGTTTATCAGGAGTTGATAGGCGGTGAAGCCCTCGCGTCCTATCAGTAGCTCTACCTCTGTAAAATTTATTAAAGGCTGCACCTAAATGCATTTCGGGGAGTACGAGCTATTTCCGAGTTTGATTGGCCTTTCACCCCTACCCTCAGTTCATCCAAATACTTTTCAACGTAAACTGGTTCGGTCCTCCATTCCGTGTTACCGGAACTTCAACCTGACCAAGGGTAGATCACTCGGTTTCGCGTCTACTCCTACTGACTYTKTCGCCCTATTCAGACTCGCTTTCGCTTCGGCTCCGTTGCTGAACAACTTAACCTCGCCAGTAAGAAGTAACTCGTAGGCTCATTATGCAAAAGGCACGCCGTCACCAATTKAATTGGCTCCGACCGCTTGTAGGCGCACGGTTTCAGGTACTATTTCACTCCCCTGTTCGGGGTGCTTTTCACCTTTCCCTCACGGTACTGGTTCACTATCGGTCTCTCAGGAGTATTTAGCCTTACCGGATGGTCCCGGCAGATTCAGACAGGATTTCTCGTGTCCCGCCCTACTCAGGATACTACCCTCGCAGAGTCTTRTACGTGTACGGGATTATCACCCTCTTYGATCCATCTTTCCAAATGGTTCCACTTCTATTCTCTTTGATGATGGTAGTCCTACAACCCCGACATTGCCTGAACAATATCGGTTTGGGCTAATTCCCGTTCGCTCGCCGCTACTTAGGAAATCACTTTTGTTTTCTCTTCCTCCGGGTACTTAGATGTTTCAGTTCCCCGGGTTTGCCTCCTTWCGGATAACTGGTCTTCAACCAGCTGGGTTGCCCCATTCGGACATTTGCGGATCATTATTTATTTGCAACTCCCCGCAACTTTTCGCAGCTTATCACGTCCTTCTTCGCCTCTGAGAGCCTAGGCATCCTCCATGCGCCCTTTCCTACTTTCTTATTCACCGTAGTTGGTGTTTATGATTTTGATTTGCCAATATGTCAATGATCGTTTTGCTA
>RHGE01000187.1 GCA_004296775.1 Marinilabiliaceae bacterium JC017
AGCTTCTCCCCACCTCCTTGATGAATTTTTGCTAACCCACATGCCAGAATTCCCGCATTCATCTTCGTCGCGCCATCGCCGGCCCGCTTATTTGACTGGCTCCCACGCTTCCCAACATCATGGCCTTTTTCGTATTTGTTGAGTAAATACGAGCTTGTTATATGATAGGTGCTGAGATGCAGAGATTTTTCATCAATTGGGAGTTGAGATTGTTCTTTGGAAAGTACAGGTTGTTTCAAAATATTTCTATCTGTTTCAATGTATCTCCATTTATCTCTAAGTGTTTCCATCTATTTCCCCCTCTAACTTCTGACCTCTATCCCCTCTATATATTTCCATCCAATTAGAACCACCTATTGGTAAAAGTTGCTCCCTAAGCACCTAACGATCTAATTGTCTAATGATCTATCGACCTAATCCCCCTTTCACCTTTTGTTTTTTTCCTTGTTCCTTAAACCATATACCATATACTTCTCCCCGTTCATCTAGTCAATCGTCTTTTGTTCAAAAGTATTCACGAATAAGATGTTGCCCATGTCTCCGAAGTCGACAATGGCTTCCGGATAGTTCTTAATCTGATGGGGAACAAAACCGGCAATGGTCAGGTCGGCATCATGACTATGTTCTATAATAATGGCATGGGTATCCTGGTCGCTTTGGGCAGGCAGGAAATTGATATTACTCTGTGAAATGGGGATACGTCCCGACTTGATTAGTTTATTCAATTTCCTTCGTTGGGCATCGATTTGTTCTGCCGGGAAGAGGGCGAATATCTTAATGATTCCCTTTCGCCAATCGGGATGGCCGGAGATGATATAAGCCAAAAGAATCATCAGGTTGGCATTGTGGAAATCGTGTTCTGTGATCCACACATGAATCTCCCGGTGATAACCATATCCCTTATAGGATGTGTTTAACAGGCACACATCAAAACCGGTGGCCTCGTAAAGCGGATAGTTATCAATGGCATGTTTCAGTGATTCAGGATGGGAACGGGAGAATTCAAATAATATCAGGTTATTGCCTTTCCCGGAGATACCCGATAACTGAATCACCTGGGCAATGGCTGAGGTGTAGGAGGGACTGATGATGGTGTCCAGGTATACACGGCTATTGCTGCCATTGGCCAGTTTGATCAGGCGGGAGAGTACTTTTTGTGATTGTTCGTAGGTCTCTTTATTTAATAGCCCTTTTATAAAGTGTATATAGGTGCCAAACCCATATTTATGCGACATCCAGCGTAACAGGTCAAAGGCCGACTGGCGTTTGAATGAATCCTCGGAAACACAGATGGCAAAAGGTCGCCAGTGAAAATCGCGTTCGTCTTTGTTGGCACGTTGAACAAAAATTTGTATTTGCCGGCTTAGCTGGAATGCTACTCCTTTAAATAGTTTTTGCAAACCATGTTTCTCCGGTTGTGACTTGGCGATGATATAGTAGATGAGGGCCATGATAAATACGCTGAGAATCGCATATGGAAGGTTCATATTAAACATGAGCCAAAACGAAAGGAAAGCACCCAGGAGGGAGAAGTACCATTTGTTTTGCTTAAAGGTGGGGCGGTAGGACGGGTCGGCGGCAAAATGTTCCAGAAAAGAGATCAAACAGATGGCCCCGTAGGTGACCATGAAAAACATGGAAATGATTTGGGCCACAAAGTTCACATCCCCGATAATAATGAAGAAGTAAGCAATTAAGATGGTGACCAGTGAGCCATTCATGGGCTCGTTATCATGTTGACGGCCTTTCGCCAGCCAGTTATTTATGTTCTGAAAAGGTAAAATGGTGTCAAACCCGATGGCCTGTAGTGTGCGTGGTGCTACCAAAATGGAACCAATGGCCGAAGAGATGGTGGCAGCGGCCAGTCCGATGGGAATAATCGGGCCCCACACGGCGATGCGTGACATAATAAATTGATCACTGGCCATCTCTGCCGGTGTGGCTGAGGTCGCCATCTTATAGGCAACAATAAAATAGACCAGCATACCGATAACCGTGGCAATAAGAGTTCCGCGGGGAATTGATTTTTTAGGATCTTTCAAGTCGCCCGATAATCCCAATCCCGCTGCTAACCCGGTAAAGGCCGGGAATATGATGGTGAAGACATAGAAGAACGAGTCCGGTTCATTTACTTTGGCATTCAGGGATAAGGGAATATTAGGTTGGGTGGGCTGTCCAAAGAGAAAGAAGCCAATGGCCACAAACAATAGCATGACCACGAAATAGAGTGCCTTCATCCCCATGTTGGCGCCCCGGGTAAGCACAATGGCCGACAAGATGGTCATGGACGTGAGGGTGATAATCTTCTTGAAAATAACCGGGTCCATGGTAATATTCAGCATCTCAATGAGCGGATCAAAAGCTTCCCCAAACGCAATGACATAGAAAGCCACACTAATGGCTTGCGACATGTAGAGTGCCAACCCGATGGCACCACCAATGTTTAACCCGAAGGAACGGGAGATAATGTAATAGGCACCACCGCCCAGTACACGCTGGTTGGTGGCAATCTCCGCCACTGCCAGGGCGGTGGGAATGGTCACCAGGTGACTGATCAGGATGATGGCGATGACACCGGCCAGGCCCACATGAGCTACGGCATAACCGAAACGAAGAAATAAGATGGCGCCTAAGATAGTGGAGATAGCCGTCATGAAAACAGCCATGGTACCAAAGCTTGCATTGGGGTTTGTTAATGATTTTCGCATGCACTGCTGATTTAGGTTCATTGTAATCAAGGGATGTTAAGTTAGAAAAAAAAGTTGTTTTTCCTTGTGTGGGATGGTGTTTGAGCAGTTTTCAATACGATATGGATGGAAATTATTTATTTAGATAATAGTCAGAGATGGCCATTGGCCATATTGACGCCAAGATAACAACTTAACAAGAGGGTTAATTGATATATAAGTTTTAGTTCTTCAGGAATAGTTTTATTGGGACGTTGTCCCAAACCCTACTTCATTTTTGGCATTGCC
>RHGE01000189.1 GCA_004296775.1 Marinilabiliaceae bacterium JC017
CAAACTTCCTGTCTTTCATGCTATTAAGATACGTAAAATAACATTATTTATGAAACTTACGCTCTTGTTTTTTGCTGTTTTTCAACAACTTATCCACTTTAATTAATACAATTGGATATTTAACAATAATCAGTATAAAGAGTAGTAATTCTTTAAGGAGGGGAAAGGAGTGACCGGGCGAAAAGAAAATGAATTATGAATATTTGATTCCTTTTAGTAGATGTGTAGAACAATCCTCTCTGCATCCCTTTGGTTCAGCGTGAGGTCAAAGGTACTGGTAACGTCAATTTAGAGTTATCTCACCTTTTCTTAGGATGTCAAGACTTGAAGATTCTGTGTTTACAATAGCGTATCATTCGCGAAAAAACCATTACTCCGCGCTTCTCTGCGTTTCCTCTGTGAATCTCCGCGTAACAACTCTTGCTTCTACGTGTTTATATTCCGCACCCCATATTTCTTCAAGGATTACTACCTTTGTGCCTTGCAAAATTCTACGTGTTTATCATCTTAAGGACAATGACGAATCAACTATTTCAACTCAAACAGTTAAAAACGCGACGACTAAACCTCCCTTTTACCATTAAATGGCTTTTAATTAGTGGCCTGGTGGGCATTTGTGTGGGCACCGCCTCAGCCTGGTTTCTTATCTCCCTGAAATGGGCCACCACCTGGCGCACTGATCACCTGTGGATAGTAGCCCTGTTGCCCCTGGGTGGCTTGATGATTGCTGCCATGTATCACTACTGGGGACAGGATGTGGTGAAGGGCAACAACCAACTGTTGGAAGAGGTAGAAAACCCCAATAAGATCATCCCCCTGAAGATGGCTCCCCTGGTACTCATCGGTACGGTGCTGACCCATCTCTTTGGCGGATCGGCCGGACGAGAAGGCACCGCGGTGCAAATGGGTGGTTCCATCGCCGACCAGTTCACCAAACTGTTTAAGTTTAAGAAACGCGACCGCCGCCTGCTCATTGTCTGTGGTATCAGTGCCGGTTTTGCTTCGGTATTTGGCACCCCGCTGGCCGGTGCGGTATTTGGCCTGGAGGTACTGGTGATTGGCCGCATGAAATACGATGCGTTACTTCCCTCCCTCTTCTCAGCCGTTATCGCCAATTATGTGTGTGAATTATGGCCGGTGGCACATACCCATTATCACGTGGCCGTGGTGCCGGAGTTCAATATCATAAACCTTCTGCTGGCCGTTGTGGCCGGTATTGCCTTCGGACTGGCTTCCCGCTCCTTCTCCCTGGGCATAGAGAAACTATCACACCTTTTCAAGACCTATATCAAGAATCCCCTTTTCCGACCCGTCGTGGGTGGAACCATCGTCGCAGCTTTTGTGTTTATCACCGGCACCACCAAATACATCGGACTGGGTGTCCCCACCATCGTGGAGGCCTTCAGTGTGCAACAGGGCATTCATGTCTTCGCCATTAAGATAGCCCTCACCGTGCTGACACTAAGCGCCGGATTTAAAGGCGGAGAGGTCACCCCGCTCTTTTACATCGGCGCCACACTGGGCAGTGCCCTCTCGCTGTTCTTGCCCCTTCCAATGGGTATTTTGGCAGCCATGGGCTTTGTCGCCGTCTTTGCCGGTGCCGCCAACACCCCAGTGGCCTGTGTATTGATGGGGCTGGAATTATTCGGTACCGAAACGGGCGTATTCATCATGATTGGTTGCTTTGTGGCTTACCTCTTTTCAGGCCATTCGGGCATCTACACCTCGCAGAAGATTGGCAGTCCCAAAAACCCCATCTTACTGCGTGACAAATCGAAACACCTGAACAGCATAAACAAATAAATCGTTTCACTGTAACAACACCTCACCACGGCCCTCTAAAGGTCATCGATCATCGGGAAACTATTATCTAAATTCTAACGATCTATTAATCGTTGGAAACTGTTAAAGTAATCTTTCTATCAAATGAAGGTAATCACACGGGAGAATGATTAGAATCACATAGACGAATGATTAGAATCACACGGGAGAGTGATTAGAATCACACGGACGAATGAAGAGAATCACACGGACGAATGAAAAGATTCACACGGACGAAGCAAATGAACCACACGGACAAAGCAAATGAACCACACGGACAAAGCAAATGAACCACACGGACGAAGCAAATGAACCACACGGACGAAGCAAATGAACCACACGGACGAAGCAAATGAACCACACGGACGAAGGAAATGAACCACACGGACGAAGGAAGAGAATCAGCGAAAATAACAGTTAGCAGTTGGCAGGGAACAGTGAGCAGTGAACAGTGAGCAGTGAGCAGTGAATATTGTTGAACTGTATCTCTAATTATCATGAATCTGTTATCTTAGCTTTTAAGATGATCATAGACCAAAAAGAAACTTAAATATAACAATCGATTATTCACACCAATAGTTCGTTAAACTTTTGTAATTAATTAAAGACCAGCTTATGCCTATTTAATAATCAAGATTTTTAGAAGCCTAAAAAGGAGATTAATGAAAATCTATCTAAGGTCTATCATATAACAAGGTACCGATTGCAAATCGATGCTAGCAGGGGCAAACACTAAGTCGCCCTTGAATATATCGACACTATAGCACAAAAAGCCAAATGACGAGTCGGACCATGATGTTGGGAAGCGCGTGAGCCCGTCAAATAAGCGGGCCGGCGTAGGCGCGACGAAGATGAATGCGGGAATTTTGGCACGTGGGTTAGCAAAAATTCATCAAGGAGGTGGGTGGAAGCTTTTATTTGACTAGACCTTTTTGCTTCGTTTTTGGGGCAATGCCAAAAATGAAGTAGGGTTTGGGACAACGTCCCAATAAAACTATTCCTGAAGAACTAAAACTTATATATCAATTAACCCTCTTGTTAAGTTGTTATCTTGGCGTCAATATGGCCAATGGCCAT
>RHGE01000190.1 GCA_004296775.1 Marinilabiliaceae bacterium JC017
GCGTTTTTTGCTTCGTTTTTGGGGCAATGCCAAAAATGAAGTAGGGTTTGGGACAACGTCCCAATAAAACTATATGTCATCTAACAAGGATGTATAGCTATTATCTTGGCGTCAATATGGCCAATGGCCATCTCTGACTATTATCTAAAATCTAACGATCTATTATCATCATTATGAAAAAATAAATAACCAGCTCATTAAATTAATCAATTCATGAAAAAGATTTTTATCACTTTAATGATCGTTTTTACGATGATTTTAAGTACTTATTCGCAAAGTGGACCTGGTCCTGTAGGTCCTCATCCTCCCAGTCAAACTGAACTAACCAGTGCTTCTGGTAGTTTTGGTCTACCGGAGGCGAAGTATATCCCAAACTATAAAATGACTTATATTATTAAAACGGGTTTATCGCAACGTGTCAAACTGGATATAACACATAATGGAAATCCAGAAGATTATATCGAAATTTGGGAAACTAATGGAGGTACTTCCTTTTTCGGTGCTGAAAAAGTTGAAACTTTAAGGGGTCCGCAAAATTATCAATATGTATCGTATCGTTCCAACGGGATGCTAATTGTGAAAATTAGAACAGGTAGTTCCATTTTTGGAAGACCAGGTGTAAAACCATATATACGGTTTTTTTATGAAACAACATCTATGCCTGTAAATAGTTTTCCTAATGCCAATGAAGTTACAATTAATGCACATACCACGGTTCCTAATTTAACTGTTTATGAGCCCATTTACAAAAGTATAGGTTCCAACCTTCATACTAATACCGTAATCTGGGATAATTCTTTATTGATGTTGAGATCGGGTAATGGTAAGAAGCTTGGGGTCGATGCTGAGAATATCTGCAGTAGTTCTGCTCTGTCATTGACTGCTAAGTCAGGTGGTTTAAAATTTAATTCGGCTTATGGTTTTGATTTTTCGCTTTATAATAAACCAAGCGTTTTTAAAATTTATAAATCAGGAAATATTGGGATTAATAATCCATCCAATTCTGATGCATTGATAAATGGAAAAATTAATGGAGAAAAATGGGAAAGTTATGTCAATTTAGAGGATATTTCCGGGGATTATGTTTTCCGTTTAGGTAATGGAGGTTCGAATATAGGCAGTAGTTGGTGTGCTAATATAACTGGACGAACCATTGATAAAGGATCTTCATTATATTTACTCGGTGATCATCGGGGAACCACCACAAGCGGAAGAGGTATTTTGGTTTTGGATGGCCGGTTAGGAAATACAAAAGCTCCGGCTGAGCAGTCAGTAATTGAGTTTTGCAGTGGTTGGGGTAATCGTTTGGGACATATAACCGGCGATGGTAGTTTGGTGATGAAAGGAACCATCAAGGCTAAAGCAGTAAAAGTAACCGCCCAAACCGCCGATTTTGTATTCGAAGAGGATTACAACCTGCGGACCTTAAAAGATGTAGAGCAATTTATTCGGGACAACAAACACCTGCCCGATATTCCTTCGGCGGCCCAAATGGAAGAGGATGGCGTAAATGTGGCTGAAATGAATAAGCTATTGCTCCAGAAAATTGAAGAGCTTACCCTTTATACTATTAGTCAGGAAGAGAAGCTGCAAAAAAAGGCTGAAGAGATGCAGGGGCTAAATTCTGAATTAGATAAGATGAGGAATGATTTGGAGAAGATAAAGGCTCTGTTGTTGACGAAGTAATAAGAGAAAGTCTAAAACCAGAAAGGTTCGTTCTCTGAGTAACTGATATTTCTCATATATATTTAAAGCCCATAAAGTTTGCGCTGCAAGCATTTTGCCAATTCGTATTTAGTGAATTATACGAATGGCTTTTTGGAGAAGAGCGCATAGAACCACGTAGTGGTTCAAAACTTCGTTAATTTTTGTAATTGGTCGAAAAATAGTTTGTGTTTATCTAATAGATAAAGTTATTAATGGTTTAAATATGGGAGCAATGTAAATCTGTCTAATGTCCATTATCTAAAATCTAACGATCTATTGGAACAATAATGGTCTATCATATAACAAGGTACCGATTGCAAATCGATGCTAGCAGGGGCAAACGCGATGTCACCCTTAAATAAATCGACACTATAACACAAAAAGCCAAATGACGAGTCGGACCATGATGTTGGGAAGCGGGGGAGCCGGTCAAATAAGCGGGCCGGCGTAGGCGCGACGAAGATGAATGCGGGAATTCTGGCATGTGGGTTAGCAAAAATTCATCAAGGAAGTGGGTGGAAGCGTTTATTTGCCTAGACTTTTTTGCTTCGTTTTTGGGGCAATGCCAAAAATGAAGTAGGGTTTGGGACAACGTCCCAATAGAACTATTCCTGAAGAACTAAAACCTATATATCAATTGGCCCTCTTGTTAAGTTGTTATCTTGGCGTCAATATGGCCATTGGCCATATTGACGCCAAGATAACAAGCTTTTACTAAACCTAATCTGGGCAAGCAAGAAAAGTAAAAAGTATCAAGTACAGAGTATCAAGATGATTTACTGCTCGCCAAAATATTTTGCCAATAAATACACCAATATCACCCGTAAGACGCTAATCATTATGAGTATGAACATCAGGTTTGCAGTCTCCCTCGCCTTTAAGGAGAGGGCCGGGGTGAGGTGGCTTATGATAAGCATTTGTCCATCCTGTTAACACCTCGTCTTGTTTTTAATTATTCAACAAGTTTTCAATGTTATCATGTTGTCAATATGGCCAACGGCCATCTCTCACTATCATATAACAAGGTACCGATTACAAATCGATGCTAGCAGGGGCAAACGCGAAGTCGCCCTTGAATATATCGACACTATAACACAAAAAGCCAAATGACGAGTCGGACCATGATGTTGGGAAGCGGGGGAGCCGGTCAAATAAGCGGGCCGGCGTAGGCGCGACGAAGATG
>RHGE01000020.1 GCA_004296775.1 Marinilabiliaceae bacterium JC017
TAAACCTACACCCTCCAAAAAAGTGGTTCTCAACATGCCTTCTTTGACTTCGCAATCCCTTGCTGTGCCTGCTTTCTCGTTCGAAAAGCGGGTGCAAAATAAGCGCTTTATTTTCGTTTATCCAAACCTTTTTGAAATTAAATTTTCAGGCGGTTTTTGTAAGCTTCCTTACCCCCTGGATATCATCCTTAAAAGGTGTTTCAATACGTCATTTCTTCGCTCCTTGCGTAGTGCCCTTCCCTTGAAAAGCGGGTGCAAAAGAACGGACTATTTTTGGGGTTTCCTAATGTTTGTGGTAAGAAATGTGGGATGATACAGCTAAGGCGCTGCAGGAGTGGAAGATTTTTTTTCAAAAACAAGGAAATAGATTGATTTTTATTATTTCCCTTATCCAAAACCCTCAAAAAAAATACATCAATCCCTAATAAAAACAATAATCCAACATTGCCTTCTATATATCATTCTCAGGTCGCAAAAAAGAATTACCCCTCTTTTCTCACTCCAATCATACCAAAATACTCATAACTATAAATAAAACAGCAAAATCTATTAATTCACCAATATCATCATTACAACGCCCTGCAAACACTTTTAAAAATTCGTATCATCTTTTTTTCTGCTTCCGCCGCAATTTCAAGAATTTCATTTAAACTCACAGCTTTCAAATTATCAGGATCACACTCGTCTGTTAAAACAGAAACGGCAGCGCAAGGAAGTCCCATATGATTAGCTACTATTACTTCAGGTACGGTAGACATACCTACAGCATCTGCTCCTATAGTTCGTAAATAACGGTATTCAGCACGCGTTTCCATATTCGGTCCTGGCACAGACACATATACTCCTTCATGCAAAACGACATTCTCTTCAATAGCTGATTTTATTATAATACTGTTTAAATCCCTATCATATGGTTGACTCATATCAGGAAAACGAGGCCCTAGCTCTTCTATATTTTTCCCCCTAAGCGGATTTTCAGGTAGCAGATTAATGTGATCATCTAAAAGCATCAAATTACCTTTCCTAAAATCCATATTTATTGCACCTGCGGCATTTGAAATCAATAAATTCTTTACGCCCAACAATTTCATTACACGAATTGGAAACGTCACTTCAGACATAGAATATCCTTCATAATAATGAAAACGACCTTGCATAGCCACGACCATTTTTCCTTCAAATTCACCATAAATTAATTTCCCTTTGTGCGATTCCACCGTTGATACAGGGAAATTAGGTATGTCCTCATACCCAATCTCGACTTTTATATCTATGGCTGTTACCAAATTTCCTAAACCCGTCCCTAACACTATCCCAATAACCGGTTCAACGAATCCTTCTTTTACTAAATACTCGACTGTTTTATTTATCTGCTCCATATCGTTTTTTTGATAAACTCCCAAATATTCCTTTTAAAATTTACTCTACTTATTGTCAAAATAAGTATATCATCCTGATATATTTCACTCTATTCCGAAATAGTCCAACTTACATGTATCGCTACAAAATATCATCAACCATCACCTTTCAGAAACTCAAAATGCCTTTCTATAATCGCTTCTACGGTTGACCGCGCCATTCCATATTCCAAGAGATGATTTTGCAAAGCTTTACGCCACGAACTATTTGTTTCCCGACTCTGAATATAAAAATCAAACGCATCATTACCGATTTTTTCAATACCTTCCCCAAACCATGAAAATAACAAATGATAATGCTGACTCGTAATACCTGTTAACTTCACTTCATCAAATCTCAAATCAATAAAATCGATTAATTCATCATTCGCTAATGATTCAAGCTGAAAACAATTCTTTATCCATCTGTTAAAAAGAGACAATTTTTCCTTTCCTACCTCATGAATTTTTCCTTCACGTAAATTATATCCATCATGAAATCCACTTTTATTTAAAAAACCAAAATTTTCTTTCTGATTTTGCATCTCCTTTCCTTTGTACATAAAACGAAATGGAGCACATTCAACCTGCATTACCTTTTTTATTTGTCCTTCAACTCGCCCTATTAATGGAAGATCAAAAATGTATTTTTGACCTACTCCCCACCGACATTTCTTTTTTGACATATATATGCCAGAGAAATCTAAATTTTCCTCTGCTAATAAAAAACATTGCATATTTCCATTTTGAATAACCAAATTATGATGTAATTCTAAACCATTGAAACCAACTTCATATGCATAAACTGGTGTCAAATTAAAATTACCATTTATTTTATCACATTGAGAAACCCAATCAATTACTACATTTTGGGATCTTTTTTCTCGTAACATAGCCAAAAGCAATGCAAATGGATTAATAAGATAATCATCCCACTTCACACCATGATTATTCATCTCGACAAAATCCATGTTGTTCCGTTGACAATAATTCTTATAGGGGTAATTCACAGATTGCCAAAATCGATTTATTCCAACTTTCTGCCCTGGCAATCGGAATTTTGATTGTTTTATTAAATATGGATATTGCCATGTCAAATATTTAGCAATGGCTAATTTAGGTCGAACATAACTATACAAAGGCAGATCAGTCTGAAACAAGGGATGAATCAAGATGAAAGGAACAGCGTAGCTTTCACTAAAATAATTTTCATCGACAAGAATTTTATCGCCTAAAAAACATTGATTATTTAACAGAGCAGATAAAAATACATTCACATCATTACCTACTACATTTTTCCCACAAAGTCTCATCGATTAATTATTTGAAAAAAAGAACAACAAAAAGATTTAACATTATCTCTATCAACTACATCATCATTAACAATGACATTAACTTAACTTTGGAATAATTCACTATGACAATAACAACTAAACCATTCTACCTTCAGTTTTTATTATCCACCCGCTATAGAGAAAGAGATACGCCATGCGATCCAGTTTTCACAAAAGTTTTCTAACCTTCAGGTGCCATTAACTCACTTATTAAAGTCTAGACAAACTAGTTGAATAATAGATTCTAGTATGAATCGATACGGTATGCTATATAAATATCAAAAGCAATACACATCTTGGTAATATAAATTTAGCGGACCAACAGAAATGATAAAATGGCCTTATTTCCAACTTCGGATATTTCATCTATTGATAATGCTACTTATTGCTCTGCCTAATCTGCTTAAACAATTTTGAAGCAAATATGAAATTCTCAAGAGTTTCATTTTGGGCATGAAATATCTCATCTTTTGTTCCCTCCCAAAACTTTTTTCCTTGATAGATAAATATAATTTTTTCACCTATCCCCATAACAGAATTCATGTCATGGGTATTAATAATGGTAGTCATGTCATATTCCTTAGTAATTTCAAAAATCAGTTCATCAATTACAATAGCAGTCTTAGGATCTAACCCAGAATTAGGCTCATCACAAAACAGGTATTTAGGATTAAGAGCGATTGCTCGAGCAATCGCCACACGTTTTTGCATCCCGCCACTAATTTCGGAAGGATATAAATTATTAACATTTTCGAGATTAACTCGTTTCAAGCAAAAATTGGCTCTATCACGTCTTTCGGATAATGACATATCAGTAAACATATCCAACGGAAATCTTACATTTTCTTCGACCGAAGCAGAATCAAATAAAGCTGATCCCTGAAAAAGCATTCCAATCTCTTTTCTAAGAGCTTTCCTTTGCTTCTGATTCATATTAGGAAAACTCTTATTATCATACAAAATGTCCCCTTGATCAATTTCGTGTAGTCCAACGATAGATTTTAACAACACCGTTTTTCCAGATCCACTTTGCCCTATAATCAGATTCGTTTGTCCTTTCTCAAATAAGGCTGACACATCAGTTAGTACCTCTTTCTCATCAAACGATTTGTATATATTCTTAACCTCTATCATGCCAACAATAATTGAGTCAGTAATAAATTAAATAAAAGAATTTGAATACTACTGGAAACAACAGCCTTGGTACTCGCTTTTCCAACTTCTAATGCACCGCCACTAGTATAATAACCCCAATATGCAGACACAGAACTAATAATAAAAGCAAATACAATAACTTTTATAATTGAATAAGCAATATAAAAGGGTGTGAATGCATATTGAATTCCGTAAATAAATTCTGATGAGGGAACTTCACCCGTAACAGATCCTGCTAACCATCCCCCTGTTATTCCGATACCCATACTAATCAAAACCAAAAAAGGATTAATAAATACAGAAGCAACAACTTTAGGCAAAACAAGATAACCAGCGGGATTAATCCCCATTATTTCCAAAGCATCAATTTGCTCAGTAACACGCATAGTTCCGATTTCAGAAGCTATATTTGATCCTACCTTGCCTGCCAGAATTAAACTCACAATTGTTGAAGAAAACTCTAACAATATAGAATCTCTTGCTGCAACACCAACAGTATATTTTGGTATTAAAGGCATTTCAATATTATACGCAGTTTGTAATGTAATTACGGCTCCCATAAATACAGAAATAATCGCAACAATTCCTAAAGAGTCTATCCCTAAATTATCTATCTCTTTAACAACTTGCTTAAAAAAAACACCATGCTTTTCAGGTCTACCAAAGACCTTTTTTATAAAAATCGAATATCTGCCGATATGGTAAAACGTACGCATAAAAAGAATTTTTCTTAAAAATAGTAACTAATTTAGAGCTTTTAAAATTACCCAAAAAACAGATCTATTACACGTTAACAAGTAAAAAATAACATCTTATTCAATGCCATGATTATAACCATGAAATGGTACCAATCCGAGATTTAAAAATAATAACAATGAAAGAAAATACTTATTGCGTAATTATGGCTGGCGGTATAGGCAGTCGCTTCTGGCCAATTAGCCAAACATCAAGCCCCAAACAATTTCTAGATATTCTGGGTACCGGAGAGACACTAATCCAACAAACTTTTAAACGCTTCAGGCCTATTTGCCCAATAGCAAACTTTGTAATAGTAACCAGTGCCGAATATAAAGCAACCGTTCTAAAACAAATCCCTGAATTAAATCCAGAACAAGTCCTTGCCGAACCTGCAAGAAGAAATACAGCACCTTGTATTGCCTATGCAAACACCATAATAAAAAGTAAGAATCCGAAAGCTACAATAATTGTTACACCGGCTGATCATTTAATTTTAAATGAAGATGAGTTCAGAAACAACTTAGTGAAAGGAATAGAATTTGTAACAAAAAAAGATGCGTTACTTACCTTAGGGATAAAACCACATAAACCAGAAACTGGTTATGGCTACATTCAACTTGATAACACCTTAGAGGACAAAAATATCAACTTTAAAAAAGTCAAGACCTTCACTGAAAAGCCAAATTTAGAAATGGCTAAAGTCTTTTTCGAGAGCGGAGAATTTTACTGGAACTCAGGCATATTTATTTGGTCTCTGAATAGTATCGATAAAGCTTTCCATACTCATCTTCCGGAAGTTCAATCATTATTTGATCAAGCAGCACCATTCATTGGAACACATAAAGAAAATAAAACCATTAACGATGCCTACCTGGAATGTAAAAACATCTCCATTGATTATGGTGTAATGGAAAAAGCGTCAAATGTCTATGTCCAAACTGCCAGTTTTGGCTGGTCGGATCTAGGCACTTGGTCTTCTCTACACGAATACTCAGAAAAGGACATAAATAACAATGCTCTTATTAGTGGTAAAATACTTCTTTACGATTCAAAAGATTGTATAGTCCACTTACCAAATAAAAAACTAGCGGTTATCCAGGGATTATCTAATTACATAGTAGTAGAATCAAAAAATGCCTTACTAATTTGTCCCAAAGAAAACGAACAACAAATCAAACAATTTACAACAGACGTAAAAACAGAATTTGGTGAAGAAGCATAAAAATTACATATAAAAAAAAGCCGTCTTTAAAAGACGGCTTTTTTTACTCTTTATCCCTGCTATTCTAGAATTCCCACATATCGTGTTCCATCGTAAAAATTGAATTCTTTATACTTTCAGATTCCATCATTGCTTCCATTCCGGCCGTATAAGTTTCTATATTACGATTATTATAAACATTAGATTCCCTAACTATATAACTACCAAAGTATCGTTTGATAAAAATATCATCAAAAGTTCTTCGTTGTGCATCATTTTTAGGGTTAAACACTTCGTGCCTAGCAAGCAAATCCCTGGCTTCATTGAAATAAATCCAACAAACTTGCTTTTTCAACACACGCCCTTCTCCACCATCATCTTTAATAAATTCGCGAATTGGGCATATTCCTATTATTCTTACATCCATTCTGGAATAATTCCGATCGAAAAACCACATTTCTTTAACCAAAAATTGTTTTACTTCCTCCGAACGAACTTCCCCTCCAACAATTTTAGTTTCCCACAAACCTGTATCTGCATTCTTTATCTGACTCGTATCAGCAACAGCTCCCATTTTGCCAGCTACCTGCTCATAGGTCATTGTTACTTTAAACTCATCTTCAAAATTCGCAGAATAAGCTGTCAAACCTTCATATTGTATCCCAGACAAGAGCAAGTCAATCAAACTGAAACGATCATCCATTGGCCTAGTTGGATAATATAATGGAAGGTTAATTTTTTCTCTTAAATCGATAATTCGCCAAACTTTCTTTGCCCATAAAACATCAGCCTCCCGAATATGTGCATAAGGAATAGGCTTCCGATTAGCCACATGCTCTTTTGGATACAATCCATCAAGAACATTCTGAGCATTAACCTCACCATTATCAGCGAAGCTTAATAAGACAATAAGGATAAAGAACAATTTTTTCATCTCCCTTTCTATTTAAGTAAGTTTAATCCAAAATAAAAGTGATACTTCCTAATTTACGCGTAGTTCCATCAGGCCCTACAGCTCTAACATTATCTATAAATAATTTTGAACCTCTCGACACGCCTTTTATAAGTTCTGTTTGCACTCTGGTAAACTTGTTATTTTTTGAAGGTTCCTCTACTAAATATCCATTCTTTAGAACAGAAACATTGAAGCCAGTCACCTTAAATTTTAAGTCAAAATCGAAATCATCACCCATTTCTGCAAACACCCCGGATTGAGCAAGCAATAAACTCTTTTTTATTCTTCCTTCTTTCTTCCCTGCAACCATGGCAACCGGATCTGGAACTCTTTTAATCCGAAACTCTCCACTACCTAATCTCTGACGTTTTCCTTCAAAATTTGCATAAACCGTAACAATAGATTTTCCTCCTGCATGACCAGGCTTAGGTTTTACAATGTACTCATCCCCTTTTTTCTTATAAGTTGCATTTTTAAAATCAACTTTAATATCTTCTGAATTGACGCCTGGCACAGATATTTCAACAGGATTATCAACCCCTTCATAAAATACATTCATTTTGGTAGGTGAAATAACCACATTAGGTTGAACTACCTGGTAAGACTCAGAAATTGGGTATCTTTTAATGTTACCATCAGGACCAATAATTGAAATTTCACCTTTCCAGGTTCTTTTCCCTGTTGAATTAGCTACAACCTCATATAGCCCTTTACCATCACTGGTTAAAGGCATTTTTTTCCCTTCTACAATTACGGTAGGCTTATTTAGAGAATCTCTGGCCGCAAGCAATATCTTTGCAGTATACTTTCCGCCTTTAATGATATAATTAGAATTTGGAATCACAATTGGATCAATGGTATTAAACTTAAATGATCCTTCATCAATCTTCGTCAAAAGGTAACTTACAACATCTGATTGTGCATTACGTAAATTACTCTGAATACTTGACATCAAAGCTAATGATGCAGACAAAGGTAAGTGTTCGAACTTCTGACTTTGCCAACTATGAGATGGTTCTCCTTTTATCTCTGATTTCTTTGCTTCAGTAGAAAGACTATTTGTTATATTATTTCTAATCGTCGTATCCCTTTCATCAACATACGAAAGCAAAGTTTTTTTGTAATCTTCAATTTTCTCAATTAGATCTAAACTACGCTGCCCTCCCTTTTCAGTTATCATAACCTGAGCAGCTACATCTTGGTTATCAGCTCCAATATAATTATCCAAAGTAGCCTCAGGATTATCGGCTGTACGAACCATCAGAAGTTTTATATCCGTAATATGATTAAACAAATCATCCGCTGCTTTTCTTATGGCTTCAGCATCATTATATGTCTCTTCTGCTTTCTTGGGATTTGACTCCTTTGCGTTATAAAATTCGTTGTATAATTTCCTATTTTTATTCTCAACTGCTTTGATAGATTGCTGTATGCTTTCATCCACGAGTTGAAACGCTTGTAACAGATCACCCGAAACATTCAGAGCCAACATCGCAGTCAGGAATAGATACATCATTCCGATCATCTTTTGCCTTGGCGTTTCGGGACAATTTCCACCACTCATATATCTTTCGATTTAAATTTTTCCTGACTTAATTAACTATACCTAACAACTAACGATTTCCCATATTCATGGCGCTCAACATATTGCCATATATGGTATTAAGCTCATTAATCGTTTGGCTCAATTGCGCTACTTGATCTCGGTATGCCTTGGTATCACCAACAGTTTGAGTTAATTGATCTTTTATATCAGTTAATCCTTGATTCAACCCTTGAGCAGTTTGAGCTTGCTCATTCAATCCTTGCAATTGTAATTCATAAGCAGAATTAATTGACGACAAATTTTTATTTACTGATTCAAGATGAGCTGAATAATTTTGGCTATTACTTGCTATTGATTCAAATTGCTGACTCATCGATTGACTTAATGCAGAATACGAGGAAACTAAATGTTCACCTGACTTATTTAAGGTATCTGCCATTTTTTGTCCAGAATTCGCAATTGTCTTAGCGGTCACAGAATAACTGCTTGCAAGTTCATCGGAAGAAGATTCAAGGGTTTTAGCCGATTTAATCTGCATATTTGATAGATTCCCCAATGACTCTCCTGCCTGTTTCATATTTTGAAGATACGATTCTGTTGCCAGAGAAGCATCACTTAAATCGGATAGTTGCGAAGTAGTTGTCGTTAGCTTTTTTATCCCTAAACTTAATTTCTCTACCACTTCTGGTTCGAGATGACCACTTTCAATAAGAGCAGCTAAATCGCTTCCCCCACCTCCGCCTCCAACATTCCTAGTAGACTTTGGTGTTTCGGGCTCTAGTCCTACAAGTTCTGGATAAACCAAACTCCAATCCGGCATCTCGTGTGGTGGTTCAAATGCAGATAAAAGGAAGATAATGGCTTCTGTTCCTAAACCTGCGATCAACATAGGTGCGGCACCAGGTAGGTGTAATATTTTCCACAATGCACCTAATATTACAACTGCGGCTCCAACTCCATATACCTTCCCCATGGCTTTTTTATAGCCAGGACTCTGTACAAATTCCGAAATACTCATAATGACTTATTTTTCCTTTAACCTTCCTTTAAACTTATTCGCCAATAAAGTCTCTAACACAACGGAAACCTATGTATGACTTAGACGAGTCTTGATATTCATATGCCCTGCTTCCGCATTGCAAATAGTATCCTATATCTTTCCAAGATCCACCTCTAATAACTTTCCTTTTCATTACATGAGGATCATCTGGTAAAGCATTGTATTTATAGGTAGGATTAAAATCGTGAGTAAAGCTATATGATGATTCGTCAAAAGCACTTGATGTCCATTCGCCTACATTTCCAGACATATCAAACAATCCGAAGTCGTTTGGAGCATATGACGCAACTGACATAGTTGTCATCCCTCCATCATCACCATATCTTCCTCGTAAAGGCTTAAAATTAGCAAGAAAACATCCCTTATCATTACGTGTATATAAATTACCCCATGGATATATAGCATGCTCTAGACCTCCACGTGCTGCATATTCCCATTCTGCTTCTGTAGGTAATCTATAAGCCATTACAGTTGGCTCTCCTTTTTGCTCCAGATAATTATTTAACAATTGTGTTCGCCAAATACAAAAGGCTGTTGCTTGCTTCCAATTGACACCAACAACAGGGTATTCATCAAAACCTGGATGCCAAAAATACTTTTCAGTCCAAGGCTCATTAAACGAATAGGTAAAGTCTGCAATCCAACAAAGAGTATCAGGATAGACATTAACAGCATCTTTCATGATAAAGGCTGATCGATCTTTTATATCTCTTTCCTCCCCCTTCTGGTCATAAACGACTCCTTCGTATTGCTTTGTTTCATAATTATACCTATTCCCTTTTTTTGCAGCCTGCAACAGATCGACCCATTCATATTCATAAGTCAATTTTCGGGCATCGATCTCTTTACGCCTAAAAAAACGCTCATTTTCAGGCAAAAACATTTCATCAAGGATCTCAGCATATTCTTCATTATCCCATTCAATCTCTTCATCCCAATTTAAGAATGGAGGATCAATTTCATTACCTAGATAATCTTCAGTAATAAGAAATTCCTCAAACTGTTCGCCTAACAACTGACGGGCTATTGAATCCCGAACCCAATTTACAAACTGACGATATTCCGTATTTGTAACTTCAGTTTCATCCATCCAAAAGGAACGAATAGATACAGTTTTTGTTTGTGAATTCAAGGACCAGGCAATATCCTGATCGTTGGGACCCATGTTAAAACTTCCTTGTGGAATAAACAACATTCCATAAGGATCTGGTTCATAAAATGCTCCGCTTCGCGAAACCCCAACTAATTCACCATTTCCGGATTTTCCGCATCCGGTAAGGATTGTGACAATAGCAACACTTAGGGCAAGTACTTTCTTCATAATAGCCTTAATATCTGTATTATTTCAACTATCTCGTTTATAAATATCTGACGCTTCTATACCTTTTATTTCTCTTTTCAAAACTCATATCGAAACTATAGCCCACCATAAATTCGTGAGATCCCGAACTGACTGTAGCCATTTCCGAAGTAGTGATATCATAGCTATAACCAAATCGCAAACCATTATTTAATTCCATTCCTGCCAATACAACTATCGCATCTTGATAGCGATATGTAAATCCTCCCCAATATTTTTTCTTAACCATGACATTCATATTTACATCGACCTGCATACTTGCCAAGTCTGATTTTATAAATATTGAAGGCAATAAAACAATTGGTTTATCTTGCAATTTGTAGCGATATCCGCCTGTCAAAAAGATCGTTTGTTTCAAATAGGACTGAAACTCATCCTTAAAATTAGGTTTTGGTTTATTTAAATGAAGAACGGATAGACCCACATAATATTTTTTCCGCTCAAGAAAAACTCCCATACCCATATCGATTGCTGTTCCATTCACCTTTGCCTGTGGAAGCAAGGCATCATCCGCTATATTATGGTATGAGTTCCCATTCCCGTTGGATGGTAAATAGATTTTTGTTCCATCAAAAACCTGATTAACCAAGCCTAATGATACCCCAAATCCTATTGTACCTTCTGCTAACTCTACCCGGTATGAGTAATTTACACTAAGATGTAAATCATTATAGAATCCTATCTCATCATTCATAACTACTAATCCGATACCACTATCCCATCCAAAGAGATTTACTGCAGCATCTGCACCAAAAACCGTTGTTTTAGGCGCTCCTTCGAAACCCATCCATTGTTGTCTGTTAATAGCAGACACATTCACCATACCGGAACTTCCGGCAAAACCCGGATTACTGGCCAATTGATTGAACATATTCTGACTAAACTGCGGGTCTTGTTGTCCCATTACAACAGCGGAGGCGCAAAATAAAAGAAAAAATAGATAACTCCTAGTCATTTATTCAAAAGCCAATATGCATTTCTGCGCGAGATTTAACATTTTCAAAGGACTTTAAAACTATAAAACAATTGATTCAAAAAAAAATCTCGCCAGTAAAAGCTGAGTGTATATACTTGATTTCATCATAAAGGTTTCGTTTTAAAAAGTTATATCCGGGTTAAATATCTCTATTCACTGATTTACAATTGCTTTTTTTCAGATAACGTAACCATTTGTCTGGCAAATCACTATTTGCTGCTTGTTCATAATCATCCCTTAAACACGAAACAACCATTTCACCCTCTCCACCAGGCACTTCCAGCCACCATCTGTCATTTATAGAATTTCGAAAAAAACGAATATCGACATCATAATCCTCAAGATGTATAATGTAACTTTGGTATTCTTCTATTTTCTTTTTAGGATAATCATTATATCTCAAAGCAACACCCTCTAAAAAATGCCAGGTAATTTGCCCACATAAATACAATCCCATTTGGGAGGGTGTATCTTTTTCAGGATTTACTTCAAATAATCCAAAAATTTTCAATCGATCACTTGCTCCTGCATACCAAGCCAACTGACAGGCTTCATGAGATAAAAACCCATTAGGATTAGCAATATTCTGCGCGGGCAGATCGGTACCTTTAACAACTCCAGCATCAAAAGAGACCAAGTCCGAATCACGCAATATGGGTTCCACACTTTTCATTGCTTTATCTCTCACATAACCCAAACGCACAAACTCATAATTATATTGTGCCAGGAATTTTTCCTGTGTTGGTGCACACAAGTATTTTTGCAAACCAACAAGAGCCAAATCCTGCAAGTATTTCGGACATCTTTGTGGGACATGTTGCAAGTACCCGCTAGCAGAAAAATCATTGTTTTCAATGGAACAATCAATCATTGAATCAATAACAGAGATTCTAAATGGTTCATTTAGCTCCTCCAATGCTTCGGCCAAATAAACAGTAAACTCCTGGCTGCCGCCCAACACGAGCGAAATAACATCTTGTTTTATTAGAAATGCAGCAACATCACGCAAAGCAATGTACTTATCATTTAAAGTTCGACCTTTTAAATTTCCTAAATCAACAATTTTGATTTTCCGGCTTAAGGCGCGTAATGGATAAAGCTTCTTTCTGATCTCATTGGGAGCATGAGCTCTGCCGGCATTCCCCGAATCATTTCGTCCTTCTTCAATACCAATTACCGCTACATCAAAAGCAGACCAGTCATAACTTTGGCTTGAATCCATAAATTCAACCTGACTTTGCAGCGACTCATCCGGTCTTATCTGAAAAGCAGGTTGAACAGGTATAATCTGAGGGGTAAAATAATGTGCCAGTTCCACTACTAAAGCTTATTTATCTTTGGTTTTAGCAGCAGCTTTTTTAGTTGCCGGCTTTTTCTTAGTTTCTCCCTTTTTAGCAGTCGTTTTTTTTGTTGTTGTTTTTTTTGCTGTCGTCTTTTTCGTGGTTGATTTTTTTGTGGTCTTTTTTGTCGACTTCCCTTTCTTCACTAATTCCATACAGTCTTCTAACGACAACTTATCGGCTTCAACCGTTTTTGGAATCCGGTAATTACCGCCATCATAAGCAATATATGGTCCCCATCTTCCATTCAGAATTTGTAATTCAGCTTCTTCAAATACCTTAATTATTTTTTCCCGATCAGCCTTTCTTTTATCCTCAATACGAATGATGGCGGTCTCCAGATCAATCGTAAGCGGATCGTCCTCTCCTTTTTTCAAAGAAACAAATTTGCTATCATGCCGGATGTATGGTCCAAATCGACCGATACCGATGGTTACTACTTTACCTTCATATTCACCAACCTGTCGGGGCAATTTAAACAAATCAAGAGCCTCTTCCAGAGTAATCGTTTCAATATGTTGTCCTCTTCGGAGGCCAGCAAACCTGGGCTTCTCTTCCCCTTCTACTACTTCTCCCAATTGCGCCATTGGTCCAAAGCGACCAATTCGAACCAACACCGTCTTCCCGGTATTCGGATCCTCTCCTAATATTCGTTCGCCGGTACTTTTCTCAGACTTTTCAAGGGTTTCTTCTACCAATGCGTGGAATGGCTTATAAAAAGCATCAATCGCTTCATTCCATATTAAATTACCCATGGCAATGTCATCAAACTCCTTTTCAACCTTTGCTGTAAAGTTGAAATTGACAACATCAGAAAAATATTTGATCAGAAAATCATTAACCACCATTCCTATATCTGTTGGGAACAGCTTATTCTTTTCAGCTCCTGTAATCTCAGTTTTATCAGTCACCTCCAGGACACCAGCTTTAAGCATCAAGTGCTTATATTGCCGCTCGACACCCGGACGCTCCTCTTTGTCAACATAGCCACGATTCTGAATTGTGGAGATTGTTGGTGCATAAGTAGAAGGTCGACCAATCCCTAATTCTTCCAGCTTACGCACAAGGCTTGCTTCCGTATAGCGGGGAGGTTTCAGCGTCCAGCGCTGACGTGCTTCAATCTGTTCCATTCCCAACACATCCCCGACAGTCATCGGCGGAATAAGCACATCCCGTTTTTCATCATCAGCCCCTTCTTTTTCATTATCGGAAGATTCAATATATACTTTCAGAAAACCGTCAAACTTAATCACCTCTCCGGTTGCTACAAATTTCTCTCCGGTATTCCCGGCACTAATATTTATAACCGTTTTCTCTAATTGTGCATTACTCATTTGAGAAGCAATGGTACGCTTCCAAATCAGTTCATATAATCTCGTTTCAGCTGAAGATCCCGACACCGTCTCTTTATCCATGTAAGTTGGCCGGATGGCTTCGTGAGCCTCCTGTGCCCCTTTAGCCTTGGTTTTGTATTGCCGACTGTTAACATATTGTGCACCCATTTTATCAGCAATCATAGAAGCAGCCATTTTAACGGCAGATTCAGCCAAGTTGACTGAGTCGGTACGCATATAGGTGATTTTTCCAGCTTCATACAGCTTTTGTGCTACCGACATGGTTTGAGACACAGAAAACCCAAGCTTTCGACTCGCCTCCTGTTGCAAGGTAGAGGTGGTAAAAGGTGCAGCCGGTGACTTGGTGACAGGCTTTTTATCCACCTTCGCCACGGTAAAGTCAATCACTTTACACTGCTCAAGAAAGGAGCTGGTTTCTTCCAGCGTATCAAATCGTTTGGATAATTCAGCCTTTATATTATTGTGTTTTCCTTTATCATCAACAATGGAAAATATACCAACTACCCGATAAGAAGAGGTTGGTTTGAAAGCAAAAATTTCACGCTCGCGTTCTACGATGATGCGAACTGATACGGATTGCACACGTCCGGCGGACAACGATGGTTTAACTTTACGCCAGAGTACAGGTGACAATTCGAATCCAACCAACCGGTCAAGCACCCGTCGTGCCTGCTGAGCATTTACCAGGTTAACATCAATTTTACGTGGGTTCTCAATGGCTTTTAAAATAGCTTCCTTGGTAATCTCATGAAAAACAATACGACGGGTATTCTCCTCATTCAAGCCTAAAGTTTCATATAAATGCCAGGCAATGGCCTCTCCCTCACGGTCCTCATCGGACGCTAGCCAAACAATCTTTGCTTTTGCCGCTAACGTCTTCAATTCTTTGACCACATCCTTCTTATCACTTGATATTATATAATCGGGTTCGTAATTATTATTCACATCCACCCCGAAGTCACTTTTTGCCAAATCCCGAATGTGCCCGTAACTGGATTTTACGAGATAATCCTTTCCTAAGAATTTTTCTATCGTCTTTGCTTTGGCAGGTGACTCCACTATCACCAAATTCCCTTCTTTACCCGTGTCTTTTTTACCCATCGCTTTTTTAGCTTTCTTGTTCAATTTGTCAAATGGCGAACAAAATTATGAATTAATCGGCACAATGTTAAAAAATGAAAATGCTTTACGCAACCATTTCACCAAAGGCTTACATCAAAAATTACTATTTTTACGCCAAACTACATTGAATTAACATGAATAAAGAAGTAACAAATTTCAGAAAATACATTGCTGGACTTTGGGGGATTTTTGCCGTTGGTGTTCTTTCGGTATTTTTCCTATTCCTTGCCATCTCTTCCGGTATGCTTGGTTTCATGCCCACTTTTGAAGAGTTAGAAAATCCCAAAAGCAACCTGGCAACTGAGATATATTCTTCAGACCAACAGCTTTTAGGATCCTTTTATAAGGAGAACCGAAGCTTCGTTGGCTACAAAAACCTTTCGCCCAACCTGGTGAATGCGCTCATCGCCACCGAAGATGTACGTTTTCATGATCATTCGGGAGTTGATGCCAGAGGATTGGCACGGGTACTTTTCCGAACCGTGATTATGCAAGACCATAGTTCAGGCGGGGGAAGTACCATCACCCAACAGCTCGCCAAATTATTATTTCATGACCGCGCTGCCAACATCTGGGAACGTAGCTTGCAGAAATTGAAAGAATGGGTGATTGCCGTAAAACTGGAAAGGAGCTACACCAAAGAAGAGATTCTGACGATGTATTTAAATAAGGCCGAATATATTTACGATGCCTATGGCATTAAATCGGCTGCAAAAACTTTTTTCAACACAACCACTGACACCATTAAAGTAGAGGAAGCAGCCGTTTTAATTGGTATGCTTAAGAACCCGGCTCTGTTTAATCCGGTGCGTCGCCCGGAGTTAACCCAGGAACGCCGAAACGTGGTGTTGGGACAGATGCTCAAGGCACAATACCTCACCCGTGCCGAATTTGATTCCTTAGCCAACATACCGCTCAAGCTGCATTTTAACCGGGCAGACCATAAAGAAGGATTAGCTCCTTACTTCCGGGAGTATCTGCGTTTGAGCTTAACAGCCAAAAAGCCGGATAGAGAACATTACGCTTCATGGCAAACACAAAAATTCCATGAAGACAGCCTGGCGTGGGCTACCAATCCTCTTTACGGATGGATCAACAAAAACCTTAAAGCCGATGGCACCAAGTACAATATATATAAAGATGGTCTACGCATATACACAACGATAGACTCAAGGATGCAGCTTTATGCTGAAAATGCCGTTGAAAAACATCTGGGAGAAGATTTGCAACCCATTTTCTTCAAGGAGAAAAAAGGACGCTCCAGGGCACCCTTCACCCACAAAATATCCAAGGAACAATATGAAGGAATCATCAAGCGCGCCATGAAAAATACCGACCGGTATCAAAGTTTGCGAAGAGCCGGTGCTGACATGGATAGTATCAAGAAGGTATTTAACACCCCCTACCCCATGACCGTTTTCTCATGGCAAGGTGAAAAAGATACCATCATGACCCCCAATGACTCCATATTATACTATAAGCATTTCTTACGTGCCAGTATGATGTCGATAGATCCTTTGAACGGACACGTGAAAGCTTATGTGGGTGGCCCCAACTTTAAGCACTTCATGTATGACATGGCCACGCATGGTAAACGCCAGGTAGGCTCCACCATAAAGCCTTTTGTTTACACCCTGGCCATGCAAGAGGGCCACACACCTTGCGATCTGGTTCCAAACATACCGCAAACCTTCTACCTGCCAACGGGAAAAACATGGACCCCTCGCAACAGCGGAAGTAACAGAGCTGGTGAAATGGTCTCATTGAAATGGGGATTGGCCCACTCAAATAATAACATTACCGCCTGGGTGATGAAGCAATACAACCCGGAAGCTGTAGCCCGCATGATTCACGAGCTGGGTATCACCAGCCCTATTGATCCGGTGCCGGCACTCTGCCTGGGTACGCCTGACATTAGCCTGATGGAAATGACCAGTGCTTACTGTACCTACCCTAATAACGGTGTTCATATTGCTCCCATGGTCGTGACCCGCATTGAGGATCGTTTTGGCAACGTCATTGCAGATTTCCACCCCAAGAAAAGAGAGGTATTAAGCGAAACAACCTCGTTTTTAATGCTGAACCTTTTACAAGGCGTGACGAACCAGGGAACCGGCCGCCGCTTACGTTACAAATACCATTTCACCGGTGAAATAGGATCTAAAACAGGAACAACACAGAACCACAGTGACGGTTGGTTCATGGGTGTGACTCCTAATTTGGTGACGGGTGTATGGACGGGCGGAGAAGACCGGGATATTCACTTCGATAACATTCGCATTGGACAAGGTGCCAACATGGCTCTTCCCATCTTCGCTTTGTATATACAGCAGGTTTATGACAACCCCGACCTGAATATTACCCAGGAGGACACCTTTGAAAAACCAATGAACTTCAACATGAACCTTATCTGTACCGATGAAATAGGAGCTTCCAACAGAAATACCACTAATGATACAAATGAGTCATCGGATGTGGAAGAATTCTTTTAAAAAATAATAGTTTTCAATACTTCAAAGACAGGCATTTCGCCTGTCTTTTTTTTGCCTTGTTCGACGATGGGGGCCATATTATCTGACAGGCCATTTTGATATTTTTCATGACCCTATTCCCCTCCTGGCTGAACACGCCTTCTCTCTTGTCTGAAATAGCTATATACAGCATCTCTATAATTACATTTTATCAGTGACCTTTTTCTTTCGCGAAAGCCATGCTGACTTTTTTGAATACGTCGATTCTTAATTTGATTCCCTGTTTTGGCTTTATTCCATACCTCTTTTTACTCTGGCTGCTCGATATTCTATTTTGGAGGGGCTTGATTTTGTTTTGCTTACTCATTTATGTGTTTCGCCTGTCCGTTACCACCTTTCGCCTGCTCTTTTACTCGTTTCGCCGACTCTTTGACGGGTTTCGACTACTTCTTGATGCATTTCGTTTGCTCTTTGACGCTTTTCGCTGGCTCTTTGCCGCGTTTCGCCTGTTCTCTGACTCGTTTCGCTTGCTCTTCGACGCATTTCGCCTGTTCTTCGACGCGTTTCGTCAGTGCATCGACGTCGTTTTATCCTTGTCGAAATGAATAATTACCCCTGCGAAATACTCCAAGTTCGATACTAATCGATTTGATAACTTATCGCTTAAATGATAAATGGTTTTTTACTATTGGAATATTATCGCATTACCCTAACCTGCACAAGCCAGAAAGGTACATTGATATGCGTATCAAGTATCAAGACTTTTGAATGAATGAGATTGCAATATCTTGCCAAATATTACACAAACAATACTGATAAGACACTATATTTTTTCAGGAGTAGCCTGAAAAAAAAGCCTCTTCGAGGGATATTACCTTTAGCTGATTGTTTTGACAAGACAATAGATCGTTAGATAATAGACATTAGACCTACTTATATCAAGCTCATTGGTAACCTTATAACACCTTGAATTATGAAATGATTCTCATGCAATTACTAAGCATAACGAACTATTAACAACTTAGACAACAATCAATTTTAACATCATGTTGGTAAAAATTACTTCCTAAGCGCCTAGCAAAAAAAGAAGCTAGTCAATGAAAAACTGCCAACCACCTTCTCGATGAATATTTCCCGACATACCGATTAGTGATTCCATAAAGGTTTATAACCGACATCAAAAACCAGGAAGCCACTCTATTGGAATAGAAACAACAAATTGGTACTTGAAAAAATAGGGGAGCATGAAGTTAGCCACCCGATGAGACCAGAAAAATAGGCTAAACCCATTATTTTATAAGTCCAACGACCAAAATCGTGCAAATTGCAACTAAACCCTCTTTCTGGTTCCTTCAACGGAAAGCACAATCCCTTCAACGCATTTTTTTTGACCCCTTCAAGGCATGGTCTATGTTTGAATCACAATTTTATTTAATCTTTAAATCCATACACCATGATGCATTATTTTTATGAAGGCGGAATGCCAGGCATGATAACCACTACTCTTTTTGGCTTAAGCGCTATCGTCTCTGCCGTAATGGCTCTGTTATCACAAATAAAATCTAAACCTGTCAGTAAATTTCATTTGAGTTCCATTTCCATTTTAGGAAGTATTTCGCTTTTCACAGGGCTCCTATGGCAAGCCATCGGCATTTATCAAATACTTGCTATCATCCAGGAAATGGGTGAAATATCAAAACCGGTATTAGCCGCCGGCATAAAGATGACCATGATTACACCGATCTGGGGCGCCATCTTATTTTCTATCGCCATTATTTCATGGCTATTAATAAAACTAAAAACAGTTAAGGCTTAAACTTGATCAGGTGAAGTTTATCAACACCCGAAATAGCTAAAGATCACTCCTGCGATCCCTGTTTTACCGATTAGTGATAAAAATGACCACTAAATGCACTACGCTTTTAAATGGTCTTTTATCACCTATCGATATCCTACCAAGATCATATTGAAACAGGTTTGGTATGATTCTCTTTCAGCCATGAAAAAAATGTAATCTTTCATGTCACAAAATCAAAACTGACGTGTCTTAGAATCAAAAGCAACAAAGAATGACCTTCGATCATATATATCGAACATACTATAAAGACCTAACCTGGACAAACCAAAAAAGTACACAGATATGAGTATCAAATAACAAGATTTTTGCATGAACGGAATTGCAATATCCGACCAAAAAACACAAACATTACTGATAAGACACTCTGTTTTTTCAAAAATAGCCTGAAAAAAAGCCGCTTCGAGGAATGTTGCCTCTAACTGATTGTTTTGACAAGACAATTGATCGTTAGATAATAGACAAGAAACCTACTTATAGCAAGCTCATTGATAATTTCATAACACCTTGAATTATGAAATGATTCTCATACAATTACTAATACTTAACGAACTATTAACAGCATAGACAACAATCAATTTGAACATCATATTGGTAACATGCTACTTCCTAAGCGCCTAATGACAAATTAATAAGGACTTGTCAGAAACCGGTTCCACAAATCTTCAAAGGCTTCGAAAAGTTAGCCCTTCATGGATAAGGTATGCCTTGATACAAACGAAAATAATAGAAGAAACAGACTGAAAAAACTATACCATCATAATTCCAACTAAAACGATAGAACCATGAAAAAACTGCAATCTCTAATTATTACACTGGCATTATTGATGACTTTAATATTCGTAAATGCCTGCTCCGATGAAAAGGATTTGGTACATCCCAACAAGAAACCAACAGACATAGAAAATGACGAAGGCCTGCAAAATAAGGCTACTGCTTTAATCAACGACGAAGCCTGGGAAGCAAAAAACAAATATTCTACCACCCCATTAAAACTGGATTTAACCCACGAAGACACCTTGGTCATACATCTGTGCGGAACCATGCAGGAAGGAAACTTAGCCTCACAGAAAGTTGAAATAAACATCTATCTACCCCATAAAAAGATCACTTCGTTCACCAACTTAAATGCTTTACAAAACCAAACCCTTGACATTAGAGACTTTGGTTACGCAGAAATAATATCACCAGTTTGCCATTTAAAAAATGGTGAAGGGATAATTTCATTCACCCGGATTGAAAAACGAAATACCACGGAGGAAGTTAATAATGCAACATCAACTGACTTACTAGCCATTATTATTTCAGGATCGTTTGAACTGGATTTCTATCGGTCGAACAACCGGTCGATCCATATTGATCAGGGCTATTTCAATTTTGAAGATCACATTGACATATCAGATTCTGATGCAGGCTTGCCGGCCAATAAAATGAAATCCTGATATACATTTGAATGGTTGAAGCAGGGTACTTCGAACGTGTTGTATCCTGCTTTTTTTACTAATTATCTGGCTTTAGAATAACCGACTTGTTCCGGGCACTTCCAGACTAAATAAATCAGACGCGATCCCCAGGGGTTTTAACCGTTTCAATGATTCTTCATCGGGGCCTTTACCATTAACCACCTCAATGGTGACATCTGCTACTCCTTGATTATAGATATGCAATTTGCGCGCTGCTTTTTGAGAAAGATCAATAATGCGCCCTTTTATATAGGGTCCCCGGTCATTTATTTTAACAACAACCGATTTTCCATTGGCTGGATTAGTAACCTTTACGCGGGTACCAAAGGGCAAAGACAGATGCGCGGCGGTTAATTTTTTATTGCTGAAGATCTCCCCGCTTGCCGTTTTCCGCCCCTCAAATTTACTGGCATAATAACTGGCCTTACCGGCTTGTTTAAAAGAGGTCTGTGCCAACAATCCCATTGGGAGAAACACAAGAACAAATAACAATACTGGTTTCATAGGCTGATGAATTAATTTTTTTATTTAACCTTCGCCACACCCCCCGACACAATAAACTTCATTACTTCAGCAGAATTAGCATCAATGGGTGTCACATTTTCGGAAGGTACCACCAACAGCTCTCCTAAAACACCATAAGAGCTGGGAAGATAAACCGCAATTTTATTGGTTATGCCCAGTTCCGAAAGATCGGTTGCTGTAATAAAACCAAAACGCTCACAAATGCCACTGTTATCCAACCGAACCAATACCGGCCGGTCAAACTTTCGCTCTTTCCCCACAAAGGCCGACAATAAATCTTTTACGGAAGAATAGATGACTTTAATTAACGGTGCCTTCTTTAAGAAGTTATTAAATACATTGGAAATAGGTTGCGTAATGAATTTTTGCCCCAGGAAACCAACCAATGACACAAAGATCACGATTATCAACAGCCCCTTTCCCGGAAAACTATATTCCGAAAAACTTCCATGCTTGAATATTTCCAGATCCCTGAGCAAACTATCAATCCAAATAAAAGCAAACACAATAACATAAATGGTGACAGCCAACGGCGCAATATAAAGTAACCCCTGAAAGAAGTACCTCGCTATTCTTTTCATTCTAAACATTTTTAAATTGGAAACATTGAGCCAGGAGATAACTAAGAAAACTACTGTTTTTTGCTCTCTTATCTCTCCTCCTGGTAGAAGTTCAGTTAACAAACCAGACGTAAATAATTAAATCAATTCTCTCTATTTTCAGCTACAACTTTTAATAGATAGCTAGATAACAAACCTTGCACTGATTGACACCTAACTCACTTGCAGCCCTCATAATTACCATGACTATCTAATAATTACAAAAGCCTAACGAACCACTGACCTTAGAACGTCCATTTTTAATACAGGTTTCAACAAGAAGGAGCTACAATTCTTCCCGCACTTTCTTTGGGAGACCTGCCACAACCAGATCGTATGAATGATCTATCCATTCGTGCACCTGTTTATCGGAAAGATTACCTGTTAAATCCACCGTATTCCAATGTTTTTTATTCATGTGATACCCCGGTATCACCTCCGCAAATTGCTCCCTGAGCTCAATAGCAACTTCCGGCACACATTTCAGATTTACACTTAGTTCTGCATTCAAAGTTGTTAACGCAAACATTTTCCCTGCCACCTTAAACACTAACGTTACTTCATCAAAAGGCAAATCTTCCGTTGCCCCCTTTTTACTCAGGCAGTAACTTCTTAACTCTTCAATATTCATAGTTGATACAATTATAGTTGAGGATGAAAAGCTTCCTCAATGTGCTCAATTTTCCATCCCTTACCACGAGGAATGAGCGTTATTACATCAAATCGAACTTCCAGCTCCACATCATTGCCTATAATATAAGCCTCGGTGGCATCCACCAAAAAACGAATCTTAGCATTGGTAATAGAATCTTTGGGATTTTCCCATCCATCTGTGGAGCGGGTGCGCACTTCAGCAATCACAAGAAAATCATCTTTTTGCGCAATCAGATCTATCTCTTTCTGTTTAAATCGCCAGTTGCGGGCAAGAATACGGTACCCCTTATCAGCAAGAAATTCAGCTGCAATATCTTCCCCTTTTTCCCCTAAACGATTGTGTTCAGCCATAATGGTAATAATGTATTAGAAAATAACTGACGCTTTCTCCTGATTACTCTTAAGGGTTACTCGTTTACCTAAGATCAACGGTTGATTGATGTTATCATGCCCAGCCGGAAAATCAAAGATAACGGGATAGTCATAATCATCTACAGCCTCCAGAATTATTTCAGGAACAGTTTGACCATAAGGAGTATCATTGTCTTTCATAGAGGTGAACTGCCCCACAACAATACCATTCAGTTTACTTAGCATCCCCCCTGTTTTCAAGTTTTGCATCATACGATCCAGATGATACAGGTATTCCCCAACATCCTCAATAAACAGAATTTTCCCTTTGGCATCGAAATCCAGATGAGTGCCCCTTAGACTATAAAGAATCGATAAATTACCACCGATCAACACACCATTGGCCTCGCCAAACTTATTAAGTGTATTAGCTGGTACCTCATAAACCGGACGCCGCCCCTGAAGCACCTTAAAAAGATTAGCCAGGTCAGAATCTTCCAATGATTTACCCGCGAAATTTTTAGGCATGGGTCCATGTATCGAAGCAACTCCAAGTCGATTTTGGAGACAAGCATGAAGTACTGTTACATCACTGAAACCGACAATCCACTTTGGCTTTTCCATGAAATGGGTAAAGTCGAGTTTATCCATAATGCGTATAGTTCCATACCCGCCCCTTGCGCATAGTATCACATCAATGTCTTTGCGATTGAGCATTTGCTGAAAATCTTGTGCCCGGTGACAATCATTACCAGCATACTGATGGAAAGAATTCATGACATGGTCACCGAGAACCACTTTATAATTCATGCTTGTCAGCATTTTCTCCGAAAAATGGATCACCTCCGGATCTATCTTGCCTGCCGGAGCCACAATACCAATGGTTGCGTGATCATCAATAAATTGAGGAAAGATCATGTAGAAACAGTTTAATGAAAAAGTACGCCGTAAATAAATGTTTGGTTATCTTTGTGAAGTTAATAAAAAGCCTCGAAAGGATTCGGGGTTTTGTTACATAAAATTATCGTTGAAATCATCTTTCCTCTTTGTCAAAGACGAGTGAATACACCACTTTGGAGGGCTATTCATTTTTCAACGATCCAACCATAAGAATCAAATTATAGAAAAATGACGCAAACCGGTAAATTTAAAAGAACGCTTGTAACCACTGCCTTGCCTTATGCCAATGGACCTGTGCATATTGGCCACCTGGCCGGTGTATATGTGCCTGCCGATATCTACGTAAGATACCTCAGACTAAAAGGAGAAGATGTATTATTAATTGGTGGATCGGATGAACATGGAGTACCCATTACTTTAAAAGCAAAAAGAGAGGGCGTTACTCCGCAAGATATCGTGGACAAATATCACAATATCATCAAAGAGGCGTTTGACCAGTTTGGCATCACATTCGATGTTTATTCTCGCACAACCACCGAAACACATTATCAAACAGCATCAGAATTCTTCAAAAAACTATACGAAAAAGGTGAATTCATCGAAAAGGAGTCTGAACAATATTACGATGAATCAGCCGGCCAGTTTTTAGCAGACCGTTACATTACCGGTACTTGTCCTCACTGCAAAAGCGAAGGAGCCTATGGCGATCAGTGCGAGAGTTGTGGCACATCTCTAAATGCTACTGATTTAATTCAACCAAAATCAGTTGTCTCAGGAAGTACTCCGGTAATGCGAAAAACCAAGCATTGGTACCTGCCATTGGATAAACACGAAGCATTTTTAAAAGAGTGGATTCTTGACGGTCACAAGGAATGGAAACCCAATGTTTACGGCCAATGTAAATCCTGGTTGGATATGGGCTTACAACCGCGTGCCGTAAGCCGCGACTTGGATTGGGGTGTTCCCGTGCCGGTTGAAGGAGCAGATGGAAAAGTTTTATACGTATGGTTTGATGCACCTATCGGATATATTTCAGCCACTAAAGAACATACGCCTGAATGGGAAAAATACTGGAAAGATCCGGAAACAAGAATGTTGCATTTCATCGGGAAAGACAATATTGTTTTCCACTGCATTGTATTCCCGGCCATGCTAAAAGCTGAAGGAAGTTACAACCTTCCCGATAATGTTCCGGCCAATGAATTCCTGAATCTTGAAGGGGACAAAATATCGACATCACGCAACTGGGCGGTGTGGTTGCATGAATACCTCTTAGATTTCAAAGATAAGCAGGATGTATTACGCTATGTTCTTACTGCCAATGCACCTGAAAGTAAAGACAATGACTTTACTTGGAAAGATTTTCAGGCACGCAACAATAATGAGTTGGTAGCTATTCTGGGTAATTTTGTGAACAGGGCTGTTGTATTAACCCACAAGTATTTTGACGGTAAAGTTCCGGCACAAGTAACAATTGAAGAGTATGACCGCCAAACACTGGAAGAAATTCCGGTAATCGTGAAAAAGGTGGAAGACTCCCTGAACAATTTTAAATTCAGAGAAGCGGTTAAAGAAGCTATGAATCTGGCCAGACTGGGAAATAAATACCTGGCAGATACAGAACCATGGAAGCTTATAAAAAATGATGAAGACCGCGTAAAAACGATCTTGAATATTTCACTTCAAATTTCAGCCAATCTGTCTATTCTGATGGAACCATTCCTTCCATTTACAGCCACTAAATTAAAGAACATACTAAACCTTGATCAATTGACATGGGAACAATGTGGCAAAATAGATCTTTTGGAAAACAATAAAGTGATTAATAAACCGGAGCTGCTTTTTGAAAAAATAGAAGATGCAGACATCCAAGCCCAGCTTGATCGTTTGGCTCAGACAAAAGAGGCGAATGAAGCGGCTGCTAAAGAAGTAATGCCTGCTAAAGAGAATATTGAATTCGATGATTTCACCAAATTAGATATTCGGGTAGGAACAATTCTTGAAGCCGAGAAAGTAGCCAAAACCAAGAAACTACTCAAATTAAAAGTTGACACTGGCATTGATCAGCGCACCGTAGTTTCTGGTATTGCCGAATATTATAAACCGGAAAACATCATTGGAAAACAAGTAAGTATCCTTGTTAACTTGGCTCCCCGAAAAATAAAGGGAATTGAATCCCAAGGAATGATTTTGATGGCAGAGGATGCCAATGGCGAATTAGCCTTTGTATTGCCAGAAAAAACAATTAAAGAAGGATCCGAAATAAGGTAATTTGTAAATATTCTATAGAAAACAAAAGAGCGGTTTCATAAAAAACCGCTCTTTTGTTTATCCTTCAATATCTTCGTATGTTTCGTAAAGAAAATCATTAAACGGAAAACGCTTTACATGTATGCGTTTTACTTCTTCGTAAAGAAGGGATTTAAACTCCTGGAAGTTAACTTTATTCCTGGCAGAAATAAAAACGCACTTCTGATCTTTCCCCATCCAGGTATTCTTTAACTCTTCAAGAGTAAAATTCTCTTTTGTCCGTGGCGTTAGATCGTCTTCTTCTTTTTCAATAAATGAGTAGGCATCAATCTTATTGAACACGATAAATGTGGGTTTCTCTTTGTGATCAAGCTCTCTTAAAGTCTGCTCAACCACTTCTATCTGCTGTTCAAATCCAGGATGTGAAATATCTACAATATGAAGTAACACATCCGCTTCCCTCACTTCATCAAGCGTCGATTTAAATGACTCTACCAAATGGTGAGGTAACTTCCTAATAAAACCAACAGTATCAGCCAAAAGAAAAGGAAGGTTATCAACCACAACTTTTCTGACTGTAGTATCTAAGGTTGCGAATAATTTATTCTCAGCAAACACTTCAGATTTACTCAGGACATTCATCAAAGTCGATTTTCCCACATTGGTATACCCCACTAGCGCAACCCTCACCAGCTTTCCTCGATTTTGACGTTGAGTAGCCATCTGACGGTCTATCTTCTTCAAATCTTCTTTTAGCTTGGCGATTTTATCCCGGATAATCCTTCTGTCTGTTTCAATCTCCTTCTCTCCTGGACCACGCATTCCAATACCTCCGCGTTGTCTTTCCAGGTGGGTCCACATACGTGTTAATCGAGGCAATAAGTATTGATACTGGGCAAGCTCTACTTGTGTTTTAGCATGTGCTGTTCGTGCTCTACGAGCAAAAATATCTAGAATCAAATTAGTCCGATCCAGAATCAGACATTTCAATATTTGCTCCAAATTACGCAATTGAGCAGGAGTCAACTCATCATCAAAGATGACAGTTCGGATTTCGTGAATTTTAATGTAATCATTAATCTCCTCAAGCTTCCCCCTCCCAACAAAAGTTTTTGAATCAGGCATACTGAGGTTCTGCACAAACTGTTTCACTGGCTCAGCACCAGCTGTTTCTGCTAAAAAAGCCAACTCATCCAAGTATTCTTGCACTTGTTGTTCTGATTCTTCAGGCTTTTTAACGCTAACCAGAATAACTTTTTCTAATTCCTTTTTGGTAGATACTCCTTCAATCATTCATTATCGGATTTATAAAGGCTACAAATATAGTGATTTACCCCAACAAAAAACCCGGCTAATAGCCGGGTTTTTTGTTATTATTTAATGCACTTAAGCCTTACTGAAGAACAAAGTTGATTGGCACAGTATAAGATACTTTTACCGCTTTACCTCTTTGTTTTCCGGCCTTCCATTTCGGCATCGACATTACCACTCGAATTGCTTCTTTATCCAAATTTGGATCTACACCCCGAGCAATTTTTACTTGCTCCACTCCTCCTTTGGTATTCACAACAAATGATACATAAACACGACCCTGGATACCATTTTCCTGGGCAATTACAGGATACTTCACTGATTGAGCAATGTACTTACGCAATGCTGCTTCACCCCCCGGGAATTCCGGCATTTCTTCTACAATGAAGAAAACAGGAGCGTCTTCAGTTTCTTCCTCTTCAACAACAACATCAGAAAAGTCGATTTCTGTATCTTCGTCCATTTCTGTGTCTTCAATGTCTAATTCTTCATCCAACTCCACATCGTCTTCCACGATATTAAGTACATCAGTTACTTTCGGTGGTGGTGGTGGTGGTGGTGGTTTAACCTCTTCCTGCCTGGTAATAGGAATAATCTCCTCTTCAGCTTCGAGATCATCCACAATTTCAAACTGGGAAACGTCCACGTCGGTTGTTGTCCATTCAAAGGCAATTAACACCATTGCAAGCACAACTACCAAACCAACCTGCATGAAGATTGTCTTCTTGTTTTCCAGATCTGCTTTGGGCGACTTTTTTACTTCCATAATAGACTTACGTTTTGGTGCCTAAAGATAGCTTTAAAAATAAGTTTAATCAAGATTCAGGTAGGACTCCTGAAATTTGAGTGGATAAAAATAGAACATTCTATTTAAAATCCATTGCATTTCATTCGATTTTTCAAATGCAGTTGTATTTTGCCTATTGATATACCCATTGTAGTTCCTCTTTTAAGGATTCTTTGGCATCCTAGTTTCAGCAAAAAAATGACTGCCCAGTCAAAATTTTATCAAATTAATTTATCTGAAATAAAAATTTAATATATATTTGCCATCGCAAAAAGCAAAGGGGGCGTAGCTCAGTTGGCTAGAGCGTTTGACTGGCAGTCAAGAGGTCAGGGGTTCGATTCCCCTCGTCTCCACAAGAAGGACAACTAAAAATTAGTTGTCCTTCTTTTATATATAATCACATCTGAAATATTTAGGAATTTTTAATACCTCTTCATTCCGCTTATTCATCGATTCACTTACCTTTGTTTTTAAAAGCCAAGCTATATGTCGGATAACTCGGGTAAGATACTAAAAAGCATTAATCCGGTAAAAGTAGTATTTCCAGTTATAATTGGATTAGGTGTAACTGGATTTATGCTTTATCGCGAATTCGACCCATCCAGCCTTTCAGCTCTTCACTTTACTCTTCAATCATTTTTTTGGCTGATTATTTCTTTTTTAATGATGGCCATCAGAGATCTCAGTTACGTTTACCGCATACGGTTACTAAGTAATAACAAGTTATCATGGAAAAACTCCATCAATGTTATTTTGCTATGGGAGTTTACGTCAGCAATAACACCTTCTGCAATTGGAGGAACCAGCGTGGCTATTTTCTTTTTAAACAAGGAAGGCTTGAGAATTGGGCGAAGCACAGCGGTAGTAATGGTTACTTCATTCCTAGATGAACTTTACTTTATTATAACCTTTCCCATTATCCTTTTTGCCATCGGAAGAACTGATATTTTCACTTTTGGAGAGCTAACACAACAAAGTCTTCCCTGGTTTAGAAATCAATTCTTCGTCTTCGCCCTCATTGGATATCTATTAAAGTTGGCCTACACCATTGTGATAAGCTATGGTCTTTTCTTTAATCCCAGAGGACTAAAATGGCTCCTTCTCTGGCTCTTTAAATTACCAATTATTAGAAAATGGCGCCCCCAAGCTAATGAATCTGGTACAGACCTAATTCAAACCTCACATGAATTTAAATCATGGCCGATAAAAAACTGGTTAAAAGCCTTTGGTGCAACAGCATTAAGCTGGACCGCACGCTATTGGGTGGTTAACACGCTTATTTTATCCTTCTTTGGCATCTATTTTCTTAACTGGGAAAATCACATTATCATATTTGGTAAACAACTAGTAATGTGGATCATGATGCTTGTAAGCCCAACACCAGGCGGCAGTGGTTTTGCTGAATATGTCTTTAAAGAATTTCTGGCCGGATTAATTCCACTTGGAACAGGTGTCACTATGGCTTTTTTATGGCGGTTCATTAGCTATTACCCATACTTAATCATAGGCGCCTTCCTTGTGCCCAAATGGATACGAAAACACTTCCTTTCAAGGAGTTGACATTTGACCAACAACTTTAAATCAATGACAAAAAGAATTCGCAAGAAGAAGGCATTCACTAACTTGTTGTAGTGCTAATCCTATCTTTTATGTCCTTAATGAAAGTTATTCCTTTTATATTAACCTTACTACTCTTTATCCTTGTTTCAGGCTGCAGGGTAAAGGAAAACAAGATGCCACATGTTGATACATCGATCCAACATGAAGTACTGATTTATTGCGAAAATTCAATGGTACCAGTGATTCTGGAGCTAGCAAATGAATTTGAAAAAAAATACCACTGCCGCGTCAAAATACAGAACGATTGTGCACAAAATCTAATTGGTCTCATTAATTACTCAAAAAAAGGTGACCTATTTATTCCTTCTTCAATCATCGCATTTAAGCAATTAAGAAATAAAACTGGCTTTTCAGTAACAGATTCGACTTTATTAGGATATAACAGATTGGTATTCATGGTTAAAAAAGGCAATCCTTCTAAATTTAATGGCGACACCAAGCAACTTATTAAAGAAAAACATGCTATTATTATTGCCAATCCAGAAACAAGCTCGCTGGGTTTAGAAACCCAAAAATACCTCAAAAAAAACAGGTTATATGAACGCGTACTGAAAAATGTTGTTGCTTTATCTGCTGACTATAAGGGGTTAGTAAAAAGCCTATCTAACAATCAGGCAGACATAGCTTTAAATTGGAAAAGCGTTATATATATTAATGGCAATAAGAATTTGGTAGATTTTATAACTATAGATTCAAATACAGATGTTTCAAACAGCGTTTATGCAGGCCTGTTATCAACCTCTGATAACAAGGAATTAGCCAGAGTATTTCTTTCTTTAATTAATTCCAACACCGGCAGATCGATATTAACAAAGCATGGTTTTTCCAAAAGAAAAACATTTATTTTTTAAATTTAAATGCATAAACTCTAAATTACATACAAAAAACAGCGTGTGAACCGGTGGAATAAACTTAGCAGAATTATATTTCTTAAAGAACCCATTATAAATAAGTTGTATTTACTATTGGGCGTCTTTCTCATGACTATTTCTGCTATATTACTTATCGAAAATTACTTTGATCACGCCTACATCACAAAGTATAGAAATGAAATTGACAATCAGGAACAGCAACGAAAAATTGAAAACCTATTAAAGACCAATCTTTTAAAACTCAATATTGCTTTTAAATCTTACAGATCCATCTCTCACCCGCAGCAACTCTCCAATAATAATGAAACCATTCAAAACTTAATTGAAAAATGTCATAAAATCACTATTGTGCTTGATGAAGGAGGAAAAGTATCAAGCGTGAAATCTGTCAATCTACATTCAAAGGATGAAATTACAGAAGTCATTACATACAAAAGGGACAAACACACTGGCTCTATAAAAGAAATCAGAGAGTTAGTTCCAAAAATAAGAGACCTAAATAATCTATCGAATAAGATCTCAACACACATAGACAATAAACTACAAGGGAAAATACCAAATCAGGAAAAGTACCTCAATTCAATCGAATTCTACATTAAACAATCCGACACCTATTTTGAGAGAATTAATGAAATCGAAAACAAGATTTCGTATGATATCAATAAACGCTTAGCATACCTGCATAATACAAGCATCAATGTTGTAACAAAATACAATAAGCTAAAGTATTTCAGCTTGTTCTTTTTTAGCCTCTTTGCGGTAATTATCACCTATTTTTTGATCAGCCAGATCAGAAGTGTAATAATCTTCAGGAGAAAGGCAGAAGAGAGTAATAAAAAATTATTGCTGGCTGTTGAACAAAGCCCCATCTCAATCATGATAACTGACACCAGTGGCAATATCGAGTATGTTAATAAGGGTTTTGAAGATGTATCAGGGCTTTCAAAACATGAATTAACCGGACATAGTGCTAATCTATTAAAATCAGAAATAGAAGACAGTGCCTTTGCCAATGTTCTCTGGCAAACAGTTCAGGAAGGTAAGGTATGGACAGGCGAATTGAATAATAGAAGAAAAGATGGAAGCATTTATTGGGAAAAAGTATTGATCTCTCCAGTATTAAGTGAAGATAAAACCATCTCAAATTACGTAGTCATAAAGGAGGATATCACCGAAAAACGAAATTTGACAGAATCATTGAGAGAATCAAACGAATCAATGAAAACCATTACTGAAAATCTACCGGTGGGCATCCTCATTGTAAACACAAAAAAAGAAATTATTCAAATAAATCACACAGCCGCTAAAACAATGGGATTCAATTCCATTGAAGAGGCAATTTCCAAAATGAAGGGATTAACCTATAAAGACTTTTTTAACACCATTAAAAAAGACTATTATACAGATCCTACCACCGGTATCAAAGTCACCTCACTGGAAGAGATTCTGGAAGTGAAAGAAAACAATATTTCACGTGAAATCCTCAAAAACATACTTCCCATTCGTCTGAATAATGAACCGGTATTTCTGGAAGCATTCATGGACATAAGTGCACAAAAAGAGGTACAAAAAAAAGAAACAGAAGCAAACAAAGCAAAATCAGAATTTTTGGCCAATATGAGCCACGAAATTCGCACCCCCATGAATGGTATCATCGGAGCCACCGAATTACTTTCCAAAACCCATTTATCGAAAGAACAAAACAATATTGTATCTATCATCTCACGATCATGTGAAAATCTTCTGGGCATAATCAATGACATCCTGGACTTTTCCAAAATTGAAGCCGGGAAAATGAAAATTGAGACATACCCCTTCAATATAAGATCAACCATCGATTATTTATTGGATCAAATGTCTTTTAAAACTAACGAAAAGGGTATCGAATTGTTAGGATCAATAGAAGAAACCATTCCAATGGTATTAATTGGTGATGAAGGACGAGTGATACAAATACTTGTTAATTTACTGGGGAATGCTGTTAAATTCACAAAAGAAGGCGAAGTCGTATTAAAAGTTGAAGTTGAAAAACAAATAGGGACGGAAATAACCCTCCATTTCATGGTTGAAGATTCAGGCATTGGAATTCCTAAAGATAAACTGGAAAAAATTTTTGAATCCTTTACTCAAGCTGACGGATCAACTACACGTAAATTTGGAGGAACCGGCCTGGGAACATCCATCTCAAAAATGTTACTGGAATTAATGGGTGGAAAAATATGGGTAGAGAGTCCCAATCCCAATTTTGCCTGGTCCAAAGAAAACCCAGGTTCAGTTTTTCATTTCATCTTACCTTTCAAAATTGACAAAAGCCAAGCGGTATACGAGCTAGACACAGAAAAATTTGCCGAGGTGCGTACTCTCATTGTAGATAACCACAAAACCAACCTATTATTACTCAAAAAAACATTAAACAACTGGGGAATTGCATCAGAGGCCATCAATGATGAAAAATCGGCCATTGACCTCCTCCAAGGAAAAAACAACTTCAACCTGGTGATCATTGACGCCCATGTTTTCAGCAAAGTACACAACAACTTTATTAACCACCTAAAAAATGCCAAAGAAGATGTAAAGCTCATCATGTTTACCTCCGATAACAAATGGAAGGATCAAGATGAATACAAAGGAATAGATTGTGTCCTTCAAAAACCCATTAAGCATACCCAACTTTATACTGCTATTGAATCCCTATTTTCTCTATCTAAGGAAATAAATAGTGTTGGAGAAAACGGAAAAGAAACCTTTAGTGATCGAATCAAAGGCAAAAAGATTTTATTAGTGGAGGATAATATTATTAACCAAAAAATTGCAGAAAAGATGCTTGCCCGAATTGGGTTCAAAACAGATATTGCCAACAACGGTGAAGAAGCAGTGGATTTGATAAAAAAATCCCCCTCTACATTCGATCTCATTTTTATGGATGTACAAATGCCAATCCTGAATGGACTAGATGCGACACGACATTTAAGAAATGCTAAAATTGAAATACCTATCATTGCCATGACAGCTAATGCGCTTAAAGGAGATAAAGAAATATGTCTTGAAGCTGGAATGAATGACTACATTGGCAAACCAGTAAAAATGGACGACCTGGAGGCTATTATTTCCAAATGGCTATAACCAATGAATCATTAGATTTTAGACTGACATCCATCCAACACAGTAGGAGAGCTATAATAGTTTCGGCTTCCAAATACTCATAAAAGTTTAACAAACTAGGTTATTTTCTAAATAATGGATGATTTGAATTAATCCCAATAGAATCAAGAATAGAACCTTTTTTTAGGGACACCTTTTATTTTAAAACTTCAGAAGATCAAAGTTGCAACAGTCTTTCCTCCGGAACGGAAACAGTGCGCAAAAATGCAACAATCTTTCCGCCGAAACGGGAACGATGCGCAAAGTTGCAACAGTCTTCCTGTCGAAACGGGAACGATGCGCAAAATTGCAACAGCATTTCCGCCGAAACGGGAACGGTGTGCAAAGTTGCAACAGTCTTTCCTCCGGAACGGAAACGGTGCGCAAAAATACAACAACCCTTCCGTTGGAACGGGAACAGCGCGCAGAATTGCAACGACCTTTCCGCCGAAACGGGAACGGTGCGCAAAGTTGCTACAATCTTTCCGTCGGAACGGGAACGGCGCGCAGAATTGCAACGACCTTTCCGTTGGAACGGGAACGATGCGCAAAATTGCAACATTCTTTCCGTTGGAACAGGAACGGTGTGCAAAGTTGCAACAGTCTTTCTGCCGGAACGGATTTCTTCTTTCTGTTTGCAACTCTTAAAACATCTTATTATCAAATATATTTAAAGATTGCCCGGGTAGAATAATGCCGAATAGATGATCTGCGTAAGGTTGGTTCCGTAAAACTGGTCTTTATAAGTTATGCGAATCAAGAGTTGAACCCTATCCGGGGTTCTGCGCACAACGTGATAATAATTCATCCCGATTCTAGGGACGGTTATTCATATTTAATTCCTTTGGAATAGGATTGTGCGAATAATGAATAGTACCTACAAAAATGTAGGATGCGATGATAAATTCATTAATCCATTCAGTTTTCTGTACAATAATGCCAATCAAGGGCAGAACCTCTTAAGAATAGAATTATCCTATGCTCATCCATATATGAAGTACGGGCCAAGTACAAATAAGATATTCCAACCGGCATAACTATACAACAAACATCTTGCAAATTACAGGATGTACATCGTTTGTCCTTAATCATGCAAATCTTGTTATAAAATTACGCTGTTTGAGAATCTGTAATTTTCAACCTTTTATTGCCATGAATAGTTAAAACAAATCAAGTTTACCATTTAACACCACTCCATCGAGCTGCATGTTTTTAGCAGATTGAAGCGCCCCTTCCACTGTATGCACAATTGGTTCACCTTTCACATTGAATGAGGTATTTATAAGTGCTTTGATATTATACTGAGTATCCAACTTCTCCAGTAAATCATATATAAACGGATTCTCCTCCCGACTTGAAATAGTTTGAATGCGAGCAGTGCCATTTACATGAACCACTCCTTCAATCTCCTTTTGAAACTGTGGCAGGATCTCGAAATCCAACAGCATAAGCTTACTCAAGTGATGTATTTTTTCTTTTCCGGTAAAATACCTGGCATTTTTCTCTAACATCACCGGAGCAATGGGCCGATACCATTCCCGCCGTTTGTGCTCCATGCTTACTTTTCGGGCCAACTTTTTAGAATTAGCAAGCGACAGAATACTACGATTACCGAGGGCTCTTGGCCCTACCTCACCAAAACCATTACATACACCTATAACTTTCCCCTGGGTTAATGCCAAGGCACAAGCATCAACATCCTCCTTTGTATACTCAGGAACATCAATGGATAAACCCCAATTATTAAGATAAGGTGAGTGTTTTTTTATCTTGCCGTTTCGTGCCCACTCCATAAACGCGGCTGCTCCCATAGCCAATCCACTATCTTCTGTACAGGGCGGAATAAATACATCCTTAAACAAACCAGATTTCAACAAGGCGGTATTCACTACGATATTTAATGCTGATCCGCCTGAATAGTATAAATAGTCAGCCTTTGTTTTCTGCTGTAATTGCTCAATTTTAGCAATAAAATTCCGTTGAAAAATATATTGAAGAGTTGCCACAATATTTTGCAAAAAAGGATCATCCGGATGAAGGTGTGTTTTATTCCATCCCCAATCGCGGGCAGCGGCTTCATAGAATTCCTTTTTACTGTGCCAGATCTCCCCAAAATATTGATGAGCATTAAGCCATTTCTCCATTTCAATGGAATACCTGCCATATGAAGCTAATCCCATCACTTTACCAGGGACACTATTCTGCTCATGAAACTTTGCGCCAATAATTCCAAACACTAACGCATTGGCATTAAAAAAACCTGACAAATATTTCAAGTCCCAATGAAACTCTAAAGGCTTAATTTGACCATTAACGTAATGCCAAGCCGAAAAATTCCCTAAACTCGCGCCTCCATCAAAATGAACAAGTAAACTGTTTTCTTTAAACGGTCCGAAGAAAGGCAAACAAGCACCAATGTGCGCCAGTTCATGATTTAAAACATAGGCTGTTTTTTCCTTATCCAGCCACCAACATCTGCCTTTTTCAACAGTGGTTGATAATGCATTATTCAGGGGCCCCTCAAATCTGAAGCGACCACAACTTGAAATAAAAGCCCTTCCTACAACATTATCGACAAAGACCAGGTCATAATCCGTATGGGCCAACAATCCCTCCTCCTTCAACAAATCATATATCAAGAGGTGCAACCGATTATCATGTTTTTTCCTTGTCAGGCGTTCAAGCGTCAAGTGCTTTAAGACAATCCCGTCCTGCATAATTGTTAACGCATGATCATGCACATAGAAGGGCGTAGCACTATTCAGTCTATCCTGTATGCCGTAAATTGCTACAGTTAGTTTCCCCATTTTCCCAGACAACTATTAAATAAAATATTGAGCAACAAGTGTGATGACAAGCAAGAAAATTAAAAATACCTCTTGCCAAATGTTTTTTTGAATGGAACTAAAAAATTGAGCCAGCACAACAGCACCACCAATGGCCATCACCGAAATGATTTCCAATGAAAAATATGGCGTCATGGATCCTAGAAGACATATAACAATCAGCCAAATGAAAATACGGTAATGTTTCCTGGTGATAATTTTAAAAGTAGGCATTTGCCGCACCAAGGATAAAATAGAAAAGATGATTATCCCAATGATAATAACATTGTATGCCTTGGAGACGATTGAGTGTTCAAAAAAAGCAACCGGAGACATAAAATTCTCCATTAAAATTGCAAAATAATCCACCTGCTTGCCAATCCAGAAATAATAACAAAAGGCAAAGAAATACGGCAATATTAGGCCTATGATGGAGGCCAAAAAAGTTCTGAAAGAAAACATACGAAGGATAAATATCACCGCCCATATAAACGGAATCAAGAAGATACCTTTCGCATAAAAAAGTGTTCCGGTAGAAAGCCAAAAAGCAGCATCGAAACAATAAGACATTGGTCGACGTTGTCCGGCAGCAGTAAACAATCGCTCTAAAGCCAGGATTAACAACGGTGAATAAAACCATACGGGTTGAAGATGTTGCACAACTCCATAACCACTCACTAAGATGAGATAAATATATCCCGGTAAGACTGATTGTTTATTTAATAATCCATAACGATTTACCAGCCGGTTCACGGCCATCATGTTAATGAGCGCTAATCCAAGACTGAATAAAGCGGCATAAAGATGATTCCCTTTCACCACACTCAATACCAGATTCCACAAGGGCATTGGTAACTGATCAAATGGAAATTCGGGCATCCATTTGGTTAAAAGGGCTTTTGCCCAAAGGCCTCCTAAGATAAGAGGCATCAGGGCATAAGCTAAAATGCTATTGTTATGGATTGTTTTAAATATCATTGTTACAAGTCAAATCCAATATCGCTTCTGAAATACTTTCCATCAAACTGGATAAGGTCAGCGTTTTTAAATGACTTTTTCAGTGCCTCATCTTTATTTGCACCATAAGCACTTACCGCAATAACCCTTCCACCGTTTGTTTTAATGTCATCATCTTTTTGGGTGGTACCAGCATGAAAAACCAGACAATCTGCTGTTTTATCAAGCCCGGTTATGGTTTTTCCTTTTTCATAACTGCCAGGATAGCCACCGGACACCAACATTACAGTTGTAACTGTTTGTGGCTCGGTTTCGATAACCTGACTTTTTAAATTACCAGCTGCAACAGCTTCGAACAGCTCCACCAAGTCTGATTTTATACGCGGCATAACCACTTCTGTTTCCGGATCCCCCATACGTACATTATACTCAATCACGAAAGGCTCTCCATCCACATTCATCAAACCAATAAACACAAAGCCTTTGTAGGGAATGTTATCCGCAATTAAACCTTCTACCGTTGGTCTGACAACACGCTCTTCCACTTTCTTCATGAAAGCTTCATCGGCAAATGGTACGGGCGAAACAGCTCCCATTCCTCCGGTATTCAATCCTGTATCGCCTTCCCCAATGCGTTTGTAATCCTTGGCTTCAGGCAGAATAACATAGGAATGGCCATCTGTCAACGCAAAAACTGATAACTCAATTCCCTTCAGAAACTCCTCGATTACCACTACAGAACTGGCAGCACCAAATTTACCTTCCAACATGGCCGTTAACTCAGCCTTGGCCTCTTCCAAATCTTCAAGGATCAAAACACCCTTGCCGGCAGCCAGGCCATCAGCTTTTAATACATATGGTGCCTTGATTGACTCCAGGTAAGCCAATCCTTCATCCAGGTTATTCTTATTAACTGATTTATAACCCGCGGTAGGAATGTTATGACGGAACATGAAGTCCTTGGCAAATTCCTTACTTCCTTCCAGACGAGCTCCTTCTTTTCCAGGACCAATAACAGCGATATGTGCTATTTCCGGATCGTTAATGATAAAGTCTTTCACACCCCTCACCAATGGTTCCTCGGGGCCAACCACAACCATATCGATCTTTTCTGCCAAAAGAAAAGATTTTACTTCTACAAAATCGTTGGGATTGATTGGCACATTTTTCCCATGAAGAGATGTACCGGCATTCCCCGGAGCAATAAAAAGGTTTGTGAGCTTTTCACTTTGAGCCATCTTCCATGCCATAGCATGCTCGCGGCCTCCTGATCCCAATAGCAATACGTTCATAACGCCTTTATTATTTATATTCTTTTGTTATAATATTTCAAAGTTGTAATTCTCTTCCGACAAATAATCCAACGCGGCCGGAAGCACCTCTTTCAAGCGATCCCATGCCTTTAATGAATCATGAAATACAATGATGGATCCAGGACGGACAAACTCTTTTACATTCCTGAATACCTCCTGATGTGACAACCGTTTGTCGTAATCCTGGCTCAACACATCCCACAAAACAATCTTATCAAACGACTCCCTGAGTTGTTTGACGTACCATGGATACAACTGTCCGTGTGGTGGTCTGAACAGGCCGGTATTAATCCACTTTCCTCCTTTTTCAATATTCTCAAAATACTCCTTGCGTGAATATTTCCACGCAGGAATATGATTAAAAGTATGGTTACCTACCTGATGCCCTTCCTGCTTCAACAGTTGAAAAACACCTGGTGATTTTCGAACATTGTCCCCGACACAAAAGAAGGTGGCTTTAGCATTGTATTCCGCCAGCTTTTCACATACCCATGGCGTCACTTTCTCAATGGGGCCATCGTCAAATGTCAGGAACACCTGTCTTTCATCATGAGCTCCTTTCCAGGTTGTTCCGGGATAAAGGGCCCTCACCCACTGCGGGGGTTGAACTTCAAATCGTTGTAGAAGGCCCATCATTATCCAATTTTATCCTTAACCCACAAATTATTACCCTTCAATAAATTTCAGCTTCCTAAGAGCACTGTCGTAGCCAGTCTCCAACTCCTTCATCAGATCCTCACGCTTATATTGCTGTGCTGTGGGAACCAACAGTCGCATATAAATGGCCATGACTCTTTCCAACTCACCCATTCCATCCCGCTGCAATGAACCTTTCAGGGAAGAATAGAATTTAAATTCCTGCATGGATACATTTGCTACATCCCGCAAAATCTCATCTCCTTTTTCCATTTGTCCGGCACGGTAATATCCTTCCGCAAGGAAAATGCTGAAATGATTATGTGGTACTAAACGAGGAGGTAAAACTTCCATGGTTTTATCGAGTATCTCAATGGCCTTCTCTTTCTTCCCTTCATCCAGTAAAGCATTAGCCAAACGGGTCAGGTTATTGCGGATATTTGTAGCCATTCGCAAATGGTTTTCGTCCAGGTAGACGCGGTCATCGTCGTACCCCCCCCACTTGAACTTCTCCATTACATTGGCATACATCTTCTCGGTGTTAACCCGGCCAAATTCCATATCAGATGCCGGTGTTTTAATCGGCACTAATTGATAGGCAAATCCTTCCAACTGAAAATAATCCTGCAGATTAACGTAGTTATCTGTCCCTACTGTTACGGCGAAATAAATTGGACGTTCCCAATTATTACTGGCAATCAGGTCAAGGATCATCAACTCATTTTTCAGAATCATATTCTTCTTCTCCAGGTTGATGTTGATTTTTGGAGTTATCAGATGAGCAGCATCCTCAGGAACAAATCCCTTTTGAAGCACCTTCAGACTATCCGCTTCAATAAAAAATTTCTTAGCGGGCATATGTTCAATGCGACCCGGATATTCAGGCACCTGTTTCGTTTTGGGATTTTCACTGGCCACAAAACGAAGCGCTTCATTCAGATTAGCAGATTTACCACCTACACGATCCAACAGGTAAACCACATCACGGGAACCAGTCACATATTGATCATGTTTCAAAGAGAATGGCAGCGGATCTGAGTCATAAGCTTTTCGCTTCATCTGATCAATATACCAATCAGTCTGAAGGTAACTAAGGTTACAAACCCGCACATCGGTACGCACTCCTTCTACTTCCTGGGCATACCACAATGGGAAAGTATCATTATCGCCGTTAGTAAATAAAATAGCGTTTTCCTCACAACTGTTCAGGTAATTATAAGCCAGATCACGCGCCACATATCGGTGTGCACGATCATGGTCATCCCAGTTTTCACTAGCCAAAATACCAGGCACTAACACTAATGAAAGAACGGTGGCAATAATAGCGGACGGAGCGCCGGGAAGATACCGCTTCAAACCATCGGCAATAGCCAGAACACCCAAACCAATCCAGATGGCAAAGGCATAAAAGGAACCAGCGTAAGCATAGTCACGCTCCCGCGGTTGAAGAGGTGTCTGATTCAGATAAAGCACAATGGCCAAACCGGTAAGGAAGAACAGTAACATCACGACCCAGAAACCTTGTTTTCCATTTTTACCAGCCCCATATTGGTATAATAATCCTACTAACCCAAGGATTAATGGCAGCATGTAATACTTATTGTGTGCTTTATTATTTTTTAATGTGTCAGGCAATAAATCCTGATCCCCCAACATGTTATTATCAACGACAGGAATACCGGTAATCCAGTTCCCTTTAGTGATCTCCCCATGTCCCTGAATATCATTCTGACGACCGGAGAAGTTCCACATGAAATAACGGAAATACATATATTTCACCTGGTAGTTCCAGAAAAACTTAAGGTTCTCCCAGAAAGTAGGTATGGTAATTGTTTTCGGACGCCCATAATCATCTTCTACCTGCACATTATGACCTTTCAGGTTCGTCCATTTTTTATATTCATTAATATGGCGTGGTTCCCTGCTATACATCCTCGGGAAAATAGTGGTAGTCCGTTCATCAAATTTATAAACCGGACGGTAATCAACTGTTTCGTAACGGCCTTTTTTCTTAATACGAACAGGTGTTCCCTGCTCATTTTCCATGGCTTGGCGATCAAGCGGCGAGTTATAATTTTGTCCAAAAAACAAAGGCCGGTCGCCATACTGTTCCCGGTTCAGGTACGACATCAACGAGAACACATCTTCCGGTGAGTTTTGATCCATTGGCGGGTTGGCATGTGACCGGATAACAATCATGGCAAAGGATGAATAGCCGATAAGGATAACTGTTACCCCCAACAAAATCGTGTTTAGAATAACCTTTTGATACTTGTAGGTAAACCAAATACCTGCCACTAAACCACAAACAATCAGTAACGCATAAAAGAGGGCGCCATAATTAAACGGTAACCCAAAACTATTCACAAACAATAACTCAAACCAACTGGCAACTGTTACCACTCCAGGAATGATACCATATAAGATACCCCCCAGGATTACACCGGAAATTAGTAATGCTTTGATGGTATTATTACGAGTGATTTCAAACTTTTTGAAATAATAAACCATCACAATGGCAGGAATAGCCAGCAGGTTCAACAAGTGAACACCAATGGAAAGTCCCATCAAATAAGCGATCAAAATCAACCACCGGTTTGCATATGGTTTATCGGCCACATTCTCCCATTTCAGGATAGCCCAAAATACCACAGCGGTAAAGAGTGATGACATGGCATACACCTCTCCTTCGACAGCAGAAAACCAAAAAGTGTCGGAAAATGTATAAGCCAAAGCTCCTACAAGGCCACTGCCCATCACTGTCCAGATACGCCAACTTTCAACTTCCCCCTCTTCGGGAATAAAAATCTTTCGCGCCAGGTGAGTAATGGTCCAGAAAAGGAAAAGTATGGTGAAGGCACTGGCAAGGGCTGACATAATATTGATCATGGCAGCAACAGCACCGGCATCAGGCGCAAACAGTGAAAAAAATCGACCTGCGATCATGAAGAATGGAGCTCCCGGAGGGTGTCCCACCAACAATTTATAAGATGTGGAAATGAATTCACCACAATCCCAAAAGCTTGCAGTAGGCTCAATAGTTAAAGTATAAACAACGGCTGAGATCAGAAAACTAAGCCAACCGAAGGTTAGATTTAATCGGGTATATTGCTTCATAATAGCAGGTTTTCAATAAATTATACTATTTCGGAATGATCAGATTCTTTGATGAAGGCCAAAAATACTGAATTTTTATTAAACAGGTTGATTAATTAATAACCTCCTCCACGTCATCAAAGCCAAGACTTTTATAGGTATCCTCAAGAAGATGAGTAATCTCTACGACATCATTTTCACGGGCTAATCGCTGCAATAGTTTGCCTGCGAGGAATTCATTCTTCAAATCAAAGAATAACAAATCGGCCAGGTCAGGCGACTGCGAAGAAAAATATCCAAGGTTACTTACATGCCGGGCAGTTAAATATTTAAGCTTTTTTAAACCCAGCTCTTGTTCCCCCACCTGAAAAATCAAACGAACAAAGGCTATATCGTCTTTGGAAGAATTCCCTTTTTCCAGTGGCAGTTCCCGAAGTGATTTGTAAATAACCTTTCGGGCCTTTTCCTTTTCACCTTGTTTTACAAGTACCCCGATCAGCTGATTCACTATACTACGGTATTTAGCTACCTCAAACGTACGACGACAGTACTGGTCATAGTAACATTTAGAAGCGTCGCCGAAATCAATCTTATTCATAAACAGTTCATATAAGGCATCCGCCTCAATAAAGAACTCAGATGAGTCGCGAGACGCATATGGCATCAACCGGTAAACCAGACCATCGTTTCTCAGGTATTTATTCAACCCGAGAAAACACGCCGGGTCAGTACCGGCCGTGAAATAAACCGGTCGTTCCCAGTGATTATTGGCCAGCATGTCGAGTAATAGGATATCGTTTTTATACAATACCCGCTTGGGACACCGCCACGACACCCGGTTGCTATCAGGTGTCTCAAGGTAAAAATGCGTGACCGGTGAAAAATCAATCTGTTGCCCGTTCTTCAGTGGTAATTTAGATGCCGGTTGATCACTCCCGATAAAGTCAACAATACTGCTCAACTCAGCGGCCTCTTTACTTCGTTCCACGAGCACGGCATTATCCAGATCACCTGCTTTATAGCGCTCCAGCGGTATAGACAGCGGCAACGGATCGGCCTCATTCACCTTTTTAGCCAGCTGGACCGCACACCAGTCAGCCCCCATCAGGCCATAATTAATCACCCTTATATCAGTTCGGATACCTTCTACCTCCTGCGCATACCAAAGCGGATAGGTATCATTGTCGCCATAGGTAAAGAGGATGGCATTGGGTTCACAACTTTCCAGGTAACTGCGGGCAATATCCAACGCCAGCGTCCGGCCCGACCGGTTATGATCATCATAGTTTTGTGATAACAACAAAACCGGGGCACTCAATGACCCGATAATCCCGGCATAAACAAAACCCATTTTAAGACGAGCTTTTGTTTTCAACAGGTGACCGAAGGCAAAAACGCCAATACCAATAAATATGGCAAACGCGAAAAAGGAACCCACAAACGCATAATCACGTTCACGCGGCTCAAAAGGTGTTTGATTCAGATACAACACAATGGCCGGTCCGGTCATGAAGAACAACAACAGAATCTCTCCCAGGTAATGCCGACTTTGCTTCCCGTTGCCTGCCATAAACAAAATACCAAACAACCCTATCAGGAGGGGCAACATGAAATAAGTGTTGCGGGCTTTATTAATAGTCTCAGCTGCATGCAGGTTTTCTCTGTTGCCAAGACGCAGTGCATCTAAGGGAGCTATACCGGTCAGCCAATTCCCGTGGAGCAAACCGCCGTATCCCTGAAAATCATTCTGACGACCGGCAAAATTCCACATAAAATAGCGGAGGTACATATGTCCTACCTGGTAAGTAGTGAAAAACCGCAGGTTCTGAAGAAAGGTGGGACGCTTTTTGCTTTGCGGATCAATGCCACCCCATTGTTGGTAACCATATACATGAGCCTTCCGGGAGCTGTGCATGCGGGGAAACCAACCACATCCTGCTTCGTCATAAATAAATTCATCCCCCTGTTGATATTTCTCATACCCGTCTTTCCCTTTACGAAACCCGTCTTTATATGTCAACCCTTTGCTTTCGGCATTGTAATAAGGACCATAAATCAAAGGCCGATTACCATATTGCTCCCGATTAAGAAAGCTATCCAGGGAAAACACCTGTGACGGATCATTCAGGTTAATCGGCGGATTGGCATTGGCCCGAATAATGATGAGGGCGTATGAACTATACCCGATAAAAAACACCAGGCATCCAACTAAAATAAAATGCAGAAGTGACTTCTTCTTTTTCAAAGTAATAAACACGCCGACAAACAAACCACCAAAAAGCAGCAGGACAAAAAGCAGCAAGCCTGTATGAAAAGGAGCCTTGAAACCATTAACCAACAACAACTCAAGTTTCCCTGCTAACCATAACCCGTTTTGAATAAAACCAAATAAAATAACCATCAACAATACCGCTCCTCCTAGAAGAGCCAGCCGCATCTTTTTGCGGTCACCGGGCCACAGCCGATTGGCAATAACCAAAGTGATAACAGGTATGGTTAACAGGTTAAGAAGATGAACACCAACCGACAATCCCATCAAATAACAGATCAGAATAAGCCAGCGGGTAGCAGAACCCCCTTGTTGATAACTTTCATCCCATCGACAGATACACCAGAAACAAAGGGCTGTAAAAAAAAGAGACAAGGCATACACCTCCGACTCCACGGCGGAAAACCAGAATGTATCCGTAAAAGCAAATGCCAGGGCCCCGATGGCCGAAGGGATAGCAATATTTAAATAAGAAACCGCTGTCTTTTTATAAACAGGGAAAAGATTTTTAAGAATATGAGCCGTAACCAGGTAAAGCAACATGACAGATACCCCTGAGGCAATCACCGATAGCAAGTTCGCCCAAAAAGCGATTTGTGCAGGTGAAGCGGCAAAAAGAGTAAAAAAACGTCCCAGTAAAAGATAGATAGGTGCCCCTGGCGGGTGTCCCACCTCCATCTTGGCCAGACATGTGATGAACTCAACACAATCCCATAGACTGGCAGTAGGCGCCATAGTAAGGAAATAGACAGATGTAGACAGCACAAAAACCGATGCTGCCACAAGGCAATGAAGGCGACGAATTGACATGTGAGGAAAATGAATTAATTAATCAACTAGGCAATAACGCAGGCGAAGCTAACGGTTTACAACGGCTAAACCAAGTATGGGAGTCCGCAAGAGTTATTTTTTTTTTCAAATTTCTTGCAATAAGAAAAAAACTATTTATCTTTGCATCGCTTTTAAATAAAAGAACTACGCATTGTCTCGTGGTGTAATGGTAGCACAGATGGTTTTGGTCCATCTAGTCCGGGTTCGAATCCTGGCGAGACAACAAATAACCTTTCAACAACTGGAAGGTTACTTAATTTAAAATAGAGCTTGTCTCGTTGTGTAAAGGTAGCACAGATGGTTTTGGTCCATCTAGTCCGGGTTCGAATCCTGGCGAGACAACTACAAAAGCCTTCTCAATTTTGGGAAGGCTTTTTTGTTTTATACCCTTATCCTTCCTTAGCCGAAAAAATGGATCAAGCGCAAAATTCAACTTTTCCCCGGCGCACCAATTCATCAATCCCAGCAGCAACAACAAATCCCGGAACACTCCAATTTTATCGATGTTTGAATTTGGAAAATCAGACCACTATCTTGCGCATGAATTTTCGAATATATCTCTTAAATAATAATTGTATGCGCATCCTTCAATTCTTACCCATGGGCCTTTTCATGTTATTAATGGGTTGTACAACCATGTATTCCCGGCATAATACTGAAACAATAATGGTGCACCCTCAAAACATACCGGTGTTTGGTGAAAAAGCTTTCAATAACATCTGCTCAATTGATATTGTAACGAAAGATTCTTTGAAAGAATTATCAACTTTCACTATCCATTTAGCCGACACACCTTCAAGAAAAGAAATCACCGCATTAAAACTGGTGTATAACGGTACCACAGAAGAATCAGACTTAAATATAGAATTCGGCCAGTTAAAAATTGACGGAACACGCGTCACCATAAAAGGAACACTGCCGCTGACTGCAGGAGAAAATCACTTCTCCTTACTAATAGCGGTAAACAAAACCATTGACATCTCACAAGAAATAACCATCGAAGGCTTCGAATACCAACTGGCGGATGGCACTTCTGCCAGCAACCATTTTTCAGTGCACCCCTTAATCTGGCGCATTGGGAAAGTGGTAAGGGCGGCCGGACAAGATCAATGCGATACATACCGGATACCGGGACTTGTCACTACAACCAAAGGAACACTTATTGCTGTTTACGACAACCGGTATAACAACAGCAAGGATTTACAAGAAGATATTAACATTGGCATGAGTCGTAGCACAGATGGCGGACAAACCTGGGAGCCCATGAAAGTGATCATGGATATGGGCGAATGGGGTGGTTTGCCTCAGCAGCTGAACGGCGTGGGAGATCCCTGCGTGTTGTACGATTATCACAATCATACGATTTGGGTAGTCGCCTTATGGATACATGGCCTGGATAAAACACAGATGGCATGGTGGGGCTCCAAACCAGGCCTGAAACCAGGAGAAACAGGTCAGCTATTATTGGTGAACAGTACCGATGACGGGTTAACATGGTCGGGTCCCATTAATATTACCAAACAAATTAAAGATCCTGCCTGGCAGTTATTGCTGCAGGGACCGGGCAAAGGCATCTGTATGAAAAACGGCACATTGGTGTTTCCGGCCCAATATAAAAAAGACATTGGCAAAAAGTCACTGGACGGTGGTCAATACACCTGTCACTCTACCATAATCTACAGTCAGGATGCCGGTAAAAACTGGAACATTGGCAGTGGCGCCAAAACCAACACCACCGAAGCCCAGGTGGCTGAACTGAGCGATGGAAGCCTGATGCTGAACATGCGTGACGACCGCAACCGTAAAGATAAAGGTGAAAACAATGGCCGGGCAGTAGCGGTGACTAGCGACCTGGGAAAAACATGGAGGATACATCCGTCTTCCAATTCGGCCCTTCCCGAACCCAATTGCATGGCCAGCCTGATCAGCACATCGGTTAAGGTGAATGGCACGAAACAAAACGTCCTCTTTTTCTCTAATCCCAATAACAAACACCAACGGACCAACATGACCATCAAAGCCAGCCTCGACCAAGGCCTAACCTGGCCGGCAAAATTTCATGCCGAGATCAACCAAGCAGGCGGCTTTGGTTATTCATGCCTGACAATGGTGGATGAGGAAACCATCGGAATTTTGTACGAAGGAGTTAAAGACCTCTATTTTCAACAAATTCCCGTGGAAGAAATTATTCACGCGGTAGATTGATAAAGAATTAAAAAAGCATGAGGTTAAGTACCATGGCAACACTAACAGGATGAATCCAGCCTAATCTCGAATCCTTATGAAACGACTACTGACAGCCTTCTCTCTTTTGGGAAGGCTGGTTTGTTTTATTCCCCTTCCCTTCCTGTAAGCAAAAAAAGACAAAAGTGACTCCCTTCATATTTTCAATTCCTCCCCTCCTCCATTTCTAACCCTCTCTGCGCATTTCAACGCATTTCCTCCACGAATTTACTACATAACTCATTTACCAGATCCTATCGACGCCATCAAAAGCAATGCACACGGACGGGCTTTGCGCCAGCGTCCTACAAAGAAGGCCCTGAAAGTATCTGGTTAGATTTATCCACTATTTTGTTGAGATGTCAAATCCCGAGCATACTACGGGTCAATTCAAAAAAAATAACCATTTTTATATCTGCATATGCCTAATCTAGACAAGCCAGAAAAGTAAAAAGTATCAAGTACAAAGTATCAAGATGATTTACTTCTCGCCAAAATATTTTGCCAATAAATACATCAATATCACCCGTAAGACACTAACAAAAAAAATAAAACACCATGGCAGAAATCAAACTCAACACATTTCAAATAAATATATTACTGAGTCCTCAGGAAAAAGACGATTTTCAATTCCTCCTGGAAAAAGGCGTATACTGCAGCACCTGTAAGGACATCTGTTCCGAAGTGACAGACTACACTGTTAAACTGACTAAATTAAACGACCTCCTGGTAAAAGGAAAATGTGCCACATGCGGTAACAAAGTGGCGCGTGTTATGGAATTTGGCGAAGACCAGGCCTTTTTTAAGAAGGCTAATAAATTCAGGGAATCGGTTGCCAAAAAGAAACCATAGCGATAATAACAAAAACTCACATTTATGCATCGTTTTTAAGGCAATCCAAAAAAAAGACGGGCCTTAAACAAAGGCCCGTTAATAATAAGTTTAAAATCAAATTCAGGTTATTATTAATTCATCTCCCACTTGAGCATCATAAGGCCTCTTTGCATATTAACCTCAATGACTTTACACTTGATATATTCACGATGCACCAACTTACGGATGCCTTGTTTTACCTTGTTGACATTAGCCCCATAAAGTTGACCTGTTACTTCCAAGGCTCCTTCATATTTACCTTCAACCAGGTATTGGGTAATGCCTTTGTGCTTTTTAACCACCACCTCCACCCGTTTCCCGTGATAAGTCAACAACATTTTATCTTGCCATTTAAACGGGAGATTAGAATCTCTTACCTGTGCCTGTTGTTTTTTATTATTTCCTTCAAACACTACCATAATCATTTGTCCGGGAGACTTCTCTCGCAAAAGCTCTAAGCTGCACTTGGAATAGGGCAACCTTCCTGTTATCGAACCGCAACGCCAATCGAAATGCTGCCCCAACTCCACAATAAAATTCGTATCAAGCCGACCAAGGATAAGGGCCCGGTAGGTCTTTTCCGGCTGCAGTGGTTTGTGCTGAAACTGGCGGATAGAAGCATCAATCCGGATGGGAACCGGCCCCTCAGTAATCTCCGTTACTTCGCCGTAAAAAAGTTTATTACGCAGATAAGGAAAAACAACCCGCCAAAAAGCTATTCGCTCATAAGTCCAGGGCATTTGGGTAAAAGGAACAAATCCTTGCATTTGATAAACTTTAACTTGTATACCTCCCTGCTTGACAGATTGAATATGAAAAGGCATATTTTTCCCTTCTGCCATTCGTTGCTCAAAGCGCTTATCTAATTGCCCATATGGAGAATCATTAGAGGATTTTGAATATTGTGGGGTTTCTGTATTTTTTTCTTTCTCTGAAAATTTGAATATCGAGGACCAGGTTAATTGCATAAGGTTTGGTTTATAATGCGGTTAATTATTGGGTTATGGGTTCTTTTAATACAAAGAACAGACTCTAAATTAAAAATTAATCCCTATTAAATTAAATCTTATTGTAAAGTTAACAGTTAAACACTCGCAATAATCAGCCCCCAATGGAGGACACACGGTGAAAAACGATTTAAAAAATAAAGAGGAGATACCCCCCAAGGTATCTCCTCTCACTAATTCCCAAATTTAACTAAAACTACGCCTGTTCCGTCTCTTCGGCTTCTTTTGGCTCTTTGGCTTCTCGTTGAGTGATCAGCCTGTTGTATTGTTCGATGAGTTGATTTACCTCGCGGATCAACGGATCGTAACTATTGGTTTCATCCAGGGTGGCATAGGCGGTGATGTACTTCAGGAGTTCCCGGTAATGCCCGGTGGCCAACTTACGCAAATCAGCCAATTTAATCTCCGGTGCCTGGGCCGACTCTTTCACCCGATTCAGGTAACGGTTATTAAAAAGCGTGTTAGCTTCATCCAGTTCATTCACCCAGGCTTCTATATTTAATGTTGCAACAGCAGCCACTAACTCATCTTCACTTTTCCATTTTTCTATCAGGCTGCTGATAACACTGGTCTCAGCCTGGTAATTCATGCGAGCCAATCCACTACCAAAATTATTAAGGGTATCAAGCAGTGCCTGCGCCGCGTCGGCAGTATCTTGATTAAAATGATTGGTCATTCCTTCCAATAATTTCTCAAGACCTGTTAATGCAAAGTCGCGTCGCCCATCCAAATCTACTATATCCTGGGTGATACTACTGCCCCGTTCGGGCTTGAAGATATTAGTCATGTCATTCACCTCATTATCCAAAGGGGTTACTTTCGACTGCAACTTCTCAAGCAGCAGGGTAAAACTTTTAATAATCTGAAGCAGATTTTTTAGAAACTGAATAAACTCGCTATTGCGAAATCTAGTAATATCGGCTGTTAAAAACATAAACTGAAATTTAAATGTGATTATTAATTTTTTACAAAAACATAAGGAAGTTAAATCATCTTTTTTTCAAAGTCAAAATATCGATGTAAACTTTAGAAGAATAAACACTGCGACCCCCATCATTTTCTAGCCGTATCCCAATAATTATAACACTTCCATTATTTTTTAAACGTCAGAAAAAAATTATCTCACTACAACATTCATAGAATGTTCGCGAAAACGCCCTGCAACCTTGAAAGAAGCTTTCGCGGGTTCGCGAAAACACCAAACGACCTCGCGAGAAGCTTTCGCGGGCTCGCGGATACACCAAACGACCTCGCGAGAAGATTTCGCGGGCTCGCGGAAACGCCAAACGACCTTGCGGGAAGGTTTCGCGGGCGCGCGAATACAGGTTACAACCAGAAAGCCGCTAAAACAGGGAAGTAGATAGATGGGAATTGAGAATTTGAGCCAATGATTATTTGAAAAACTGAAAAGGTAAGGCTTCTGCCATTCTCCCCTACCCTTAAAAAAATGGTGCTGCCTGGTGGCGAATGAGAAAAATTGTGCAATTTACAGCGTTCAAAAAAAGCCGTAGAGTAGAAAAAGTGTAAAGCAAAAATGAAAGATGGCGGAAGAATATTTAAAAAAAATGGCTCCCGGGACACCCAAAACAGGAAGAAATGTTCATTTTTTTTAAGAAAAAAACAGCTGCAATGCAGCAATAGCAAGCCTTCTGGCGGTCTCTGCTGTGCCTCCCCTTGTTTTTGAGGGTACCGACAGCCGCCCTTGTGTGCTTACCCTTATGCCATTTGCTGTGCCTCCCCTTGTTTTTGAGGGTACCGACAGCAATCATAAACAAGTATGATAGCTTTGTCAAGCTGTGCCTCCCCTTGTTTTTGAGGGTACCGACAGCTAAAGACAGACCGGAACAGATCACCATTACGCTGTGCCTCCCCTTGTTTTTGAGGGTACCGACAGCCAATTACCTTTCAGCCCGGTGCAATCGCCTGCTGTGCCTCCCCTTGTTTTTGAGAGTACCAACAGCCGGGAAAAAGCAGTGCATTTAGACATACCCCCATGGTCCCCCTAAAATTAGGGGGATGAAATGGGGATTTACAGCACTTCATCCAAGGACAGATTATCTGCAGGCAAAAGCATTTGGGGTAATTGGCGGAATTCGAGAACAAGATGCTCTTCGGATCTACTATATAACTCTTTTAATCCTCACTGGATATGTTACAATCAAACCACCCCGATTTTCAAACCACCCCGTACCCCTCCTAAATCTTTTAGGAGGGGAAAAGTGTGACCGGGTGAATAGAAAATGAATTACGAGTATTTGACTCCTTTTAGTAGATGTGTAAAACAATTCTCTCTGCATCTCTTGGGGTTTGCGGAAAATCTGTGTGAGACCTAAGGTACTGGTAGCGTCAAATTAGAGTTATCTCACCTTTTGTTAGTATGTCAGGACTTGAAGACTCTGCGTTACAAGAAAAAATGAGCATTCCTTGGCGGCCCTCTGCGTTACCAAATAAAAATATGCCCGTTGAAGAAAATGCCTTGGCATGATCTAATCTTAATACGATAAATTATACCTTTAGGCTCCTTACCACATTTTCTTATAATCCGATTTATGACAGCAAACTCAACACCCGGCAATGCCATTGAACCCGAAAACATCAAGGAGGTGTATAACTCCATTCGCGAGTCGCTTAAATTTGTAGAAGCCAAAAACGCAGGCCTTATCGCCATTAACTGTGGTTCCATGTTTGGTTTGGTCACTGTTTATAAAGAGCTAAACACCCTGCTTCACTGGTCGCTTTTCATCATCCTGCTACTGCTTTCTATTTCCACACTTTTAATATTATGGTCATTCTTTCCCCGAATGAGTGTAAAAAGAAAAACCACACCACCGGCACAAAGCACCCCCAACCTCTTCTTTTCAGAAAAGGTTGCAAGCCTGAGTCCGCAGCAACTGCACGATGCCTTAGCCGGACAGGCCACCAGGGTACACGACGACATGCTGGCCTGGACCCATGCCACTGCCGGTGTAGCTGCACGCAAATACCGGCTATTCCGCGCTGCCGTATTACTCTCCATACTGGCGCTGGCAGTAGCCATTGTGACCGCGCTGAAGTATACCCTGTGCATTTTAATCACCCTTTAACTTAAAATCCTTGAACAATGAAAAATAAAAAAGGCCCCTCTCCCGAAAGGTTATTCCGGGTGCCCATGGCGGTGTACACCAACATGGCAGTAACAGCAGTAGAACGTTTCCTGGACATTAAACGAACCTCGAAAAAGGAAGATCCCATTGACCAACTGCTTAAAAACAGGGAAAGTCTGACCCCTGAAAAGAAATACTTTTACTGGACCCGCTCAAAAGAAAATTTAAAGGTGGTTAACAGCCTGGTAAATGAAGGCATCTGGCTGGAACCGGAAACCACCGAGGAACCCCTGCAACAAGCGGAAGCCAACTTCGACCGCTTCCTGCATCTGGTAGAGGCGCTACGGGACATACGCAACAAATGGTCGCACTACCAACATACGGAACCGGTAATAGAAGACGAACTGCTGCGTGATACCCTGATACGATTATACAATGAAGCCACCCTCAGCACCGCTAAAAAGATACCCCCCAAATACACCGGCCAACGGGCCCTTTTCTATTTCAAGACTTCGTACAACGGAAGCGTAGAACTTGAACTGCCGCAAGGGAAAAAATTAAAAGGCGACTACACCCATCACCTGACCTACACCGGCTATTTGTTTGTCACCTCCCTTTTCCTTACACAGCAAGAGGTTAATGATTTTCTAACCGCCATGGAACAGGCCCCTTTTTCGTTTGAAAAGCTAAAAGAACGGCAAGCCTGGCGGGAGCAGTTTCCGGATATGAGAAATCCCGACCTCCTGAAAAAGCAGAAAGAACGACAAGCCTGGCGCGAACGGTTTCCGGATAAGGAATACCCCAAACATTTGAAAACAGAACGAAAACACTTTTTTTATGCCCGCGATGTGTACACCCATTTTGCTATCCGGGGCCACCGCGACACCCTGACCATAGACAATGAAGACCTTAAAAAGGAAAAGGCTTTTTCACTGCTCGAATATTTGAAACGCTGCCCCAGGGAACGGCTGGTTGACCGGGTGGCACAAAATAAACAGGATGAACTGGGGCACACCCTTAATGCCGGCTATGAGATAAAGGAGAAAGACAGCTCAGATCCTTACCTGATGCCGCACCAGATGGTAACCATTGACGGGGCCACCTATGCGGTGCGCGAAAAAAACAAATTCCTGGAATATGTGGTGGACTTCCTCACCGAAGAGTGGCACACCCTGGAGCTGGACACCTACAAAATAATCAACTGGAAATGGGCCCGCCACGCCTCCGCTACAGAGGTGAAGCAAAAGAACAAGAATCTGACAAAAGACAACCCCCTGGAGCGTTTGCCCCGGCATGAAAAAATAGACTGGCAAATTCCGGAAAAGACAGAAGACCGGTTAAACGACCGGGGTGAAGAAAACGGCTATTCCTACTATTTTGAACAGGACTCACAAGGTCATTACACGCATGCTCTGTTTAAACTCACCCACACGGGCATAAAAAAAACAGTGATAGGCCGGCTGGGAAGTGAAACATTGTGTACCATCCTGGAAAACTACTTCCACCGCTTCCCCATTAAAAAAACAAGCAACACTGAAAAAAAGCCCGCCAACCACGAACAACGAAAAGGTTTTTTTATTGACCTATTCAACAGCATTCTCAACCAGATTATTGATAAAACCGATACCGGCAGAGGCAATAAACCCAAAGGGCTGGTGACTCCCTCGGCCATTGCCCAACGAATTGCTTACCTGCGAAGCTCCTGGGAGAAGGAACACCAGGCCATTGAGGCTGCTGAAAGTAGCGAACAGCCCGACCCGTTCAGTCCTTCTAAGCACCATGCTAAAATCCTCTACATTGTTCACACCTGGAACCGCATGATTACCTTCAATCAAGATCACAACCTGGCCCATGCCAAGGATTACAAAGGCATCACCGGGGGTAAGAACGGGTACCAGGAGCTGGTGAAACAATTATCGTTGATGACCGACTCTAACAAACGCGAGCAGGCCCACGACGCCCTGCTGCGCACCCTGAACAAACTGGGGAACCGGAAACACATCAGTTACTACCAGGCCATCAACAGCCAGATCAGATATTCCGGCATCATGGGCAATTCGGGATCACCCTATCCGCTTAAAAAGAAAAAAACAGTCAACGACCTCTACCTGCAGGCACGCGATTACCGCCTGGCCATGCTGGATAAGCTGGCAACACAACTGGAACAATCCTTTGATGTGGATGCCTGGCGCCCCAACGCCGAAATGCGCTGGCTGGGTTTGCGTGACAGCCGTACACCACAGGCAGCACAAAATGAGCAAAAACAGCCCCAACCCAAAGAGAGTGGCATTTACAACGTAGACAACCACTACTATTCGGCCGTTGGGATACAAACCAAACAACTAAAAAACATTAACGCCGGTAAAATCGACAACAACAACCAACTGTGCAACCGGCACAACGAGGTGTTAGAAACCAATGGCAACCGGTTAACCATTGCCGCCTTTTATGGTTTTGACGGCTGGGCACACTGGCCCCGCACCGACCGCCAGCGGCTCTATGCCATTAAACGGCAGGATGCCTTGCTGGCTCAACTGGCTTACCATTACACCCTTTATTATGAAGATGAATACAGCAACCGCACCCTCGACACCCTGGATTTTCAGAAAGACCAATTACGCCTATGCGTAGAAATGGGAGAAGAAAAGCTCAAAACAACCGCTTACATTACCTGTTTTTACCGCCACTTTAAACAAAACCGCTACCGCATGATCCCCCGCCAGGTGGAAAAGATAATGACGATTGCCGTGCAACAGCAACTGATACCTGACCCGGTAATGGCACTCAACCACCTGGTGCGGAAAAAGAAGGATGACCTCACCCAGGAGGAGAAATTCATGTTATTGTCGAAAGAAGAACAAAACATGAGGGCTTATGAAAAAATGCAGGCTGCTGATAAAAAGCTGGCCACCATTAAAGAGGAATATGTTTTGGTACCTGTGCCGAAACAGGAGCGCGACAGGTTTTACCTGACAGAGCTGCTGACCGGATACGGGTTGTGCCGGCGGGCATTTATCGATGCCTTGTTTAAACTGGAACGTCAGGTAATTGACCGGTATGAATTACACCCCAATATTAAAGGTTATATCGAGTTTAACGCCATTTGCGAGGCCTTAACCAACGATCAATTAATCAGCGAAACACAAGGTGAACAACTCAAGCAGTTGCGCAACTGTGCCCTGCACAACGATATTCCCATTGGGGAATTGCTGCCATCAGAAAAACTGGTAAAAAGGGTTACCGACAAAAACAAACAACAAACCGGCAACGAGTTCATCGACTTTTTTGGTAAGGGAATGCAACTCACCACCCTGACTTTGGAAAAAATAACACAAGTATCAACCATCTAATTGAAAAAAAATGGCCTCCGGGACACCCAAAACAGGTAGAAATGATCATTTTTTTTAAGAAAAAACAGGCTGCAATGCAGCAATAATAGGCCTTCTGGCGTTCTCTGCTGTGCCTCCCCTTGTTTTTGAGGGTACCGACAGCACCGAAATCATATTGCAGTACTGTTAGCGGGCTGTGCCTCCCCTTGTTTTTGAGGGTACCGACAGCCTAAAGACACACCCTTCCTCATCTTCGCACGCTGTGCCTCCCCTTGTTTTTGAGGGTACCGACAGCCCAGCTTGAATACTCCGAATTATCCCGGGCGCTGTGCCTCCCCTTGTTTTTGAGGGTACCGACAGCTATTAAAATTGTAGAAGTAAAAAAGCATCTACCCCCTTAGTTCCGCTAGAAAGTGAAGGCCTAAGGGGGTTAAAATCTGCGGTTCTCTGTGTTTCCTCGGCGTATCTCTGCGTTACCAGGGAAAGAAATACGTGAAAAGGTGAAAGGATGAGAATTTGAAAATTTGAGAAACTGAAAAGATGAAAAAACTGGCAGTTGAAAAAGAACGCTGTGGGGTGAACCGTTCAACGCCATCAGGTGCTACGCACGCTATACCCCCTTAGTCCCCCTAAAATAGGGGGATGAAATGTGGATTTACAATAATAATTAAAGTACTCCCTTAAAATCTGTGATAATCGTTTTTCATCTGCGGACAAAAGAATTCGATTTGATTCGCGGAATGCAATGACAAGAAACGCTGCGGTTCTCCACCATGTTTCCTCCGCGTATCTCTGCATTACCCAATTTACGTTACCCCCCTATTTTTTCTTAAACAAATCTTTCATCTTATCCAGGATTCCTTTGTGGTCGCGTTCTTTTCTTTTCCTACGCTCTTTCTTTCGTTCATCGCGCTCCTGTGCTTTGCGCAACTTGGTGGAATCGGGGCGGTCGAAGCTATCGAGGAACCGGTCGAAGATGTTCTTGTCGGGATCATCGAGTGAGTAGTCTTCACACAAGAAACGTCGCTGCAAGTCTTCGGGCATGGGATAAAAAGAACGTTTGGTGTATTTGGCCATCTTCCGGTCTTTTTCCATCTGCTGCATGAATTTACCGAATACGGGCAATGCCGTTTTTCCACCCTGCCCCAACCGGGTAGACCGCCAGCGAATGGCGGGCTGATCATTACCCACCCAGCATCCGGCTACCAATCCGGGGGTATAGCCAATGAACCAGCCATCGGCATTGTCTTGTGTGGTACCCGTTTTACCGGCCAGCTGGCTGTGCAGGGCATACCCCGTCCGCAACGATTTACCGGTACCGCGCTCTACCACCCCGCGCATCATCTCAATCATGAAATGGGCAACCTCTTCACTATACACTTGTCTGGGATGTTTGGGCTCTTCATATTCATACAGCACATTGCCTTTGCGGTCTTCAATACGCAACAAACCCACGGGTTCTACCGGACGGCCATAATTCACAAAGGTGGAATAGGCACCCACCATCTCCAGCAACGACAACTCAGCGGTTCCCAAGGCAATGGACGGCACCGGTGGCATTTCACTCTCAATCCCCATCTCATGGGCCAGATCAACCACCTCATCCACCCCCACACGATTAATAATCTCGGCACTGATGGTATTCACCGAATTGGCCAGTCCGCCCTTTAAGCTATAGTAACCGTCGTGCTTTCCATTGGAGTTAGCCGGCGACCAATCGTTATACTTTTTATAAACACGTCGTTCGTTGGAAATAAAATCACAGGGTTCCATGCCATCCATCAAGGCAGCCGCATAAACAAAGGGTTTAAACGTGGATCCCACCGGCCGCTTGGAGGTGATGTGATCATACTGAAAACTCTTATGGTCGATACCACCCACCCAGGCCAACAAATGGCCATTGGACGGATTTACGGCGACAAACCCGGTATTCAATAATTTCAGGTAATATTTCACCGAGTCCACCGGACTCATGGTAACACGTTTCTCGCCACCGTAAGAGAAGATGGTCATCTTGGTTTTCTTCTCCATGTGGGTCATGATCTTTTCTTCGCTCCACCCCGCTTCTTTCAGTACCTGGTAACGATTGGATTTTCGCAGTGCAGAGGCGTATATCTCCGGATGCTTCACCCACGGGTCTTTATCTTTCCAGTGTTGATTAAAACTCTGTTGAAGTCGTTTCAGTTGTTGCTTGACTGCCTCATCGGCATAATGCTGTACACGTGAATCAATGGTGGTGACTACCCGCAACCCATCACTAAAAAGGTTGTACTCGTCGCCATAGAGATCGGCTAATACTTCTTCGGCCTGATGCTTTATTTTTTCCCTGAAGTAAGGAGATATCCCGGTATTGTGGTCGATACGCCGGTAATGCAGTCCATTGGAGCTGGTCTTCCACTTTTTAGCTTCATTGGCCGACAGAAACCCTTGTTCCTGCATACGGCCCAACACTATGTTACGGCGCTTTTTGGAGCGTTCGGGGTTGATGCGCGGATTATAGGCTGTATTAGCAGCTAACATACCAACCAATGTGGCGGCTTCACCGGGATTGAGGTCGCGTGATCGTTTGCTGAAAAAACGCTGAGCGGCCACCTCTATCCCGTAGATATCTTCTCCAAAAGGAACGGTATTCAGATAAAGGGTGAGAATATCATCCTTGTCGTAGATCTGCTCCATCCGGTTGGCAGTAAATATTTCTTTGGCCTTACACACCGGAAAGGTGAGTAATCCTAACCGCTTTCGGGGATAAAGGTTTTTGGCTAACTGCTGACTAATGGTACTACCACCCCCTTGTGCATGGTCGCCCAACAGGATGGTACGAAATATCACACGTCCCAGACTGATAAAGTCGAGTCCGCTATGCTCGAAGAATCGACTGTCTTCCGTTGCTACCAAGGCATCCTTCACATAATCTGAGATGGCATTGTTGTCAATGGTGCGACGGTTCACCACGAAATAGCGCCCCATCAGTTTGCCATCAGCTGAATAAACCTCTGCGGCCGATTGCTGCCTGATCTTAGACAGCTCTTCTTCGGAAGGAAGGCGGCCAAAAAAGCCCAGGTAGACCAACATCAAGAACAACCCGATAACCGTAATGCCCGACATGGCCACTTTCAGTGTCCAGACAATGAGTTTCTTCTTTAGTGAAGATTCCTTCTTCTTGGAGGTCGCCTTTTTTTTGGTAGTCTTTCGTTTTGAAGTGGTTTTACCGGTGGTTTTTCTTTTGGCAGGTGCTGTTTTTTTGGGTTTTGCTGCTGGTTTTCGTGTAGCCATAAGTCTGGTGATATTTTAAGCTGGTGAAATTACAAAAAATGAAGGAGGATTGGATGTGGAGACGTGGAGATGTGCGATGTTTGATGGGGGGAGATTAGAAGTTAGAGACTAGAGGTTAGAGGTTGGACGTGGAGATGTTGGATGGAGAGATGTGGAGATGTTTGGATGTTCTATGTTGAGGTGTTGGGTAGGAGGTGCTTTAATATCCGAAAGAATCCCCCTTCCTTATTCATTCAGAAAGGGGATTTGGTATTTTTTTCAATTTTCTTTTGATGGCTTAAAAATCTACAAACAATGTTGCGCCAATACTTTTTGCAATTCGTAGATATTTACCTTCGCGTTGAATTTCTTCACGATACTGGGGGTCTGTTCACTGGAGATCCATATTTTTAATTCTGCATCTAAATCGAAATGACCTGATGTTTCAATACTGAAACGTGATATGCTCTTATAACCAATGGAAAGGTATTCGATCTTCTTCCCGGTTAATCCTTGCTTATCCACCAAAATAAGGCGCTTATTAGTGAAGATGAATACATCCCGAATAAGCTTAAAGCCAATTTCCACCTGTTCGCCCTCCACAAACAGGTTGGCATATTCCTGGTTTAATTCTTCGGGCTTGACCACCCCGGCATTTCCTAATATTCCTGAAAATAGTCCCATTTAAATATATGTTTAGATTAAAGTTTGTACCGCAGCAATGCACTGTTGTTTCATTAGCAAGTTAAGGATAATTAACAACCTGCCTGGGCGAAAATAACATTTTCAATGAAATTGATCCTAAGTGTCTGATACAAGCTAATGGTTTAGTGGCCCGTGATACGACTATAACACAATTGATGGATCCATAAAACAATAAGGGCAAGTATTATTCCCATTTTATAACAATGGCATACCCTACTCCCGATAACGGAACAGATTTATTCGTCTCTCTGTATAAAATACTCTTCGGTAGAATAAATCTTGTGTACTACAACATTTTTATCCTTACCTATCACAAACTCACTAAGCCCGACATGTGTTGGATTCCCAGGATGCCAATCATAGGTATAGCCCAACTGGGTCCAGGGATATTGATTGAACAGACCACATTTATAGTATCGATCAATCCGACTTTTATTAATCCACTGGATATGGGCCGAATCGGTATTAGCGGGAAAACACAAATCACATTGAGTGTCATCAATTTCTTTATCCGGACAAGGTCTAAACAAGTCCTGGGGCCTCACCCAAAATTCCACGATATAACCATATACCGTTTTATCAGGCGGCAACCCTAAAAGCTGCTTCAACCGCAAATTCATGTCAACAAAGTCACCTGGATTAAGCCGCCGAAGCAATTGAGGTGCGACCGTCACCCAAATTGGATAGTCAGAGGTGTTGTAAAATCCTGTGTACTGATCATTTTTGTAATAAGAAGCATTTGCTTTCAAGGAAACCATCAGCACATACTCCTCCCCTTTGATTGTTTTTCGGATTAAATCGGCATTGCTATCCGTTAAAGAAAGAAGGTTATAACTTATTTCACTTTGTTCCGGATAACAAGCATCGGCCATGGCAGCCCGATACAGCTCATCCAAATGTTTGCCTGTTGAAGTAATAACATTTGAACCCTTACACCCGGCAAGAATTGTTACAAAAAGGAATAAAATGACTGTTCTCATGATTAGTGGATTTTGTTCGGAATAAACTGATTAATTGCACAATTAAATTACAATCATTTTTCAGAACAAAATCATCTCTCCCATAAAAAAAGGGACTACTGATTGTAGTCCCTTTTTATGCATATACAAAAACCGATTCTGATTACATCAATGAATTAAACTCTTTTACTATCTTCTTAATAATCTCTTCTGAGATTTCGTTAACAACGCCTTGCTGCATAAGCTTACCCAACTTAGAAGTCTTTTCAGCTACAGGTTTATTCCCATAATCTCCTCCTTTTATCTTATCAGCTACTTCCTGATTATCTTTCAAAACAACCGCCAGTTTACTGTAGTTATACACAAGGAGCGTTTTCTTCTTATACTTAAGAACAAATTCAGGATGACATCTTGAATTTTCTACCTCCTCTTTACTCGCACCGGTTCCTCCGGCAATAATATTTACACCACCAGGTCCTCCGGCTCCTAACTGGGGATAAATCCGGTATAAAGATGCCGAACCGGTAATCATCTCCTCAAGGAAACACTCAGTACCTCCGATACTAACAGCGGTTGGATCTGTATACTTCTTCTTAACAAATTTTCGCCCAAACAATTCGTATGACTGCACATCCTTCACATCAATTTTATCCTTTCCGGATACTTTTCCCAACTTTGCCACATATGTATCTCGTTCATACAAATTGAATGATGCAGCTGTTTTATAAGGATCAAATCCGTAAGGACTGCTAAATTCAATAACACCTGGCACTTGTGCACCTTTATTGTTGGTATAAACCATTTCATATTTATATCCATCAAGTGCCGGAAGCTTACTCAACATACCATAGTCCGGTGTATTTGAAGCATTCGCTAATTGCCTTTTCTGACCATCCTCTATTTGTGTTTTTAATTCATCAATACTGGTTATTTGATCTAAAACCTCAAGATATTCCGGTTTAATCTCTCCCGGATTAACCACTTGAAGCAAACTCATTAAGTTTCCAATGGCCACTTTAATGATTTTCTTATTCTCTTTTACATTATCCTTATGCTGTTCCACTTGTGCGTCCCAAAACTCAAAAATGTCTTTGTACTCATTATACAAATCCATTGGGGAGGTTCCTTTACCATACTTATCAAGCAACTCCAGACCTTTTTTATAGGGTGCATCCCAGGCCGACATATCTGCCTTTTTGCTGGATTTAAAAGAACTGAGTTTGATTTCCTTTACCTGCTTCTGATAACTTAGTTCTGAATCAACCACCTCTTTAATATTTGCAAAAAACATCGCTAATGCTTGCTCCTTGACAAAGGCCGATACTTTATTTTTATTTTCGTCGATAAATTTCTCTACGATCTCTCTTTCGGCAATAGCAGCAGTTGGAGAACCAAATTGATCCTTTAACAAAGGAATATGAACCTCAGCAATAATATCTTTTTCAGCCAACTGAATGGCGTGTGAAAACTTTCCGTTAACCTCAATCTTCCAGTTAAGAGGGAAAGAATACAGGGCCCGGTAATTGGGGTTATCCGAATCACTGGAAAGATTGACAATTTCCGGATCGTTCAACAACAAAGGCTCACTGAACAATGTCACTGTAATATCCGGGTCAGACTCTGAATAGGTGTACCCCTGAATGTCTAAAAATCCTTTAACTGTTTGGCTGTTGTATCCCATCGCGGTTTCAATATCAGGTATAGTTTCTTTCACCCCATCTGAATTCCACACGCAATTATAAGTCGTAACGCCGGGCATTACAACCATAGGAAGCTGTACATAGTGAATGTCTTTATCCTTATGAATAATTCGCTGAGAAAACAGCATTGAACAAGTAGACAGCAATACAAATAAGATAAATTTACCTTTCATATTTTAGCTTTTTAAAAAGTTCATTTCAAATATAAAAAAACAAGCCCTACTAAAAGATGACTATTCTCAATTGATTTCACAAGGTGAAAAATACATATGTCATATTCATGAGCAACATACCTTCAACTGCCCAATGCATTATGGAAATTTGTATTAATCTTAAACTATACCATTAAACTAACTGTTCTGTCAACAACATTGCCTTCATGCCATCTAAAACTATCGATAATTAAGCATTTAAACCTGCGAAAAGTTTAATTTATCACTGTTGTTTTTCTTCAAGAAAATAAACTATAAAATTCTCTAAAGAATCTATTCTAATTAAAAAAACAGCACCCAGCCTTCTTCTAATTCTACTATCCCCACTCGGCATAAAACTGTTCCAGGTAAGCTTCCATGAAACCATGTCGCTGTTGAGCCATTTGGCGGCCGGCGGCGGTTTTCATTTTATCCTTTAAAAACAACAGCTTTTCGTAGAAATGATTGATGGTATGCCCGCCATTATTGCGGTAGGAGGAAGCATCAGCATGCTTAACAGGCGCAATATCGGGATTATACATTTCCCGTTGTTTGTGTCCCCCGTAACTAAAGGCCCGCGCTATCCCAATGGCACCAATAGCATCCAGACGGTCGGCATCCTGCACAATCCGGCTTTCCAGGCTGGTTACTTTCAGCCCTTCCAGTTCCTTTGAGAAGGACATGGTTGTAATGATCTCAACAACCTGGTTGATGCGATCATTGTCCAATCCCTGCTCTGCCAGGAAAAAGCCAACATCTTGTATTGCCTCTTCGGGCTCAAAAAACTTATCATCGACCAGATCGTGAATTAGCGCCGCCACTTCAATTACCAGGAGATCTCCCCCCTCTTGTTCAGCAATTTTCATGGCATTATTTCGAACGCGTACCGCATGCCACCAATCATGCCCGGCATCGGTAACGGCTAATTTTTCGCGCACCAAGTGTTCTATATTATTTTGTAGAGAACTCATCTGTTTATATTTTGACAATAGACTTATAGATTAGAGATAATAGTCAGAGATGGCCATTGGCCATATTGACGCCAATATAATAGCTATACATCCTTGTTAGATGACATATAGTTTTATTGGGACGTTGTCCCAAACCCTACTTCATTTTTGGCATTGCCCCAAAAACGAAGCAAAAAACGCTAGTCAAATAAATGCTTCAACCCACCTCCTTGATGAATTTTTGCTAACCCACTTGCCAGAATTCCCGCATTCATCTTCGTCGCGCCAACGCCGGCCCGCTTATTTGACGGGCTCCCCCGCTTCCCAACATCATGGCCTTTTTCATATTTGTTGAGTAAATGCGACCTTGTTATATGATAGACTGTAAACACGGAGAATCGGAGTCCTTTGTTTTAATCATCATCCTGTGTGTAAATTTCATTTGCATGGCTCCTTTTTTTACTCAGACAATAACGCTGTTGTTTTTTGATATTAAAACAAAGAAACAAATTTCCAACCAGACACCATCAATACAAAGAAAAGCCCCGTCATTATCTGACGAGGCTCAACTATCTGTTTACTGTTATTTCTTTATTCCTGTTAACTGATCACTGTTAACTGATCACTGCTAACAGGTCACTGTCCACGGTTTACTGATCCTTGTTAATTGATCACTGTTTATTATTTCTTAAAAAGCTTTTTGGCAATCTCCTTAGGAATTGCATCACGGTGCACCATGATAGCTACAGAATGCAAACGCACAAAGCTTTCGGACATATACAAATAACCGCCGAAATCATTACTGTCATCCCTCCAGCTGTTTTTTGTTTTATAATAACGCGTGCCCTCCTGATCTTTTGACAAGCCTGTGATGTGCATCAGGTGATCATCGGTTGACTGCCATGACATGAAAGCCTTCTGACGGTTCTCCTGGGTAATCTTTTTCTCTTTCTGAGGCACAAAACCCAGGCTATCCACTACCGGCACCAATGCCACGCCATTTTTATGACTGAAGAATTTCTCACTCACATCACCATCCCAGGCAAATGAATAACCTTTTTCCAATGCATTATCCATCACCGCCATCAAATCATCCAATGGCAAGTTATAATACTGATCGTGTGACCAGTTATCAGGAATTTCCAAATCAAAAGTGGAATACCAAGGATGATGCGAGTAAGAGGTTAGCTCCACATAATCATCCGGATTAATCTTCATCTTTTCAGCCAATGCCTGTGGGGTATAAGATTTACCTTCATAGGTCACCTCATCAGGCAACTGACCCATATACGTATTCAAAACACCATCTAATGTTTCATACCACAATTCAGAAGGGGCAGCATTACGTTGTTTAATGAAGTTATCCAATAACACTTTCTGAGATGATGCCAACTCAGAATGGTTATATGGTTTTGACACATCCCGGCGTCCGGGGTAAGCATCTTCGGTCATCATACCATGCTCACGCAATACGTTCATCACATCATGCGCCTGTCCGCCCTGGCTAAAATTCCCCTCTCCATGTACCATCACATAGCGTTGGGCTTTCTCAGGATAAGCATAACGCACGAAATACATTTCAGACAAATTCATTTCCGGGCCACCCTGACGAATAATCTCTGTTTCGATAAAAGAAGTGGTACTGAATGACCAACATGTACCGGTCCGATCCTGTGTTGTTACAGGCGTGGTCTTGAGGTTATAAACCGGTTCAAATTTAAAAGCACTTTTTTCCTGTGCCATGGCCGAAGTCATCAGGCCTGCACACAGCGCTACACTTAAAATTACTGTTTTCATCTTTTTAGCTTTATCGTGAATGTAACAAGTCTCAAAACTAACCTAATTAAGCAGTGTTTCTATCTCATTAAATCCTCCTCTTCCATCGCTCTTACCAGTTATATCGCGGGTCTTATAAATTCCCGAAAATCTGTTTAAGCTAAAGGCTGCCTCCAATAACCATTGAAGACAGCCCCTTTCATAGATTTGGAATAAGAATATGTAATAGTTAAGAATTCACTGTTGCTTCAACCTCGTCAATCGTGATAGGAATCCGTTCGCCTAAGATGCGGCTTCCGTTTTCGGTAACCAACACATCATCTTCCAAACGAATACCTCCAAAATCTTTATAGGTCTCAATCTTATCGTAATTCAGGAATTGTTCAAATTTCTTCTCATTGCGCCAGGTATCAATCAAGGCAGGAATGAAATAACATCCGGGCTCATTGGTTATCACAAAATTCTCCTGCAAACGACGTCCCATACGCAACGCAGCCAAACCAAACTGCGTGCTGCGTTTCACCTCATCATCGTATCCAACCAAGGTGTCATTGTAGTCTTCCATATCATGCACATCCAACCCTAGCATATGTCCCAATCCATGAGGACAGAATAAGGCGTGAGCTCCCTGGGCTACCGCTTCATCCACATCCCCTTTCATCAGCCCCAGCTCTTTTAATCCAGCGGCAAGGGTCTTAGCTGCCACAAAGTGTGCCTCACGATAGGTCACGCCAGGCTTGGTGGCTTCGCGCGAAATATTGTTGGCATCCAACACAATTTGATAGATCTCTTTTTGTCGCTGGGTGAATTTGCCTCCTACAGGAGTGGTACGTGTGTGGTCAGTAGCATAATGCAGCGGCGACTCACTACCCGCATCAACAAGTAATAAATCACCTTCTTTCAAGGTATTTCCATGGTTATGGTTATGCAAGGTTTCGCCACGGACACTACAAATATTCGGGAAAGAAACAATGCCGCCTCCCGACATGGAGATACCTTCCAATGCACCGGAAATGGCTTGTTCTGTCACCCCCGGATGGGCCATCTTCATGGCTGTGGTGTGCATCTCATAAGCTACTGCCATGTGACGTTCCATCTCTTCAATCTCCCAGGGTTCCTTCACTGAGCGGAGATCGATACAGGCCTGGGTCAGTTCCAATGAGCAGTAATCCTGCACACGTGAATGATGGATCCCAAACAAATCACTCAACCACATGATATTCTCCCCCCGGTAAGGTGGGTTAAAATGGATAGGACGCTTTTGTTGAATGGCCTGATCAATAACCTTAGCCAGGTCGGCCATTGGATTTACATTAGCAACACCTATTTTACCTGCCTGTTCAACCATGGTAGGCTGCGGTCCGGTCCAGATAATACTCGACAACGACAAGTCATCTCCAAAAAGAATCTCTTTATCATTATCCACGTCAATTACTCCGGCAAGCCCTTGTTGGTCGAGCCCAAAGAAATAAAGAAAAGTACTGTCCTGACGAAAATGGTAGATGTTATCCGGATAATTCATGGGAGAATCATTGTTTCCCAACATGAGAATCAATCCAGTTTTAACTTTCTGTTGTAATCTCTTTCGTCTGTTTATATAAACTTCTTTTGTGAACATGATACTGTATTTAAAAAGTTTTCAATATATACGTTTAAAACCAAACGCAACAAGATAAATATCAGGAAACAACTTTCCAATATTAGTTATCAACACCTTACATCGACACATTTTCAGCAGATTACTCTTAATAAGCCGGTCTTTTCAGCATCTTCAACACAATTCATCACACTTATGCATAACCTTTTCTTCAGATTTCCTCCTTAAAAACACTAATCCCTGTCAGTGCTTCGCCCTCGGGTGAGAACAAACTACGACCTAAATAATGGACATCCGATGCAGGAAGATTTAATCCATCCGGTTGCCAATAAAAAATACCTTTTACTTCCTCCAGACCATTCACGGTTTTCCTCAATGCTACTAAAAAATCATACTGCCCTTGCTCCGTGGGAGGAAATGGTTGATAACCCAGGACTGATTCACCCGGCTCAGGATAAAAGCCATTGGCATAATAAGCCGTCTCCACAATAATAATATCCTGTGAATAGGTTTGTGAAATAAATTCCAGGTTATCTCTTAATTCCGCCAATGTGCCATGCCACCAGGGATAGTAACTCAATCCAATAACATCGAACTTGACATGATACTGGTTAACCAAGTGATTAAAGAAATATGCTGTTTTTTCCTTATTTGCCCCTTGATCAATGTGCACCATCACAGGAATGGTTCTTTCCTGCATTTCCTTTACTGCTTTTATTCCGGCTTTCAACAAGGTGATAAAAGAATCCCATCCTTCACTCCCATCATCCTTATATATTTTTCCTTCCGGCCACAACATTCCATTGGTTATTTCATTTCCCACTTGCACCATATCTGGCAGCACTCCCGCCTGATTCATCCTCTGAAGCACATAAGTCGTATAGGCAGAAACACTATCTGCCAGTGCCGGCATGGTAACCGTCTGCCACACGCACGGCTTCTCCTGGTGAGCCGGATCAGCCCAAGTATCCGAATAGTGAAAATCCAACAGGATTTTAAATCCAAAACTTTTAGCCTGCTTAGCAGAAGCAATGGTATATTCCAGGTCGTTACACACAGCCCCTTCCATATTGGGTTGGTTAAAAAGGCGAAACCTGGCATAGTTATAACCATTCGCCCTAAAAATTTCATACCCTACATTCTCCTCTCCTTGCCAATAATACTTACCCCCGGCTGATTCCATTTTTCTCAGAATGGAAAAATCACCGCCAACAATAAACGATTTGTTATCATCCGGTTTATTATCATCCTTCTTACAAGCAGCTACAACTACGAAAATACCTATTAGCAGGATTAATAATCTCTTCTTCATACAATAGATCATTAGTTTTTATCAATATCTATCAACGAATTTTCAATCTATCATACCATATCGCATCAAGAATTTCTTCCATAGACCTGACATTGACCAACAGCAAATTCCTTAAAAGGCTAAAAAATCATTTAGCCACAGAACTATTGCAACCACAAATAAAAAAACCACCGTACACATGTCGCCGGTGGTTTTCTATTCAAATTGAGACTTATTTTCTTATTTCTGTAATGCCATCATGCGGCTAATGTACTTACCCAATATATCAAATTCAAGATTAACTACTGAGTCTTCCTTAATCTGATGAAAGTTGGTAAAGTCATGTGTAAATGGAATAATCGCCACGGAAAAACGATCATCTTTACTGTTCACAACAGTTAAACTAACACCATTAACACAAACAGATCCTTTCTCAACAGTCATGTAACCTTGCGCGGCTTTTTCCTTGTCAATCACATATTGGAACGTGTAATACCAACTACCATCCGCTTCTTTCACCTCAAGACAACGCGCCGTTTGATCCACATGTCCTTGCACGATGTGCCCGTCCAGACGACCATTCATCATCATACTGCGCTCAAGATTCACTTTATCGCCAATATTCAGCAATCCTAAGTTAGACTTCTCCAGCGTCTCTTTGATAGCAGTAACTGTATAGGTTTTTCCTTCTGTTTTAACCACAGTCAAACACACGCCATTGTGCGCGATACTCTGATCAATTTTTAGCTCATCGGTAAAAGAGCATTCAAGTGTGATATGAAGGTTACCTTTATCTTGCTCCAGGCCAACAACCGTGGCCGCTTCTTCTACAATACCTGAAAACATTTTATACTTCTTTTCGTTTAACTTCAGCAATAAGCACGTGGGCTAAATTAACCTAAAAATAGCACATTAGAAATCTATATTTCCATTTTTCGGGAAACGGGAAATATTTGTATTTTGCGGCCTCCTTGTAAAAAGCAATAACATGACAACGATCAAAACCAAATATTTAGGCGATTTACGCACCAAGAACACACATTTGCAATCTGGTGCTAAAATCATTACCGATGCTCCTACCGACAACCGTGGAAAAGGTGAAGCCTTCTCTCCCACTGACATGCTGGCCACCGCATTGGGTAATTGTATCATGACCATTATGGGAATCACAGCCATGGATAATGGTATCGATATCACAGGAACAGAGTTGGACATCACCAAAATAATGGCCAATGATCCACGTCGGGTAGCTGAAGTAATCGTTGAATTTCATTTTCCTAAAAACAACTACACCAAGGCAGAAAAACAACTCCTAGAAAGTGTGGCAGGCACCAGCCCTGTACCATTGAGTGTACATCCTGATTTAAAACAAACCATCATATTTAACTGGTAACAACAGGCTAATGATATTAGTGACGGGGGGAACCGGCCTTGTTGGCTCTCATTTACTTTACAAACTACTTGAGAAAGGATTATCTGTAAAAGCACTCTGCCGACCTGAAAGCAATACTGATCAGGTTAAAAAGGTATTTTCTTTTTATGGTCACAATGCCATAAAACTGGCCAATCGCATTAATTGGATTACAGCAGATCTTCTGGACTACTATTCGTTAAGCGATGCATTAAAGGATGTCACTCAGGTGTACCATTGTGGCGCCATGGTTTCTTTTAATCCCAAGGATGCCCAAGTGATGTATCGCATAAATGTGGAAGGAACGGCCAACCTGATTAATGCGTGTATCGAAAAAAAGATTAACAAATTTTGTTATGTAAGTTCCATTGCGACCCTGGGCTCTACCATCAATGGCAAGCCTATTGATGAAGAAACAACTTGGCAAGCCGATGACAACCACTCCGTTTATTCCCAAAGCAAGTTCAGGGCTGAAATGGAAGTTTGGCGCGGCACCAAAGAAGGACTTAAAGCGGTTGTTGTAAATCCTTCTGTCATCATCGGTCCAGGAGAGATAACACGAAGTTCAGGCCTGCTCTTTCAATCAGTCCGTAACGGCATGAATTATTACACCTCCGGAATCACCGGCTTTGTAGATGTGAGAGATGTGGTTAAAGCCATGATCATGCTAATGGAGTCTGGTATTGCCAACGACCGTTTTTTGCTCAATGCGGAAAACATGAGTTATCAACAGTTTTTCACAGCTGTTGCCAAAGCATTAAATGCAACACCCCCCAAAAAAGAAGCAACACCCTATATGACAAGCTTGGCTTGGCGATTTGAAAAAATCAAATACTGGCTCACGGGAAAAGCACCGCGTATCTCCAAAGAAACAGCCAAAACTGCGCACAAAAAATCACATTACAGCAGCAAGAAAATTATCGACCAAATGGGATTTGAATTTACTCCGATTGAAAAAACCATCGAAGAGACGGGCTCTTTTTTAAACAATAACTATAGGAAGCTATAGACACTCATAACGAAACAAAAAAAGCAGCCACCCCTACTGAAACAGGGATGGCCGCCTTATAAATTATTTATACTGCAATCAACTACAGACTCCAGTAGGACAATTCATTTATCTTATTGCGATAAATTCCTTTCACATCCACAAATAAACCGTTTTCAACCAGAATGGATTTAAAGTATTCCTCATCCAGATCGGCATACTCACGATGGTTGACCGCTACAATAACAGCATTGTAATCCCCATCAATCTTATCAACCAAACCATAACCATATTCTTCCATCAACTCCTCCGATGAAGCATATGGATCAATCACATCCACCTCAATGCTGAACGATTTTAATTCATTCACCACATCAGCCACTTTTGAATTACGGATATCACTCACATTCTCCTTAAAAGTAGCTCCCATGATTAAAACTTTTGCTCCATTGATTTTATTACTGTTGGAGATTAGTTTCTTAACGGTTGTTTTTGCCACATAAGCCCCCATGGAGTCGTTGATAAAACGGCCACCATTAATGATTTTGGAATGATACCCAAGTTCATTGGCTTTATAGGTTAAATAATAAGGATCGACACCAATACAGTGCCCTCCTACCAGTCCAGGGAAAAAATTCAAAAAGTTCCATTTAGTACCGGCCGCCTCAAGCACTTCAAATGTATTTATTCCCATGCGATTGAAAATAAGGGAAAGTTCATTCATTAACCCAATATTAACATCCCGCTGAGTATTTTCAATGATCTTAGCTGCTTCAGCCACTTTAATGGAACTGGCTTTATGTATTCCTGCTTCGATGATAGAGCTATATACATCGGCTACTACCGCCAATGCTTCTTCATCGCTGCCGGATACAATCTTTAAAATTTTCGTTAATGTGTGCTCTTTATCTCCCGGATTAATTCGTTCCGGTGAATACCCCACTTTAAAGTCATCATTAAATTTTAATCCTGACTCCTGCTCAAGAATGGGCACACAATCCCCTTCAGTACAACCAGGATAAACCGTAGATTCAAAGACCACATAATCGCCTTTCTTCAATATCTTACCCACAGAACGAGTAGCCGACAACAGAGGTGTCAGTTCCGGCAAATTATGCTGGTTAATGGGAGTAGGTACTGCGACCACATGGAAGGTTGCCTCTTTCAGGTCTTCCGGATTGGATGTATATAAAATATCCGTTCCTTCAAAGGCCTTAGCATTGAGCTCATTGCTGGGATCAATCCCTTTTTTCATCATCTCCACCCGATCAGGCTTAATATCAAAGCCAATCACAGACATCTTCCGGGCAAATTCAAGAGCTATAGGCAGCCCTACATATCCCAGACCGATGACTGATAATTTCGTTTCTTTAGTTAGTAACTTGTCAATCATTCGTAGTCTATTTTAATCCAATTGGTTTATAATTATATATTCTCTCAATAATATCAACAACTTTCAGCCCTTCCAACGCGTTGGTGGTTACAAAAGTTTCACCACGCAACGTTTCCACTACATTTTTAATAATATATTGGTGATTAGCCGCTGATCCTTTATAGGGGCCATAGTCGTTAGGCGGATTAGCTGGCGATAGCTCCGGCATCTCATAATTCTCAATATTACAATATGCCACTTCATTCATATATTGTCCTGCTACTTTTATCGTCCCTTTACTCCCTATAATGGTAAGGCTGCTTTCCAGGTTACTGTTCCAGACTGAAGTACTATAATTTAAAGAGCCCATGCCTCCATTCACAAAATCAAAAGTTATGGCACCGGAATCTTCAAATTCAATGGATTCTTTATGGTTAAAATTACGAAAACGTCCCTTAATATTGGAAATATCGCCAAATAACCAATACATCACATCAATAAAATGAGAGAACTGGGTAAAAAGAGTTCCCCCATCTAAGGCACGGGTTCCATGCCATGAATCCTTTTGATAATAGCGGTCATCACGGTTCCAGAAACAATTCAATTCAACCATAAATATCTCACCCAACAACTGGTCCTCAATTACCTTTTTCAACCATACAGACGGTGGTGAATACCGGTTTTGCATCACCACAAACACCTGTCTGGACACCTGCAAGGCTTTGAAAATAATACTTTCCGCATCCGCTTTTTTTAAAGCCATAGGCTTCTCTACCACCACATGCTTATGAGCATCCAAGGCTTCTATAGCTTGTGAAGCATGTAACCCATTAGGGGTGCAAATATTAATCACATCAATATCAGGATGTGCCAACAGCATCTCTGCCAATGACGAATAAAAAGGAACATCCTGATAAGACACACCTAATTCTTCCGGACTTAAGATATCACATACTGCTATTAGCTCGGCATGAGAATTGCGTCGCACCATTTCAGAATGACGCTTCCCAATGTGTCCCATCCCTACGATAGCAAATTTTATTTTTTTCTTATTACTCATTATAGATTTTTTCAACACGGTTATCAACCAACCGATAAGTCTCTTTGCTTTCCGGGCACTGTGCAAACCCATGGTCATCGAATTCAAGACGGTGCCCATACTCGCTCATCCACCCCACATGCCGGGAAGGATTTCCAATCACCAATGCAAAGGGTGGTACATCTTTCGTAACTACTGCACCCGCACCTATGAAGGCATATTCACCAATCTCATTTCCGCAGACTACCGTTGCATTGGCTCCAATAGTAGCACCTTTACGTACTAATGTTTTTTTATACTGATCACGACGAATGATGGCACTGCGCGGATTAACCACATTAGTGAACACCATTGAAGGCCCCAAAAATACATCGTCCTCACAGATAACGCCGGTATAAATAGAAACATTGTTCTGAACCTTCACATTGTTTCCCAATACCACCTCTGGAGACACCACTACATTTTGTCCCAGATTACAATGCTTCCCAATAATACATCCGGTCATAATATGGGAAAAGTGCCATATGCGCGTTCCCTCACCAATCTTACATCCTTCATCAACGATAGCAGTTTCGTGGGCAATATAATTCAAGATTGTTGTCTTCATGCCATAAAACAAGATAAAACCGCGGTAGAAATATAATCAAGTTGTTCCTCTGTAAGTTCCGTGTGCATAGGCAACGAAATCACCTCATTACTTAACCGTTCGGCATTTGGTAATTTAAGATCATTCTCTATCCAGGCACTGAATGCTTTTTGTTTGTGCAATGGTTGCGGATAATAAATCATAGCCGGAATGCCTTGCTTCTTCAGAAATATAAACATATCATCCCGTCTTCCATTGAGCACCCGAAGAGTATACTGATGGTATATATGCTCGGATCCCCCCTGAATAACCGGGATGGCTACCTCATCAATGTTTTTGAATACATCATCATAATATGTCGCGGCTGCCTGTCGTCTTTTATTAAAGTCATCCAAGTGCTTCAATTTCACATCTAATATCGCTGCTTGTAAACTATCCAGCCGGGAATTTACACCAATCACCTCGTGAAAATATTTTTCTCTCGAACCATGATTAACTAACATCCGTATTCTATCTGCCAATAGATCATCATTGGTAAAGCAAGCACCCCCATCTCCGAAAGCACCTAAATTTTTTGACGGAAAAAATGAAGTACACCCTATATGTCCAATCGTTCCAAGCTTTTGCTTTTTCCGCTTCGTTCCAAACCCAGCACCCAAACATTGGCAAGCATCTTCTACAACATACAAACCATATTTTTTCGCAAGATGCATGATGGCCTCCATATTAGCACCCTGTCCGAACAAGTGCACCGGGATCACCACTTTAGTCTTTGGAGTGATTGCTTTTTTAACTTCCTCCGGAATCAGGGTCATCGTTTCCGTATCAACATCTACCAATACAGGTTTCAATTGCAACAAACCAATCACTTCAACTGTCGCGATGAACGTAAACGAAGACGTTATTACTTCGTCACCCGGCTTTAATCCCAAAGCCATCAGGGCTACCTGCAAAGCATCAGTTCCATTGGCACAAGGCACCACATGCCTGACATTCAAGTATTGCTCCAGGTTTGATTGAAAAGTTTTAACAGCCGGTCCATTTATGAAATTGCTACTTTCCATCACATTCATCATAGCAGCATCTATCTCAGATTTGAGCCTTTTATATTGAGCTTTGAGATCGACCATCTGAATCATTTGTTCTTCTAACATGTGTTGCATATCAAATAAGCCCGTTAAATTAGAAAATTTATTAAAAACCAAAGTTTAACCCGAATGAGAAGAAGTGTTCACCTTCCATATAAAAGGGAGCTGTATACAACGCTTTATCTGCTCCACTGGCACGACTGTTTTCATATTCCGCTACAAGATACCCATCGTTAATTATCTGGTATAATACCCTCATTTTTAATTTCTCGTCCTTCCATCTCACCTCATTCATATAGGGTAATCCCCAACGCGGTTCGTCAGGATTAATTTCAGGATGTTGATCAATTTCCCCCTCCCGAATAATCGACTGATAATCTTTCCCTTTTTTTGCCTTGGTATATGACACAGAAAGATTCAGACCTCGAAGAGGCTTAACCCGTACAGCCATAAAAAGTTCTTCTGTATTATCTTTTAAATAATGCCCCATTGTGTAACTATTACTTTCAAAAGTAGTTGTAGGGATAACATGTTGATAAACCATGGGATTGGTCCGGGTGTACTCCACTGTAAAGCTTGTATTGGGAAATAAGTCAGTCACCCTGGCACCCCCCTTAATACTGATATAATTGGAGTGTTCCTTTGTGTCAAACATTCTGTTGATGGATATTTCATCAATGAATAAAGAAGTATAAAGATGAAGGTGTTTAATTTGCCGGCTACTAATATCAAAGTACATCTGCCCATTATGCCCAACTGCATTACTCCCCGAATTATAGGTGTGATCTGCACTTTTGTAAAACATGAATGGAATAAGAAAGACCGGATTTACATTCGTATCACCATAAACCATTGAATTACCAAAAGAAAAATACAGTTTGCGCCAAGGTTTAAAAGTGAAAATATTTGCCGCCATATATTTATTGGCATATACTTTTCGGGTACCGTCATAATATTGATAAGATCTCAAACTATCAACAACCTCACTTACCAACCAGCCATGCACATAATTGAATTCAAACCAATGAACAGGTTGCATTTTAAATGAGATAAAAGCGAAGGAAGGTGTATGACCAGAATAGATATTGGATCCGTTATAATTATTTCCCCATACAAAGTGATCCTTATGGATGCCTACACTTCCCCATTTCCAGGTATACGTCAAGCCACCACGAGCCTCACTATAATCCTGCTTACCATCATCTCCTTTGTAAACAGCCCCCCGACGCTGAGTAAGAATAGATGGCCCGCCCAGCACTTTACTTTCATGATTATCACGAAGGCTGGCATAAAAGCCAAAATGTTTCCCCACCGATCCGAATACTTCGGCTCCATTCCATCGATGATAGATTAACTCTTCTCCACTATGGAACATCTGAACGCCGAGAATAGGATTAACTGTAAACTTAAACAACGAATCACTGTGATAAAAAATATCAAATCGTTTATCAAAGTCCTTCCCGATGGTTAGCTCCTTATTAAAATCCTTCAGATAGAAGGCCAGATCCTTTCTTTGTCTTGGGGTTAAGCCTGAGGAATTAGATGCATCTTGTAACAGGTGAGCTATTTTTTCACGCGAAAAAGGTTTTACAGCAGTATTAATATCAATAACTCCATTGTTAGCTAACTCATCAAGAAAATCATATAAGGATTCATTATCCACATGATACAACACTTCTTGACTGAAAGAGGAAGTCGTGAAAGAGATTAATAATAAAAGAACTAAAGTCAAAAAATAATTCCTGTGCTTCATCGATTGTGGTTATTTACGACTTACTGACTGCGTGCGCCTTTAAAAACAATGTTACTCACTATTCTAAAAAAATAACTAACATCGGTTTTGAACGGTTCTTTCTCATAGGCATCCAGATAACGCTTTTCCGACTCCAATATTTCTTCAAAATTAGCCGGCATATCAGCATAATAAGGAGGCAACAGCCCCGGCTTATGCCTCAATCGTTTATCCATCATCTCTTTGGTATATAATCCCAAATAATGCTTACTCAGAGGCCTTACCCCCACTAACTTTAAATCACCACAAAACCAATTATAAATCATTGGTGTTTCATCCAACCAAAACTTCCGGAGTAATTTCCCAACCCGCGTAATCCGATAATCATTCTCTATTTTCCCATTCGTTTGCAAGTGGTGTTTATTATACATATACTCCTGAATAAACTCCGAATAGGGTGCCATCGTTCTTATTTTATACACCCGAATCACCCTTCCATCTTTTCCTACTCGTTGCATCTTCAATAACGGCCCATAGGATGGTGTTCCCGTTTGAGCTGGAACCTGCATTTTTTTTACCGCAAAACAGAGTAAATTCCCAATCACCTTAAGTTCTATCACAGAGAACCCGGCATAGTAGAGACGACCAATAGCTTCTGGTTTTGAAATAACCCTATTCCTTCCATCTGTTATAAAAAAATAAAACCAACTGGTTAGTATTAATTTTGGAAACACCCGCTTAAACACATAATCCATTGCCAGGTACAAATAACACAAAACAGGCGGAAACTTTTTAAGAAGCCGTCGCTTCCTCAGATCTCTTGACTCTACACAGCCTACAAAAATGCCATCCTTAGAGAGCTTACTATTAACATCAGCAAAAAAAGAATCGATATTTCGGATATCATTAATCTTATTCAAATTAACAATTACCTTAAAAGCATTCCGGGATTGATTCTTAATATTGAAACTTTTCGTTGTGGCAACCACTAATGTATCCTCCGCCTTGACATCCCCAAAGCGAGAAATAAAATCAAATAATTCTTTTCCCGAGACCTTTAAAATCAATGATTTCATAAATACCACTATTCCTGACCAAAAGAACTGCCGACTAACATCCGGGTTAAGTCTTTCTTTTCAATTGAAAAAACAACAACACAATCTTAATATCTCTACAAACTAAAGTATTAAAAACAACGCCTATATAGAAATGCTAACTACCTCAAAATCGATCCAATTAAAAATACCCAAAACGTATTACCAATCCCTAATCAGTAAAAACTCAACTTTCAGTTCTTAAATCGACCTGTTAACCAAAAAGAAAATGCAGGCAATAAAATTTGACGAATCATCTCAGTAAGTAACCGAATGGCTTTTTCTAACACAATGATGCAGGTCGTGATAAGTCTCAATAAATTGAACCATAAAGGCTGTCACATCAATTTTATCAAGAATAATAGAGTTACTTTTCTGTTGCTGCTGTTTCCTGCATCCCCTATCCATCAAAATACGATCAATGCTCCTCAGAATTTTATCTCTTTCCTGAGGACTGCAACCAGTTACCATTCCATAGGATTTCTCCTGATCCCGGGTATAACCTCTTCCCACCGGATCAATAAAAACAGCAGGTGTTCCCATAACAGCTGCCTCACTTGACATGGTAGCACTTTCGGCAACCAATAAAGAAGAGAAATACATGACCGAATGAATCACCTCCGAAGGTAAATGGAGTCTGAAAGGCTCCAAATCATCCGGCAGGCTGCATTCCGATGAAATAAAAACCGGTCCGTATTGTAAAAGCCGATTAACAATATCACGTTTGTTGTCATCGGTCAAGCCGAAAAGCCCAATATCATGTACAGCCTTCCAATCCACAAACCGGACTAAAGAATAAACCTCATCCCTTTTCACTCCCAATTGTTTGATCACGGTAGCATCAGGTAAAAAATAATTGGGATGCAAATAACACAACTCCATGTACCCATTAAAACGAACGTGCTTCTTACCCAAATTCCGTTCATAAGAATCAGGCGTTAAGATAACGTCTGTAAAGGGCAGATAAAATCGCTGGTATACCCCTGACACCTCGGTATCACTAAATACCAGGTGTGGTTTTCTAAACAAAAAACTAGCTGGTCCGGTATAAATAGTCCCAAAATCAAGAAATAGATCGGGTTTAAATTTGAAAGCCTGAAACCATAACCTGATACAGCTTAATAGCAGATAAAGACTTTTCCCCAAAATGGTCTTCCCCCCTGTACCCCGGTTATAATAAGGCAGGTTATAAGCCTCCAATAACTCAAAGACATGCTCTCGTTTTCTGGCAGAAATAAAAAACAGATGTCCTTTCTGTTGCATTATCTGGATAAAATTCCTGAAATAGTGCACATGAGCAGGATGACCTATATCAATAAAAATGCGCATTTTCTAATGTTTAATCATGCGATACAACTTGATAGCAAAAACACCCACATACCAAAGCGGGTAAGCATACACCTTTCTGAAACGCCCCGACTCAAACAACTGTCCGCCAAAACTATTTTTAAAATCACGCACCCCATAGGGTTCCCCCGGTCGACCAGCCCCACCAAAGTCAAAAAGTTTATACCCTTCACTTTTCATGGCCAGAAGAGTTTTCCATTGAATAAAATCATTCGGCCGGAGATTCAACGACTTATCAAGACTTCCCGTATACCATTCATACGCCCGCCCTTTGTAGGTTAGCATCACAACTGCTCCAACAATTGATTCACGATACCCGGCCAAATACATTTTCGCATAATCCCTCTTTACCAAAATATTATAAATGGCATGAAACAAGGATGCATCAGCTAACGGAAGTCCTTTTTTCTTATACAGCCGTTTTAAAACCTTATATACCTTCTCCACCTGATCAGTGGTTGTTACCTCAATGAATTCAAGGCCGGTCTTCAGCGCTTTTTTGATATTTCGCCGCCGGGAAGGAGAAACTTTTCGCCAAAGGATACCTTCAGACACAGACAAATCAATGGTAATATTCAGGTGTGGCAAATAAGCATACCCATTCTGACCAAATATCTTTTTCCGGATTTGAGCAGACATATAAAGATTACGAAACTCACCATAAACCGCCATTCCTTGATAGGCTTGATTGAACGACTCCAGAATAAAACTGGTAAGCGACGGATCATTATCTACCACCAATGGTCCTCCCCAAATAATAATTCGCGAGGTAAAAAACCCAAGAGGACCTCTGGTTTGACTTATACACACAGCCAACAAAATACCAACCAGCTGGTCATCATGCTTACAAATGGTCATCAAGGGTTCATAATTTTTGGTGGCCTGATAAACACGGTACATTTCCGGAGTCTGAAAAATATTCCCCTGCGGATGGTTACTAATGAAATCTGACCACTCCTCTTCGCTTATAGCTCCCATGTTATAAAACGCCTGAAAACCCATATCCTATGATCTGAAAAGAAAATATTTAACCGGATTCTTCACATTTTGCCACACTAACTGCTTTATCCATGGCAACCAATTATCATCCCAACGCTCCGGATGGATATTGAGCATCACATGTGCCTTTAATTCTTTCTCATCAATAACCCGGATTAAATCATTGGTGTGAACGACCTTATGTTTTATCATTTGGCTTAATTTATCCCGACGGTTCACTCTGTCTCCATTCCACCGTCTACCGGTATCGGTAAAATAATCCCAGATAGCGGGCTTCATCAGCAGATAAGGTTCACCCAAAATCTCCAAATCACCAAAATTGAGGTATTCTAAAATTTTCCGGTTATCAAAAGCAGATAAGGGGCTGCCCTGCATAGTAATGGTTTTAACAGGAACTAATGTCCTGAGTTGATTCAGATGAGTCACAAAAGTTTCGCGGGCTTTTTGCATATCTCCTTTCGCCAGCGAGAGATCTTCATAATGATAGCCTATTTCATGGCCCATCTCATGAATGCGACAAATGATATCCGGATCATAGCTACCTTTAACGATGCGAAAATAGTAGGAAGCTTTCACACCCATGATTTGCTCAATCCGGGCCATGCGAAGAGCATTGCCTGGCCTTCTGTCTACATCATGACGCAGCACGAAAGCCGGCATGGAAACACCTGACTCACATACATCAGCAAATGTTCGTATTAAACATCGGCTCTTTTGAATGGTATAGAGCAGTTCCTGGTATTTTAAAAGGGTAAAATCACGCATGTTTGATAGCTGACTGGTAAATATTGACAAGTTTCCGACTAATTCGCTTCATATCGTAATTTCTCATCTTCTCCCTTCCCCTGGTGCGACCACCGAAAAGAAACGCTTTTTCAATGCCCAGAGCCAAATCAACGGGAGAGGACCGACAGACAAAACACCCGGCGACCCCATCTACCATATCCCTGACATCACCCACATCGGTAGAAACCACAGGTAACCCGCAGGCCATGGCCTCTTTTACCACATTGGGGGAGCCTTCATAGGCCGAAGTCAGTAACAAAACCTTAGCCGCGGAATAATAAAGGGGTAACTGATCAGTACTCACGCGATTAACCACATGCAACTCCGCATCTCTCTCCGGCAAAAACTGAAAAGCCGCACAGGCTAGCTCAAATTGTTTCTCCTTCCTGTCCGGGTCGGAAACCCAAATGATGTGTTTTCCGCCTATTGGCCAAATTTTATTTATAGCCCTTTGATCACTCCTATAGGCAAAATGATTCAGGTCAACGCCATTGGGAAGAATAATGGCGGAAGATAACTTCAGTTCATTACGCATCCGTTCAGATTTCACAATCACATGTTTCCATAAAAATTTCCCCATGAATAAAACTATTTTCCTTATCCATTGCGACATATAAATATCACTTCCCATGATGGATACCACAAGAGGCTTTGAACCGGCAAGCGCTGCCGTTATCCCGCTAAATGCATAATGCCCGTGAATAACATCATAATGATGCGCCTTGAGATGTTTGCGTAATAAAAAAACATGCTTAAGATAACCCATAATACCTTTCCCTTTTATGTGGTAATAGGTTACCTGATGCCCAATAGCCTTCAATCCGTTGCCCTGGTTATCCACCGCCGGCGAATGCCCATATGGTGTATTGCCACTGCACACAAAAAGAATAGATAAAGGATGGAAGGATTGATCAGGCATATAACATTATTAACTTTTCCATTTAAAATTACTGAATATTAAAAACCTATTTTTCACTGTAGGATGAAGCGCGCTATTTTTTTGATTAACTAGGGAAAGCCAATGAGGAGACAACAGCAGAACCCGATTATGTATAGATCTAATAAAGAAAACTTCAGGGATATAATTCGAACCTTAACCGAAACCTGTCCAACGGGCGGGAAGATATCTGACCGTAGATTGAGAACATTCTGCCGGGCGGGAAACCATCTGACCACAGATTAAGAACATTCTGCCGGGTGGGAAACCATCTGACCACAGATTAAGAACATTCCGCCGGGCGAGAAGACATCTGACCGCAGATTGGAAACATTCCGCCAGGCGAGAAGACATTTGACCGCAGATTGAGAACATTCCGCCAGGCGAGAAGACTTTTGACCGCAGATTAAGAACATTCCGCCGGGCGAGAAGACATCTGACCGCAGATTGAGAACATTCCCCTGGGCGAGAAACCAACTGACCACAGATTGGAAACATTCCGCCGGGCGAGAAGACATCTGACCGCAGATTGAGAACATTCCCCTGGGCGAGAAACCAACTGACCGTAGATTGGAAACATTCCGCAGGGCGGGAAGACATTTGACCGTAGATTGGAAACATTCCCATGGTAACCAAAATATCTGTCAACAAAAAAAACTCAACTTCCACTAAACAACTCCCTTGAGTTCTTCGTTATCTGAGATATCGTTTAATAAGAAATGTTGTTTATTCAAAAAATAGTAGTCATCTAAAAATCGTATTGTATGATCAAAACCATCAATTATTCTTTACTCCTTAGCCGTGTATTATTCACACTGGCACAAAGATGTCTCACGCTTTATAATGAATTCCTGACAGAAGACAATGGATTAAAGGTGTTCCGTGATAAACTAGCGGAGGTATTCGGACATTATGCACAGGCTTTCGAACGGGAAACATCCAGTCCTTATACGGAGCGCAAGGCAAATAAGGACAATAAACGCGACAACGCATTTATCGCGTTTCGCACTTATATTGAAGCCTGTAGCTACCATGATTTTGAAAACTGGATAGAATATGCAGAAGATATCCTGGCCGTCATTCAAAAACACGGCTGGACGGCTTATAAGTTGGGGTATAAAAAAGAAACTGCTGCCTTAACCAACTTGGTGAGTGAAATTCGTAACAAACATGAAGTAGCCCTTAATGCGTTATCAGCTGACATTTGGCTGGATGAACTGGAAGCAGCCAATGAAGCTTTTGAAGCAGTGAAAAAAGAGAGTGTAACCAACACCACAACTGAGGCTACCATTAGTGAAACACGGCCAGAACTGGAACAAGCCATGCGCTCATTATTTACCATGACCGACCTGTTGTACCAAGCCAATCCCACTGATGGCCTGAAAAAACTGATCACCGACCTGAATGAACTGATTTCCCAAACCATGGCCACCGCTAAAGCAGCAGCAACCCGCCGCCGCAATCAGGAAACAGAAGCGGCAAAAAATAACTAATAGTTCATGCCTCACACTGGAGTAGCAATACTCCACATTCATTTTTTTTAACCTTGAATAAACAACATAGAAAGAAGGCCGTCTCGAAGGAGATGGCCTATTTGTTTTGGCAATATGTGCCTCAATCCTCATTATTAAAATCAGCAATTATAATTGTAATACAAACCAATTTGGCGAAATGATGGCATCAAGTAAAACCTAAAAATCATTTCATTTCGCAATTCTTCAATAGTTACACTAAATATCTGGCTATTATCAACACCTAGGACAGACTATTAAAACAAGGAAATCGTGGAACGTATTATCCGCATATAAGTGACTATTTTAATTTCCCAAATTAAAAATGCTCTGTAAAGAATCTAAACAATTAGTTTGAATAGCACCAGCATCAAGAATAGAATGAAACAAAAAGGAAGTTGTAATTTCTTCAGATGATTTGTCCTTCATGGCTATTTCTTTGTCAGAATGCTTCCGTTTATACTTGTCTGACATCCATACAAAACATGCCGCATTTCTTAAAACATCATGCTCTACAGCATGTAACCATTTCCCTTTCTCACCAAGCAGTTCACCATGGTCAGACAGATATATCAGTATACAGTTTTCGTCCTCCATTTTTTTAATTATTTCGCTTACAAAATAATCCATATACAAAATGGAGTTGTCATAAGAATTGATGAGTTCTTCAGAAGTATTGTGATGAATAGAACGTGAATTCGAAACAGGAATGAACTTTTTAAACCGATCATCATAGCGATAATTGTAGTACCAATGCGAACCAATAGTATGTAGTACTATAAGTTTTTGTTTCGTCGACTTGCTTATTTTTGAATCAAAAACTTCTAAAATATTTTCATCTGTCCAAAGCTTATCAGAATAAACACTGCTCATCACACTTGTTGGAATATAATGATCTACTGATTTAGCGATGCCATCGTAGGTGTAATCAGGTGTTTGATTTGCAAACCAATAGGTATCAAATCCACATTGTTTGAAGATCTTAATAAATGATTCTTCACTATATGATTTTTCCGGCATTAAAGAATCCGCTCTTGTTAATATCTGTGGCACTGAAGCAGCCGTATGAGTATATAAAGATCTGGTCTTATAAAAAGAAACAACATTAAGAGCCTTTAGATTGGGGGTTGTTTCTTTTTTATAACCATTAATTCCCAAATGATCATTTCTAACAGATTCTCCAATAATAAAAACAATAGAGAGAGAATCCTGCTCCAGACAAACGGCATCCTTCCCTATTGAAACCCGTTTTTGCATATTCTGCTCCTGAATTATTTGATACTCTTTAAACGCACTAATGACAGAAAAAGGAACTCTGCTTGAAATAGTATTGCTCCGTTTGGCATCAACAATCACCCCGGAAGTAACAAACAGCATTGCAAGGATATAGTGAATATAAATTCGGTGAGAAAATAATTTTCCTTTATTAAGTCTTAAATAATATACAACAGCTATAGCAACCAATAATAAAATGAAAAAGGCAATCATTTCAAAAGAAAGATACTCTGCAGAAATACTCCAATGGGTATTTAATAGCACCTCAATAATGGCCGATGAAATAGCAATATTTGGAATATACAAACACCACGCTGAAATAGAGGCAATCAACACAATTGGTGCAAATAAAAGAATAAACGAGTAACGATTAATACTAATCAAATATAAGACACCAAAAAACGAAAATGTCAAAATTATTGCATGCGCTCCAAATGCAAGAACATCACCTGAGGCATTAAGCGGAAGTCTGATATAGTTTGAGGCTCCGATTAAAACACTAATTAACAATAATAACAAAAGGAATTTAAGATTGTATTTTTGTACAATGTTTTTCATAAGGAAAATGTAATAGAAAAGGAATTTTTTTTGAAATAAAGATGGAAGCAGGTACTAGTAAAGCTATTACTAGTACTATATATAATAATGAGATACCAAATGATTGATTAAGATCAATGCCTAAAACAAAAACCTGTACACCTTTAACAATCGTCAAAGCACGTAAATGAGCTAAGAAAATTAGCATTGTATGTCTTCCTATAAGTGAGAGAAAACGTAACCTCTGTATCCAAAAAGCCAACAGAATTATCATTGAAACACCGGAAATACCAGAAATAATAAACAAAAAAGGATTGTTGAATTGCCCCTGGTATGCATAAATCTCTCCATTATAATAAGAAGAAAAAAACCAAATGAGAGTAGCAGGAATAATTAAAAGAAGTTGTCTAGCCTTGACTATTCTTTCCATCAAAACATCTCGCAACCGATTACCAATGTGATAAAAAAGAATAAGTACAATAGCTATTTGAAAGCTCCAAGGAAAATGAATATCAAAATAACGATTTATCGTAAATCCAATCGCACTACAAAGAATAACGCATAAAGAGATATTGATTGACTTTACTTTCAGAAGTATATAATACAACAACTCGGTTAGAAACAAACATGGCAGAAACCACATCATCACACCCCAATCCATATATTCATGCCCCCCTGTTCCAAGAAAAATTCCTAAAAAATTTTTGAATATCGAATAGTCGCCTACATCAAAAAGAAGCCAAAACAGAAATAATAAGGAACTCCAAAGAAAATAAGGATACATGAGTTTCCTGAAACGTGAAATAATAAAACTTTTTAATGTGAAGTATTTGCTATTATTATAAAGCAATCCTGCAATAAAAAAAAATAGCGGCATCAAAAAACTATAAATGAATGTTCTTGTATAGTCAAAATAAAGATGACAGAAAACAACTAATACAATACCAATCCCTCTCGCCGTGTCAATCCAGTCGATTCTTTGACTCATTATACGTTACGTTTTAAAAATACATTGTGCCCACAAACATAATGAAAATAAAAAATGTGTAATAAATCCTTAAATTAAAAATCACATTTGCAATAGACCGTAAGACTTCCTATTAAAAACACAAGAGAGATCTGCAACCTAGTTATTTATATCACTCAGCACACCTCTGAGAGTAAGCTACTCAATCTAAATGTTACTCCTCAACATTCAATGTCGTTTAGTTAATAAATATCTCTAAATAGTACATTTATCATAGCTGTATCTGACTGAATTTTAGTATATTTACACTGTAAGAATCAGAAAAAACTTTTCTGATTTTCGAGTAGAAATCACAGAAAATATCAATTATGAGCTTGACACAACAGAGTTCCACCGTAACACAGTACAGTGTTGCGAAAAAAAACTTTTTGTTCGCAAACG
>RHGE01000191.1 GCA_004296775.1 Marinilabiliaceae bacterium JC017
GAGCAATAATAAACATAGAAATAAACTTTAAGCGTGCCAAATTGATTTTTCCTTGAAACTGTTCATCCAATATTGCTATGAAATCCTTATTATTAGTCTCGACGTTGATTTTCTCCATTAGAAAAATGAGTGGTATTATTCTCCTAATATACAGAATATCATCGTTTTATCCTAGTATTAACATGGCTTATTTAGCTGATTTTTAGTTCTTTATATTTTTGTCATGTACTAAGAACTTTTTCATATAATGTCTATGGATATTTAGCGTTAGATGACTATGATTTAAATTTATTTATACTTAACCTGGACAAGCCAGAAAAGTAAAAAGTGTTAAGTACAAAGTGTCAAGATGATTTACTTATCGCCAAAATATTTTGCCAATAAATAAACCAATATCACCCGTAAGACACTATGTTTTTTTTCGCATTAATTTGAAAAAAAGCCTCTTCGAGGGATGTTACTTAATGCTGGTTGTTGTTAGAGATTGACATTGGTAAGCGCGGTCTATTTCAATCTGTTTCCATGAATTTCTATTTATTTTCTCCTCTGACTCGTGACTTCTAACCTCTCTATATTTCCATCCAATTTGAACAACATGTTGGTAAAAGTTGCTACCTAAGCGCCTAAAATGGCCAACCAGCATTGCCGGTCAGCCATTTCTTTGTACAGCTGTTATTGTAAAGTTACTTGCTTTTTACCAAACGAAATCCAATGGTAGCGAATTTCGCTTCCGCATGATTTACATCGCGGTTAGTTCCATGCCAAAATGGATGGTTAAGAAGATTGATGGAAAAGTATCCTTGCTCCTCCAGGTTGAAGGCTCCTCCACGGGAAACAATTAAATCACCCTTTTCGTTTTTAGGATTGTTCACGTTCAAATCATCGTAAGCTAATCGGCCTGTATGATCATAAGTGTCGCCACACCATTCCCATACATTACCTGTCATGTCGTAGAGACCAAGCTCATTGGCCAGCTTCTGCCCAACAGGATGCACTTTCATTCCTGAATTGTTTTTATGCCAAGCTACCTGATCCAATTCATTGCTACCTGCGTACGTATATCCTTTCGTTTTATTACCTCCTCGGGCTGCATAGATCCATTCAGCCTCTGTTGGTAAACGATACGTTTCACCTGTTTTAGCGTTTAGCTTTTTAATAAACTCCAAAGCCTCGGCTTTACTGATATTATTGGCTGGCATATTACCTCCCACAAATCCCTGAGGTTTGGTTCCCATGATATCAAACCACTGAGCTTGTGTTACCTCGTATTGGCAAATGTAAAAATCATCAAGAGTCACCTTGTAATGTATAGCTTCAATATCATCCTTTCCTTTTTTCTTTAATCCCACTGACAAATCGTAGGTACCACCTTCAACCAGCACCATATTACTCGTGGCTGCTCCTGATACCTTCACGTTAAACTGTACAAAGCCAAAATCCGCAGGAGAGGCAGTTTCTGTGGATAGCACTTCCACTCCAACAGGTGATGATTTATCTTTTTCGATACTAAATGAAATGGCCAATGGTTTACTTACCTTATCGGCAAGATCCGAACCTTTCAATGGAGCAGCATACAATGTTTTATTGTTTTTGTCTTGTAGTTCAAATCGCACCAATTCATAATCGTTGCCAACCCATAATTTAATATCATCACTGACTAGGGTTCCGCCACCCCAATCGGACATTTTGATCTTCTTTAAATCATAATCCAGGAATGTTTTTCCTCCTTTATGGATACTAATGATGGCATGGGTTACCCCTGAAAATGTAGATGCGCTTTTTAATGTAGGAGTTGAGCCAATAGTTTTTGATGTGATGGCAAAACTCATTTGACCATATTCTGTGTCGGTTATGATATCATCTTTGCTACATGAGGCCAAACATAGTACCAATATCAGACTATAAATGATAGATAGATGTTTCATTGTATTATTCTTTCTAAGGTTTATTTTTTATAAATTGTTGCTCGTCCAACAGCTGATTGGTGTATATTTGTCTAATTCGTCCCAAAAGGGTAAAACGTTGCAATCATATATGTTTTTTTAGAGTTTTTTTTTCATCTTCCTACTTAAATGATTCAATATCTACAAAAAACAAATTAATGTTTTCTCATCTTTAAATTCTGCACGACTTTACCCTTGTCGAGTTTTATCAGATATCTTCCTTTGTCAAGATGAGCCACTGAAAGCTTATTATCCGTCACTACAGTTTTGATGACAAGTTGCCCAAAAGGATTATACGCCTCAATTGCCAGTTTTTCAGCCAGTTTACCTGTATCAAAGTACAGTATATATGATGCACTGTAGGGTACATGGTAATATTGACTTGATCCTGATGCTTCATTTATTAAAGAGGTCACCTTCTCGAAAATTGCTCGTATAAACACGTCACTTATAATTTGAATCGTCAAAGGATTCTTAGTACTTTCAAAATCACCCGTCCATTTTTTAAATTGATAGCCCGTTTTGGGAATAGCTTTTAACTTCGCTTGCTCATCCATACGGTATTGACCATTACCGGGCGTTACCGAGCCTTCTTTCTTACTTAATAATAACCGTAAAGACTACTTATCTTTTTTTACAAAAAAGGCGTAATGCCTTATCCTTTTTCATGATAACTTCTAGTGGATTGCAATGGACAGTGGGACTTTCCTTACAACCTCCAAAAACAATGATGTTAATTTTCTAATCATTAAATAGTCCCTTGGCGTTGCAGTCTATTAGTCGAAGTTGTTTAAAGTCCTAAAATTCAACTAATTAAATTGCTTAAATAATTGATATTCAGATAGATATTTAGTATTTTTAATAAATATCTATCAAGTGTTAAGTACTCAAATAATTAAAAAAAACATAAGCCCATATTTAGCTTTTGGC
>RHGE01000192.1 GCA_004296775.1 Marinilabiliaceae bacterium JC017
TCAGCTAATTACAGAAGTCTAACAAACTATTATAAAATGAATACTTGTGAATCTGGCTATAAATCACAAACGCCCTTACAGGGCTGCATCTACATTCCCAATAGACATAGGGTTAAAACCCTATGCTGATACAAACGGCCCTTCAGGCCTGGAAATAGCCGGTAACGCCATTGCAACARGAGAATTGAACATCAATTAAAACTCTATACAACTAATCTGTCAGACCAAAAGAATTATTGCCCCYACCCTTTTCTATTTCCGTGCTCGTTTCTTTTCTTTCAATCTCCGTTAGTCATGATAACCAGGRATTACAGGTAATTGRCTATCAACAATAGAMCGTTAGATTTTAGATAAAAACTTTGACTATCAAATAAGCACAAACTGYCTTTCAGCTAATTACAGAAGTCTAACAAACTATTATAAAATGAATACTTGTGAATCTGGCTATAAATCACAAACGCCCTTACAGGGCTGCATCTACATTCCCAATAGACATAGGGTTAAAACCCTATGCTGATACAAACGGCCCTTCAGGCGAAAATAGCCGGTAACACTTTAGCAATGAAACCCGTTGTGATAAAATCCAAGTGATTAATATAAATAACCAAGCATTCCCCTCCCCTGGTTATTCCATTCACAAAATAAAATTCAACGATGATTGATTTTTTTTAAGGCAACAAGGGCACTTTTTCCCCTCACATTTAATTCATAGGAAGAGATAATGGGGCAACCACCTTCAATAAATACTACAATTCATCTGGTAACTACTGGTCTTTTTCTTCGAATTATCTAATTTTATCTGTCCGAAAAAACAAGAGCTCCCCCAATACTGCCGGGAGTATCATCTCACCGTAAAAGCAGTGAGACATTTTATCCATTCAAAAACTATAAATATGAAACCTGTTTATTTAGACTATAACGCCACCACACCCATTGACGAAGAAGTTGCCAACGCTATGATGCCCTACATACGGGAACACTATGGTAACCCATCCAGCTCCTATCTCATAGGACGCCAAAGTAAAGAAGCCGTTGAAGAAGCTCGTGAAAAGGTGGCTGCCCTGATTAATTGTGCCCCGGAAGAGATTGTTTTCACCAGTGGTGGCACCGAATCGAACAATCTCGCCATTAAAGGCGTGGCCTTTGCGAATAAAGATAAGGGCAAACACATTATTACTTCTGCGGTAGATCATCCGGCGGTCATAAATGTATGTGCCTTTTTAAACAACCATGGCTTTGACATCACCTACGTACCCGTGGATAAGGATGGCCGTGTGGAACCCGCCAGCGTTGAAAAAGCCATCCGTCCTGACACCATTCTGATCAGCATCATGCACGCCAACAACGAAGTGGGTACCATTCAGCCCATTGAACAAATTGCCCTGCTGGCCCAAAAACATGGCATCCTGTTTCATACCGACGCATCCCAGTCGGTTGGAAAAATAAAAGCGGATGTGAAAGAGCTGGGAGTAGATCTTCTGACTATTGCCGGACACAAGCTGTATGCGCCCAAAGGTATTGGAGCCCTTTACATCAGGCAGGGCACCAGGATTGAAAATCTGATGCAAGGTGCCGGCCAGGAAAGGGGCATCCGGCCCGGTACTGAAAATATTATTGAGATTGTTGCCCTGGGAAAAGCCTGCGAACTGGCAAAACGTGATTTTGACAAGAACCAGCTCCAAATGCGAACCATGCGAGACCTGTTGTTATCAGGCTTCCAACAAAAGCTGGGAGGAAAAGTGAAGGTGAACGGAAACATGGCCATCTGTTTGCCCAACACCCTCAGTGTTGCTTTTGATAAGGTAAACGCCCACGAGCTGGCCTCACAGATCAGTGAGGATGTTTTGATTTCAACCGGTTCGGCCTGTCATTCCGGTTGCACAGAGATATCTTCCGTACTTAAAGCCATGCATATCAACCGGGAAACAGCAACTGAGACAGTCCGCATATCAACCGGGAAACACACCTCAAAGGAGGAGATTCTCCTTGCCATCGATATTATTACAAAGGCCATTGATAAACTATAAAAGCCAAAAGGAATTGGCAGATAATTATTGATTCTCAAATAATGTGATTATTTAACAGACAGGATTAACAAGATTTACATGATAGAGAACGGGGGATGTTTTCCTGCCAATTATGGGGTGTATTCAGATAGAATCCGGATACATCCCACAATTTGCAGTACATTTTCGTAATGCCTGTCCGGATTGTTGGATCAATTATAATCCTTTATTAGCATTATCCCCGTTCTCTGCACATGTATGTCCTTCGGACAATCCTATCCCGAATGGGTTCAACACCTGATTCGCATTAGAAATACATCGCACAAAAAAACTTTTAGAGGTTGTCTTTAGTCTATCATTAGTCCTCTAATCATTAAACAAAGCAGCAAAAACGTACGATTCCGTACATCAACCTGTTTCATTAGCGTACACTTTAGACAAAACAACACACCCCCTTTCCTCAACATCTTCCTACCTAACAAGACATTTAGCTCCTTTGGCACGTACATTGTAAACATTTCGCATGTTTAAGGGAAGAAAACAACCAAATTAAAATATCAACCTATATGTAGAGAGGTGAAAAAAGAAAACCTGGTAACTCAAAATAAATTGATTCTATCTAAAGGTGTTTTTTGGCGATAACAGATACGAGTTTAAAGCTCGTTCCTTTATTTATTATTTTTTCCAGGCGAAAGTCTGAAGCAGATTCTACAGCACGGTTTCTAGTGTTTTGGCGATATTATAAAAGTGCAATTTCTCTTCAGGCAAGGAGGCTGTAACATGTAATAACATGCATTCAGCCTCCTTTTTTTATGTCAATTTTATCTCAGCTATTAGATTGGTAAAATTTAGACACAAGACCAATAGATCGTTAGATTTTAGATAATAGACATTTAGACTGATTTACATTACTCCCATTTTCAGACCAATAACAATTTCGTCTATTAGATAAATTGAAGCTATCTTTCAATTGCTTACAAAAGTTTAACGAACTATTAGACAAAATATCAAATTAAAGAGTTATACTAACGCGCCTGCGAGCATATCTTTGTAAAAAAAAGATAGAAGATATGAAAAGTAAGCAGTGGAAAACGAATCCAAAACGATTTTTGGCAATGACAGGAATAAATATAGAAACCTTTGAAGCCTTGCTACCCTCCTTTGAAGCCTCTCATGCCTATTACTTCAACCATTATGATAT
>RHGE01000193.1 GCA_004296775.1 Marinilabiliaceae bacterium JC017
TGAAGTAGGGTTTGGGACAACGTCCCGATTTTAAACACAGAAACACCGAGGCACAGAGTTTTTTTAAATATAACGATAACGCAAATCACCAAGTTACCAACCAGGCCGTGATGATCCGAAGCGCGCGAGCCCGGCAAATAAGCGGGCCGGCGAAGGCGCGACGAAGATGAATGCGGGAATTCCGGATAGTGGGTTGGAAAAAATTCATCAAGGAGGTGGGTGGAAGCATTTATTTGCCTAGACTTTTTTGCTTCGTTTTTGGGGCAATGCCAAAAATGAAGTAGGGTTTGGGACAACGTCCCGATTTTAAACACAGAGTCCTCAAGGCTTGACATCCTAACAAAAGGTAAGATAACTTGGAGGAGGTAATCAGAAAACCTGAACAGAATCCGTTCCGCGTCTTGGACGATTTTTCAGTCCCTCACAGAGTTTGGCATTTGGAGGCTTGTTGAAATATTAATTGGATACATAGATGCCGTATAGTAGCTCAAACCATTTTAAATAGTCTTCCAATCAGGTTTTCATAAACGAAAAGGCTATGAAAAATGATAAACAAAGTAGTAACCATTCTTCAGGCAAGAAAAAACGTTATAGCAGAGGTTTACCTGTTTTCAATCCATCTGCAGCGGGTATCGATATTGGAGACACCAATCATTCAGTAGCAATTAATGATGACTCGGGTGGTTTTGAAGTCCGTGAGTATGGTGCTTTTACAAAAGATTTAACTGATATAGTATGTTGGTTAAAAGAAGAAGGTATTACTACTGTTGCCATGGAAAGTACCGGTATTTATTGGCTCAATTTATATTTGTTACTGGAAGAGGCCGGAATTGAACCTTACCTAGTTAATGCGAGACATGTGAAGAACGTAACGGGGCGTAAAAAAGACGATACAGATTCCATCTGGTTACAAAAGCTACACAGCTGTGGTCTGCTTCAAAAGAGCTTCCAGCCCGAAGAAGATATTCGCAAATTGCGTACCTACATACGCCAGCGAAAAAAACTGATTCAAAGAGGAGCCGATTGTGTGCGTCACATGCAAAAAGCGATGAAATTAATGAACCTTAAACTTCACACGGTAATCAGTGATATCCTTGGAAAAACAGGTTTGCTCATGGTTGAGGCCATACTTGACGGGGAACGTAACCCGGAAGAGTTGATAAAACTGAAAGATTCCCGCATAAAAGCCAGTGATGAAGAAATCAGAATGTCACTAGAAGGTATTTGGCGGGAGGAATATCTGTTCATGTTGGAACAGGCCTATGAAGGATATAAGTTTTATCAATCACAAATTCATGCTTGTGATGAAAAAATAAGGACTCAGCTTTTAAGTCAGGCGGCCCTTGTTTTGGAAGGAGATATCACCGAATTAGATATGAGACGAAAAAAAAAGCCCCGAAAAAACCAATTTAATTTTAATGCCCGGAACCTAATGAAGGTCATCGTAGGAGTAGATTTGTGTGAAGTAGATAGTTTAAGTGAGATTAGCGTTGTGGAGCTTATTTCGGAGATTGGTACTGATATGAATAAGTGGCCAAATAGTAAACACATGGCCGCATGGTTAAACTTAGCACCCAACACCAAAATCACAGGCGGTAAAATCATCAGTAGTAAAATGCAGAAAAAAAAGAATCATGCCGGACAGACCTTACGGATGGCAGCAAGCACATTATCTCAGAGCAAATCACCAATGGGTGACTTTGCAAGAAAGATGAAATCCCGGTTAGGTAAGAAAGGGGGAGTTGTAGCTACTGCTCATAAGTTATCAAGGATTATCTATACGATGATAAAACTCCAGCAACCCTATAATGTCGATATAGTTGCTCATGCCCAAAATGAATGGAAAAATATCAGGATAAATTATCTCGAAAAGCAGTTAAAACAGTTAAAAGAATATGCCTGATTGAGTGGTGGTTAGGAAAGAGTTATATAGTAGACACCGAGGCACAGAGTTTTTTTAAATATAACGATAACGCAAATCACCAAGTTACCAACCAGGCCGTGATGATCCGAAGCGCGCGAGCCCGGTAAATAAGCGGGCCGGCGAAGGCGAGACGCAGATGAATGCGGGAATTCCGGCCGGTGGGTCAGCAAAAATTCATCAAGGAGGTGGGYSGAAGCATTTATTTGCCTAGACTTTTTTGCTTCGTTTTTGGGGCAATGCCAAAAATGAAGTAGGGTTTGGGACAACGTCCCGATTTTAAACACAGARACACCGAGGCACAGAGTTTTTTTAAATATAACGATAACGCAAATCACCAAGTTACCAACCAGGCCGTGATGATCCGAAGCGCGCGAGCCCGGCAAATAAGCGGGCCGGCGAAGGCGAGACGCAGATGAATGCAGGAATTCCGGCTAGTGGGTCAGCAAAAATTCATCAAGGAGGTGGGAGGAAGCATTTATTTGCCTAGACTTTTTTGCTTCGTTTTTGGGGCAATGCCAAAAATGAAGTAGGGTTTGGGACGAAGTCCCGATAAAAAAACCATTAATAAATAGTATAAAATCGAATGAGGTTAATACTCAATTTTTACTACTTAAATCTAAGTACTTTTCCGGCTTCTCCAGGTCAGGATTTATTCAAATCATCCATTATTTAGAAAAAACCACCAGAAATTAAAATTCGTCAATGTTTCAACAGAAAAACGCCTTTTATTCATTATGAAGTTGTTTAAAGTTGTCTAAGAAGAATAATACAAAAAGCAATGATATTTAGAGCTTTCCAATGCGATTTTTTTGTTTCAAAACGCACAAGTATTGCCTTGAAAGCATCAAGCCATGCATTGGTTCTTTCTACGACAAAACGT
>RHGE01000194.1 GCA_004296775.1 Marinilabiliaceae bacterium JC017
ACATACCATGGACATTTGAAATAGGTTTGGAATCGCAAACGACTGGATGAAGGTATAAAGCAAAATGAATTAAGAGAATTAATATTCGGCAGGGGCCGGATGGAGGCAACGTAGCGAGACGCTTCGCTGAACGGGGGTATCATCTTTTCGGTTGGGGATTAGAGACTGCAGGGTAGAGTATAGAAGTTAGAAGCTAGAGGCTGGATGGTGGTTGACAATTCGGGTTTCTGTGTTCCGGGTTGGAATATCATCTTCTCAATTTTTCGATTTTTCAACTTCTCTCCTCTAGCTGAGATGTACAATCAAATGTCTTCATCCTTACCTTCAAATCTGAATTCGTTATTGACTGCGTCTATTTTCAATTCCCCATGGTGTAGGGAACCGCCGTATATATTCCTGAGAATTATATGTCCGGTGGCCATTTGGATCGTAAGGAAGGGGCGAAGCCCGCGTACCTACGGTGGTGTGAGAGCTTTTTCGCTAGGCTATTGGCCTGGCGGCTGCCTACTCGATTGGCACCTGGGCTTTCTTCATTCTTTGAATTAATCTTTCAGGCTAATCATTCTTCATTTTGTCCCAAATTCGATTTGGTATTTTATGTTCCTTTCCGTTGGATTTCATTAGTTCAATGTATTTTTTATAAGCTTGTGAAGCTTTTTCTTTATCTTCTACCCCCCAGTAAGCATCACCAAGATTGATGTAGGCAACAGTGCGGTTTGGATAGTGTTGTAATAATTTTTCTAGGATATAAATAGATTCATGATATAAGCTACCTTTTCCAAGGTAATATGCAATATTGTTAATAGAAACTTTATTCTCTGGGATGCCATAAGATTGTGATAACCATCGATCCAATATAAAATAGTCACAATAAACCTTTAGGCTATCTTTTTGCTTTAAAGCACTAAACTTTGAAATCTTTTTTTCATAATTAGGAAGAATAGGTTCTGGCTCTTCATAGTGTTCTTCTTCATAATCCTGATAACCAACATGGTATTCCAGGAGTGACCCTCCATTTATATCATCTTTTGGAGCATACTCTTGAAATATTATCTTTGGCGCAACAATATTTCCAGTTAGGAGGCTGGAATTTCTTCCATCTGCAGCATAGTATACTTTTGAATAATAGAACTGATTATTGTATTGCTTAAAAACATGGAAACTTGTAGCATAAGAATATCCTATATATTGCTCTATATATTTTAATATAAATCCATTAGGTTGTTTAATTACATCAAAATCATGTAATTCATCACTCATATCTAGAATTCCATTAAAGTCATTAATTTTATTTTCTATTCTAGTATTGTGAATTGTATCTATCAATATTAAGTTTAATGAAAACTCATATAATTCATATTTTAATATGAAACTATTTATTTTAATAGAATCCTTTTTTATTGGTTGTTTTGCAGCACTTTCGCTTAGTGATACAACAAATAACAGAAGTGCTATAAAAGCATAGTATTTTATTTTCATGATAATTTTTCTTTAAGTTTCTTATATCTATTAGTAGCATCTGTCATTGCATACTTAGCTTTAATCCCTGTTTTACGAGCCTCTCTTTACGCCCAGCATCTATCGGATTGCCATGGGTATTTTGAAATAGGTTTGGAATCACAAACGACTGGATGAAGGTATAAAGCAAAAGAATTAGGGGAGTTAATATTCAGCCAGGGGCCGGATGGTGATAACGATGCGAGACGCTTCGCTGAGTGGGGGTTCTGTGTTCCGGGTTGGGATATCATCTTCTCAATTTTTCAACTTCTCTCCTTTAGCTGATATGTACAAACAAATGTCTTCATCCTTACCTACAAATCTGAATTCGTTATTGACTGTGTCGATTTTCAATTCCTCATGATGTAGAGAACCGCCGTATATGTTTCTGAGATTTAAATGTCCGGTGGCCATTTGGATTGAAAGGAAGGGCGAAGCCCGCGTGCTATGGTGATGTGAGAGCTTTTCCGCTAGGCTATTGGCCTGGCGGCTGGCTACTCGATTGTGGGTATGTTATTTCTTTTCTTGTTTGTTAAATATAGTCAACCCAATTAAACCTGTTCCAAATAATATTGAACCACCTACAAATGGGAATCCTGCACCCACAAGGTCTTCTAGTAATCCTGACCACAGAAAAGGAAAACAGAAAAGCATTCCGAAAAGTCCAGCTAATATTGTAAGTATACAAATTCCATTGATAGCGGTTTTAATTGTTTTTTCGGTCATATTGATATGTTTTGTATGATAATATTATTGTAAATCTATCCACTTTCCATTGATAAGCTTATCAAGTTTACCCCATTCTGGTTTCCCTATGTTTCGTCCTTTTACTCTTACAGGCTCAGTCCAGTCATGTTGGCAATTACAACGAAGCGAGACGCTTCGTTGAACGGGGTTCTGTGTTCCGGTTTGGGATATCATCTTCTCAATTTTTCAACTTTTCTCTTTTAGTTGAAATGTATAATCAAATGTCTTCATCCTCACTTGCAAACCTTAATTCGCTATTGACTGCATCGATTTTTAATTCCCCATGATGAAGAGAACCGTTGTATATGTTCCTGAGAATTAAATGTCTGGTGCCCATTTGGATCGAAAGGAAGAGGTGAATCTCGCATATGCTGTGTGGTGTGAGAGCTTTTCCGCTAGGCTATTGGCCTAGCGGCTGGCTATTCGATTGTAGCGTTTTTTTATTTATTTTCAATTGGCTTAAACTTAAATTGTTCTTTACTTAACCCAATTCGAAAAAGAATTTTTAAATGATCAATAATATTTAGGTCGTATGAATTTT
>RHGE01000195.1 GCA_004296775.1 Marinilabiliaceae bacterium JC017
TGGATGCCTCTATTAAAACCAAAAATCTATCACAGTAATTGCTCAGCAAAACCGGGTTAAGAGGAACCGTATGCGGGAAAGCCGCTCGTGCGGGTCTGCGGGGGAGCGGTGAGGTAACAAGCCGCTCTACCCGGAACATGTTGTTCAAATTGATTGTTGTCTATGCTGGTAATAGTTCGTTAAGCTTTAGTAATTGTCTGAGAATCATTTTATGATTATTTCAAAACTCAAGTTGTTATGAGGTTGTCAATGAACCAGGTATAAATAGGTCTAATGTCTATTATCTAAAATCTAACGATCTATTATGTGAGAAAGGCTTGAGGTAAATTTATGTATGCTACATAGTTGCTGATATAATTCATTTTTCCGGTTCCACTGAATTGTTAGGTTTGATTTCATTTTTGTGCTATCTTTTTTTTCAAAAAAGCTTAATACAACCGTTATTGGATGAACAATCAATAGTTCTTATTGGTTAAGAAGGAGTGTAAATTATAATTGACTTTAAGAAGATATTTTAATTACCTAACATTAAATTCTATAATTATGGAAAATTTATCTGGAATTCTTGAAAAGGGGAAGGCTTTTTTTTACCTCTATGGTATAAAGTTTATTGTGGCCTTGGTCATTCTTTTATTAGGCTTTTGGATTGTAAGTAAGCTCGTAAAAGGATTTAAGCGATTGCTCGTGGCCAGAAAAGTGGATGAAACGTTAGTGCCGTTTCTGGTTAGTTTGTCTTCTGTTACCCTTAAGGTGTTATTGCTTATTAGCATTATTACCTATGTGGGTGTTCCCATGACTTCTTTTATTGCATTACTTGGTGCGGCTGGTTTGGCAGTTGGTATGGCCCTGTCAGGGACTTTGCAAAATTTTGCTGGTGGTGTAATTCTGTTAATTCTGAAACCCTTTAAAGTAGGTGACTTTATAGAGGCACAAGGCTATATGGGAATTGTACAAGAGATTCAGATTTTCAATACCATTGTGATCACTTTGGATAATAAAACAGTGATTATTCCCAACGGAGGATTGTCTACAGGTGCGATGATTAATTATACCCAAAAGGATACCCGGCGTGTAGATCTGGTATTTGGTATTAGTTATCAGGATGATATTGATAAAGCCAGAACTATCATTAAAGAAGTAGCCGGGCGCTATGATAAGATATTAGCCGATCCCGAATTGTTTATTGGTGTGGTTGAGTTGGGCGATAGTTCGGTGAATTTGGTTGCACGTGCCTGGACGAAGACGTCTGATTATTGGGATGTTTATTTTTATCTCAATGAATTTGTGAAGAAAGAGTTTGATAAACAGGGTGTCTCTATTCCATTTCCCCAAAGAGATGTGCACCTTGTAAAAGAATAATAAATAATCCTTTGAAATAATTGTATAACTCTAATCAAATAAGAATGAAAAAAACACTGGGACTGCTATTTTTAGTCTTTTCTCTTGCTGTCTCGGCACAAGAGGCAGGTCAGGATACGGTTAAATATTGGAATGTTGGAGGAACCACCTCTTTTACTTTTAATCAAGTGTCTTTAAACAACTGGTCTGCAGGGGGTAAAAATTCATTGGCAGGGACGGCTTTGCTTAAGTCTTTCTTTAACTATCGAAAAGAGAAAATATCCTGGGCAAATACCTTTGATATAGGTTATGGTTTGACCAAACAGGGCACGGATAATCCGATAAAAACAGAGGATAAGCTTCAGTTGTCGTCTACTTTTGGATATGCTGCAGGTAAACATTGGTTTTATTCGGCGATGTTGGATTTTAAAACCCAAATGGATAAAGGTTATAAAGATCCGCCGGCCAATGAGATGTTGATTTCTGAATTTATGGCGCCGGCTTATCTGACCTTGTCTTTAGGTATGGATTATAAGCCTTCGGATAACTTCAGCTTTTATATATCGCCAATTACATCTAAGACCACCTTTGTTTTGAATGATACTCTTTCAAATCGGGGTGATTATGGGGTGAAACCTGGTGATAATACAAGAGAAGAGTATGGTGCTTATGCCAAAATGATTGCCAAGAAGGCCGGTTTGGTCAAGAATGTGGATTTCTTTACGCGTTTGGAACTGTTCTCCAGTTTAACCGAGAAGCCGGAAAATGTTGACATTGATTGGGAAGTGGCCTTCAATATGAAGATAAATGACCTCCTGACTGCAATTGTTTCGTTTAATATGATCTATGATGATGATATTAAGTATGTGAATGATGCGGGGGAAAAAGAGGGCCCAAGGGTTCAGTTGAAACAGTTATTTGGGTTTGGACTGAGTTACAAATTCAACAACTAGTGAATGGATGATCCATCGGCATTCTTTCTGTGAATTGAGCCTTCAATAAAATACAAAGGCCCAAAAAAGAGGCTGTCTTAAATGCATTAAGACAGCCTCTTTTTTGGGCGTGATTGTTACAATAGTTCGTAAAGCTTTTGTAAGTAATTGAATAATAGTTTATCTAACAGGTAAAACTATTAATTGTCTAAAATTGAGAGTGATGTAAATCAGTCTAATGTCTATTATATAACAAGCTTGCAAAATGTCCCATTTCCAGAGATTAGTACTTTTATCTTGGATACGGCTTGTTCAAGAGTGTATTTTTCCAGATAGTGAGAAGCATCTCTTTCTTTTCTGATTTGAAGGTAACGGTAGGATCGGGTTGTATAGTCGTCAATATGGGCAACGGCCATCTCTGACTCACCTTTTGTTAGGATGTCAAGACTTGAAGTCTCTGTATTTTAATCGGGACGTTGTCCCGGACCCTAGTTCCTTT
>RHGE01000196.1 GCA_004296775.1 Marinilabiliaceae bacterium JC017
ATGAATGCGGGAATTCTGGCATGTGGGTTAGCAAAAATTCATCAAGGAGGTGGGTGGAAGCGTTTATTTGACTAGCGTTTTTTGCTTCGTTTTTGGGGCAATGCCAAAAATGAAGTAGGGTTTGGGACAACGTCCCAATAAAACTATTACTGAAGAATTAAAAACCTACATATCAACTAACCCGCTTGTAAAGTTATTAGCTTGATGTCAGAGATGACCATCTCTGACTATTATCTAAATTCAAACGATCTATGGTAATTATTACGGCATCTAAAATAATTTTAGATGCCGTCATTATTTTATCATCTATACTCCTTGTTCACTATCACCTTTTCCCATCCTTTTCAAGGAGGTGTGGCTGATTATGATGCACGATCAATCAGACGGGGTGGTTATTATCTCCATTTATTTCAATCTGTTTCCATCTATTTCCTCAAATTTCTATCCTCTATCAATCAAGCCTATATCCAAACGTCCAACATCGTAAATCAAACATCCCCACGTCCAAACATCGAACATCCAAATTCCTCATCAATTTTTCAAATTCTCACCTTCTCAAATTTTCAACCTTCCCTCTCTTTTCCAGAAAGCGTGGCTGATCATGAGGCACAAATAATCAGACGGGGTGGTAATTATCTCTATTTATCTCAATCTGTTTCCATCTATTTCCCCAAATTTCTATCCCCTAACAATCAAGTCACCCCCATATCCAAACATCGAACATAGTAAATCGAACATCTCCACGTCTCACATCCAAACATCAACTATTCAACTTCTCAATATTTCTCCACCTTTTCAAGCAGGGGTGTCTGATCATGAGGTACGATCAATTAGACAAGGTGGTTATTATTTCCATCATATTTCTAATGATCCCAAACCTCATTACCTCTCAAATCCTCAGTCTCTAGTTTCTAGCCTCTAACATCTCATTCACCAAAATCCCCACATCTCACATCCAAAATATCCACGTCCAAACATCGTAAATCGAACATCTCACGTCCATACATCGAACATCCCCACGTCTCACATCTCAACATCCCCACGTCTCACATCTCAACATCCCCACGTCTCACATCTCAACATCCTCTTCCCCCATAAAGCAAAAATCCCCGCCTCTCGTACCTCAAGGCTTGCCTGGTCTTTTTGCTTTACTCCCCGCGCCAACCCTTCTATGGTTTATTTCTGTCACACTTTTTGTTTGGCCACCGCCATGTCGCCCTTTGCCTTTAACCCACAAAACCAACCCACCAGGCCATATAAAGGCAAAAAGCAACCCCATCACACTAATACAAAAAGCCGGCTAACCCCCAAGTACCCCACATTGCCTTGCGCCAGAAATAAACCATCCCAAGCTGATTTTGCATAACAGGTAGTTATGGAACAGCCCCGCAAACCCAACCGCACCGTCCAAAGCAGTCCCATAACCTAATTATGCAAAATAGCCGCACATCCCCCGCGCCCGTCCTTCACCACCGCCACCTTTAATCAGCAGCAGGCCGTTACCAAAAAACACACCCCCCCCGCCAGTGCCACATTTTTGGCAACCGCCTTAAGTGCGTACTTTACCTTTCGTGAGCCAGCAAGCGCTGCAACATTCCGCTAAAACAGCCGTTTATTTCAACAAGCTCTAACAGTCTCAACATCAATCAAACCATCCATACCTCAATCACAATACCCTAATCCATCATCCTTCCAAAACCCTCATGTCCCTCACAACCCATAATCCCATTTTACCTCCATTTATGCAGCCCATGCCCCGTAAATCCATCCAAGTCATCATTAACCCAATCCGAGAACACAGTATCCTTCTAACTATCTAAACCTTATCCTCACCATTTCCCCTCATTTCCAAGAAAGGATGTCTGATCATGAGGCGTGAATGATCAATTATAGTTATTCTTACGTCCACAACATATTTCCATCTATTTCAACTTATTTCCACAACACCTTTTCAAATTCTCACCTTCTCAAATTTTCACCCTCTCCACATCCCAACATCGAACATCATATATCCCAACATCCATTCAATTGGCCTCCAAAAGCTACATCAGCCTGGCAAAAGGTAAAGGCCAGGCCCTCCGGGTTTTGGATTATTTTTTTGATGAGGTGTCTATCTTTGGTATCAAATAAATAACCCAAAAGCCTTGACTTCTTTTACCAGGCTTAATGGGGTGGATGTTTACGCCAATTAAAAGGCCATCCAACAATGATACACACACCTAATAACACTATTTTCTATCACGTAAGAGGGATGTTACTTAATTTGTTGTTCGGGATTGACATTGGAAAGTGCGGTCTATTTCAATCTGTTTCCATGTCTTTCTATTTATTTCCCCTCTAACTTCTGACCTCTAACCTCTCTATATTTCCATCCAAATTGAACAACATGTTGGTAATAGTTGCGGCCTAAGCGCCTATTGTATTTTTACAAATAGCTGATGACTCTAATTTCACACATAAAAAAAGCCCCCGGCATAACCGGAGGCCCCACGACACAGACCAAAAAACAACAACCAAAATCATTTACCGTTTCATAAAGCGCCGGAGCAACTTTTTCATTGCCAGGGAAACCACAAAACTCACGATGGTGCCCAGCGCCGCATAGAAGACCGTCTCAAAAACATCATTAAACGAAACGCTCATAAACAAACTGATCAGACTTCCCCCCAGGAATCCTGCTTTCCCGCCTTTACTAACATGTTGCTCAGTCATGATGCGTCCCGTTTATC
>RHGE01000197.1 GCA_004296775.1 Marinilabiliaceae bacterium JC017
AAAAGCTAAATATGGGCTTATGTTTTTTTTAATTATTTGAGTACTTAACACTTGATAGATATTTATTAAATATACTAAATATCTATCTGAATATCAATTATTTAAGCAATTTAATTAGTTGAATTTTAGGACTTTAAACAACTTCTATAAATAAAGCGTTAGCATTCGCATTAAAGAATTCAGATATTAATTCAACCGGATATTTCCTTACTTTTGCGCCCAAATTACACTTTCGATCAAAAAGGAAACAACAAGTTCACCTTTCATTTTGAATAAATTATCCTAACATTCAAATATAAATTTTTTATGAAACGATTTGGTTTTATCGCAGTATTGGTATTTGTTTTTGGTTTGATGGCAAAAGCTCAGAATGTACAATTACATTACGACATGGGCGACGATCGCAAGATGGTAACATCTACCGTGGAAATGTTTAAAGCAGACGACTGGGGAAGCACCTTCTTCTTCATCGATATGGATTACGGCAGTGATGCCAGTGGTGTTGACGGCATGAATTTAGCTTACTGGGAAATCGCCCGCAGCTTTAAAGTATCTAAAAATTGTGCTTTTGAACCACGCGTAGAATACAACGGTGGATTTGGCCGTGGTGAGTTTGTTGATGGCAATAATGAAACTCAGCAATACCATTACTCAATCAACAGTTCATTCCTTGCCGGAGGTCAATACACTTGGAACAACGCCGATTTTTCCAAAGTATTCACCCTTCAGGCCAACTACAAGTACATTAAAGATAAAGAAGATGCCTCTTTCCAGATTACCGCTGTTTGGGGATTACATTTCTTCGACAGAAAACTGTCACTTACAGGATTCGCTGACATCTGGAAAGAAGAAAACGTATTCGTAAAACAAACAAATGGTGACCTTACTGAAACCGATTTCGTTTTCATTGCCGAACCACAAATCTGGTACAATGCAACCAAAAATCTATCGGTAGGTGGCGAAGTAGAAATGAGCTCCAACTTTGGAGGAAACGAAGGCTTCATGGTAAATCCAACCCTTGCCGCTAAATGGACTTTCTAATAAATATTGACAATTTTCCGTCATTCATATAAATACGTTACACAATGTTGGAGAAATTTTTTAAACTATCCGAAAATAAAACAACCGTCCGCACCGAGGTGATTGCTGGAATCACCACCTTCATGACCATGGCCTACATTTTGGCCGTCAACCCCGACATTCTGTCGGCAGCCGGAATGGATAAGCATGCTGTATTTTCAGCAACCGCTATTGCATCAATCATTGGTACCCTGGTAATGGCCTTGTGGGCAAAACTACCGTTTGCACTGGCACCAGGAATGGGACTGAACGCCTTCTTTGCCTTCACCGTATGTTTAGGCATGGGCTACACCTGGCAATTCGCCCTCACCGCTGTTTTTCTCGAAGGAATAATTTTCTTAATCCTTACAGCCTTTAACATCCGGGAGTTAATTGTCAACTCCATCCCAATGAACATGAAACACGCCATCTCCGCCGGTATTGGCCTGTTCATCGCCTTCATCGGAATGCAAAACGCCGGACTCATTGTCAACAGCGATGCCACCCTGGTAACACTCGGAAGCATTAAAGAGTCCACCGTACTGGTTACCCTGTTCGGACTTACCCTGTCGGGTGTTCTGTTAGCACTTAACGTAAAAGGCGCCCTTTTAATCGGCATCTTCGCCGCCACACTGCTAGGACTGCCACTAGGCGTCACCCATCTGCCTGCAGGCAATTTAATCTCAACACCACCAAGTCTGAGTCCAATCGCTTTTCAATTCGATTTCAGCGAAATCTTCTCAATGAAAATGCTCATCGTACTCTTCACCTTCCTCTTTGTCGACATGTTCGACACCGTTGGAACCCTGGTTGGTGTAGCCTCTAAAGCAAACATGCTCGATAAACAAGGAAAACTACCACGGGTTAAACAAGCCCTGTTTGCCGATGCCGTAGGAACCACCTGCGGAGCCATGCTGGGAACATCCACCGTTACCACCTATGTTGAAAGTGCCTCAGGCGTTGCCGAAGGCGGACGCACAGGACTCACCGCACTTACCACCGCAGGTATGTTCTTCCTGGCCCTGTTTCTGTCACCATTATTTTTAATGGTACCACCAGCAGCCACAGCCCCCGCACTTATCCTCGTGGGATCATTCATGCTATCCCCCATCCTGAAAGTCAACTTCAACGACATCACCGAAGCAATCCCCGTATTCCTCACCATAATCATGATGCCATTAGCCTATAGCATCGCCGAAGGAATCGTATTCGGAATGCTCTCCTATGTCATCCTGAAAGTACTATCAGGACGCTACAAAGAAGTCTCCCCCGTGAGTTTCGGCCTGGCACTCCTCTTTATCCTGAAATTTTACATAGACTAAAACAGTTATAACACATAACGCACAAAAGCCTTCATAAACCATTATGAAGGCTTTTTTTATTCCCAACCATCCTACACTACTAACCATTTTCAGATCACTGATCACTGTTTACTGTTTACTGCTAACCATTTACTGATCATTGATTACTGTTTACTGTTAAACTTTTTTTAGGGCGAACGGCCGGGTGCTCCGCTATAGCGCCAGTCACCCGGGCTGTGTGGCGTATTGCCGGTGCGTGGGGCTCCTTCGTCGCCTCCGCCCGCCACGCCACATCAGCCCCGGCAACTACCGGCTGCCGCTGCGCCCCCTGTCGCAGCCAACATCCTAAAAACGCCCTAATACCATCAAAACCCTCACAAAATTAAAAGGAGAGAATTTGAAAAGTTGACTATTCGAAAAACCGCAGTACCGTGCACCGTAAAACCGCAAACCGTAATACCGTGAACCAAAACACCGTAAACCGTAAACCCCTCCCAAACAGAAAAGATGAAAAATTGAAAAGGTGAGAATCCGAAAAACCCCAGTACCGTGCACCGTAAAACCGCAAACCGTAATACCCCAAACCGAAAAATCGTAAACCGAAACCCCTCCCAAACAGAAAAGATGAAAAATTGAAAAGGTGAGAATCCGAAAAACCCCAGTACCATAACACCGCACACCGTAAAACCGAAACAAACCCCCACCCAATTAAGTTACCCCCTTCAAAAGAAACCACCTGCCACAAAAAACAAACAATCTCACACGCACAAGCCCTTTCAAAATTTGAAAAACAGGGTTACACGGTGTGCAAAGTCCCCGACAAGCGTAATGCAACGACTTTGCAGACGTGATAACTCATTGACACAAGTCGTGCAGAGGCCATGCAGACGTGCAAAGTCAAAAACACACTTAGTGCAGAGCCCATGCAAACGCAATAAGCCATTTTCACAAGCCGTGCAAGGGTTTTGCAGACGTGCAAACCCATTTTCATAAGCCATGCAACAGCAATGCAGACATGAAACCTCCCCGACACAAGTCATGCAGCAACTTTGCAGACGTGCAACCTCCCTGACCTAAAAAATAAATTCAAATATCCCGTTAATACACTAGGAAAAAGAGCTTCTTCCCCCCATTCACCCACCATTCAACCAGGATTAACACCTTACCCTACTAACAACCATGGCATGAATCACAGGTCGAATAATTTCCAAATTTACCCCCCCATCATGCCATATAAAACAGGAACGCATAACTTCATTTCAAACCATCCACCCCTTACCTGCAGCAGAAGCGTATTTGGTATTACCTATGGAAGGGAAATTTCTCCCTCCTAATTGCATTTTCTCTGCTAATACAAAATCTATCCATCCCAATATTTATAGCTAAAGCGCCCAAATAAAAAGGCAAAGCAGCCAATCCATCCATATGATTCAGTCAATCCACAAACCTCAATATTTAATGGTAAAATCAACTCAGAACCCGGAACACCAAACCATGATGATCCGAAGCGCGCAAGCCCGTCAAATAACCGGGCCGGCGAAAGCGAGACGAAGAGGAATGCGGGAATTCCGGCCGGTGGGCTGGAGACAATGATCAAGGAACAGTTAACAATTAGCAGGGAACAGTAAGCAGTAGATTTGCTTCGTTTTTGGGGCAATGCCAAAAATGAAGTAGGGCTTGGGACATCGTCCCAGATGAAAACACAGAGGATAGAAGATAGAGATTAACAGATGGCTTTTTACAGGTAAAACGCAGCAACAGTAGGCTACTGTTTGGTTACTCCACGTAATTTCATTGGTAATTCAATGGGTCTTCATCGTACCTGCGTCGGGACAGCTTCGGATCAACTCCGCTGTTAGCGGAGTTGATCTGAAGCAAACCCATCGTTGGTACTTAGCAGGTACCTGTTCAACCCCTGAGCAAACCATTAACACAGAACCCAGAACACCATACTCAGAACACAGAACCCGGAACCATCAACCAAATCCATTCCCGCTTCCCCTCCAACTTCTAGCTTCCAGCTTCTAGTCTCTATCTTCCAACCAAAACCCAGAACCATCGAACATCGTAAATCACCACGTCCCGACGTCGAACATCCCAAATCCCCACGTCCTAAAACGCAAAAAACCCGATGCTCTAATGAACATCGGGTTTCTAAAGGTTGGCGGCGACCTACTCTCCCACTTGACGCAGTACCATCGGCGCTAACGGGCTTAACTTCTCTGTTCGGAATGGGAAGAGGTGGAGCCCCGTCGCTATAACC
>RHGE01000198.1 GCA_004296775.1 Marinilabiliaceae bacterium JC017
GCCAAGATTCATGTGTTTCAAGATTAAATTCTCTGTTGCCATGTTGCTATATCTTAATGATTTACCTCATTAAAGATAACGAAATTAGAGTATATATCATTGATACTGTGCAAACTTAATGGTGGTTTTTCTTAAGTCAATGACATTAGCGGCAGTGGGGGGGAAAAGCCTGGCTACCATTCTCAGGTACCAGGTTTTTCCATTTCTTTTTTAGTTACCCAACGCGATACAATCGCGCAGTAGCGGGGGATGATTTATGTTTTTCTAGTAGTACTTGCCATAGCTTATCCCAACTACCATCTTTACACCATTTGCGGTAATGGGCATAAACGCTATTCCAACTGTACTTAACTCTGAAAAATTGCTTTATTGGTATCTCACGCCACTGACAGCCTGTTTTAAGGCGATATATAATTGCTTTGACAACTTGATAGAGTTTAACCTTAGTATTATCCCATGAGTTGCCAAAAGCTAAATATGGGCTAATGTTTTTTTTAATTATTTGAGTACTTAACACTTGATAGATATTTATTAAATATACTAAATATCTATCTGAATATCAATTATTTAAGCAATTTAATTAGTTGGATTTTAGGACTTTAAACAACTTCAATATAAAAATAGAAGCAGATAAAATTGTTTTATTAGGCAAGCCTAATTCCAGAAAATTCTTACCTCAAAAATTCAGATTATTAACAACATATAATACCAAAAGTAAAAAACATAGTTATGTGCTCACTAATATATTTGATTTATCTGCAGAAGAGATCGTTAAAACTTATAAAAGAAGATGGGATATAGAAGTGTTCTTTAGATTTTTAAAACAAGAGCTAAATTTCAATCAATTTGGATCGACAAGTACCAATGGAATTAAAGTAATGATGTATTCAACATTAATTGCATCAATGCTTGTTATGATCTACAAAAAGCTTAATCAAGTAGGATTTAAAACTGCGATCAGGCGTATTGCCTTCGAATTAAACGATTTAATCATAACCATGGTCGTAAAACAATGCGGAGGTGACCCTGCTTTATTTTTTCGATAAATTCGCCATATTACCTTCGCGTACCTCTAAAATTCTTCCGAACACCCTTAATTGCAAATCCGCGCTAGCGGGGGCCAGACTTTGCTATTTTTTCAAATAATGTTTAATGATCTCATCAACACTTGGAGTTACTTTTCTTAAATAATCTCTATTGAACACCACAACACTTTCAGGATATTCACTTCTTTCACCTTCCATAATTCCATAATGCACACTAAAACCAAATTTCTGCGAACTAAATCCATTCTCATCAATTGTCAAGGAATCATCCAACTCCATAAAATAGGCTTGAAGCTTATAATAATCAGTATTCAACAAATCAACACCACTACAAATTAAACTTCCCTTAAATATCTCAAAACTTTCTATTTCACTTCCTGTTTCATCTACAAATACAATATGCATATTTAGACCAGAAACATGTAAAGTTTGAAACTTCTTTCCCAAAACTGTCATATGACCCAATTGAGTTTTAAACATACGACACTTAAATTTTACTGTCTCCAAATCATCATCAAACCTAAAATCATCTATCCCGTTATAAGGTCTTATTTTCATCTTATTCACTTTTTTTCGCTTGTTCCTTCAATAAAGGAATAACTTCATTAATAAAATGTTCTCGAGCTTCTTCAATTCCTTCATTGTAAATATCTCCAAACTGTTCTTTAATAGCATTAGCATTTAAGTCAAATGCATCCAAATAGTTTCCTTCTTTTAATAATTTTGCCTCTGCTTCTCTAAACTTTTTAGCAATTATCTTACCTCCCGTAGATATAAAATCGATATGGTCTTGTACAAGCATTACATGTGCACTACCTATGTAATCGCTAACCTTAAATCCTGCCAATTTATAAGCTTGTTTAGTTGGTAAATGATTTTTATTTGTTAACAACTCTCCTAAACTGTTGTAAAAATTTTTCATCCTGCCATAAGCCCCACCAAATTTACCATCTGAAACATTTAATACTTTCATTAATCCTTGTCGTATACCAACAGTAGCATTATCGGATAATGCAGGAATTGGGTATTCTTCATCCGTAACAAGCCCCCAAGTAAAAGCAGTTGCCTCATTTAAAAGATACGGATTTGATCCGACAGCTAAATAGCCTTTAGCGATATAAGGAAGTGCAGCCTCTCCTCCAAAAACTACTGCAACTGTTCCTCCTGCGATCAAGGTACCATATACCATACCTTTTACTTGCGTTTCAACTTCCTCACTAGTAACAATTCCATCTTTTGTATATGGTGCCCACATTAAATAAGCTTCATAGGATTCAAGCCCCTCTAGTTCAACTGCATCAATCACCCTATTCTCACTAAATGCATAAGAGCTATTCCATGGATATTTTGATGATAAAGGATCCACTGTAAAAAACCTGCCTATCCTCGGATCATGCATCCGATACTTATAGTTGATGCTGTTACCATGGTCTTTTATTTCATGATCCACTTCCTGTCCCTGAAACCCATACCGATACATCTCACCGCCGGCTGATAAGCTGGTGATGGTCATACCGAAGGGATAGTAGGTATTGCTGGCGATGAGCTGGGGCTGCAGGGTGCTTTCTTCCGAGGGTGGCGTTCCACCGTAATAGCGCAAGCGTAAATTTA
>RHGE01000199.1 GCA_004296775.1 Marinilabiliaceae bacterium JC017
GTAAGCATTCGGTGAACCCCGTATAGAAAAATGACATGTCAGTTCATAAGTTTGGGGCAAATAAAAATCGAATGACATGTTAAATATGAAAAAGTTTCGGGAGATCTACGATGCTTACCTGAACTCAGGGTTAAGCGTAAAGGATTTTTGCAGCAACCAGGGTATGCGCACTGGCAAATTCTTTTACTGGCAGAACAAATTAAAAGAGCAGTTACCACCCAAAAAAGGATTTGTTCCGATCGTATTAAAAAGAGAAAATGCTGTCGACAATTTCCCTGTGTCACCACAAAATCAAATCCAGTCACCATCCGATCCGACTTTATGGGCAACGAATAAAACTCAAACCTTAGAAATAACCTATCCCAATGGAGTCAGTGTTAAACTTGGTGGCGGGGCCAATCTGGAATTAATTCGTTCATTGATACTCTTAAATACCCGGGAACATGTTTAGTCTTACTTCATCAATGAACTATTACTTGTATGCTTACCCTACTGATATGAGACGGGGTTTTTATACTTTGAGTGGAATGGTAACCAATCATATGGGACGTAATGTACAGGACGGGGACGTATTTATCTTTATTAACAGATCTTGTACAAGCATGAAAATACTGCATATGGAATTTGGCGGCTTGGTCATCTACCACATGAAGCTTGAATCGGGCAATTTTAAATTGCCTGTTCTTGATGAAAACACGAATACTTTTCAGGTTACCTGGCAGGATTTGATGGTAATGGTACAGGGTATTTCTACGGATGGAAAGCCCTGTAAAAAAAGATGGAAAAAACCTTCAAACTAGCCTGTTTTAGCTGGTTGTAGATTTTATAAATTCGTTGTATTTCAGTATATTTGACACGTTCAAAGCAACGAATAAATGACAGGCGAAGAAGAGATATTTTTACAGCAAATCCTGGAAGAGCGCGACCGGCTTTTCCGGGAAAATTCAAAGCTCAAAGGGCAGGTTGACAGCCTTGAAAGCTTTGAAGCTGAAAAGACCTCTCTGAAAGAGCAAATAAGCGAAAAAGACCATGTTATTTGTAAGCTGAAGCAACAGGTGGAAATGCTTCTGCGAAAGATCTGGGGAAAATCCAGTGAGCGGTACATTCAACCGGATCCTCTGCAAAGGCGCCTTGATTTTGAAGGCCTCGAATTACTTCCCGAGGAAAAAGAACAGGCCGGTGCTGCCAAAGAAGAGATCGAGCAATACAAAAAGAAACGTGTGATTGCAAAGACCAGGAAGCGACCTGTTCGTAAACCTCTTCCGGAAAATCTTCCAAGAGAGGAACACCATATTTATCCTGAAAACATTGACCCGGAAAACTGGGTAGAGTTACAGCCAGAGATAACAGAAGTCCTGGAAAAAGATCCTGCCAGGTATTACGTTCGTAGGATTATTCGTCATAAGTATGCGTTGAAAAACCAGGTATCTGATGAGCAGGCACCTGTTGTAACTGCACCAATGCCGGACTTACCAATAGCTAAAAGCTATGCAGGAGCAACGGTATTGACGGATATTACTATTGACAAGTATGTGTATCACCTTCCTTTTTATCGCCAGATCCAGATGTTTAAGCAACAAGGCATATCCATCCCTCCATCTACTATTAATGACTGGAACCAGGAGGTGGCCGATTTGATGCGGCCGACTTATTACAGGCTTAAGGAGCTGATTATGGCATCGGGATATGTCCAAAGCGATGAAACAACGATACCGATCATAAATAATGAAAAGCACAAAACGGTAAAGGGTTACATCTGGATGCTAAGGGCTGTCATACCAAAACTCGTTCTCTTCCATTATGATAATGGTTCCAGGGCACAAAAAGTAGCGTTGCAGCTGTTTAAAGATTACCAGGGCGTTATACAGACAGATGGTTATGCCGTTTATGATATTTACGAAAACAAAAAAGGTGTTTTACCCATTGGGTGCTGGGCTCATGCGCGCCGGAAATTTGAAGAGGCTTTGAAGGAAGACGAAGTCAGGGCTTCCTATGCCCTGGAACAAATAGGGCTGCTTTATGATGTCGAAAGGCAAGCGGATCAGGAGAATCTTTCCTACGAACAACGTTCCGACTTACGTACCCGTTTGTCCTACCCGATAATGGTGGCTTTTGAAAAATGGCTGGTACAGGAGTATCCGAAGGTGTTACCCAAAGGACGCATTGGAAAGGCCATTAAGTATACCCATGGCATCTACCACAAGTTATCCAGATACCACCTGGATGGCCGCTATAAAATAGACAATAACCAGGCCGAGAACGCTATCAGACCCATCGCTCTCGGAAGGAAGAATTGGTTATTCTGCGGGAATCATCAAGCGGCAGAGAATGCTGCTATTATATACTCCATGATGGGCTGTTGCAAGAACAGCAATGTTAACTTCCGGGATTGGATGGTTTTCTTTCTGGATAATGTCCACAAGTTTGATAAGGATTATAGCCGGGATCTTGCAGAGCTTCTTCCTCATAATTTTAAAAAACAAACTGACAGATCTGCGCAGGTTGCCTCTTAAAGACTTTCAAAGTACTCTGCATGTTTTGGGATAAATTTGAAAGTAATGCATATTTTCATGTAATCAATACGGGTTTGACCGAATGCTTAC
>RHGE01000200.1 GCA_004296775.1 Marinilabiliaceae bacterium JC017
TAGGACGAACCGCCCCGTGGATATCTTTGCTTCGGAACAAAACAATTAGAATTAGGCTCGGTCAACTGGAATGTGTATTATCCATATAGGGGATCTTCCAATTGAGAAGATCCATCGACCTGAGACGAAGAAAAAGGTCTATCTATTTTAGTTAGTTATTCAGTTAAACCAATGATTCGTTATTGGAGCAGATAGCAACAACCATTTCATCAGACATGCGTATTTTTGATTTTCTAATGGATTTACATCTTTCATTAATGGACATTTTTTGATGTAGTGAGTAATAGGCTCTGGTTGTTCGCTGTTCAAGAATTCTTGTTTAGGCAGTTCATACCATCCATACATAGTGTTTTGATCTAAGATTTCAATTCTTCCATGTTTCAGCAGTAACATATTGTTCCATGGAGCTAAGGTCTAAAATATGGAAGAAACAAGCGTTTCCACGACTTTACCACCCAGTCAATTCTGTTCCACTTCATCTTCATCCCCCTATTTCATGGCCACATATCTTTCCGGCTAAGGGATGGGAAATCTTTCTCCTGTTACATGAATCCAATTTTAATTTCATCCGGGAAAAGCCATCTTTTTCTCAACAATGTCTTTGTCATTTGATCCAATAGCGTTCCGTTAGATAGGAACAGATTTGATAAATACTGATAACTCTCGGATAGAGTATTAGAACGGAAAGATCCATTAGATAATGAACTATTGGTTCTAAGCCATCTCTGGCGATGAATCAACAATTCGAAGTGCTTTTCTTGCGTATTCTTGATAAACCAGCGTTTATATATAGATGTAGGAGGATCTGTTTGGGAAGTAAGAAGCCCCTTTGACATCTCTTCATCTGCAAAGAATTCTCGATGTGAAAACACAGAGACAGGGGGCTGATCTTTGAATAGGAAAAAGAGTGGATCTGCAGGGTCCCAAATGAATTGGCTTATTCGAAAAAAGCCTTGTTCTTTGGAAGATCTCTCTCGTGTCTGGTACTGCACGGTTCCACTCTGCAAGAACTCCGAATCATTCTCTTGAAGCTCATCCTCTTCATCATAAATGATCCGCTTGCCCCGAAATGACCTGGCCCAATAGGGAAATCCCAATTCATTGGGCCTTTCGATACAATCAAATAGAAAGCCCCAAGGGCGCCATATTCTAGGAGCCCAAACTATGTGATTGAATAAATCCTCTTCTATCTGTGGCGGGTCGAGGGCTCCTTCTCCTTCTTCAAACTCCGATTCGTATTTTTCATAGAGAAATCTCTGATCAACGATAGAACAAGATCCATTTTGGATCATATCTAAGGGATTCCTTGGTTCGGGCCGAAGAAACAATGTCACTCGATCATTATCAAACTGACTGCAATCTTTTTCTGTCCGTGAGGATCCCACCAGAGCGCCTTCTACTTCTAATAGGCCATGAACTAGATCAGAATCATTCTCAACGAGTCCATAAGAAGTGATCCCATTTTTTTCATCGGGTCGGGGTAGAGACCAAAGGTCTTGAGCGACCGATCCGGCAGAACAACTCAAAAGATAAAGAAGTATCGTTAATTTCTTCATGCTCGTTCCAAGTTCGAAGTACCATTTGTACAAATAAGAATCCCCTTCGTTACATGATTTCTTCTTCATATAGATAGATATAGGATCTATGGGGCAATTACTTAGAAGTACATTTTGTGCAACAGCCCTTCCTATCTGATAGAAAAGGATCCCGTGATCCTGAACCGATCTTACCTGGGATCGCAAATCCCAAGTTTGTCTATGAAGAGCGGATCTAATTGTATTAGTGTCTATAATTGATTTCTTCTGTGTAATACTAATCGATAGGGCCTCATTGGTAAGTGCTACAAGATCTCGTGCATTGGAACCCATGCTTATGGACCCGAATCTATTAGTATGGAACATTTTCTTTTCCAAGTGAAATCCCCTAGTATATGAAAGAGTGAAAAAGTGCTTTCGTTGTTGTGGAATAAGAAGCCTTCGTATCTTAATGCATGTATTTAATTTATTCGGAGCTATTAGAGCGGGATCCACTTTTTGGGGAATATGAGTCGAAGCAATAACTAGAATATTTCTAGTGGAACATCTTTCACAATCCCTGGAGAGATAGTTCACTAATAGACCGAGGGATAAGTAATTCGACTCATTCACATCCAGATCATGAATGTTTGGAATCCATATTATGCAAGGAGACATTGCTTTTGCTAATTCGAATTGAAGGGTGATATAAAATCGGTCTATTTCCAACATCATATCCATAGTTAGCGCATTCATCATAGTTAGAAGCTCCAGCTCCGTATCAAGTTCACGATCAATATCGTTACTAGCATCAATATCGTCACTATCATCAATATCGATATCATCAATAAAAAAACCTTTCGGCTTGTTATCCAGGAACTTGTTCAGAAATACTGTAATGAAAGGAACATAGGAGTTTGTCGCTAGGTATTTGACCAAATAGGATCGTCCAGTTCCTATAGAACCTATCACTAAAATAC
>RHGE01000003.1 GCA_004296775.1 Marinilabiliaceae bacterium JC017
CTGCCTGGTAATTTGCCAAAGAAGCATTTCCTGAAATAGATAATACGCCTGTAGATGAATTATAAGAGCCCGTGATGCTGCCGGAAGAAGTGAAGTTAAGCCGGTCTTCACCATCATTGAAATTGGCCGAAATAGTAATAGTTGCGTTGGATAGATTGGTGTTATCCATATCCTGCACGGTAATATCATCGAGTATGGCAACGGCGCCATCGTTTTCAGCATAGCTTAACGTTGTTGTGGTAGGGGATTGCAGTTGGGGTGGATCATTTTCAGAAGAGATAGATAAAGAGACGGAAACGGAAGATGAGGTAGCTGTCCCATCATTTAAATGATAGCTGAAAGAATCGCTTCCATGATAATTTTCATCGGGGGAATAGGTGAATGAGCCATCACTGTTGAATGAGAGAGTACCATGTGAAACATCAGTGTCGAGAACAGCTTCTAGGCTTCCATAGAAAGGATCCTCATCGTTATTCAAAACTCCGTTAGCAGCGGATATATTTAGTTGTGTGTCTTCATTAGTTGAAAAACTATCCTCATTTGAATCCGTGTTAGTTAAAGGAATGGCATTGACTGTAACAGTGAATGTTTCATCGATAGATCCGTCGGGATCGGTTACTGTTACCGTTAAGATGCATGTGCCATATTCATCAGTAGCTGGTGTGAATGTGAGAGAGCCGGTAGGTTGGGGGGATGTGTAAATGACAGAAGGTGTAGGAATAAGGGTTTCATCGTTACTGGCAGCGGTAATGGTAATGGTTTGTGTATTTCCATTCCCATCACTTATGCCTGATAAATTTATTAATTGAGTTGTGGAATTTTGGTTGATAATCACATCCTCTATGTTGTTGATGGATGGATTTTGGGCAATAATAGCCGAAGGTATAGCTAAGAATATTAAGAATAGAATACCCTCAGTTAACGATTTTTTAACCATTACTAGTTTCATAACCGATAGATTTAAGATCCCGACAGAAAGGTTTACCTAAATTACAGTAGGTGAAGGGTGGAACCATCTCTTTTTTGATTAAAAGGGATAAAACGGGGTTGAAAGTCAGTAACGTTTCAATGTTAAACTTTTTTAAGTTGGATTAAATCACTAGATGTATTATCATTGTCTGGTTAAAAAAGTGGTTAAATGAAAACAGAAAGTGATAATCGTATTGTAATGACCTTGGATGCTGGAGGTACAAATTTTGTTTTTTCGGCAATTCAGGGAAATCAGGAAATTGTAAAACCTATTACCCTTCCTTCTAATGCACATGATTTAGATTTGTGTCTGGCAACTTTGACAGATGGTTTCCAACAGGTTCGCAATGAATTGTCACAAAAACCTGTGGCGATTAGTTTTGCGTTTCCAGGACCGGCAGATTATCCTAATGGGATCATTGGAGATCTGGGTAACCTTCCATCGTTCCGCGGAGGTGTGGCCTTAGGACCTATGTTACAGGAACAGTTTGATCTACCTGTTTTTATAAATAATGATGGTGATTTATTTGCCTATGGTGAAGCTATAGCCGGATTTCTTCCTTTTGTAAATGAATTATTAGAAACCAATGGTAGTCCCAAAAGATTTAAGAATTTGATTGGAATTACATTGGGTACTGGCTTTGGCGCAGGAGTCGTTAGAGATGGAGAGCTGTTGATTGGAGATAATTCAGGAGCTGGAGAAGTTTGGTTAATGCGAAATAAACTGTATCCTGTCATGAATGCCGAAGAGAGCATTAGTATTCGGGCTATTCAACGTGTTTATGCGAAGGAGGCTGGTATTGACGTGGATGAATCGCTGACACCAAAGGATATATTTGATATTTCCAAGGGTAATAAACCAGGAGATAAAAAAGCAGCTTCAGAGGCATTCAGTCAAATGGGAGAAGTATTAGGTGATGCATTGAGTCATCTTGTTACTCTTATTGATGGGGTGATTGTTATTGGTGGTGGAGTCGCTGGTGCACATTCTCTTATTTTTCCATCTATGCTGGAAGAAATGAGAGGTTCGTATAAAAATTTTAAAGGAGAGGTATTTAACCGTTTAGTGCAACAGATCTTTAATTTGGAAGAGGAACACGATGTACGGGAATTTGTTAAAGGAGCCTCTAAAGAAATAACTGTGCCGGGAAGTAATAAGTCCATAATGTATGATCCAATGGCCAGGACATGTGTTGGCGTTTCGAAATTAGGAGCAAGTAAGGCTATATCTATTGGAGCATATGCATTTGCATTAAATGCGCTGGATAAGCAATAAGTTTTAGATAAAGAGATAAAAAAGGAGCGTCAATTTGACGCTCCTTTTTTATTTATTTGGTTTAAGCCTGCCCAGTTCGGCTTTAACGTTTTTAATTTGCTCTTTTATCTTCTTTTTTTCTTTAAGAATATATGATATTTCATTGGCATCTCTTATGGCTTCCTTGTCAAACTTTTCCATTATAATGTAATAGTACTTTTTCCCAATAAACTGCACCTTAAGAGATTTGTTCCAGTTGTCAGAAATAAAATCAATCACTCCATTGTCTTTGCCTTCTTTGTATTTTACTACTTCCCATTGGTTTTCTCCATCGTCAAAGGAACGATTGTTAAAACCATCTTCAGGCACCTTTTCGCTCAGTGCATGTTTTGAGCCAACATATACTTTGATTTGGTTGTGGTGAATTCTTTTGGTGCCGGTAAAGCGGCTTGAAATGTAAAAGTTACCATCCAAATCCAAATGGACACGCAAGTAAACTCTGTGATAGGAATTCTCGGGTTTTTGACGCTTATGAATTAGTTTTTTTTTGGAACCATATTCAGAGGATACAATGAAATTTTTCATTAATGGTTTTAACTCAGCTTCTTTTTCCTTTAACAGGCTATCCAGGAAGATAATGTTTTCTTCTTGTTCTGATATTTTTATGGTTCGTAATAAGTCTTGTGACCTGGTTTTGTATTCTATTTGGCTGGGATATAAATCAATAATGCTATCAAGTATTAATTTGGCATCATTGAATTGTTTTTCGTTGAAGAGTTTATTGGCTCTTTCAAAGGTTTCTTTCGCTAGTTGTTCTTCAGATGGACCACATCCGAAAACTGATAAAAGAAATAATGGTAGTAGAAAAATATAGTATTTCATGGTGTTGAGTATGTTTTGGAAACAAAATTAATGAAGAAAAAGATACAAAAAAAGGCCGTCTGTTGAGGACGGCCTTACTGTCTGTTTGTCGGTAAATGTTAGTTAAGGAATTCTACTTCCTTAACATTCACATGCAAGGTTGATTTGATATCCCCATCCTTGCTTTGAAAGCCCTCGCTTCCAGGGATTCCCTCAATTAAGACTTTTTGGCCTTTCTTTAAATAATCGGCTATTTTTATGCTCTGACCTTCATATTTCCAGATGACAGCTTTTATCCATTCTGTCTTTTCAACTTTATTCCCCTTGCTGTCCTTATAGTTCATGGAAACAGCAACTCTAAAGTTAATGGCTTTTTTGGATCCTACTTCTTTGATTTCAGCATCCTGCCCAATGGCTCCATTTAAAATTAATTTTAGCATGACAAATAAATTATTTGGTTGATACTAAAAAAACGTAAAATAAAGTTAGAGTTTTTTCTGATAAGGAAAAATATTTGTCATATAAAAAGCAGTAATGTTTTAAAAAAAACAAAAAATTTATAATTCGGTATTATTGTTCTTGATCAAAAATATGAATTAAATTGTTTCAAATGATACTGTTTGGAAATTTGTTCTTGTTTTTCTTTGCGTTGTTTTTCTTAAGTGTCTTGTGAGTCAGGGTTTTTATTGGCTGAAGCCAGTGTTTAATATGGTTTTGGTAGCAGAGAGTTGTCTACTTTAATAAAATTATTCATTGATGAATTAAATCCATAATAGGAGCGAAGTAAATCGATTTCTATATGGATATTTTAACTTTCATGGGCTAGAAGTCTTTGTTCTCTTGTTCTTGTATTAGCTTTTTTGTTGATAACATACCACAGGCGGCATAGATGTCTTCTCCTCTGGATTTTCGGATGGTAGCCGTGATGCCTTTGTGGTTGAGCTGGTCTCTAAACCACTCCATTGTTTTCATATTACTTCCTTCAAGGGGAGAATCGGGTATGGCGTGAAAGTAAATAAGGTTCATCCGGCATCTTAGGCCATTCAATAGTTTTGCCAGTTCATTGACATGTATTTGGGAATCGTTCACTCCCTTAAACATGATGTATTCAAATGATATTCGACGTTGTCGGCCAAAATCATATTCCCTCAAAACATCAATAACTTGTTCAATGGGGTAGGCATTTTCGATGGGCATGAGTTTTTTTCTCTCTTCATTAAAAGGAGAGTGCAGACTGATGGCTAAATGAGCTTCACTTTCTTCTATAAAGCGCCGTAGAGCGGGAATAATACCTATGGTAGAGACATTAATTCGTCTTGGACTCCAGCCATATCCCCATTCGGAGGTTAATATTTCGAGGCTTTTTAATACTTCATCGATATTATCCATGGGTTCACCCATACCCATGTAAACCACGTTTGTCAACCCATCTTTTTCCGGTAAGCTTTGTATTTGATTGATGATCTCTCCAGCAGATAATTGGTTTTGGAAGCCCTGGCGGCCTGTCATGCAAAACAGGCAACCCATTTTACAACCCACCTGTGAAGAGACGCATAAAGTATTTCTATTTTCTTCCGGCATATAGGCGGCTTCAATGAATTTTTCCTTTGCTGCCGGAAAGAGGTATTTTTTTGTGCCGTCGATGGATGTTTTTACGGACTCTGGTGGAGTCAGACCGATTTCATATTGATCTGCCAGCATGGTGCGGGCTTTTTTTGAAAGATTGGTCATTTGGTCAATGTGCAGGATTTGCTTTTTATAAAGCCAATCCGCTATTTGTTTAGCAGTAAATTGCGGAAGACCTAATGATTTTACAATTTCCTTTAATTCACTTAATGTCTTTCCTAGTAACACCTCTTTTTTCATCTTTCCTACCCCTTAAAAATATATTTCAGCTTCAATCTGATTAAAAGGCACGTCTTTGCTGAGTAAAAGCTGCCTGACTTCAATAACCAAATTTGAGTTGCCACAAAGATAATACTTAATGTCTTTAGGTAATTGCTTTAGGTCTTAATTATTGAGACTGGCTGACTTTGGGCTAATAATGGCGTTACCTTACCATGTGGATGGAGTCATAAACGAATCGAAAAAATGGGTTATTAATACCTGAAGTCAGGCTATAAAGACATGGTTCAAATTCATAAGGATGAATAGCAATAGCTACTACCTAACCTGGACAAGCCAGAAAAGTACACAGATATGAGTATCAAGTATCAAGTATCAAGATATTTGCATGACCGACATTGCAATATCCTACCAAAAAATACACAGACATTACTGATAAGATACTAACCTGGGGTGAAATCAAATTTTTTCACAAACTCAGTGATACAGACATTAGTTGCCATGGAATAGGGATTAATGATTTTGCAAGGAATGAGATCTTTACTTTTTCTGTTTCTTGCCACCTTTTATATAGTGTAACAGTTAAACGGCTGATAGGAGTGTCGAATGGAAAAAATGAAAGGGCTGTCTTTTCAGGCAGCCCTTTCATGTGATTAGTTCAATTTATTTTATTGGAATATATATTTCAGTGATCCATTTTGAAGGATCCGGTTCCTTTTTGGGATCCGTGATATATATTTCGAAGGGATCAATTTTTTTATTCTGTTTTAGCTTTTTGTATCGTATATAGCTGAATGCAGCAGCCCAGGCATTTCCAATATGGTTGTAGTCGCCTGTAAAGGTAACTCGTATTGTTTTGGTGGCCGGAATGGACCCGGTATAGTAAGAATTAGTAGGTGCAGGTTGTTCCTTTTTTATTGGAAAGGCAGCCGTATACTCGCATTCTGGATTAGTGAAATCAAACTTGTGGTAAATTGAGATGGCTCTATCTGGTTTAATTTGATGGGCGTCGGCATAGATGGTTAGTTCACCAAACTCATTTTTCATGGATGTTGCAACATCTTTTACCGGACAGGTAACTTTTTTACCTACGAAGAATATTTCTTGAGTATTGATTTGTCCGTCTATTTTCAGGCTTGAGGGGATGGTGTTCTTTTCAATTAAATCTTTAAGCATTTTTAATCCTCGTTCATAATCCATTCCAATCCATGGTTCCATTTGTTTTGCCATGAACTTGAAAAAGAAAGGCATCTCTCCCTGCATTCCCCATTTAACTTCCACGCCTTCACTTGTGGGAGTTAGTTGCCAGTAAACCCGGGATTTTGATTTGAAAGGGGTGATGAATCGAATTTCCTGGTCGATAAAAGAGTTGGGATTAATTATTTTGTGTTCCACTTCACCTGAACCTACCAGGTTACCGTCCCATTTGTAGATGGAACCTTTCTCATTGGAGATTTCGCTAATGTTAACATTGGCAGTTGGCTCCATGCATAGCCAGGGCGACCAGGCTGACCAGCTGTTAAAATCTTTGATCTTATTGAAAACTATTTCTGGTTGTTCAGAAATGATAATGGATCTTTCTACCTGGTATTTTCCGTCTATACTGACTAACCAGATTAATGCTCCTCCGACGAGTACGCCGATAATAATTCCGATAATTATCATAGTCTTTTTCATGCTTGAGTTATTAATAAGTGTAATATAATGAAGCGAATGACCAAAGGCAAGGCTAAAGGTTTAATGGGGAATAATCAGTTGTGATCGGGAAAGTGTAAGGTCGTATTGTTATTTCTTGTGGGCCTATTGTGATGGTGATAAGTATCTTATCTGTAATGTTCGTATGTTTTTTATTATTTCCTTTTTGGTCGTTTAAAAGTCTTGTTACTCAAATCTGAATACTTTTCTGGTTTGTCCGGAAAAAGGTATAAGTGGATTCTAAGCATCAATAGTTCGTCACACTTTTGTAAGTCCTTGATTGATATCTTGTGGATAAATGATTACTAAAATTCTTATGCCACTACAAATGAATTAGATGAAAATAAGTCTCAATTCTATTATCTAAATTCTAACGATCATATTGAGCATATGACAAAAGTTTAATGTGTATCTCTAAAATCATTGTTTTTATGACTGTTGTGTAATTATTATGAGTTCGTATCTATGAAAGCTATAGGCTTTATGGCCAAGTTTTTTCACTATAAAAAATTTAGATGCGGGGGAAAAATAATTTAGATGCGCATCTCGCAACTTTTAGATGCGTATCTAAAATGATTGAGATGCGTATCTCACGGCCTTTTGATGCGCATCTAAATTGTATGAGATGCGTATCTCTCAGAAGGCGCATCATTAAAGGATTGCAGAAGATCTTTTAAAAGTCCGGCTCCCGTTGAATTCAGGCGTTTTACCTGCGCATTTATGTTGTTTGTTGTGGAAACTAACTTTTAGTAATGATGAAGATGCAATTTTCACTGAGCCGTAACATTGTGATTATTGGTTGTTTCTGCGATCAGAAGGAGATTATAAAAAAACGTGAGTTTAATGACAATAGATCGTTAGATTTTAGATAATAGACTGATTTACATTACTCTCATTTTTAGACCATTAATTGCTTTGTTTATTGGATAGATATAAACTGTTTTTCAATTGCTTACAAAAGTTTAACGAACTATTGTAATGAGATATTGGCATACAGGAATTCCCTTATAAAATCTACAAGGATATTATTTTGAATCATGCCCGAGTATTGCTCCGATTGTTAAATGGTATTTTAGTAATGGTAAGGCAAGGTTTTGTGGAGGATATTGAATGTTAAATATTGATCTTGGTTGTTGGGGAATTTTTAAATGGGAAGGGGTAGATATTATGCATTAAAATGCTGATGGATCTTTTATTTGAACGATAAACTGGCGTTACTTATAGGCCGGAAACCAGGTTAAACCAGGATTTATAGAATTTGAGAGCTATAAATCCTGGGTATGGGTATGTCTTCTACATTCTTATTCGGATTGGTGCGCTTACCTGACTTTCTTCTCGGTATTTGTCAATAATGGATACCCTGAAATAATGGGTTGATTTATTTTTTTTGTTTTTGTGGATTTTTATGTGGTTTTCACCTGTAACCGTATAAATTAAATCTGGATTTGAAGTATCAGAATTTTCAGGTGATTGGTAATGGTACACAACAAACTTCAGAGGTTTGTTTTTATCTTTTCTATTCATTTTCCATTTAAGGGTATTTCCCCGGTGTCTAATTCTTTTTATCAATAATGAATTTTGCTGCTGAGTTGATTGAAATTTAATGGGTGATAAAGCTGCTGAATGGTAGTAATTTTGTTTTAAAGAATCACATAAACCCAGTAAAGGGCGATTCAAATGTTTGTAACTGAAAAATACTCCTCCTTCTATATTTTTCAGTTCCCGTGATTTGATTATTTGCGCAGGAATTTGATGGGGATCTTTCCATTTTTCATTACTCTTATTGATTTTATACAGGGCATGACCAATGTAAACAGGCGTGTTGTAATTGTGGGTATTCCACCAATTGGCAATGGTATCAAAACTGGCTGCAGGATGGTCCATTTCCCAATAAACCTGGGGATTGATGTAGTCGAGCCATTTATTGTTAAGCCAGGTCAATACATCGGCATATAAATGGTCGTAATTAGTTATGCCTGCTTTGGTATTAGAGCCTTGTTCGTCATCGGTTTTATTGCGCCAAACCCCGAAAGGACTAACGCCAAAGGCCACTGAAGGTTTAATGGTTTTAATGGTTTTGTGTAACAGGGAGATGGTTTGATTGACATTATCCCTTCGCCAATCGGCTTTGGATGAAAGTTGTTTGGCAGCGCCATGTTTTGCGAAGGAAAGGGAGTCGGGAAATTCTTTGTTGGCAATGGGGTAGGGATAAAAGTAGTCATCCATATGGATGCCATCTACCTGGTATCTGGTAATGATGTCTTTCACTACATTGGCAATGTATTTTCGTACCTGCGGGTAACCTGGATCAAAATAACTTTTGCCGCCGTATTCTACCATCCATTCAGCATGCTTATGAACCGGATGTTGCGGTGATAGTTGATCTGTTGAACCATTGCTCGCTCTGAAGGGATTTATCCAGGCATGCAATTCCAATCCTCTCTTGTGTGCTTCAGTAATCCAGTATTCCAGGGGGTCATAAAATGGACGAGGCGCTTTGCCTGATTCACCCGTTAAGTATTTAGACCAGGGTTCCAGTTCTGATTGATAGAAGGCATCGGCTACCGGTCTGATTTGAAAAAAAACGGTATTGAATTTGAGGGCTGCTACGTGGTCGAGTATCTCAAGTACTTCTTTTTTCTGTTCTTTAGTTGAGAGGTTTGGTTTGGAAGGCCAATCGATGTTAGCTACCGTGGCAATCCATATGCCTCGCATTTCATATTTGGGATTTTGGGCATGTAACGGATTGAAAAAAAAGAGTAATAAGAGTGCTAAAATCGCCGATTTATAGGTGCGGTAAAAGGAAATCATTATTTTTAAAGCTTTAGTAAAATACAATTTTGCTCAAAGTTATAATTTGTACACAAATTATAGATAAAAACAAAATCACTATTTTGTTGGGAAATATAGGCTACTTGGGGAATCTGGCTATTTCCAATTATTTAATACTTCTACATTAATCATCGAAAAAAAAGCAAAATGGGTAAACATTTGCGATTTGAGAATATATCTAATTCGATTCCAAAGAGAGTATTAACCGGATTTCTAATCAATCTTGTGATCCTTTCGGCAGTGTCTTTTTTCAGTATCAGAAATATTAGCCGTCTTGATCGGGTTATTGTCAGTACGCAGGATATTAACTTTTTACTGGATAAGATCTATTTGCTCCGGTTGAGCGAGAAAAACCTGGTAATGTTTAGTGATACCAGTTTAGTCTCTCATGTTGATTCCCTTACTAATCAAATTACACAAGACCTGGTAATGCTCGAACAGCGGAAGATCAATGCGGAATCGAGGCATTTATTAAAACCATTGGGAGGTATTGTAGGAGATTTTCGTAAGAATTTCATCCTGTATACTGATTTGGTTTCGGTTAGAGATGGATTGGAAGATGATTTGGATCGTGTTTTTTATGTGGTGGATAGCCTTGAGAATACTTCTTTGTGGAAAGCTTCAGGTTGGCAACGGACAAGTTCGGCCGAGAAAGTGAAAATTGTGGGCAACCTGGGACGTATACGGCAATTGTTATTGAGTATTCGTTTTCTTGAAGAGAAGATGGGCGAAGATGTTTATAAACAAAATTTAAAGGATAGTATTGATATCTATTTTGATAAGGCTTTAGCTTATACCTTTAAGCTGGAGAATGAATTGGCTTCCACTGATCTGAAGCAACAGGTTTTTGAGCTTAGAATGGGGCTTCGGCATTACGAACAATCCTTTTCCAGGTATAGTGATGTGCTTCGAAGCATGGATCAGGTGGCCGAAATAATGAGGAATACTGCCCGCGATGCTCAAAATGCAGCCGGAAGTGCAGCGAAAGTACAGGGAGGACAACTTAATTTATGGAGTGTGTTGAGCCTTCGTTTTCTCGTCATATTAGTGTCATTTGCTCTTCTTGGAGGGGTGGGTATTTTTATCTTCTTTCTTATGAAGATTAAGGCAGATGAGAAAAAACGCCGGGTAACTGAAACGGCGATGGAAGAAAACAGACGTCTTTTGAATGATATTATTAATAATAATTCAGCCCTGATTTATGTGAAGAGTTTGGATGGGCGTTATACATTGGTTAATCATAATTGGTGTGACCAGATGGGGTTATCGCAGGATAAGGTGATTGGCGAATTGGATGTAAATCTTTTTCCAGAGGAATATGTAAAGGAATGGCGGGAGAGTGATTTGAAAGTGTTGCAATCGGGAAAACCCTATCATTTTGAAGAGGAGTTGGCGTTTGGCGGGAAAAAACAATATTACCTGGCGAATAAATTTCCCATTTTCGATAAATCGAATCAGATTGTAGCTGTTTGTGGTATCTCCACCAATGTGTCAGATTTGAAAGAGGCATTGAGTGAGCTTGAACGCAGCAAGGATAATTATCGCAATATTGTTACCAATGTGCCGGGAATAGTATATAACAGCTTGCATAACGATAGTCGGCATATGTTATTTCTGAGCAGTGGATTTGATCATGTGACTGGTTACAGTCAAGAAAGTTTTATTTCAGGTGTTCAGTCCTTTACAAATGTAATTTATGAGGAAGACCGGGCGTGTGTGTTGGAAACCATTAATTCGGCTGTTGTTAAGGAGCAACCGTTTGAAGTGGAGTATCGGATTGAAGATGCTAGTGGAAATCTTAGATGGTTACATGAAAAAGGTATTGCCACTAAATATCCGGATAAAACCGGAACATATCTTCAGGGAGTAATGATTGATGTGACAGGTCAAAAGGAAGCGCTTTCTGAAGTGATGGTGAGAGACCGGATTCTTCAGGGGGTGGCCGATGCGGTTAAGGAATTGATCATTAATAAAGATGCACAGGAGGCGATTCGGAAGTCATTAAGATTGGTGGGGCAGAGTGCCATGGTTGATCGGACATTCATTTTTCAAAATGAATTAGTTGACCATGAAAATAACCGTTTCACTTCTCATATTTTTGAATGGGCCAAAGGTCATTTGGATCCCATTGTCCGGGATGATTTGCAGAAAATTGATTTCCAGAAAATCGCTTCGAACTGGTATTTTATATTAACCGATAAGAAAGAGATCAGTGGTTGTAGAGATGAGTTCGTCCCTCAGGAACAATCTTTTTTTAATTGGATGGGCTTGGAGAGTATGTTATTGGTGCCTGTTTTTGTAAAAGATGTGTTTTGGGGTTTTCTGGGATTTGGGTATACCGATAAGAAAATGAGCTGGGATGAATCCTATAAAGCGATATTCAGGGCATATGCAGTAACCTTAGGTATTGCCATTGCAAAAGAGAATGATTCCTTGTTATTAAAGGAGGCTAAAGAGGCGGCAGAAGCTGCCACACATGCCAAAAGTGACTTTTTAGCCAGAATGAGCCATGAAATCAGAACGCCCATGAATGCCATCGTAGGGTGGACCCATCTTGCCCTGGAAAAGATCCATCATTCGGCAGATGCAGAGTACCTCAAAAAGATACAGTCCAGCTCAAAATCTTTATTGGGTATAATAAATGACATCCTGGATTTTTCGAAAATAGAAGCTGGTAAATTGGTTATTGAGAACATCGATTTTGATTTGGAAAAGGTGTTTGATGATATGGGAAGTATGGTAGCTTATAAAGCCTATGATAAAGGACTGGAGTTCATTTATGCCATTCATCCGGATGTGCCTTTGAATTTAATAGGTGATCCGTTAAGATTAGGCCAGGTTTTAGTTAACCTGGTAAACAATGCAGTGAAATTTACCAGTAAAGGTGAGATTGTTTCCAGTGTTACAGTTGCTTCAGAAAATGACGATAGGGTTGAATTGGCATTTCATGTGAAAGATACAGGTATTGGGATTAAGCCAGAATATCAGAAAACATTATTTGAGTCATTCTCCCAGGCAGATGTGTCTACTACCAGGAAATTTGGCGGCACCGGATTGGGATTGGCTATTTGTAAGCGTCTTACCAGTTTGATGGGAGGGGAGATATGGGTGGAGAGTGATTATGGTTATGGTTGCACTTTCTCATTTACCGCCACATTTAAGAAGCAATCGGCACAGAAGAGAGATCAATTAAAATCGCCAGTAGAAATAAAAGGATTAAGGGTGTTGGTTGTGGATTACCACAAGGATTTAACTTCTATCTTAAGTGAAATGCTGAAAAGCCTGGACTTGGTACCGGTTGTGGCTAATTCATGGGAAAATGCCGTTTTGCAAAAGGAAAATGCGGAAAAATCTTTTGACCTGGTGTTTGTTGATTGGCCGATAAATGATGATTCCTTTAAGAAGCAAGCAGATAAATATATGAGCCGAATAAAGGATGACTCCTCCATGTTAGTTTTGGCTTCTGCGTTTGAGAGTGATGAGTCGTTGAAGGAATTGGTGAGAGAAGAAAATGTCAGGGTTATTACCAAGCCATTTAATTATTCCATCTTATTTGATGCATTAATGGAGTCGTTGGATATCGAAATGGTTAAGTCAGACTTTTATCGGAAAGAACCCCAATTTCAGCTTAATGAATTAAAATCTTTGTCCCATGTAAAAGTGCTGTTGGTTGAGGATAATGAAACGAACCAGCAGATAGGGATTGAGTTGCTTGAGATGGCCAACGTTGAAGTTATTTTGGCAGAGAATGGTAAGGTAGCCGTGGATATGGTTCGGCACATGGGCGAAAATGAATTAGTGGATTTGGTGCTTATGGATATTCAAATGCCGGTGATGGATGGTTATGAGGCTACCAGGAATATTAAACAAATTTCGGCACTTGTTGATTTGCCCATTATTGCGATGACCGCAGATGCCATTGGGGAGGCGAAGGCAAAATATTTGAAGTGTGGCATGGTGGATATGATTGCTAAACCGATTGAACCTGAAGAAATGTATGGCAAAATATATCAATGGACAATCAAGAGGCGTATTGGTAAACGAGAACAGGTAAAGCTGAGTCAGAAAGAGGAGAGTAAGAAGCAAAAAAGTGAAGATGGCTTGCTTGAAATTGAGGGGATTAATGTGGAGGAAGGCTTGAAGCGTTTTGTTAATCGATGGGATTTCTTTCAACGTTTATTGCAGCGTTTTTACCTTGATCACCTGCATTTTGTCCAGGATTTTAATAAAGTTAAAGACGATCGGGAAGTAGCTGAACGCTTTTTGCATTCCTTTAAAGGAATCACAGGAACTGTGGCTGCAATAGACTTATATCCCTTAGCCATTAAAGTTGAAAAGGCCTTCAGGGATAATGATCCGCAGTTTTCTGTTTTATTTGAGAAGATGGCACTGATGCTGGATCAATTATTAAAAAACATAAAAGATCATCCAATGGTTGAAATTGATTCAACTATGAAGGAATAAAAATCACAAGAACTCGTCTATGAATATAAAGGAAGTAAAAGAGTTAGGTTTTTTAGGAATGTTCCTGTTACTAATGAGTTTAGTCAGCTGCATTCAGAAAGAAAATATAAAAACGGGGACACCATTTATTTATCTGGATTTTAATAAAAAGCTTGAAAATACGGGATTTTCACAAGCAGCAATAGAAGGAGGACAAAGCAGTGAATTTACCCGGGGAATTAAAGATAGTTGTTTAAATCTAACAGGTTCAGTTAAGAATCGTCAGAATGTGGTGGTGTCTTCTAATGGCCAAAGTAATTTGGCTGATTTTGATGGTTATACGGTGTTGGTTTGGGTGAAAAAAAGTGCTAATGATTTAGAAAAGTATGTAGTAGTGGGTCAGAAAAAAGGGGAGGCTGATACGGGTAATTATGCCGGATGGGAAATTAATACAAATTCGAATGGCGCCTGGGGATGGGCTTTTTCTGATGGTTTGAGTAGTTTAAGCTATGATGCTACTCCCCTTCGGCAATCCATTACAGATGGGAGATGGCATCAGGTTGGATTCTCCTTTTGCTCCCAGAAAGAAGAGGCTCGTTTGTATTTTGACGGGATTAATGTGGCTGTTTATTCATTAAGTGGGATGCAACCTTTTTTGAGTGAACCAGCTATTTTTTTAGGTGTTGATCCAGTGGCCGCTGATAAAAAGATGGAATTATTCAACGGTGAGATGGATGAATTTGGTGTTTGGTCCCGGGTATTGCATGATGATGAGATTGCTTCTTTGTATAGTAAGATTGCTGGAATTCGTACAAGGAAGGCCCCCCGAGGGAAAGATGAGCTAAAAGTAATGTCTTGGAATATTTGGCATGGAGGGCGTCATGAAGGAAGACAAGTAGGCGTGGAGCGGGTGTGTGAAATCATAAAACAATCGGGGGCTGATGTGATATTAATGCAGGAGACTTATGGTTCGGGAGCAAAAATTGCGGATGCATTGGGCTATTATTTTTATTTACGGTCATCTAATTTAAGCGTCATGAGCCGTTTCCCGTTTGGAAACAGTTTTAATGTATATCGTCCTTTCAATGCCGGCTGTATCACGGTAAAAATCAATAAGGAGAGGGAGGTAATGTTTAGTCCTGTTTGGCTTAATTATTTGCCAAATACCGGAGCCTATGTAAAAAGCGGATTGGCTGTGTCTGATACGATTGAGGAGCGTGAGATGCAGACCAGAGGCGTTGAGATGAAGTTTATATTAAGTGAATTAGCGCCTCTGATTCGGAATTCAGATGACACGCCGATTATTGTTGGAGGGGATTTTAATAGTGGTTCGCACCTTGACTGGACTGTAAGGAATAAACCTAATTATTACGATTTGATTGTCCGGTATCCGGTAAGTAGTCAAATGACAAAGGCAGGTTTTATTGATAGTTTCAGGGATATTTGGCCCGATGAAACAGAAAAACTGGGGCGTACCTGGTCACCTGTTTTTAAGAATTCCCTCCAGGACAGAATTGATTACATTTATTATAAAGGGAATTCATTAAAGGCCATAGATAGTTATGTGATAGATGAGCATCCGCTTGGTTTTCCTTCTGATCATGCAGCATTGGTAACAACTTTTGGCCTGAAGTAATTTGTTAAACAAGTGTTTGGAATGGGATTTTCGATGTTGGATAAGGTGAATGTTCGAATAAAAATTCAAAGTATATTAAAAAACAATTTGACGGTAGGGGTTTGAGAGGGGTTGGATTGTCCTCTAAAAAATGAAAATGTAAATGCCAGGTAATTACAATCGGTTAAAAATTGATGAAGCTCTTTTATTAAGAATTCAAAAAGGAGATGAAAACGCTTTTGAGCTTATTTTTCGAAAGTATTATCCTCATTTAGTCCTGTTTGCCAGGCAATATGTGCATGATAATGATTTAGCAGAGAGTCTTGTGCAAGATGTATTTGTTAAAATGTGGGAGAAGAAGAGAGGGTTGGTTATAAAATCACTTCAAGGGTATTTGGTAGTAGCCGTTAGAAATCATTGTTATAATGAGATGAAAAGGCAAAATATTGTCAGAGGTTATGAGAAGCAGGAGGTGGCAAAAGAACAAGTTGAATTACCTGTATTTAACGATTCAGTCTATATGGATAAAATAAATCAGGTAATTGACCAGTTGCCGGAGCAGCGGAAAAGAATATTTAAAATGAGTCGAATGGATGGGCTGAAGTATAAAGAAATTGCCGGGAAATTGGGAATATCCATTAAAACTGTTGAGGTGCAAATGGGGAAGGCGCTGAAATATTTGAGGGAGCATCTGCAGCCTTTAAAAAAGCATGTGCTTTCCATTTTTTTATAAAATAAACCTGAGAATAAGGGTATTTAGTTGTGAAAGTGTCCTTGAGATAGATAATCTGAAAAGGAAAGACTGATAAAGAGTATAGAATAAGTAAATATGCAACCATGGTGATGAAATTTTGATAGAATGAAAGCGAAAAATCAAAATAGTATCAATTGGGATTTGCTGGCAAAGAAAATGGCAGGCGAACTAAATTCCGAGGAGGAAGAGATGATGAATCAATGGAGAAGTCAGAATTCTGAGAATGAAAAAGACTTCAATGAGGTTAAGAAGTTGTGGGGAGAGACAAAATATGCCCGTGAATTAGATGCCGTGAATACGGATGGTGCCTGGAACAAAGTGCAACAAAAAATGCGAAGGAAACCGGCTAATTTATACCGTCAACGGATGCTGTGGAGTGTGGCCGCTTCTGTAGCTGTGATAATGGGACTTTTGATTGGTGATTGGATTTGGAAAGGAAAGGATAAATTCATTGAACAAACGGTTGTTATTGCTGAAAATAACATGCAGCAAATAACTCTGGCAGATGGGACAGATGTTTCAATTAATGGTGGTACTACCTTTATGTATCCACAACAATTTGAAGGGCAAACTCGAACGGTGAAGCTAGATGGTGAAGCTTTCTTTAAGGTGACGCGTGATAAAGATGTTCCTTTTGTTATTGAGACCAATGATTTAGTGGTTAAGGTGCTGGGTACCTCCTTCAATGTGAAATCATATAAGGGGATGAATGTCGCTGAGGTAATTGTTGAATCAGGCAGTGTTGAAGTTTCTTTGGAGGGAAACCGGGAGAACCGTGTGGTTTTGTCTGCCGGAGAAAAAGCGTTGTTTAATCGAGAGACTCAATCTCTTATTAGTATGATGAATGAGGATGAGAACTATAATGCCTGGTCGACCCGAATAATACAGTTTAAAGATGCGCCAATGACTGAAGTTGTAAAGGTGCTTGAAGACGTATATAAAATTGAGATTTCTGTTTCGGATTCCATGATACTTGAAGAAAATGTTTTAACAGCTACTTTTAATCAGTATGCTCTTGAGCATGTGTTGGAAATAGTCTGTTCAACTTTTAACCTGGAGTATGCTCAACAGGGAAAAACAAGTTATGTTATTACCTATATGAACTGATAAACTGGGTGTTTAGCTATGGGTGGGAAACGGAATATACGACTCAGTCGTTTATTGAAAAAGTATTAAATTAAACCGTAAAAGAAGGTTTAATGACACATCATATCAAAAATGCTATTAAATTATTGTTTGTCTTTTCGTTCATTGTTTTTTCATCTGGAGCAGAAGGACAAGATTCTCCTGGCAAAGTTAAGCTGTTATACGAAAATATTTCTGTAGAGGCGTTGTTAGACTCTTTAATGAGCAATAGTCATTTTGATATCTCTTATGATGCCAATGCCCTGCCGCTGGATTCCATTGTTTCTGTGGAAGCGGATAACGAGGACTTAATTGATGTGTTGCAAAGGTTGTTTATGTCTCGAGATATCATGGTGCAGGAGGTAAGTGATCAAATTGTAATAAGTAAGAAAAAGACTGTAATTGAAAAGCGGTTTATCCGGTTAGCAGGAACGGTAATTGGTGATGCTGATAATAAACCGGTCCCTTTGGTTAATATCAGTGTTGTGGGAGAGCCATTAGGTACCATCACTAACATGGAAGGTGTTTTTGAATTTGTGATACCGGACAATTTTATTGGAAGAAACGTTCAGTTTTCAAGTTTAGGATTCAAGGCCGGGAGTTTAATTGTTCCTTCCTGCGATAGCACCATCATCATCAATCTGGAAGAAACTACCATTCACTTACCTGAAATAGAAATAAAATATCAGGATGCCAATGAGGTTATTGAAAGGTTTTTAAAAAACCGAAAGGATAACTATTGGAATGAATCGATGGTGTTATCCGGTTTTTTTCGTGAAAGTATAATGCAGGATGACGAGTATGTGGATGTTTCAGAGGCTGTTCTTGAAATATTAAAATATGGGTATGATCAACCTTATAGTTTGGAAAGGGTAAAGTTTATTAAAGGTCGGAAGAGATATGATGTGGATCAGGTAAAGAATGTCCGTTTCAGATTGGAAGGAGGGCCGTTTTATTTTTCCCGTCTGGATATTGTACGCTACCTGGATTTCTTTAATACCAAAGGACGCGAAAATGTGTATCGCTACTCCTTTAAAGGTTTGGATCAGGAGTATGAAAGGCTTGTTTATCGGATAGCCTTCAGGCCAGTTGATGATACAGGCGAATTACTATATAAAGGTGAATTAAGAATTGATAGCGAATCGGCTGCCTTAGTAAGTGTTGAATTTGAGCTGACAAAGAATTCCTTGAAAAACAGCAGGAAATACTTTATTAAGAAAGCATCCGGGAGAGTAAAGGCAAAACCGGCATTTGCCAGGTATTACATCGATTATCGTCCCCACTCAGGTAAATGGATACTTAATAAAGTTAGAGGTGAATTAAATGTACGAATCATTGATCGCAGGCATAAAATTAACTCAATGTTTGAGGCCGTTTCAGAGATGGTAATTAATGATCTGCAAAATGCAGAAGGGGTTAAATTTCGTTTTTCCGAAACCTTTAAGCCTAATTACATCCTGGCCGATGAAATTACTGAATTCGATGCTGATTTTTGGGAGAACTACAATATTATCAGCCCCGGAGAGGCGCTGGAAAAAGTTTTTAAAATAACCAGTTACCCCCAAAAGTAAGAATATGGGGTAATTTATTTTAGGGGTAACTGTTGGGATTATTGTTCACTGAAAAAGAATCAGGCACAATGTCGGCTAAGGAATTCAATAGTGTCCCCAACAGACGAAAGTTGTGGTAATTCTTCGTTTTTAATGTTAATACCAAAATTTGTTTCCAGATAAAAGAGGAAACATGTCATATCCAAATCATCTACAAACAGGTCTTCCTGCAGGTTGGCACTTTCATTTATCCGGTTTCTGGGAATACCGGTCTTCCTGAATACCTTGTATAAATTTCTTCGAATAGTTTCTGTTTTCATACCTTCTCCAATTAGCAATTTTCCTTCTTGTATAGATGACAAATGAAAATCAGTTCGGACGTATTCAAATCTTGAATTTTTTTAAAAAAAATTTAATTTTTTGCTTTGAGGCAGGAAAACAGTGATCTTAGAAGCTTTATTTGTTGTGTTACTATAGACTGAAACAATCGTTGAATCATTCATAAATGGGAATGTTGTCGACGATATATACTATTTGCATAGTGAAGAAGTATGTTTGTGTTATTTTGTTGTTTTTTAAATTGTCCATTTCTGTTGTGTACAGCCAAATTGACTCTATTGGAAATGTCATTTTAAATAATCTGGATTCCCTCAGAATGGCTAAGGTGGATTTTGGGGCCTTTAATATTACCCCTTATCTGGCACCAACTTATTCTCCGGAAACCCAATGGATGTTATCAGGAGGTGGCTTGATAACTTTTAAAGTCCAAAAAGAGAACAGAAACCTCAATTTGTCTTCCATTCCTTTTTCCATTGGCTATTCCAGTTCCGGAGCATTGAATATTACGTTGGATCATGAAGTTTATTGGACCGATGACCGCATCCGATTTATTGGCGGTTTTACCTATCGTAATATGCCTGATCATTATTGGGGTGTTGGTTATTCAAATGGGGTGGATGTGGTAAAATCTGATACAACGACGGCCTATACCAGGCATCATTGGAAGTTTAAAGAGCGTGTGATGTTTAGTGTGGCCAGCGGATTATATATAGGACCTGTGGTGGATTTTAATTACACGTTAGCAACGGGACTGAATGAAAGAATGGCAAGTGATCCTAATGTCGTGAATGAAGGCACTGAGTTTTCCAATGCGGGCATTGGATTTTTTTTAGAATATGATACACGTGATTTTCCACAGAATGCTTATGAAGGGATTTATTTGGGTGGAAATCTAATTTATTATAGGGATTGGTGGGTTGGAAAAACCAATTTTCAATTGGTGGAATTCGACTACAGACAATATAAAACCTTGGGCAGGAAAGGACAAACATTAGCCTGGCAAATTAGAAATTGGTTTGCCCTGGGGGATAAAATTCCATGGACTGACCTGGCAATGCTTGGGGGAAAAGATAATTTGAGAGGTTATACCCTGGGGCGCTTTAGGGATCAGCAAATGGTTTCTGCCATGGTGGAGTATCGGCATATGTTTAAGAGAAAAACTTTAAATAAAAAGGGAAACTACAATAGTCGATGGGGATATGTAGTATGGGGTGGTACTGGTAGTGTGGCTTCAAGTATTAGAAAGATGAAAAACTGGTTGCCCAATGGTGGCCTTGGAATTCGTTTTGAATTACAACCGCGCATGAATATTCGATGCGATTATGGAAGGGGAAAAGGAGAAGATGCATTTTACATTACATTCTCGGAAGCTTTCTGATTTTTTACATTCGTCACTTTACTATCTTTGTGACAAATTAAAAAAAGTACAGAATGCAAAATTTGTTTGAGTGCAAAGTCAAATATTTGAAAATAGATGAACAGTCGGGTCAACAGAAAAAAGTAAGTGAGACTTACCTGGTTGATGCGGTTTCATTTACAGAAGCTGAGTCGCGAATTCATACCGAAATGGAGACCATGATTAGTGGTGATTTTACCGTTACTAATCTGAGGAAAGCCAACTATGCCGAGATTTTTCCTTTTGATGACGGAGATCGTTGGTATAAAAGTAAAGTGTCTTTTGTTTCCATTGATGAAGAGGCCGGAAAAGAGAAAAAAGTATCTAATCAGATTTTGGTGTTAGCCTGTGATGTAAAAGATGCTTACGATAAAATTAATGAGGGAATGAGTGGTATGACCGTTGATTTTGATATTAATATGATTGCCGAAAGTCCCATTCTTGATTTCTTCCCTTATTTTAAAGAAGAAGGAGAGGAGATCCCTGCTCATCTAAAACCTGTAAGTGAGTTGGAGGGACAATTCAACGAAGAGAAAGAGAGTAGTGATCTTGACTAAACCAAACATAATTAAAGGGGCCAGAAGAGCCCCTTTTTTGTTTATATCCCCAGGATGTCTTTGATGCGAATGTCTACCGCTTTTTGGTCTTTGGCAAATGCGGTTAGTCCCCCCAGATTCAGTAGAGTATCGATTGCCATCTCGCCTGATGAAATTTTTTCTTTCCAGTGATTATGTATGGGTATCTTTCCCTCATTTGAAATCGTAATCATGTCTTCCTGAGATAAAAGAGGAAATAAATCTCTGCATCCATGATCATTGGCATATTTTTCTAACTCCTCACCGGTCTTAGGTAGTTTATTGTTAAAAGCAATGGCCGTGTCAAGTTCATGGCTCGCGACCTGCCAAAGTTTATTAATACCTAATTGTTGAGGTGAAACAGTTTTTTCGAGTGTTATGGGGGGCAATTCATTGTAGTGGCTCGATGGAATCGCTTTTATGTTTTGTCGGGCTTCGGCAGCTACTTTCAAGGGGATAGTAAGCACATTGGTCCCTGATAACCACTTTAATTGTTCCCAGTTTCTAATGCTTGCTGCGATCAGTTTCGATGTTGTCAGTCCTTTTTTGTTATAACACCGGAGGCTTTTTTGGGTTTCAATGGTTACTTTTTCTCCAATGTAATCAGGTTTTCCAAGTTGGTTGTTCTTTAAGTACGCTCCTAGACGACCTAAAAAGACATTAGTGAATTTGGGTTTAGCCACAATGGCCGAAAAAGTATTTTGACGTAAACTGAATTGTAAGGTGAGGTTCACATTCACGCCTTTTTCTTTGAGTCGTCTTGCTCCAATAAGGCCGGATGGTGTAAAAGGAACCTTTATTAAAAAATGTTTCGGGGCTACCCGGAATAAGCGTTCTCCAAAGTATTCAATGCCTTTAACATCATGAGCTAAATCAGTATGCAGCTCAACGCTTACCATTCCGCCAAAAATGCGTACCAGGCGTAATCCGTGTAACATGTTTAAGAGAAGGGAAACTTCTCTGATTTGTTGGTGAGGGGTGAGGGTTTTAAAAAACGATCCGGCTTTTTCAATGGACTTATCGTATATCCCTTTTTGTATCTCCTGGTTTAAAAGCGAGTTGTTAGTTGTTAAGGCTGTAAACTCACTTGTCCACTGGTGTGAAATACCTGCTATATCGCCGGTATCGAGCCATAGACGTGAGCCTGCTTTTAAAAAATTTGCCCAGAAACTACTTGGATGAGGGTTGAATGGATGGTCCTTGAAATCGTCAAGTAAGGAATCTAACAGGTTGGTACAAGTATTTGTTTGCATGGTGAAAAGGTATTGGTTTCTTTAAATATATCTCAAATCTTTTTGTAAAACAATATGAGTATGAGATTAGGCTTATGTCTTTTACTTGCGGAGGCTGAAATAACGTCTGTTTAACGAACAATCAATGGATGATCCAGTTTATTATTGAGTATATTTGGCCGTATTAATTCTGTGATTTAATTAATAATTAGAATGGAGTCGATAAGAGAACTATATAAAATCGGTTATGGTCCAAGTAGTAGCCACACCATGGGGCCACGTAAAGCTGCCGAGAAGTTTTTAAGTAAAAATATAGATGCAGCTTCTTTTGTTGTAACGCTTTATGGTAGTTTGGCAGCTACAGGAAAAGGGCACCTTACTGATAAGGCTATTGAAGATGTGTATAAAAATAGAAGTTTAACTATTGAATGGAAGCCGGAAACATTTTTACCACGCCATTCCAATGCCATGGCTTTTAAAGCTTACGATCAGATTGGGCAAGAGCTTGATAGTTGGATAGCCTATAGTATTGGAGGAGGTGCAATCATAGATGATTATACAACCTTAGAGACCGAGCATATTTATAAGGAAGGTAATATGGAAGAGGTGTTGCAATGGTGTGATAAGAATGGAAAACAACTCTGGGAGTATGTATTGGAGCATGAAGGTGATGATATATTAGATTTTCTTAATGAAGTGTGGCGGGTCATGAAAGCAGCAATTAGCCGGGGATTAGATGAGGAAGGAGCACTTCCGGGGATTCTGAACTTACCTCGAAAAGCGGCTTCCTATTACACTAAAGCTAAAAGTTATAGTGGCCGATTAGAAAGACGTTCCATGATTTTTGCCTATGCACTGGCTGTTTCAGAAGAAAATGCAGGGGGCGGTGAAATTGTAACTTCTCCAACATGTGGGGCCAGTGGGGTGTTACCTGCAGTTCTTAAGTTTATAATGGATTATCATCATACAACAGATAAAAAAATCATAAAAGCTTTAGCTACCGCTGGACTAATTGGGAATCTGGTGAAGACGAATGCATCTATTTCTGGTGCCGATGTGGGATGCCAGGGCGAGGTTGGAACCGCTTGTGCAATGGCTAGTGGTGCAGCTACCCAGTTGTTTGGAGGTAGTATTTTTCAAATCGAATATTCAGCAGAAATGGGTTTGGAGCACCATCTGGGACTAACATGTGATCCGGTTGCAGGTTTGGTACAAATCCCCTGCATTGAAAGAAATGCCTTCGCGGCGGCTCGGGCTTTAAATCATAATACCTATGTGTTGATGTCGGATGGGCGGCACCGCATTAGTTTTGATAAGGTTGTGCAAACGATGAAGCAAACCGGACATGATCTCCCCAATCTCTACAAAGAGACCTCTGCCGGTGGTTTGGCTTTCTTTGCCTGATATGTAATGGGTGGATATAGAGAATGAGTCGGATTATATATAGTCAATTTAATGAAACGCCTCATTCTCTACTAAAAAGTCTCAAGTGTTCTGAAAAAGGTTCCAGGTCTACTGAAATGGATTCCAAGTCTTCTGAAATGAGTTCAGGGTCTTCTGAAACGCACGCCAAGTGTTCTGAAATGAGTTCCGGGTATTCTGAAATGGATTCCAAGTCTTCTGAAATAAGTTCCAGGTCTTCTGAAACGCACGCCAAGTGTTCTGAAATGAGTTCCGGGTCTTCTGAAATGGATTCCAAGTCTTCTGAAATGAGTTCCAGGTCTTCTGAAAAGCACGTCAAGTCTTTTGAAATGAGTTTCAGCTCTTCTGAAAAGCACGCCAAGTGTTCTGAAGCGGATTCCAGGTCTTCAGAAAGACACGCCAAGTGTTCTGAAACGTATTCCAAGTCTTCTGAAAACGATGCCAGGTGTTGTGAAATGAATACCAGGTGTGATGTGGTTTTCCAAAGGACCTACATGTGCCGGGAATGGAGATAATGCTAATAATGCATAAGGTATTATAACCTACATAACTATGTAGAAAAGACACGAGGCGTTCCCCAAAAACAAATTTCAGTAATCTACCAATAGTTCTCTATCATATAAATCAAGTTATTCTTGTCAAAAAGGATAAAAGGTTTGGTAATCAACAATTGTTCTATGTATCAGGATGGTTGGGAAAAACCGGAATGATTCTTTAAAAAGAGAAAAGAGGGAGAGTGATCATTCTCTTTTTTTTATCTTTACTACGTTTTTTGCATTTGTATAACTAAAATCTCTTGTCTATGGAATTTTTATCTAATCCCGTTCTTGCCTGGTTTCTTGTTGGATTAGTTTTATTATTTCTTGAGTTTTTGATCCCTGGCGTGTTAGTTCTTTTCTTTGGTGTTGGTGCCTGGTTAACAGCCTTGGCTTGTCTCTTTTTTGATATTTCATTGGGTCTTCAATTCTTTATTTTTGGTATTTCTTCTGTCTGCATAATGCTTATGCTGCGAAAACGTATTATGACTAAGTTGTATAAAAGAGATGCAGTTAATGATCCGGATGAGGAGTTTATCGGACAAATAGGTGTTTGTGAGAAGAAAATAATACCAAATGATACAGGAAAAGTAGCCTTTAAAGGTACTTCTTGGAACGCGTCCTCTCCAATGGAGATAGCTGTCGGCAAAAAAGTCAGGATTATTGGGAAGGAGGGGCTGAGCCTGATTGTTCAAATTTATAACGAAAAATAATTCATAAACCAAAGTTTATAATCATGGAGAATATCTCAACCATTATTTCAATAGGTATTGTTGTCCTGTTGTTTTTCATTATCATGTCATCCATTAAAATTGTTCCTCAACGATCGGCCTTTATTGTTGAACGATTTGGGAAGTTTACCGGGATATTAAAAGCGGGTTTCCACTTTTTAGTACCATTTATTGATAAAGTAGCTTATAAGCATACACTGAAAGAGCAAGCCATTGATGTGGCATCTCAAACTTGTATTACCAAGGATAATATTTCGGTTGAGGTTGACGGGGTCTTGTATCTACAGGTTATTGAACCGCAAAGGGCTTCCTATGGAATAGATAATTATAGCTTTGCGGCCATTCAGATTGCTCAAACCACCATGCGAAGTGTTATAGGACGATTAGATTTAGATAAGACCTTTGAAGAACGGGACGTGATTAATACCTCTATTGTGGATGCAGTTGATAAGGCCAGTGATCCATGGGGAGTAAAAGTAACCAGGTATGAGGTTAAAAATATTACGCCTCCTCAAAGTATTAAGGATGCAATGGAAAAACAGATGCGTGCCGAAAGGGAGAAGAGGGCTATGATTGCTGAATCTGAAGGACAAAAGCAGGCAAAAATTAATGTGGCAGAAGGAGACAAGCAGGAGTTGATTGCGAAGTCTGAAGGTGAGAAACAGAAACGTATTAATGAAGCTGAAGGACGAGCTGCTGAAATTGAAGCCGTTGCTAATGCAACGGCTAAAGGAATTCGTGAAATTGCCACAGCCATTAGTGATGAAGGCGGGATGGATGCCGTGAATCTTCGAATTGCAGAACAATATTTAAATGAATTCGGAAAGCTGGCTTCCACCAATAATACAATGATTATTCCATCTAACCTTTCAGATATATCTGGAATTGTTGCCTCAGCAACCAAAGTACTTGAGCAAACAAAAAAGTAGCATTGAGTTTTAATAAAATGGAAAAACCCAATCTCATTATTGAGATTGGGTTTTTTAGTAGGCGATGAATAGTTGTAATACCAAACAGATTTCAAAATGACATTGGTATAACAATGAAGATCTTCACGAAAAGGAAAAGTATCGTTGAAAAATGTTCGGTTTTTAGGGAGTGGTATTAGCTGTATTTGTTTGTAGTTAAGAGGAGTGGTTGTTCTTAAGTGATATTGCTGTTTTAATTGGAGCGCCAGATTAATAGTTGGAGAAAGTTAAATTATGGATTATTGTTTTGCAATACGATCACTTTAATGTACTGCCTGATGATTAAATAAATACCTAATTCACTTTTGGTCGGGATGTGATGGATTTCTTTCTATATAACATCCTCCAACTTCATTATTAAATGGTCGTGATGATGCTTTTTCCGCATTTGCAAATTGTAATAATTTAAAAAATTTTAAAAATTCCACAAAAAAGACCTTCCTATAAGTCAGTCGATTGTCTGCTTTGGTCTAGGAATGCTTGGAAAATGAGATTTTAAAATGTAAAAATTGATGTTATATTTGCGGCGATTTATTACAAAAAGCCTCCCGAATGTAGGGAAATGAATAATGAGTGGTGATTAATAAAATAAAAAATGAAAATCGAGAGGCTGGTATGAGATATTTTTCATGACAATTCTCAATGTTAAAAAATTTTAAAATTTTGCAAGGATTGTTATAATTGTCCTAGAATATTAATTGTCCTATTTATTAATTTAAACCTTTTAATCTATGAAGAAAGTACTTTTAGCACTTTCGTTCTTGGTAGTTTTTGGTTTACAGGCTATGTTGGCCCAAACTAAAAATATTACCGGAACAGTGACAGATGCGGGAGATGGTGCGCCAATCCCAGGAGTTTCTGTATTTGTAAAGGGTACCACAGTTGGTACTGTAACCAGACCTGACGGCGTTTATACATTAGCCGTTCCTAGTGAAGCAACTACCTTAGTTTTCTCCTTTGTTGGAATGAAAGCTCAGGAAATTGCTATTGAAGGCAAAGCTACAATTGATGTTGTTTTGCAAAGTGATGCGGTGGATGTAGCTGAGGTTGTTGTTACTGGGTATTCCACACGAAAAAAAGATGTTATCGCTTCTGCTATGTCGACTATTACCACAGAAGAAATGAAAGACATGGTGCCTTCTACAACAATTGACAATATGTTGCAAGGTAAGGCTGCAGGTGTGGATGCTACGGCTTTAAATGGTAAGCCAGGTAATACAGCTACCGTTAAAATTCGGGGTGCTGTCTCTTTAAATACGAAGGGTGGCGATAGGGCTCAACCTCTTTATGTTATTGATGGAGTATTTTTAAGTGAAGAAGACTTAAATGCTTTAAATCCAAATGATATTGAATCAATGTCAGTATTGAAAGATGCTGCTGGTGCTTCTATTTATGGATCAAGAGGGGCTAATGGTGTTGTGGTAATTACTACTAAACAAGGTCGTAAAGGTCAAGAGGCGCGTATTAGTTTGTCATCTCGATATGGAGTTGGTAATAAGATTGATGATCCTTATGATATGATGAATGCTGCTCAAAAGATCGAGTATGAAGAGGCCCTTGGGGAAGCTTCTTATACACCTGAAGAAAAGGAGCGTATGTTAGGATTTGATCATGATTGGCAGGATGATATATTAAAGCAGGCTATTATTCAGTCTCATTCAGTGTCAGCAACTGGTGGAGGTACTAATTCAACTTATTTTGTTTCAGTTGGGTATGATAAAAACTCAGGTATTGTTGAACATTTAGACGGTTTTGAAAGATATTCAGGGCGTTTAAATTATACAAGCCAACTGCGTGAAAAATTAAGTGTTGGATCTAATATGAGTTTGTCTTACAGTGAATCGGATGAACCACGTGACAGATATAATGCTCAAAATCCTTTTTATGCTATGTATGGATATAATCCATATACTCCAGTTTATAATCATGATAGTGAGGGTAATTTGATTTTAGATGATAATGGTAATCCTACGTATAATCCTACAAATTCGGGGTTACCAATATTAGAAGCATTGGAGAAAAATCCTGAGCAGGAACGTTATTTTAGAATGATAGGTAGTGTTTATGCTACTTATGATATTATGGATGGATTGTCCTTTAAAACGCAATATTCAGGAACATATATACGATTTCAAAGGGAGTATTATGTGGAACCAGGTTCTATTTTGGATGGTTATGTGGGTGATAAGTCTGCCCCTGGATCTAAAGATGATAGAGGCAGGGATACATTTAATTATTCTTGGTTGAATCAATTGACTTATCAAAAAACAATTGATAAGCACAATTTTGATGTAATGTTGTTGACGGAATATTCTAAAGGTAGTTGGTATAGTTACAGATTAAGCAGTAAAGGATATGCTTCAGCAGATTTAACAACTCAAGAAAATGGTTCTGAGGCTACTAGGGCAACTACTAGTCGGGAAGAATATTCTATGTTTTCATTAGCTGCTGCAGCCAACTATGATTGGGATGGAAAATATTTAGCATCTGCATCAATCAGGCGAGATGGTGCTTCGCGATTTGGAACAGATGAAAAGTATGGAATTTTCTGGAGTGGAAGTTTAGCATGGAACATGGCTAGAGAAGATTTTATGTCATCAGCAGAGTTTTTGGATGACTTAAAAGTAAGAGTATCCTATGGTACGTTGGGAAACTGGAATATTCCCAATTATGCAAGTCAGGGATATTATCAATTTGGTAGTTATATTGGACAATCTGCTGGTATTATCAGGCCCAATGTCGCAAATCCTGAGTTGACATGGGAGGAACAAGTTTCTACAAACTTTGGTGTTGAGTCGTCTTTATTTAATGGAAGAATTAGTGCTGCTGTTGACTATTTTATCAATACTAGAACTGATTTTTTATTTGAAAATCCTTTATCGTGGGAAGGGGGTTCATACACACAATATACTAATGCCGGTAAAATGACTACCAACGGTCTTGAAATGGAGTTGAATGGAGATATTATTCGGACAAAAGATTTGAGGTGGTCCATGGGATTAAATATGACTTTTATTGATTATGAAGTGAATGAGTTGAATGGTCAGGATCAAATTGTGATTGATGGTGATAATGTTTTAAAAGAGGGCGAAGAACCTTTTGCTTTTTATCTTCCTAGATATGCAGGTGTTAATCCGAACAATGGAAATGCGCAATATTTGGATAAAGAGGGGAATATTACTGAGACTTATAGTTCTGGAAATAAAGTAATATTATCTGGAAAGTCTCCTCTTGCTAATCTTTATGGAGGTGTTAGAACTTCTGTTAGTTATAAAGGAATTGATTTAGCAGCAGATTTTTCCTTTAAGTCAGGTAATTATACATATAATCAAATGGCATTTGATATGTTGAGTGATGGGGAAGGTATAACTAGTAATCAGCGTGCTGATGCTTTGAATTATTGGAAGAAGCCTGGTGATAAAAATGTATTGCCTAAGCCTATGACGAATGCCAATCAAAGTTCAGATCGTTTCTTGCAGGATGCTTCCTATATTAGATTTAGAAATTTGACTGTAGGTTATACATTGCCAGTTAAACTAGTGCAGAAAATTAAGCTAAATAAAGTTCGTATCTATGCACAGGCTCAGAATCTGCACACTTGGACTAATTTTGAAGGAGATCCAGAAGTTTCAGTTGGTTCAGGTGAATCACAATTAGGTGCAACTCAAAATTTTATTCCTGGCGCGTTTACATTGTATAGCTATCCAGCTACAAGATCTTTCATGTTTGGAATTGACATTAATTTTTAATTAGGACAAAATTTTAGATTATGAATAAGTTATCAATATTATTATTCATTGTGTCAGTATTTTTTACTGCCTGTGATGATAAGCTGGAGTTAACGCCTTATGATGGTCTGACTGATGATCAACTATTTGCAACTGCTGATGGTTTCGAGACTGCTATCAAAGGAGTTTATTCTGGATTCAGAGATTATGGTTATTATGGAGAATCCAAAGGAATCATGATTGGGCCTGATATTATCGCGGATAATTTAATGTATAACAAGGCTGGTCGTCAAACGCAACGTTCTCTTTTTGAATGGAGAAATACTGCTGTAGATGAGTCTTTTGGTCTATATGAAAGAGGATATAAGATAATAAGTCGTGCCAATCGTATTCTTGATAATATTGAGAAGTTAAAGGAAGGTGATTTTCGGAATAATATTGAGGCTGAAGCCAAGGCTATCAGAGCATTGGTTCATTTTGATATTGCTCGAACCTATTGTAAAATTCCAACACAAAATGAAGATGCAAATGCATCATTAGGCATTGCGTATGTGGAAACCTTCGATCCTTCTGCTACTCCTAGACGCCAAGGAAATACGGTTTCAGGAACGTATACTAAGATTGTTAATGACCTTTTGGCTGCTTCAAAAATTAATGAGGATAATGGGGAGGGGCGTTTAGGTAAGGCTGCTATTTCTGGTATATTGTCGCGTGTATATTTGCACATGGGTGATTATGCGAAAGCAAATCAGGAAGCAGATAAGGTTATTGCAATGGGTGTTCCTGTAGCAAAACGTGAGGATTTTGGTAATATCTGGATAGATAGTTATAAGAAAAATATTCTTTTTGAAATTCGAATTACTGATCAGGATAGAGTAAGACCTGGCGTTTCTTATAGTCAAGATGCTCAAGGTGAGATTAAATCAGAGTATGTTGTCTCTTATCCATTATATTTGTTATATAGTGATGCGGATATAAGGAAATCAACAACTATTCAGACTAGTGATTTTAAGGAAAATACTTATAATCATGTGGCAAAGTATTTGGGAAGAGCCACTGGCGATAAAAACGTAATTGATGGTAAGTATCTTCGTATGGCTGAAGTTTATTTAAATAAAGCTGAAGCATTAGCTGAAGATACAGATGTTAGTAACGATGGTGATGCTTTAAAGGCCTTGGATGCTGTTAGATCACAGCGTTACTCCCCATTTGTGTCTGGTAATGAAACAGGTCAGGCCTTAAAAGATGCTATTCAGTTAGAGAGAAGACTTGAGTTGGCATTTGAAGGTGATCGGTTTTATACTTTGAAAAGACGCGGAGAAGGAGTTATGCGTTCTGATCATGGAGAATGGGCAGATGGTACTGGTACTCCTCCTGTAGTGAAAGAGTTGAAGGCGTCAAGTTTTCGTTGGCAATTACCAATACCGCAAGGGGCAATTGATGCTAATCCCGAATTGAAGGAGGATCAAAATCCTGGATATTAATTTTTAAAAATAATATCTTACTGTATAGAAAAAGCTGCCTCACAGAGGCAGCTTTTTTTTTGCTCTAATGTATCGGTACGATTTTAAAATCTTGTTAAATAACCATACATTTAAACGATTTTATTAGTTTGATACGTCATTTATTAATTTCCTTTTTATGAAATATTCGCTTTCTGCAATTTGTTTGTTTATTATTAGTTGTAGTTCAATACGGAATATCAATCAGAGTGAGGAATTGGTCAATTTTGCCAGGGAAGTGTTTGGGGAGGATGTAACCTTAAAGTACAATGAGAGTAAAACTTTTGTGGTTTGTTATGTGGTGAAAAAGTCGACTCCACAAATGCCAGGAAATCATCTGAAATTTGGAATTATTGATGTGGCAAAGAATAAGTTGATTTATCAGGATGCAAAGCGCGATGGCAGTGTTGAATGGGTTGATGAGTTTAATGTCCAAATTAAGGCTAAAAGTGAAGTATTTTCTAAAGATGATAGTCTTAATAAGGGTATGACCGATTATAAAATTGATGTGAGGAATTTAGAGTAATAAACAAGCATTTCTAAGAATTTAACAGAGGAGCCAAATACCGCAATGATATGAAGAAATATATTACCCTTTTAATTGTAGTTTTTATTACCGTATTGAGCTTGCTGATAAGTAAGGAATATGGTAAAATAAATCAGAGTGCAACCAGTCATGATAAAAAATTGGCAAGAACACCTGAAAGTATTCAAAAGGAGATAATTGAGAAGAAGATCGCGCGCAGGAAAAGTGGTTATGCAAAACAAGATAAGCCAGATAAATTTCTTGAATACATTCACTTATTAAAGTCGGGTTTTAATCCTGAAAAGAATTACCCTTTTAATCACGAAATTCGAGAGTTGAAAAGTGCAATGCTTAAGGCATCTTTGTTGAAAGGTGCAAAAGTTGACTTGGATTGGAAGGAAAGAGGACCGGGTAATGTTGGAGGACGAACACGTGGTTTTATTGTTGATCCGGCTGATGCAGCAGGGAATACCTGGTATGCCGGTTCCGTTGGAGGGGGTATATGGAAAACATTGGATGCGGGTGAGAATTGGGTTTCCATAACGCCAGATTGGCCCAACTTATCTGTGGGATGGCTTTATATGAGTAAGTCTAATCATGATGTTATTTATGCGGGAACAGGTGAAGGATACGGTAATTTAGATGCTATTCTTGGAAATGGTATATTTAAAACAGAGGATCGTGGAAATACTTGGCAATTATTGGCCGCTACAGCTGAAAATGATGATTTTAAATATGTGAATCGAATAATCGTAGATCCAAACAATGAGAATATTGTAGTTGCAGCTACTAATTCAGGAGTTTTGAAGTCTGTTGATGGAGGGATCTCTTGGATGAAAAAATTTGTCGTTGGGGAAAGTGGTACTGATCCGCGTGTACAGGATATTCGATTTAGTCCTGATAACTTTAATGTACAATTTGCGGCAGTAAATAAATTTGGAATCATTTCATCTGTTGATGGAGGCGATCATTGGAAGAGAATTAAGACCATTAGTGATGGGCGGTTAGAGTTATGTGCGGCTGATAATTTTCCGGATCGACTTTATGCGATGTCTTCAAATTCTGATATTTATATTTCAGAAGACGGAGGAGATAATTGGGAGAAATCAACGCCCGTATCCAAAGTGGATTTTTTAGGAGGGCAAGGATGGTATAACAATACAATGGAAGCTCATCCTACGGATGTGAATAAATTATATGTTGGGGGGATTGATGTTCATGAAGTAACCATAGGTAATAAAACGGGTGCTGAGGGATCAATCGTATATGATATTATTGACGGAACCGGAAGCGTGCTTTCGTATCGTGATGTGGGTGGGCAATATCTAGCCGGCGGCCTTTCAATTGATTTTACTGATGAGGGATCGTTAAGGAATTTTGAGATACGAATGGGAGAGGGCTACTCGCAATATGCTTACAGGTTTACTGTTAATGGTAGTACTACTGCAGATATATCCGACGTTGATTATATATACCGAGATTATGTGGTGGTACCATTTGAAATTTGGGATACCCAGGCAAATGTGCAATTAATGGTTTCTTTTCGGGATCAGGAGGAAAATGGGGTGTTTGATTTGAGTGAAAATAGTTTGGAACAGATTATTGTGCATCGGGTTGTTTACAATGAGTCGGTGCCTGATATTAAAATTGCTGATAATGGCGGTGTTTCCTATCAAAAATTAGCCCATATATATCCAGTACTTCAGAAAGGTAAAACATGGGATCCGGTTAATATGGCGCCTGTGACTTTACTTTGCGAAAAAGAATCCTTGAAAAGCAGGGCTATTACCTCGCAAAAACTTACCATATGGAGTCAACCACAGGCTAGTAATTATTCGCATGCCGATCATCACAATTTGATCGTTGTTGAAAATGGCGGACCCGCTTTTAGGCTGATTGATTGCAATGATGGTGGAATCGCTTTTTCTGATGATGCTGGAATAAATTGGGAAAGTCCAATTAGAGGATATGTCACAACCCAGTTTTACGGTGTTGCCAAGCATCCGACCAAAAATATTTACATTGGTGGTATGCAGGATAACGGAACATTTTTATCAGGAGAGAATCCCAATGAATTAGGTAATTGGAGTTTTATGTTGGGTGGAGATGGTTTTGATGTGGCATGGCATAGCCGGAAACCTGAATATTTGGCAGGTTCCGTGTATAATAATGCGATCATGACATCTTATGATAGTGGTGCTACCTGGAATGAAGTCGGAAATAAGATTGAAGATAATGATGGGGATACAGCGCCGTTTGTTACAAAAATCGCCTCATCACCCTCTTCGCCGGATTTATTAATGGTTGGTGGTAGTTCTGGTATTTGGCGGAGTGAGGATTTTGGAAAAACATGGTCCTTAACAACGATGCCAGAGGATACATGGAAATACGGAGCTATAAATCCTCAAATTGCCATCAGTCCGGTGGATCCCAAGATTGTTTGGGCTGGAGATGCAGCTACTCCAAGTATAAAACCTCTTTTATCAAGTGATGGCGGAAAAACGTTTGCTATGGTTAATTCTCCTGAAAATGTATGGCAATATATTTCACGCATTATCCCCCATCCTACGGATGCGAATGCAGCTTATTTAGTTTTTGCCGGGTATGGAAACCCGAAGGTTTACAAAACGTCTGATTTGGGGCAATCATGGAATGAATTATCTGGTTTTGGAACCGGATCTACCAGTAGTAATGGATTTCCGGATGTGGCCACTTATACATTGATAGCGATGCCATATGATGACAATGTTCTTTGGGCGGGTACAGAAATAGGTTTGTTTGAAACCATTGATAGTGGTGTAAGTTGGCATTTTGCCGATAACGGATTACCTGCTGTGAGTATATGGGATATGAAAATAGTAGGCGATCAGGTTATTGTCGGAACGCATGGCCGAGGTGTGTGGACCGTTGATATGCCTGAGTTAAATAATTCTTTAATTCCACCTTATATAGAATCAGCTGCTAAGCGACCCAAGGGTGATTTTGGATTCCGTTTCCAATTTGATCAGGTTTTTGATAAAGTAGATGTTATTATCGATAATATATTAGTTGAACAATTGACGAGTGTGGAAGTTGGAAGTCTTGAAAAGCGGTATGATAATGAGTTTTTGGAAAATGCTTTCCCAGTGCAGTTAAAAGGGTATTCAGGCGATAAGGCTGTGTATTCAAATTATGTATGGGTTGATAATCCCTCATATGAACAACCGGTAGAGAAATATCTTAATAATTTTGAATTCCGAAAAGATGATTTTTTTGGCAATGGATTCAAAATATCAAATGAAGTATTCGCCGATGATGCTATTCATACGGATCACCCATACGCTGAAGGGAATGAATTTGTTTACCAGCTCAAATATCCCATAATCGTGATGGAGGATGCGGAGAAGGCAAACATGTCATACAGAGATATTGCCTTTGTTGAAAAGGGTGATCCGGGTACAACGTATGGTGATAAGGAATTTTGGGATTATGTGATCGTTGAAGGAAGTAAGGATGGTGTTAATTGGATTTCTTTAGAAGGGGGTTATGATTTTGGATTTCATTCAAATTGGGATAATGGCTCCTCAACAATAGATAGAACTCCTTCATCATCTCAATTTGTCGATCACACAATTAATCTTCAGGAAAAATTTGCCCCAAAAGATACAATTCTTGTGCGTTTCAGGCTTTATTCAGATGCTTATACAGCCGGCTGGGGATGGATCATTGATGATATAAGAATTCAGGAAGAGGGAACCAGTTTAAATATTCAGGAAAGAAAACCGGAAGGAGCGATTAAGGTTAGTCCTAATCCGGCAACGTCCTATTTTAATTTATCTCTTGAGAATGAGAAAAGGGGGAAAGTAATAGTTAATATTTATAATCTGGAAGGTGTAATGGTTTATTCAAATTCCTTTATCAAACAAGGTGAAGTATTAGCCGAGAGAATCGAAACTGAAAATCTGGGAAAAGGTATGGTACTTGTGAGTGTTCAGATTGAACAAGAGCGCTATCAGACCCGAATTGTAGTGAGATAAGATTGATCATTATAAGATTTGAGGCCGGGATTTTCCCGGCCTTTTTTCGTTTGATTAGTAAGAAGAGAAGTGTCATTAAAGGAATGTTTTTAATGCTTAAGGGTATAGTTTTATAATTTAGAATGAACCAAAGTTAATATTGTATCAGGTTGATACTGAGCAATGACTAATTGCTGTTATTTAGAAAGAGTCCAGATAGGCAAATAATAAAAGAAAAAAAGAGTTGGAAGTCGTTTATTAGTGAATTATATTTGTTGAACAAATTTAGCAGATATAAAAGTAAAGATTATGACCGCATTACAGTTTAATTCCACTCTGCTGAATATGCAAAATAAACTGATGTATTTTGCACTCAGCTTAACCTCAAATGACGATGATGCTCGTGATTTGTTGCAGGAAACTACCTTAAAGGCGCTGACTTATCGCAACCAGTTTGTGAATAATACGAATTTCAAAGCTTGGGTTTTTACAATCATGAAAAACACTTTTATAAATAATTACAGGAGGAATCAAAAGACCAGAAATGCTTTTGATAGCACCGAAGATGCTTTCCGTTTAGCCTATAAACAGAATTACTCATCTGAAACTCCAGAGACGGTGCAGTCTGTTAATGAAATGAATAAGAGTATAGATCGGTTAAATGATGAGTTTCGTGTACCTTTTAAGATGCATACACAGGGGTATAAGTACAAGGAAATCGCTGAAAAGTTGAAACTCCCGATAGGAACTGTTAAAAGCAGGATATTTTTTACCCGAAAGAAACTACAACAAATGTTGAACGACAATTAATTAGTGTTTAGATCAGTTTTTTAAACCGGTGCAGAATAATTTAATTGTTATCTTGTACCGGTTTTGTTTTATCTCTTAAAACAAGCATTGATCAATGATTTTGAATGAATCAACTTTCAATTGTTCGTTAGTCTATTGGACTGAGATTGATTTACATCTAATTTGGTTGTTGTGAAATTTGGCCTTGATTTTATGGTAAGGTAACTATTGAGTATTTACAAAAGTTTAGGGAACCATAGAATTTAAGAAAATGAAAGTAGTTCTATTTGAAATTGGATACTAATTAATTGATGTTAAAAATGAAAGCAGATACTAAGGCAAAAAGGTACTTAAGAATTTTTGATCAGATTAAAGGATTAATTTCGGCAACTACAGATCCAATATCCCGGATGGCAACAATTTCAGCCATACTTCATCATAAAATGCCTGATTTTTATTGGACGGGATTTTACTTACTTAAGGAGGACCTATTACTTGTTGGACCCTATCAGGGACCGGTGGCGTGTTTGAAACTAAAAAAGGATACCGGAGTTTGTTGGGCAGGAATCAATACGAAAGAAAGTGTTGTGGTGGCGGATGTGGCGGAATTTCCAGGACACATTGCCTGTTCTTCTATAAGTAAATCTGAGGTGGTTGTACCTGTCGTGAATGGGGCCGGCGAAATCATAGGAGTGTTGGATGTGGACAGTAAAGATTTAAATACGTTTGATGAGACAGACAGAGTGCATCTGGAGAAGATTGTTGAATTAATATTTTAGTCGTTCGTTTTACTTTTATAATTCACAGGAAGAAAGCAAACGTATATATGATTATAGGAATGTCTGTGTGACGATGAGAGAGACCGTTGTGATTTGGTCTTCTGTTTATTATCTAACGATCTATTGTATTTTAATATGGCGCATAAAACCGTACTTATTACCGGTAGTGCAAAGCGGATTGGAAAGAATCTGGCCTGGTACTTTGCTGAAGTGGGGTATGAAGTTGTTTTGCATTACAATACTTCAAATAAAGAGGTGGATCTTCTGCAACAAGAGTTAGCTGAACGGTACAGTGACAGGTGTTTTCCGGTTGTTCAGGCTGATTTGTCTCAATGGCGAACGATGGGGGATGTTTTTGAAGGTTGGGTAAACCAAGTAGGAACGATAGATATACTTGTGAATAATGCCAGTATTTTCAAACCGGCTTCTTTAATGAATACATCGGTTGATTTAATGGAAGAGCAGTTGTCAGCTAATTTTTTAGGACCTTTCTTTCTATCGCAGGCGTTTTTCAAGAATTTTTCAGGTGGCCAGATAATCAATTTGCTTGATACCAAGGTGATCACTAATGAGAGTGCCCATGCGGCGTATCTGCTGGCCAAAAAGGCGTTGTGTGAATTTACTAAAATGGCTGCTTTAGAGTGGGCCCCTGCGATGCGGGTGAATGCTATTGCACCCGGACCAGTACTGCCTGCAGTAGGGAAGGGAAGGGATAATTTTGAAGCGGTTGTTGAACATACCCCTTTGAAACATTCAGTGGATATGAGTAGTCTTAATGCTGCGGTTGAATTTTTAATTAATGCTTCAAGTGTTACCGGCCAGGTAATCTATTGTGATGCAGGAATGCATCTTAAAAATATTTCATAATAGATTTAGTTTTTCTAAATTTAGGAAAACGATATGTTATGGCTTGTTTGAAAATTAAAGATTTACTTCTTCGTGCCTATATAGGTTTTAATCCCCACGAAATAGGCAAAAGACAGGATTTGCTTATAAATATCACCATTGATTATGATTCTTCAAAAGAAGAACTTTCCGATCAGCCCATAGATGCTCTGGATTATAAAACAATTACCAAAGAGATCATCGGACGGGTGGAAGGAAGTCGTTTTAATCTGCTGGAGTCTTTAACGCGTATGATTTTAAATTCTATCATGGAGCATGACCGGGTGCGAAAGGCAATCATTGAAGTGGATAAATTGCATGCCCTGCGATTTTCAAAGAGTGTTTCCATAATCTTGGCAGAGGAAAGAAAATAGCGGGGTATGAAAAAGAATGAGGCCATTATCGGAATCGGATCCAATATTAATCCGGATAAAAATATTGAATTAGCCATTGTCCTTTTGAAATGCAGGTATGAATTGGTCCGGGTATCTGGTTTTATTCGTACTGAACCAATCGGAATTATTAACCAACCGGCATTTCTTAATGGTGCCGTAAAGTTGTTCACTACTCTTGATAAGATGGCATTCAGGCAAGCCTTGAAGGATATTGAAGATGAGCTGGGCAGGGACCGTTCTCGCGCTAAATTTGGTCCCCGGGAAATTGACCTGGATATTGTGGTGTGGAACAACGAGATAGTCGATGAAGACTATTATCATAGAGATTTTCTTCAGCAATCAGTAAACGAGATAAAATAACTGCTTACTTTAAAAGCTTGTTTTTGCTGACATTTTACCTTCTAAAATTCATTTAAAAAGTTTTTCTTTGGAGTCAAATCCCAAACCTTGGTGGGTTGTATTGTGAAAATGCAGTGCTTCAATCTCTGTGGTGATTGAGTGGTGTTTTTTGTGTTTGTTAAAATGATCTGCAACTGTGTGTTAGGGAATGGTTATCAAAGAAGAAAGATATTAAGAGGAAGCAGTCATTATGGGGATAAGAGTACATGATCTGAAGATTTCAGTGCGGTTGAATATTATTCTTGGGTCTTTGTTGGCCCTCTTGTTGGTAGTATTGGCAGGATATGTTTTTATTGTTAATAAGAAGCGTGTTGAAGACAATGCCAGGAAGTCTTCCTTGAATCGGGTAGATTTTATTGATGCATTTTTGACGAATCAATTAAAAAACAATCAGCAGCAGTTGGATCAGTCAATTGTTGTTGCTGAAGATGTAATGAGCAATGAGGGGGTTATCGAACAAATGGTATATCAAAAAATCACGGTGGAGGCCATTGATCAGCTAACTCGGGCTAATTATCGGGTTGATATTCCCGTGTTGAATATAAATGGTTCCTCGCTTTATAAAAACTACACGCTTGTGGATCGGATCAGTTCGTTGACAGGGGCAGCGGCTACTATTTTTCAAAAAATTCCGCAAGGGTATTTGCGTATTTCTACGAACGTAAAAAAATCAGATGGTACCCGGGCAATTAATACGTTGATCGATAATGACTCTCCGGTTGTGAAAGTGATAGAAGCTGGGAATGTATTTAAAGGAAGGGCTTTTGTGGTGGATCAATGGTATTTGACGACTTATAAACCTTTGAGAATAGAGGGGGAGATTGTAGGGATGTTGTACGTCGGGGTGCCAGAAAAGGAGTTGTCTATATTAGAAGAATTGTTTGACAGGTACACGGATGAAATGTATACCCCATTTTTGTTTGACAAGGAAGGACGGATTGTTTTAGGTGATTCTGCTCACCAAAGTATGTCGGTAGTAAAGAAGGTTATCAGCGGAACACTGGGTAATGCGCCTGTTATTGAAAATGACTGGTTATTTGTGAAGTATTACGAGCCGCTTGACTCATATATTGCCGTTAAGTCGAACTATGAAAAGATTAAGGCGCAATGGATTCGATTGCTTATAATCATTGCCATATCCTTGTCAGTTGTTATTCCTGTTTTTCTGTTTGTCCTTACTTTCATTAACAGGGATGTGGTGAAGGGGATAAATGGAGCCGTTTCTTTTGCCAAAGAAATAGAGAAAGGGAACCTGAAGACTACCTATAATTCAGATCGGAAGGATGAAATTGGCGAGTTGGCCCGATCTCTGCAAAGCATGGTTAGTCAGTTGTTGAATGTGATTGGAAAGGTGTCTGAGGGAGCTGAGCTAATGAAGAATGTGGGGACGCAGCTTAATGATGCTTCAGTCGACTTGTCGGAGGGAGCCAATGAACAGGCTTCGTCGGCCGAAGAGGTCTCTTCATCCATAGAAGAGATGGTTAGTAATATTCATGAAAACTCCTCTAATGCCAGATCCGCTGAAGAGAATGTGGGGCGCATTACTGATGCGGTGGAGCAAGGGAGTCGGTTGTCGGGTGAGACCGTGAAGATGATGCAGGAGGTGCAGGAGAAAATGGGTTTTATTCAGGAGATAGCTCGGCAAACTAATATTCTGGCATTGAATGCGGCGGTGGAAGCTGCCCGGGCGGGTGAGCATGGCAGAGGATTTAGTGTGGTAGCAGCCGAAATTCGAAAATTGGCGGAACGAAGCCGGAGGGATGCGGACGCTGTGATTGAGATTGTGGCGGAAGGAAATGGTTTTGCTGAGCACACTGAGAACTTCTTGACAGAAACCTTGCCAGAATTAAAGCATAATGCTAACAGGATTAAAGAAATTGCGGCTGCCAGTCAGGAGCAGACCATCGGGGCCGGTCAAATTAACTCGGCAATCATGGAGCTGAATAAAATTACCCAACAACATGCCGCCCTGTCTGAACAGGTTGAATCGAGCTCCGGGGAATTAGAACATCTGGCCGGGAATATGCAGAAGATGATTCGTTTCTTTAAAGTCCGTTAATCTGGAACAGTAAACAGGGAGCAGTTAGCGCTAAACAGGGTAATAAGCCATGTGTTTTGATGTGGAGGTGTTGTTCTTTGGTTTCTATCATTTAATAGCTCCTTGAGCCTTAATTGAAGCTTAAATGAGTATTGTTGTTGTTTCCGAAACAAGCGTTTTGCATATCCATCATCAGGAGTTTGCTACCGATTACTATTTATAATGATCTCTTTTTTTATTTCGCTTATGTATCGAGCGCTAAGTGGGGAATTGTTATCTATCAATGTCACTTTGAAAAGGGTTGTTGTTACAAACTGTTGTTGCATGTCATAAAAAAATCAAGCCGGCCTCGTTGGGCCGGCTTGACACCTTTATCACCATTATTAACCTAACCTTTGTTAGGGAAGAAAATTCAAAACTACATCTTAAATGATTTAAGAATGTTCACAGTGAAATATAACAAATTTTCATCTGCGTTAATTGTTTTCTCAAACGTGTGTTGGTACGTTACTGAAGTGCGCAAATATATGCTTTTAATATTAAATCCAGCAGAAACCTGTTGTGAAACATATGCCCATCCTGGAATTATTTTTTCATTAACAGCGCCATTGTTATAGCTAACAATGGCTTTGGCTCCTAGATCAACTTTCTTTAATTTATGATTTAATGCGAGCAAGAATTCATGGATGTCGCCTGCCTTAATTAATTTTTTCCCGATGGCATGGTTGTAATAGAAGTCGTAACCAGGCTTGATGGAGAAGTTTTCCCACGAACTGGCCTTTATAGGGAAGGAAATCCCTGCATTGTATTTCATGCCATGAACGTAGCTTTGTTCCTCTATGCCGCTCTTGGGATTGAGCCAGTAATCCGCATAACCATGAAGGTTGATGCCAACACTGGAGGCTTCTTTTTTGAATGTTTTGGTGTAGTCCGCAATAATGTTCCATTCGTCATAAAGGGTTGCGGTCCGGTCATAGGGTAAGCTAAACCAGGCCGTCATAGTAAAGCCTTTAGGGGTGGAATAGTACAAGCCAGGTTGTACACAATAAAGATCGTTGCTCAACGTTCGACCGTTGGCAATATAATTACTGGCCGTTCCCATATCAACGGTTAATTTGTTTTGTGCCTTTCCCGCCAAAGCAAATGCCAGCAATGTTAAGCCTGTAAGCAAACTTATTTTCTTCATAGTGTTTTGAAAAATTTGAAGCGCAAAAGTAGGCGGCGATTTAGGATAAAACAATGATTTTAGTGGTTTATTTTTCATGATAAATGTCGCCTTTCTATGCCAGGCTGGTAAAGGGATAGCGACGAATGATGAGGAGGGATTTCGAGAGCTGATGAGATTATGATAATGCGAGGGGCGCAGATGAAAAATCTTTACTATTTTTATCTTTAGTATTTCCATAAACAGGCTAACCTAAATGGGTAAAAGAAGAAAGATGAGTGATTATAGAATAGGGATTTATAGACTTGTCTTGTCGATGGTGTGTGCATGTATTATGCTTCCATCATTAACTTTTGGACAGCTAAAACAGCAGGAGCAGCTGATGAGTAAACTGAAAAATGCCTCTCAGAAAGAAAAAGTCGCTATTTATAACCAGTTGTCAAGGCTGAGTGTTTATGATGATCCCGAAAAGGCGATTCATTATGCTGACCAGGCTTTGAAAATAGCTCTTTCATTGAAAGATAAAAAGGGCGAAGCGGAGGCTTATAACAACATGGGGATGGGGTATTATTTTGAGAGTGATTATGAGCGATTGCTCGATTTTTATAAAAAGTCGCTTACCACTTATCGGTCTATTGGTGATAACCGAAGTATCTCCACCCTTTCGTCTATCTATTTTCGTCTCAATCAATCCGAGAAGGCGCTTGCTAATTATAAACGATCCTTGAAATTGAATTTGTCGGAAGGCGATTGGCAGAAAGCAGCCGATTCCTATCGAAGTATGGGTGATGTGTATAAGAACCTGGCAGAGTATCCACTGGCCCTGGAGAATTATCGAAAGGCCATGGAGCTTACCAATAAACTGGATGCGGAAAAGCAGAGGGAAGAGCGGGCCCGTTTGTTGGGTTTGATTGGTGAGGTTTCTTTCTACCAGGAGGCTTATGATACGGCGCTGGTATATTTCCAGGAGTTACAAGTACTGTTGGAGGAGATTGGCGACCGGCAAGGGGTAGGGGTGGTATTGAATAGCATGGCTAATGCGTACTTCTTCAAGGGGGATAATGAACGGGCGTTCGATATGTATGAGCAATCGCTGACGATTCAAAAAGATCAAAACGATCACTACGGAGCGGCCATGTCATTGCTGAACATGGGATTGATCTACTCGCGGAAGAAGCAATGGACAAAAGCACTGCAGATGCATAAAAAAAGTATCCGGCTGGCACTGGTGATCAATGCCTCTGACTTGTTGCGGGATAATTACCTCTATATTTCTCGTATCTGCCAGGAGCAGAAAAGCTTTGAGAAAGCTTATGAGTATCGGATTTTGTTTTCCGAACTGTCGGAGTCTATGGCGCTGGAGGAGAATGTGACACAGTTTGTGAGCTCTCTGGCACTTCAGGAGCTGGATCAGAAGAAGCAGGAGAATGAGATATTACAGGCAAAAAATGAGAATTACCGGTTGAAGCTGGAAAAGGAGAGCCTCATCAGGTGGCGGTTGTCCTTCGGATTTACCATCCTGATTATTTCTATTCTTGTTTTCGTTATTTACTATCGGTACTACCTGAAACGCGAAGAGAATCAGAACCTGGAACGGCGCATTAAAGCCGCTCTGAAGAAGCAGGAGGAGCAGCAGCAGATTATTACCCATCAGGCCAGTCTTACTTCATTGGGCGAATTAGCCGCGGGAATTGCACACGAGATAAACCAACCTATACAAAATATCTCCCTTTCGGCTGAAAGTATAAAATATGAGTTGATAGAAGAGGAGCCAAATGCTCCTTATATAAAGCAATCGGTGGATGAGGTGTTTGAAGAAATAGTGCGGGTGCGTGAGATTGTGGATCACATTCGAATTTTCTCCAGCGGACAAAAAGAGGAGATATTTGAAAAGTTCACGGTTTCAGATTGCGTTCAATCAGCCTTGTCAATCATAGGCAGGCAATTTGCCAATCATCATATTGCGCTGGCGTTGAGTCTAAATGATGACAACGTATTTGTTTTGGGTAACCCCCATAAGTTGGAGCAGGTGGTGCATAACCTGTTGTCCAATGCAAGGGATGCTGTGGAAGATGAGCGTTTGATGAAGGAGGGGCGTTGCCGGAAGATTGAGATCTTTACAACCAGCACGGATAAAGAGGTGATGTTGGAAGTGAAAGATAATGGTGTGGGGATTTCGGAGAAAAGGAAGACAGATATCTTTTTGCCCTTTGTCACCAGTAAGCAACTAGGTAAAGGTACCGGGCTTGGGTTATCCATTTCCTATAGTATTGTGAAAGAGATGGGAGGACGCATTGATGTGGAGAGCCAGGAAGGGGAAGGCACCATCATGCGCATTACCTTACCTGTCTATAACTGATAAAATGAATGTGTAAGATTAAGGAAAAAGGAGGAATAGAGCAGAATACCTGGTGAGAAGTTTTTTAACTAATAGCCTAATGCTTTAGCCATCTACCCCAGAAGAGTAATAAGATATTAGTATCAAGTATCAGGATTTTTGCATAACCGGAATTGTAATATTCTGCCAAAAAGAACACAGATAATGAGTCTAACGTCTATTATCTAAAAATCTAATGACTTGGCGACCTCTTATTACTCTAAGTCTATTATCTAATAGTCTATAGATCTAACGATCTATTTTTATTATTATCTATAAGTCTACCATATGAGTGACCTGAAAGTATTGATTGTTGATGACGAACAAAGAATAACCGAAAAACTGAAATACCACCTGGAGAGGCGCAACTTTAGTATTTTTTGCGCCAACACACCCAATGAAGGTTTTCAGCTTCTGGCGCAGGAACAACCCGGTATTTTGCTGTTGGATGTGATGTTGCCCGGGATGAATGGGCTGGACATGCTCAAAAAGGTGAAAGCGGATTACCCGCAAATGGAAGTAATCATGATAAGCGGGTATGGTGATATGGACATGGTCATTCAGGCCATGCGGCAGGGTGCGTCCGATTTTATTCGCAAACCCTTTCAGATAATGGATATCCAACTGGCCATTGAGCGTACCAGTAAGTACCTGCAGTTGCAATCGCGGCTTGAGGTGGCCGAGAACCGGGGATCGTTGGTATCGCGGGAGCTGGAGAGTATGATTGAAAAGGATTTTGTGGGCGAGAGTCCGCAAATTAAGAAAGTGCTCAGGATGGCCTTGAAAGCCGCCGAAGACCGGGAAGTGAATGTGTTGGTGACCGGAGAGAACGGTACGGGGAAGGAGATTATCTCACGCATTATTCATTATGGCAGCCCGCGTAAAGGGGAGGTGTTTGCCCCGGTTAATAGTTCAGCCATTCCTGAAACGTTGTTGGAAAGTGAGTTTTTTGGGCATGTGAAAGGGGCTTTTACCGATGCCCGGGAAGAGAAGAAAGGCTATTTTGAGTTGGCCAATAATGGTACCTTGTTTTTGGATGAAATTGCCGATATGCCCTTTGCGTTGCAGGCAAAACTGTTAAGAGCCATTGAAGAGGGTAAAATAAAACGGGTGGGAAGTAACCGCGAGATACCGGTTGACGTGCGCATCATTTCGGCCACCAATAAGAATATTGAGAAACTCATTGGCGAGAATAAATTCCGGATTGACTTGTTTCACCGGATCAACACCATTGAGATTCATATTCCCCCTTTGCGCCAGCGCCCGGTAGATATTAAGCCGCTGGTGGAACATTTTGTGGCACAGATAGCCAGGAAAAAGGGTAAAGTAGAGCCGGCCATCTCCGATTCTTTATTGGCCAAGCTGGAGAAATACCACTTTCCCGGTAATGTGAGGGAGTTAAGAAATATGGTCGAGCGTGCCATGATTCTCTCCGAAAACGACACACTGCAACCGGAAGATTTTCCGTTGAGAGGTGAAGGTTGTAAGCCGGTTGTTGAGGTGGCAACGGGCAATAATGGATTCAATCTCGATAACCATGAAAAGCAACTCGTAGAAGGGGCCCTGAAGCAGTGCAACATGAATCAAACCCAGGCCGCTGTGCTTTTAGGTATTAGCCGGGATGCCATGAAACGAAAAGTTAAGAAGTATGGTGTTGAAATAGTTAAAGACCTGCATTGATCACATCCCCCTCCTTTTTCGATAGAGTTGGAAAGGGAGGGTACCTTTTTTCAATTTTGTTGCTAAAAAATTAAACCGCAGAGATTGCAGAGAAAATATAGCGGTTTTGGTCAACGAATTTCCGCGAATTGGTGCGAATGATTGTTGTCCGCAGATTGAGCAGATTAGTGCACATTTTAAATAAGTTATTTTGCTTTGAAGGAATATGCAGGTAATAGTAGCCAGCATTGTCCTCACATTCATGATAGGCTTGCTTTTAACCAAGGTGATAGCTATGTAAGTATCCTCCTAACCTGGACAAGCCAGAAAAGAAAAAAGTATCAAGATGATTTACTGCTCACCAAGAATATTCTTCCTATAAGAACACGAATATTACGGATAAGACACCTGTGTTTTTTTAGGAGAATTCTGAGAAAAAACCTCTTCGAGGGATGTTACTTAATGCTAATTGTTGTTCGGAATTAACAATGATAAGGGTAGTTTATTCCTATCTGTTTCAATGTATTTCTAAGTGTTTCCCTCTATTTCCTTCTTCTGACCTCTAACCTCTCTATATATTTCCATCCAATTAACTTAATCTCATGTCAGAATGCCGTGATCGAAAGTCAGGATAGCCGGAATGCATCTCGGGATGCCTAAATCGTTGCTTCAACTGCCATGATTGCATCTCGGACTGCCATAATTACATCTCAGAGTCTCATGATCGCATCTTTGTGTGCCATGATGGAGAGTCAGGATGGCCGGAACGCATCTCGGGATGCCTAAATCGTTGCTTCAACTGCCATGATTGCATCTCGGACTGCCATAATTACATCTCAGAGTCTCATGATCGCATCTTTGGGTATCATGATGGAAAGTCAGGATAGCCGGAACGCATCTCGGGATGCCTAAATCGTTGCTTCAACTGCCATGATTGCATCTCGGACTGCCATAATTACATCTCAGAGTCTCATGATCGCATCTTTGTGTGCCATGATTGAAAGTCAGGATGGCCGGAACGCATCTCACAATGCCTAAAACGTTGCTTCAACTGCCATGATTGCATCTCAGACTTGGAGTGCATTATGGAAGGTAGTATTTTGATATAGAAAAAAGGATATGAGATTTTATTAAGCATAAATCCTCTAACAAAAGGGTGCTGCATTGAGTTTTCTGCAATGCAGGACTTCTGCGTTTACTGCATTGCTTGTTTTATTTATAAAGAAGTATTCGCTGTCTTCTAAAATATTATTTCTACAATCGATGCTCTTTTGTTTTGACTTTCTGTGGGAATAGTTTTAGGTGGAGTTTACAAAATGGTTAGAAGATGTTAAAAAACAGTTCTCCTGATACCGCACCTTCAATCCATTTCGTTATTTTTGGAGACCTTTTGTTTTTAATGATGAAACGCTATCCAATCCAATTACTAAAAATAACCTACTCCAACTTCTTTTCATTTTCAATCAATTCCCGATGGATCTTAAACACAAGTTAATCTTTTGATAATTTATGGAGTGATGGGCTTTCTGTTAGCTCATAGTATATGGTTGAATCCCTATATATTTTAATAACAATAAATAGTTATGAAAAAGTATGTTTTTATTATTGCCTTATTGATTAGTAGTTTAACTGTTTGTCTTGGGCAAGGTATGAGTCGATTTGAAATTTGGGGTTGGAATGGATCAAAGCAAGAATTTGCTCAAGTTTATCTCGACCAAACTGGTAAAGATTTGAATAAAACCTATGCTTGCGCGGCATGGTTGAACCGGATGGGGTATAAGCATGCTGATTCGGTTATTTTTATTGATGATATGGAAGATTTTAAGTCCGGAAAGTTAAGTTGGGATTCAATAGAAAGAGTAGTAAATGTCAGGCAAATAATCGACAATGAATTTACGAGGAAGGCTGCCGATTCGTTAATGCAAATTGGTATTGCTAAAGTAGTTTCAGATTTTAGTGTGGAAGATAGTGTAGCCATGAATCAATTAGTAAATAAAAAGCATCAGCTTGAAAGTGTACTTATAGGAACGCAAATTTCAAATAACTCAGAACTTCAGAGCAGTTGTAATTCACTTATTGAAAAGCTGGATTTTTCATCATTGAAACCTTCCCTGGAGATGATAAAAATAGCTGGTTCCATGTTATCATTTCCCGATATGACCACTTGTTACAATGGCATGAGAATTATGGAAAAAATTAAGAATAACAAGCGAAATAAAGAGGCACTTCTTTCATACAATGCCGTAACGCTAAAGGATTTTTTGAATTCTAAATTGCAAACGTTTCAAATTGATGCATTGAAATATTTGACGACGTTTGAACCTAAGGGCGAAGATTGGACTTCAGCTGATTGGATTGAGTGGATAGGAAAGAAATAGCGATGGTGTGTTGTTGTTTATTATGAAGTGATTATTGTCTGTTTACGAAAGAAAAAAGTGGGCAGTGGATTCTTCTGAAATAATGGTTGAAGACATGAAGCGCGTCATGAAAGCTCCGGTACTCTCCTGAAGAACTCGAATTATGCCATGAATGAGCCAGTTGTTATGGAAGGGTCGTTTTCGGCCAGGGATTGTAGTGGATACCCCGCAAGCGTGGGTGAGATGGTGGGTTGGCAAAGCGCGGAGTAGGAACGGAAAGCCCGGCGGCGAGCCTCAGGCGAGGCGGGACGCCTAATTATTTTTCATGCAAAGGGGATATTGAATAATTAATGTGGATAGTGTTGTTTTTGGAATATTAGGAAGTGATTAGGCAGCAGCTTTTACCAACATGTTGTTCAAGTTGGATGGAAGTATATGGAGAGGTTAGAGGGGAAATAAATAGAAATACATGGAAACAGACTGCGCTTATCAATGTCAATCTTGAACAACAATCAGCATTAAGTAACCTTCCGCGAAGTGTTTTTTTTTCAGGTGAATCCTGAAAAAACATAGTGTCTTATCAGTAATGTTTGTGTATTTTTTTGGCTTGTCCAGGTTAGGGTATATACAGCAACTTTCTTAATCTTTTTAATTTGTGAAATATAAAAAATGTAGTGCATGAAGAATTTACCAAAGGTATGGGGGATAATTTTGATTGGATTGATATCTGTTGTTTTTGGATATATCCTGCTGAATAGAGATGTTGATAAGAAGGTTAATGAGAAAATGGTACTCATTGTTATGAATCACTTCAATTCAACAAATCGATTACCCCAGGTTGACATTGTTAAAGCCAGAAAAATCTCGAAAAGCGTTTGTGATAAACTTAAAAAGGAGTATCAGATTGAATTAATTGCCGATAGGCTTGAACGCAATGACACAAGTATGTTGGAAGTAATTCGCAAATTAATTTATGAGTAGTCCTTTCCCATTGCTTTTAACGAAAGGCATGCCGTGATAAATGATTCGACTCAATTGAGGTGGCTAAAAGATAGTATTGAGTCATTTTATAAACCCACAGAGGAGGATTTTAGAGTTGCTGAATCAGTCATTATTGATGCTATATTGAAGGATAAGTCAGGACGTAGATACATATTAGATGTAGATAATGTCAGAAATTACTATCGACAATATGCATTCTATTCGGCTATGAACGGTGATTCTATGGTGTATGTAAATGGTTTGTGTGAAATATTAGAGTTTCCGTCTGATTCTTGTGGAATTGCAACGTTTAAGCCATTTGAGTGGAAAAATAAATTTATGTGTGTTGAGGATGGTGGAGATTGTTATTGGAGTATCATGATTAATAAATCGAAAAGAAGCTATTATCACTTTTCGATAAATGGGATTTAGTTGAAAGCTTTGATAATTCTTCTTAGTATCCAAAAAAGAATCATCCCGGACCGATGACTGAATTCGGATGTTGGGAAGAAAGGCCCGGGATGATTACCAAAAGGAAAGTATGAACTTAAACAATCGCGTCTTAAATACTTTTATTTATTGCCTTTAAAGGGCTTGTTTTTTTTAACCTATCGGCGTAGTCGGTGTGATGGTGAAAAAACATCCCGAACCAATGACTGAATTCGGTTTTTGGGAATAATGGTTCGGGACGTTCACCATAAGAAAAATATGAAAACTTAAACAATCGCCTTTTCTTTTAACTCATCAATGGCCTTCCTCAGGTTGGCTTGCCCCATTTGTGAGGGGGCAATGATGCCCGGGCCGCTGATGCAACCTCCTTCGCAGGCCATGACCTCCACAAAATTGGCCTTTGGCGGACGTATGGGGAAGGTCTTTAATAGTTTGATGGTTTTTTTGGAGAGGCCATTTACCATGAAGGCTTTGAAATTGGTGCCTTCGGGCAGGATGCTCTCAATGGCAGCCGTGACGCCACCTGATGCAGCAAAGCCGCGACCTTCCGGTGTAATGGCAGCTGATGAAGCAAGTGCTTCGTTTTGGGTAACGTCAATGCCTTCTACGGCAAAGAATGCTCCTAGTTCTTCGGCTGTCATCACGTAATCCACGCTTTTATTCAGGAAGGCCTCTTTTCTTTTTGCCAGACAGGGGCCGATAAAGACCAGTTTGGCATTTGGGTATTTCTCTCTTGCCACGTCAGCGGTGAAAACCATGGGCGATGGCGTGTGGCTGACATGAGGGATCAATCCCTTAATGTGCTTTTGGGTTAGCTCTGTATAGGCTGGACAACAGGAGGTGGTCATGAATGTTTCGCCGGCCTCCATCTTCTCTTTCCATTCAGCTGTTTCGTGCTGGGTGGTTATATCAGCTCCTTGTGCCACTTCAATTACATCGGCGAATCCCAGCTTACTGATGGCATTTAAAATTTTTCCCGCTTCTGCCTTAAACTGACCAAGTACGGCCGGTGCTACCAGTGCAATCGTAGGGGTCTTGGTTTGTATTTGTTTGTAGATGTGTAAGATTTGTGACTTCTCGTTGATGGCACCAAAGGGGCAACTGTTCATGCATTTTCCGCAATGGATACATTTGTCGAAGTCAATCTCTTCCACGCCATATTCGTTTTTAGAGATGGCATTTACCGGGCACGACTCCTCGCAGGGGACCGGCAGATAAGCAATGGCATGGAAGGGGCATGCCTTCTGGCACAAACCGCAGTTTACGCATTTTTGGTGATCGATAAAGGCTTTTCCGTTAATTATTTGGATAGCATCTTTGGGGCAGTTGACCTGGCAGGAGCGGCCTTCGCATCCCTGACACAGGTTACTTACGGTGTAGTTAACTTTAACACAGGAGCTACATGCTTCGTCTACCACTGTGAGAAAATTACCGGTTATCTTTTCTTGCAGTAAGGCTTCTGCTGCATATTCTCTTAACGGAGTCAGTTCATCCTCTTCGTCTGATATATTATAGCCTAACAGCGCCATTATTTTATATTTGATAACTGCACGATCCTTATGCACGCAGCAACGGATAGGTGCTTTGGTACGCGGTCGCATTTCCAGGGGAATACGATCGATTTCCTCAAGCAGACTATCTTTCTTCAATAGTTTAAGAATTCGGACTAGTAGTTCACGTTTCGTGAAAATGGCATTGTTGTAATACGTCATTTTTACAGTTGCTTTGTAATGTGTGTGATTATTTTCTGTATGGTGGCGTTGGGGATTAATTCATCGTTGATCATCACGCAGGGGGGACGATCTTCGTTGTCGTCCTGGCATACACCAAGACAGGAAGCTCCTTCGATTTTTACCAATGGAGCAATGTGTGCCGGCAGATGCTCCTTGAGCAGGTGCAGTTCGGCGCCTCCCATGATGTAACACATGGTGCCGCAGCAGATTTTGATGGTTATAGTTGGCTTTGTCATAAGGGTTATAAATATTCTATGTTGATTGTTTTTAGAAATTTGTCCTCCAGTAAGGCTGCAATCTTCTTGATTACATTTCGTCGTATCTCCAGCTCCACCGGGAGGTTTGGATCCTGGTGGGCATTGTTGATGCGGGTGCCGGCCATCAGTGTGATTTCATCGGTGTTTAAAAGCAGCCGCACCATCTGTTCCGCCGGTCCGTTGCCTTTTATTTCGGTGGATGTGAGTTCCTCCAATAGGCGCGATACCTTGCCCAGTGTGAGGATGCCCTCTGTTACCAGGTTGATGCCTTCCATTTTTGAGACGGGTGGCAATGAAGGATCGGGATTATTCAGGCTGACTTCAATGGGGATATTAAGCTCCCTGGAGATGATTTTGGAGGTGGTACCTCCGCAGATGATCTTCTTTCCGTCAAAATTTTTAATGCGTTCGGCTAATAAGCTATCACAGTTTTCATGAAACGGAGGGCCGGTAGCAATCATCAGGTGGCGGGGCTCGCGGCAATAGATGACGTGACACGTGGCATCGTCGGTTAAATGGCCTTTGTCGTTGATAGAGGCCCGGTAAACGATTTTACGTGCCAGCTGATGGGCTGATATTTCCGGGTTTTGTTTGATTGTTTGCCGGATGTATTTTTTCAGCCCGTCGCTTTCCCAGCCAAAGGGAAAATGCGGGGTGCCCATGGCTGATTGTGTTATGCCATCGGATACGATGATGATGCGGTCTTCCTTTTTAAGGTTTAGACAGGAATAAGATACCTTTGCGCGCCGTCCTCCAGGCCGTGTCAGGGTGCGTACCTCCTTGGATGGCTCGTAAAAATTACCGTCGCGATAGATAATCAACGGGGGATTGTCGTATTCCACCACTTTGGCTTCGCCCAGACAATTAATGTCAATAATGGTAAAGGTGGAGTAGCTTATCTGTCGTTTGGCATCGATGGGTAAGGTGTTCATGATAAACTCCGCCGTCCGTTCCAAAGGATCATTCTTGGCAGTGAACTGCAAGGCCATAGAAGTGGTCATGGTGGCCAGTACGTTGGCTTTAACTCCACTGCCCAAACCATCGGAAAGCACAGTGATGAGGCGGTCTTCGTCTTTTAGCTTACGCGAAAGACAAGCGTCGCCACAAACCCGCTGGTTGGCTTTCTTCTCCTGGTATGTTTCTGCTTCTATGAAAAACCTTTGGTTATGCATTGGGTTCCTTGTGTGCGTCTAAAATTGAGTTTAACAATGAATCGGTGTAACTGGCATTTTCACCCAGCAGGAAGGCAATTTTTTGCACGGTTTCCATGTTTTTGCTGATCACTTCACGTGTGCGTTTCTCTACGATATCCTTCTGGAATTCCGGTTGGTGGATGTTTTGCATGATGCCTGTTACCAGTTTGTGTTTTTGTATGTTGAAGATGGATAACTGGAAGTTGCGGCCATTTTCAACGAATGTTATTTCTTTGAACTCTTTTCCTGTTAACAAGGCGGCTTTCAGGTGTTTGCTGAAAGTGCCCAGTTTTTCCAGTTCAGCTCCCCGCATGCCGGGATTGGCTTCGAAGCAGAGCTCCATTTCCTGGCCTAACATATGCGCGAAGTTGTGGTTCATTTCAACTACTTTATTCTGGTCGTCCACAATGATAACCCCTGATGGGATTTTTTGCAGTAAGATGGTGGCTTTGTGGTGAGCCACTTGCCGCATGTATGATACACACATGGCTGACTCCGCCCGGTTTTCCAGTAGCGCTTTGGCAAAATCACGACACGTATCGTAACCGCAACCGCTGCAGTTTAATTCATCGGCCACACTTGTTTTTCCAATGCTGTACAGTGCTTGCCTGATCGCTTCATTGGTGACGGTGGTTGTTTCTACCGGGGTGATATTAAAGTAATCCCGTTCTATGTTGATGGATGGGAGTTCATGTGGTTTGGGATCCAGGGATTTTCGATTGTTGAAGTCCTCAATGATCGAAAGTTTCTTTTTAACGATGCCTTCGCGTTTGTTGATGCCCGGGCCATTGATGCAGCCGCCTTCGCAAGCCAGTAGTTCAAGGAACATGGGCCGGTCCTTTCCGAGTGTGTCTAGCTCTTTCAATACTGAGTTCACCTGGTCCATGCCTGAAAAACTCATGAATGAGCTGTTGGTGTTCGGGGAGTTGGTATTTAATGTGTTGATCATACCTCCGTCCAGCGGGTAGATAGCGCCATCTGCAGCTTCAAAGGGTATGAAGGTATTGGCTTCTTCGTTATTTTCGCCTTGAGTGGTGAAATCAATATTTTCTGCTTCAAGCCAGTCGCTAAGCTCTTTAAATGTTAGAGCCGCATCAATTAATTGGTTAAAGTTATCGGCTTCTAATTTTTTCGCAATGCATGGGCCGATAAAGACCACGCTGGTATCTTCCCCGTACCAATCTTTCAGCATTTTAGCATGTGCCAGCATTGGTGACATAAACGGGGTAATGGCCATGGTATGTTGTGGATAGTATTTCCTGATCAACTCAACCACTGAGGGGCAGGCCGAAGAGATATATACACCATTTTGACGTCCTTCAAGGTAGCTGTTTAGTTGTTCAGAAACCTTTTGTGCGCCAAGTGCTGTCTCAGAGATGCCATTAAAGCCAAGTTTTTTTAATGCTGATACCATCTCCTCTGAGGTGGTGTTGGGAAACTCAGAAGCATAAGAGGGAGCCAGTGACACGAAGACGCGCGGTTTGTGCTTGATTAACCATTTGGCCCTGCTGATGCCATTTCGTACTTTTTTGGCACCGGCCGGACAAATTGAAACACAATGCCCGCAATAAATGCAAAGGTCGTCTACAATCGATGCTTTATTATCCGCTATTTTAATGGCCTTTGTGGGGCATTCACGGATGCACTTGTAGCAATCTTTGCAGTCATTGACTTCTGTGTATATGGGCTTAAGATTCATTGTTTCTCGTTAAAAAAATGATTCAATATGGAAGTGAGACTGCTGTTTGAGACCTCTTCAAAGGTCTGGTCGTCTATCTCTATAACCGGGCCTTTGTTGCAGTTTTCGGTGCACAAATGGCCTCTGAAGTCAATCTGGGATTCAATATTGTTGTCCTTCAGGTATGACTTAATTGTCTCTAGATTCTCTGCATTTCCCCGGGAATAGCAGGAGCTGCCCAGGCAAATCCGAATACAATGTTTTGTTGTTGTTTCCATACCTCTAATGCTTTGTTTCTGTAATAGCTATTAGTGTGCCAAAAAGCATAAGAGACAGAAAACTAATATATAAGGAAAGAAGTGATTTTATATTGGAGAGAGGATGCTCTGCAAGTGTCCTAAAAATGAACGCAACTATAATATTTGAGTGTTCGAAATATGTACACTGTTCGTATATTGAACAGTGTTTCTAGTTGGGGAACTGTGGGATGTCTATTTTGTACCGTTTAATTTTCTGGTAAAGGGTATTTCGACCAATGCCTAAAGTTTGTGCCACCTGGCTCATGTTTCCCTTGTGGGCATTAATGGCTTTGATGATTAGAGCCCGTTCCATCTCTTTTATAGTTGTTAATGCAAAATCCGTATTCGGGTGTTCGGCAGTGAAAGCTTCGTGCTCCGGACTTGGCGATGATGAATTAAATTCTTCTTCTTCCTGGAATTTTTCAAAAGAAATGTTGCCATTGAAATTGACGAGTTGTTCTATGTAGTTTTCCAATTCTCGAATATTTCCAGGCCAGTTGTAATCTAATAATTGTTGGAGGGTAGAATAGCGTAATTGAGGAACTTGTTTTTGGAGTTTAATACTCTTCTTGTTTAGAAAGAATCGGATCAGTGATGGCAGATCTTCTTTACGGTTTTTGAGTTCCGGTATTTTTAGAGGGATAACGCTTAAGCGATAGTATAGGTCCAGGCGGAAGTTTCCATTGTCAACTTCTGTTTTGAGGTCTTTATTTGTGGCAGCGATTATGCGTACATCAACCGGAATTAGTTTGTTACCTCCAATTCGTGTAATGGCTCCTTCCTGAATGGCACGTAATAATTTGGCCTGCATGGCAATCTTCATGTCGCCAATTTCATCTAAAAATAGGGTGCCACCATTGGATAATTCAAATTTTCCCGGGTGTCCGCCTTTACGAGCTCCGGTAAAAGCCCCGTCATCATAACCAAAAAGCTCGCTTTCTATGAGGTTTTCCGGGATGGCGGCGCAGTTAATGGCAACAAATCCTTTGTCTTTGCGGCGGCTGGCATTATGAATGCTTTGGGCAAATACCTCTTTTCCGGTACCGCTTTCGCCTTCGATTAAAACAGTGGATGGGCTGTCTGCAATGGTTTTGGCATAGCTGACAAGTTTGCGCATGGATTGGCTCTTAGCAATAATATCTTCAAAGGTGAAGCGTGCTTGCATGCCCGTATATTTATTAACCAGATGATAGACATTCTCCAGTTCCCGCATGGAAATGACCAGGCCGATCAGTTGCTTTTGTTCCTGGTCTTGAATAGGTGAAACATTTACATTGAACTTTATTTTTGAGGAGGGAGTAGTGATGTTGATCTCTTCATTAATGAATTTTTCTCCCGAACTAACCATTTGATAGATGGCTTCCCAGTTGGGAATTAATTGATCTATGGGCATGGTGATTAGTTCGCGCCGGCGAATGTTGAGTGTGTTGCAGGTAGTGTCATTGGCAAAAAGAATTCTTCCCTTTAGGTTGACTGCCATTACGCCTACTTTTAGTGAATTCATTATCGCAAAAGTAAACTGATGGGTATCATCCATCTGTTTTTGTAAGGATACTCCTTTGATTCGGGATTTAATGGTTGCCTCTGCTGCTTGTAGGATAATGTTGAGCCAACTAAACGGGATGGTTTCTTGAGTCAGTAAGTAGAGTTTAAAAGGTGATTTAGCGGGTGCGGGTAAGATGATACTGACCCAGTGATAGTTTTGTTCTTCAAACTGAAAGGTGCCGTGTGTATTTGATAAAGCCTGCCAGTTGGGATTTTGCGTGAGGAAGTTCCAATTGTCACCTGCGGATAGGGAGAAAAGACGTGAGCTGCGTTTGATGTTGTTATGTGCCAGTTGAATTAGTGAGCCTTCACTGCTTACTACGGCAATAATACTAACTGTCTCTGATAGGGTGACAGAGAATTCATCCAGGACTTCCTGTAGGGGGCTAATTTCACTGTTTGAATAAGAAGATGTGTTCCGGGATAATGATTGTTTTCTTTTGGATGAGTCTTTTAATGCCATGCACGCCTTTTTGTGCAAAATTAATGCTTTTGTCGCAATATTAAAGGTACCTGGAAAAGTGAAAAATGACCTGGGTGGGCGGTAGAAATCGCCCATGTGGGCGATTTTATACCAGTTGAAGGTAAGGCAATATTTATTGGAAATATTTTTTTAATAGCTGTAAGTATGTGATATGTAATGGAAATGATGAGAAATGAAGGTTCTATTGATGAAGGAATCCATTGTTTGGTACGCCGCTTGGTTATTAAAGGTCAACAAACAAATAATCGATTTATTAATCCTTAAATCAGAGATTATGGAAGTTAAAAAGAACAAAAAAGTTGACCTGGAAGCCAAAAGAAGCATGTTTTTCCAGGTTGGAATGGTGCTTTCCCTGGGAGGTGTGCTGGCAGCCTTTGAATGGTCTTCAACACAAGGAGAAGTTGGAGAGTTATTGGCCGGCAATGAAGTTATTGTGGAAGAAGTAGTGCCTCCTATTACAATGACCAAAGAAATAACGCCACCACCACCGCCGCCACCACCCCAAGCATTGGATGTTTTAGAAATTGTTGATGACAATTCAGTGATTGAAGATGAATTGGTGATTGAGTCGGAGAGTTTGGAGGATTTAGAAGTAAATGTGGAAGACTACCTCGTTGATGAAGAGGTTAATGATGATCCCGTCCCATTTTTCGTGCTGGAGGATAAGCCTGAATTCCCAGGCGGGGAGACCGGTTTGATGACCTACATTAGTAAAAACGTAAAGTACCCGATTGTTTGCCAGGAAAATGGCGTTCAGGGAAAAGTGTATGTGAGTTTTGTGATTGATGAGCAGGGAAAAGTCTCTAATGTAAGGTCTTTAAGAAGTCCGGATGCTAATCTGGAACGCGAAGCCTTGCGGGTTATTAAATCTTTACCTGATTGGAAACCGGGAATGCAACGAGGTAAACCGGTGAAGGTGTCCTTTCAGGTCCCTGTTAGTTTCCGTTTGCAATAATTAATAGTCTACTGTTGTTCCCTTTTTTCAAAGAGTAAACGTACTCAATCAATTATACTGAATTTTCCAAATTAAGAGGTTGACCGAGTTCTGGATACTCCTGCTACTTTCGAAAATTATAGAGTAACAGGCTGGTCAACCTTCTTTTGTGTAACCTAAATCTTTTTACTTATGAAGACAATTTACCATATACTGTTATTTGTGATTGTTGGTTTAATAGCTTGTAAGAATGGTCCGGATAATTACAAACCCCGATCTATTGGTGCACCAGGAGAGGTATTGGTGGTAGTTGATTCACAATACTGGACAACCCGGGCCGGGAAATCAATTCGTGAGTTGGTTGATTTGGATTTTCCTGCTTTGCCTCAAAGTGAATCGATGTTCAGGAAAACGCATATTACTTCCGGAAGTTTTGAAAATCACTTTAAAACCTATCGTAATATATTAGTAGTGAACATCGATTCGACCAATATTGCCAGTCGGATAGATTACAGACGTGATATTTGGGCTTTAAATCAGCAGATCATTGAGTTTTATGTGGCGGATGAAGCTGAGTTTGTGGAGTTATTCAATCATTCAACGGATGATATTCAAAAGTATTTCTATAATGGTGACATACAGGCATTGGTTAAAGCTTATAAAAAGAATCCCGCCAGTGTGGGTAGGCATGTAAAAGCAAAGTATGGATTTGACATTGCTTTCCCCAAGGGATATAAATTAAAAAAGGATACTTCGAATTTTTCCTGGTATGTTTTTGATCGGCTCGAGAGTCAACAGGGATTGTTGGTGTACGAATGGGATCTGGATTCTGTAAAAAGCATGGAGCCACGCGATTTGCTTAGTTTGAGAAATGAAATACTGCACCAGGAAGTACCCGGCTCGGTGGAAGGTTCCTTCATGACGACTGAAGATCGTTTTTCTGTTCTTTTGGATCGTCCTAAATTTGGGGGTGTAAGGTGGATTGAGTTACGTGGGTTATGGCGTGTGCAAGGTGATTTTATGGGAGGTCCGTTTGTTAGTTATTTTTATAAAGATGTGAGAAATAACCGCCTTGTTATGCTTGATGGGTATGTATATGCGCCGAGGAAACAAAATAAAGCTCTTTATGTCAGAGAAGTGGAAGCGATGATAAAATCATTTAAAATGGAAGTATTAACTGCTAGTAATAATTGAAGTTTCCCATGTCTTATAAAACACTAAAATTTAAGTATCTGCAAAAAACGGCAGAAAGCACTAATTGATTATGAGTAAATTACATTTACTATTGTTTTAACCGCGAATTATACGAATTGAACGAATTTTAAACCACTGTGTGGTTTTATGAGCTTTTCATCGAAAAGCAATTCGTCTAATTCGATAAATTTGCGGTTGATAAAATGCTTGCAAAGCAAGCTTTATGGGCTTTAATCACATATAGGAAATGTCAGTTTATGTTATCGATGGCTACTGTTTTAGAGGGATAACTATTAAAAAAGATTAAAATAACTGGTGGAGAAGGGAAGCATTTGGTGATTGCAGGGGAAAGCTCTATCATTATCCTCGAAATAGTTAAAACAAAAAGAAAGTGTGAGTGATGGTTTTGTTTTTGACAAGCAGTTCTGCGATATGATTCTCACGCTTTGCTTCTAAGACTTAAATAATGAGAAGAATATTTCTAGTTGTGTTGCTGGTATTGCCTTTTTTTATAATTGAGGCACAGGAAAATAAAGTGGAGACTTTAATATCTCATGGGAACAGGTTGGTTGAACAGGAGCTTTATGAGGATGCCCTGGGAAAATACAAAGAAGCACTGTCCATAGATAAATCTTCTGAGCGGGCAATTTATGAGTTGGCTTATGTCTATTTCCTGATGAAGAAGGATGAGGCGGCCTTGGATTATTGTCATAAAGCGATACGGTTAAACGGGAGTAAATGGGTGGATGCTAATTTGCTTTATGCCTCCATTCTGGAGCGAAAAGGAGAGGTGAAGGATGCCATAAAGGTGCTTGAGAAAGCGTTGCGACGTGATCCTCACAATTATCTTTTGCATTACAACCTGGGTTCGATCAACTATAATGCAAAAGAGCTTGATAAAGCCGCCTGGTATTTTGAGCAATCCATTCGTGAAAACCGGCTGCATAGTAGTAGTCATTTATTACTTGCATACACAATGATTGAGAAGGAAGAGTATGCTAAAGGTGTTTTAGCACTCTACTACTTTTTACTTCTGGAACCAGATAGTTACAGAAGTAATGCGACGCTCAGTATGCTTGAGAATTTATGGAATATCAATGCCCTGAAGTTGGATTTATTACACAGGAAGAAACAGGGAAAAGTAGCGAAAGAGAATCAAAAGTTTGTTCAGCTGGGGAAGAGCTATGTATCCTCTTGGGGCAGTGAATCATCAGATGAGAAAACCGATCTGGAGAGTTTGATTGTACATACCAATGATTTGATGGAGGCAATGAATGGCATATCGGATATAGAACTGGATATTTGGAACCTGGTGTATTTTGATCTTTTTAAGGTGATTCATGAGAAGGGCTATACAGAGTCGTTTGTTTATTTGATAGGTGATTGCAAGTATAATACACAAATATTGGAGAAGATTTCTGAACATCCTCAGGATTTTCGTGCTTTTGCTGCCTGGATGGAAGTGACATTGGAGAGTTTAAAAGAGGATCATAACTAACGAATAGTTCGTTAAAGTTCTGTAATAACGAGAAAGTTAGTTTGTGATTAATTGATGGTTAATAGATATATGGGATTACCAATGAACTGGATCTAAATCAATGTAAGGTCTATTATCTAAGGTCTAACGTCTATGGAAATAGCGTAAAATTTAGTTGACAGAATTTCAGAGTGTTGATGTATGTGGTGAAAAGATGTGAATAATTTGAAGGGAAAAATTGAATCAAAATAGCAAACACCGCGTATTAGAAGGCATTGAAGTTAAACAATTAAATAAGAGGCGATATGAAAAAAGTTTTTACTAAGCATTTCCAATACACGGGTACAGACGATTACGATAGTTCACTTGATGATCAAATAAATCAGTTTTTGGGGCAAGAAAGTATTGACACTGATCGTATCATTAACATTAAATATGCCGGTCATTCCAGTTTAGGAGTTAATACTTATTCGGCATTACTTATTTATAAAGAGAAATAAACATTCCATAAAAAAAGCTCCCATTCGGGAGCTTTTTTATTTTAAAGATCTTTTAAAATAATAGATCGTTATATTTTAGATCATAGACATTAGACTGATTTACATTACTCTCATTTTTTAGACCATTAATAGCTTTGTCTATTGAATAGATACAAACTGTTTTTCAATTGCCTACAAAAGTTTAACGAACTGTTGTTAAAAGTTACGGTCTGCTACCCTTTGATATCAGCCAGGTCAGGGAGAATGAACTGATGGATGCTTTTTAAGGTCGCCTGGTAGCCCATCTCAATTAAATCGTCAACTTTTTTATAGTCCCACGACGAAAATAATCTGATGTTTCTTGGTTCAATGTAATAATCGCAGTAGTTGCGGCTTAGTTTTACATTTTGCGCGATGGCCAGCCGGAAGGAACGTTCGGCAATTGCCCGGGCACCTTTGAGGTTTTTCTCAAAACCGTTGGGATTTACATGAACACCTATGATTCGGTCCACACGGCCAACCAAAGGCTCGGCTGGTAGGTTGTTGAATAAACCCCCGTCAATGTAAGTGTTATCATTAATATGTTGGGGAGGGAAAATGAATGGCAGGGAGGCACTGGCAATCACATATCGGAATAAATTTTTACCGTGACTGACTATTTCGCCTCTGCCAGTGTTGAGGTTAGCTACTGACACATAAAAAGGCTTTTTCAATACGCTGAAATCATCTGTCCCGATCTTCTTTTCAAACAACTCCATTAACGGTTCAAGGTTTAACAGACCTCGTTTAAAGATGTTAATGCCAAATATGTTATAAAGTTTCTCTGATTTCAATATTTCAGCTATCTCGTCAGGTGAGATTCCCGATGCGTAGAGCACGCCTACAATTGCTCCCATGCTTGTGCCGGCAATTACATTGGGGGCGAGCTGATATTCTTCCAGGGCTTTTAATACACCAATGTGTGCAATCCCCCGCGCGCTGCCGCCGCTTAAAGCGATGCCCAATTCTATGGATTCCAGTGGATTTATCTGTTTTGTGATGGTTGTTGTCATATTGCTCAATTAATCAAGTGTAAAAATAAAAGAAATGAATCATCGGTAAAAGAATCTGCGGTATGAGTGTGATTATAAATTACACGTCTAAACCGAATGTCATGGCTTTTTAGTTACCGGGAATAATAGTTTAAACAATATCAATGGATTGAAAAGGAAGGATGGAATTTGATTATTCCGGCATGGAGGGGAAAGTGAATTTGTAGGGGTAAAATCATTAAAATTTTAATAAAGAAAGATGGTGGATGTGTATGACAGATAACCAGTGGTTTGAAATGAACTGTTTGTTGTATTTGTATTATTCGTCAAAACATGACAAAAGTTTGGATATTTGGCTGGTAAGTTTTGGAATGTTATATTTCGCCCTCATTAGAATATAACGTGAAACAATATCAATCAAAACGCTTATAGATATTAAGCGAATTTAACCAGATAATTTATTGGTTATGAGTATTGGAAAAAAAATCAACAAGCTTCGATCATTAAAAAACATCTCGCATATAGATCTCTCGGAGCGCACTAATCTTAGTGAGGAACAAATTAACCTGATAGAATCCGATGAAACACATCCTTCCCTTGGTGTATTAGTACGTATTGCCAGGGTATTAGGTGTTCGTTTAGGTACTTTCCTTGATGATCAGGATAAATTAGGTCCATGCATCATGCGGGCAGGATCGGCCGGAAAATCAATCAGTCTCAGTAATGATAAAGAGCAGTCACGGGAGCATTTAAATTTTTACTCGCTTGCACCAGATAAAGTTGACAGGAGTATGGAACCTTTCATTATAAATGTATTGCCAACGCATGATGGGGCAGTGGATTTATCATCACATGAAGGGGAAGAGTTTCTGTTTGTTTTGCACGGAATGGTTGAGTTGACCTATGGCAACGAAAAAATTCAGTTGAACCAGGGAGATAGTATCTATATCGATTCAATTATAGAGCATCACTTGCATGCTAATGGTGAAGAGGCAGCTAAGGTGCTGGCTGTTGTTTATGTGCCCGTTTAAATTTTCACAGAATGGAATTATTGAATTATTCATTAGGCACCATTCTTGAGAAATGGGCCGTGGAAACACCAAATCAAGATTTTATTGTCTATCCCGACAGGGATTTGCGTTTTACTTATGCCCAGTTTGACCAGAGGGTTAACAATTTGGCCAAAGGATTGCTTGAGATTGGCGTAGGAAAAGGAGATAAAGTAGGAATATGGGCCAATAACGTGCCGGACTGGACAACGTTCATGTTTGCAACGGCTAAGATTGGTGCTGTATTGGTTACTATAAATACAAGTTACAAATTGGCAGAGTTGGAGTATCTGCTGAAAAACGCAGACATTCATACGCTCTGTATTATCGATGGCTATCGTGACAGTGATTATGTGAAGATGGTCAATGAGGTAGTGCCGGAATTGAGAACCTGTGATCGTGGGTACCTTAGGTCGGGAATGCTGCCGGAACTTAAAAATGTGGTCTTCATCGGACCTCAAAAACACCGGGGAATGTATAATACCTCCGAGTTGTTGTTGCTGGGCGAGTACACTTCGGATGTGTTGCTGAATAGTGTAAAGAAAGAAGTGAGTTGTCACGATGTAGTCAATATGCAATATACTTCTGGGACTACCGGCTTTCCCAAAGGCGTGATGTTGACGCATCATAACATACTGAATAATGGTTATTCGGTTGGGGAATGCATGCATTACACCCAGGATGATCGTTTGTTGGTCTGTGTGCCTCTGTTTCATTGTTTTGGTTGTGTGCTGGCGGTTTGTGCCATTGTATCGCATGGTGCGACCATGGTATTTACCGAGGATTTTGATCCGTTGCTGGTACTGGCTTCCATTCAGAAAGAGCGTTGTACTGCTTTGTATGGCGTACCAACCATGTTTATCGCCGAGCTTAACCACCCCATGTTCGATATGTTTGACATCACGAGCCTGCGAACGGGCATTATGGCCGGGGCACTTTGTCCCATCGATACCATGAAAGAGGTCATGACAAAGATGCACTGCAAAGACATTATCATTGTGTATGGATTAACGGAGGCATCGCCGGGCATGACAGCCACGCGTGTGAATGACTCTGCCGAAGTCAGGGCTACTTCCGTGGGTAAATGCTTGCCAAATGTAGAGGTAAAAGTAGTTAATCCTGAAACCGGTGCGACTTGTGAAGATGAAGAACAAGGAGAGATATGTTGCCGGGGGTATAATATCATGAAGGGGTATTATAATAATCGGGAGGCCACTGTCAGGGCCATTGATCCTGAGGGGTGGTTGCATTCGGGCGATCTGGGTGTGAGATCTGCCGAAGGTTATTATAGAATTACCGGCCGCATAAAGGATATGATTATCCGTGGTGGAGAGAATATTTATCCCAGAGAGATCGAGAACTTTATTTATCGGATGGCCGAAGTGGAGATGGTTGAAGTGGTGGGTATTCCCGATAAGAAGTTTGGTGAAATCGTGGGTGCTTTTATAACCTTAAAAGCCGGGGCATCCTTAACGGAAGAGGATGTGCAGGAATTTTGCCGGGGCAAGATTGCCCGTTACAAGATTCCTAAACATGTTTTCTTTGTTGAAGATTTTCCAAAAACTGCTAGCGGAAAAATTCAAAAATACAAGCTGAGAGATATGGGGTTGGAGCTCGTTAGAGAGCGCGCTCAATAAATGAATAATTTGTTAGTTGGTTGGCCTTGGTTGTGATCCTGCAACCAAAACCAACCAACTAACATCCCTTTGGGTACTCTTAATGATAGATTGTTAGGCTTTTGCAGGTAATAGAAGAACAGCTTGTGTTAATCCAGTAGATAAAGTTGTTATTGGTTAAAAAATGAGAGTAATGTAAAACAGTCTAATGTCTATTGTCTAAAATCTAACCATCTATTGAGTCAATTACCAGCTCAAACCGTTCACTGTACACCACATACCGTTCACTGTACACCACATACCGTTTACCGCAAGCCGTTTACCTTATACCGCATACCTTTCACCTCAAGCTGTTTACCGCACACCGAACATCGTTCTCTGGTTCCTAAAAATAAATCACCATACCATTGCCAAAAAACTGAATTTTCTTTCTTGGATGATGGGTGAAGAAATATCCGCTTAAAAAGCCAAGGCCGCCTCCGAGTACGGCATCCGAAAACCAGTGTTTGTTTTTATAAATGCGTGAATACAGTACGGTAGCAGGCACCAGATAGAGCCAGCGGGAGTAACTTTCGGCAAAAGGAGTGAAGATGGCGAATGCTAAAGAGACATGTCCCGATGGCATTGACTTGTATTCATCTGCCCCATTGAAGGGATCAAATGAGTAAGCTCCTTCTCCCATAAAGGGACGTGCCCGACCGGTTGAATACTTGAGTATTTCTGTTGCAATAGCGGTGGTGGCGACTGCTTTTACAGCATTCCACGACGTACGGGTTAGTTTGTCATCCTTGAAAATATAACCGGCACCTAAAGTAGCTGCCAGCGCCGGAATCATGATGGTTTTTTCACCAAACACGTTGGTGACATCTGTGATGTCGTCCATGCCATCCGATTGATGCCCTTCTACAAAATATTTTACCGGTTCATCCAAAAGTAATGCTACCGTAAAGGCCGAAGCTACGCCTATGGTATTCCATTTCATCTGGTGATTGAATGAGTATTTTGAGGTAGCGAGGCTGTCGCTGTTGGTAGCACTATATTGGGCATTCATTGAAAAAAAGCAGAGGAATGAAATTAATGCCGTAGAGTTTATTCTTGTCATTGTGTTGTTAAAATTTATGCAAAAATATGAATTCTTCCCTGGATGCAATTATTGTATGATTTGTTTAAGTGAGAGTATACCGAAAAAGCCAGAGGAATCTCTGTAAAAAGGGAAATTTGAGTTGTTGTAAGGGGTTTAATAATAGATTGATGATTTGTCCTGGTCGGCTAAAGTAAAATGGAAAAAAGAGGAAAAAATTCAAGTAGCCTTAATGTTTGCTTAAACAGATGTCATTGCTGAAATTATATTTTCACCTTTTTGCATCAATATGATTAAAAAGGAGAATTTCGGTAGTTCTTTTAAGTGGGGAGTCACCCTCAGTGCTTTTCAAAATGAAGGCGCGGCGGTGGCCGATCGTAAAGGACCGTCCATATGGGATGCTTTTTCGTCCGATACGCAGAATATCAATAACGGTGATTTTATCGGGGAGGCTTCTGATTTCTTCCGGCGGTACCGGGAGGACATTTCTCTGGCCAAAAGCCTTAATTTCGGTGTATTTCGGTTAGCTATTTCCTGGCCACGCATTATACCGGATGGATATGGTCAGGTGAATCAGTCGGGGATTGATTTTTATAACCGGGTTATTGATACCTGTCTGGAAAAGGATCTTGAGCCTTGGTTGACGCTTTATCACTGGGATTTACCACAGGCATTAGAGGACAAGGGCGGATGGACCAACCGGAAAATCATTACCTGGTATTCCAATTTTGTGGATATATGTGTGCAGGCCTTTGGTGACCGTGTTCAGCATTGGGTGGTGATGAATGAACCTATGACCTTTACCGGCCTGGGATATTTTATGGGCTATCATGCACCGATGAGAAAGGGTATTGGCAACTTTTTACCCGCTGCGCACCATGCTACACTGTGTATGGCAGAGGCGGGGCGTATTATCCGCTCTGCTTCCGCGAAAAATGAGATAGGTCCTGCCTTATCCTGTTCTTATGTCAGGCCATATAATCATCGGCTCATCAATATTAGAGCGGCGAAGAGGGTAGAAGCCCTGTTGAACCGTTTTTTTCTTGAGCCGCTATTGGGACTTGGTTATCCCACTGATGTGATGCCTGTCTTGCGGGTTATGGAGCGTTACTTTCAGCCCGGTGATGAAGATAAAATGAGCTTTGATTTCGATTTTATCGGGCTGCAGTATTACTTCAGGGTGGTGGCGAAGTTCAGTCTCTCGCCGCCGTTGTTATTTGCTAAGGAGATAGCTCCCAACACGCGCAAATCAAACCTTAATGTGATGAATCTGGATGTGCATCCCGGTGGGATGAGTAAATTATTGAAATTCTATGCTTCGTATCCACAAATAAAAAAACTTCTCATCACAGAAAGTGGTGTGTGTTACCCAGATTTCCAAGTGGCAAGGCATGTTCACGATGTGCGACGAATGAAATACCATCAAAAAATGCTCAAGCAGGTGTTGAAGGCCAAAAAGAAAGGTGTGCCGGTAGAAGGTTACTTTGTATGGACATTGGTTGATAATTTTGAATGGCGGGAAGGGTTCGAGCCTAGATTTGGATTGGTTCATGTGGATTTCGATACTCAAAAACGGGTGGTAAAAGACTCCGGGTTGTGGTTTCAAGACTTTTTGAAGTAATGATATAAGGTCTTGGATTACTATGAATGTTTTAGATATAGTAAGCTTAGATTTTGTCAGGTACGAAGTATTTTTTTTCTTATCCCTTGAATCCCCATACTTTAGGGGAACAGAAATGTAGCTTTACATGACGTCATTCATCACGATTTGAAAACAACATTTTCTCCCACCTGCTGGCAGGGGGAGATGTCGAGCTTGCGCGACAGAGGGGGTATAACACATTCACTTCTAAAAGTCTGGATGCTTCCTTTTTGAGTTTATTGTCAATGTTTTTAAATCAATATTCATCCCTCTTAAATTAGGAGTACTCAAGAGGTAAGAGAATAAGTGCTCTTCAAGTAAACACCATTAGACTTAAAGACTCCTGTCTCTCTTTTTTTAAGGCAATCGTTCATATTTATCTCTTCATCTATAATCAGAAGATTTACAGTGATTTTGTGTTTGTATTTTCACTATCTGTACTGTCTGTTGAACGAATAAAAAGATCCTTCGGTGTTTTTGTAGTGTAACTAATCCATAATGCCAGTCGTCTCTCGATTATTACAGTCTATTATTCAATAATTATTATCATTAGTGTCCTAAATAATTATTGGTTAAAACGAATAAAGTTAATTGTTATAGCAGATTAAAGATGTTTTTGGGAATATAGGGTGTTGGTTGGGCATCCCGCCTTCAAGAAATAACGTTTAGAAATTTAACGGATTGGAACGTTAAGAAAGAAAATCTGTCTGAGCGCAGCGAGTTATACCAAATGTATTTCAAATTCTCCTCGGTGTAATGCCGATAGATAATTAAAGGCCAATTAAAAGCGAAGCGCATTAACTGGTCATTTTAATTACTAATCGGTATTATTTTCTTTTAGTGGAAAGGAGTTAAATTTTAGTTATTTATTGTGAGCGGCGGCGTTTTTTGTTTACTTTTTTTCGCTGTAGCAAAAAAGTAAAAGCCCGTGCGGCTTGAGCACATTGGTTAATACTAATTTGTTTCAAACAATACTGATTTAATATAAAAACCTAATCCATGAAGTTATCATCCGTAATTACAATCATTGTTCTGTGCATTATTTATTGTATTCAGGCATCGGCACAACGTTGTTGCCTGAAGGGGACGGTTACCGATTTGAGTTCGGATAATCCCATGTCTTATGTCAATGCTATTTTAACCACCACAAAGGATAGTAGTCTCATTTTAGGAACCATTACCAATGAACAGGGAGGCTTTGTTATCGAAGATGTGAAACAGGGAACGTATCAATTGAAGCTGAGTTTTATAGGTTACCAGTCCGTGGTTATGAAAGACATCCTGTTACAACCCGGTACGCGTGATGTGGGAGTTGTTTCGTTGAAAGTACTTTCTGAAAATATTAGTGCTGTCACTGTGAAAGCAACAAAACCTCCTATTACCTATAAAGTGGATCGGAAAGTGATTGATGCCGGTAGTTTTCCGGGCGCTGAGGTCGGGATGGACCTGTTGGAGAACATTCCCTCAGTGCAAGTGGACTTTGAAGGGAAACTGACCTATCGGGGCGATGGCACTTTCAAGGTTTTTATTAACGGGCATCCCGCTGCTAATGGTGAGGAGAAGTTAAGACAAATACCGGCCGACCGCATTGATCGCATTGAAGTCATAACCAACCCCTCGGCCAAATATGATGCAGAAGGGACCGCCGGTATTATCATGGTGATGCTAAAAAAGAACCGGCTCGAAGGCTATGCTATCTCCACCAGTCTTGCGGCTAGTACCAACGACAATTATCGCTGGATGTGGACGGTGGAGAAACAAAGTGAGAAGGGCGGATGGTATGTGAACGGACAACTCATGGAATATATTTATAGTGATAGTGAGAGTGAGCAGGTGCAAACCATTTGGAGCGATGATTATAAGTATCAAAACAAGTTGGATTATGATTTTAAGGCAGGAGGTACGATGAATTACATCGAACTGGGCTTCAATTACGATTTAACCGACAATGATAACATTGATTTTTCAGGTAACATCAGCCCGGTTAAGCGATTTCAATTTTCTGATAAGACCGGGCATTATAAAGAAACAGTATTTGATCAGGCGGGTAATGTGGTCAATCATAAAGCGTATGATTTTATGGGTCGCAATAAAACATACTATCAATATGCAGGGGCTACCCTGGCTTATGAGCATGCCTTTAATAAAAAGCGTACCCATTTACTTTCGGCTTACATCGATTGTTCCACTTATTTGCGTGATTTTGAAGAAAAACAAATTGATTCCAAGATATATGACACTTATACTGAACGAACAGGGTATATCGGCGCGGAACAGAACGAAATTCTTATCCAGGGAAAGCTTGACTATTCTTTGCCGGTGAGTGAAAATACTATTTTTGAATCGGGGCTGGAAGTGAACACCGATCACATTCCAAAGGTCACTTCGGTGAGTGGTTCCTTTGATGAGCACGAACAGATAACGCCCTTCCCCAATGAACCAATCAATCAACAAGTCGATTTCTTTCAGGACATATATGCCGGGTTCCTGTCATTTAAAAGTAAATGGGGGAAGTTGGATTATCAAATGGGATTACGGATTGAACATACCGAACGGAAGTCGGATTATAGTTTTGAAGAAGAGGATGGAAGCCGGACCTCTCTGCCGACAAGAAAAAATTTTGTAAATCTCTTTCCATCGGCTCATGCCACCTATAGCTTTTCGGAGACACATCAGTTATCGGCCAGCTTTAGCCGGCGCATTAAACGACCGAATTATTGGAGTCTGATCCCTTTGCAGCAATACATGGATCCTTTTTGTTATTATACCGGCAATGGTGATTTGTTACCATCTTATACCAATGCTATTGAAGTGGGTTACAAGAAATCATGGGATAAGAATTTTATCGGTTTAGAAGTATTTGGCCGCGCGGCAGAAGATATTATACAGGATTATATACGTACCGATACGGCAAATATAACGGTTGAGATACCTGAGAATGTGGGTAAATCATTAAGTATTGGAGCTGAATTCATGGCGGGCGTCGATCTTTTTGCCTGGTGGAACAGTAACTTCTCCATTAGCTTGTATTCTTATCAATTAGATGTGCAGATAGATGAGATCAATAAAAATGAGAAGCAATTCAATACCGATTCACGCTTGAATAATACTTTCCGGCTTCCTAAAGCCTTTACCCTGAAATGGGATGTGCATTACAAAAGTCCTTATATAACAGCCCAGTCAAAAAGGGACGCTTATGTCTATTCGAATTTCTCGGTGAAGAAAGGATTTAAGGATAATAAATGGCAAATCACCTTTTCCGCCAAAAATATCTTCTCAAGCATTAACTATGACATAGAGCAAAAAAGTTATAACTATCATAACCTGGCCACTTATAATGAAAATGGCTATTGTACGATTAAGGTGGCTTATGTGTTTAATAACCAGGAGTAATAAATGATAGCTGATTTATCTAATGGCTGAATCCGGCTGATTAAAATTGGTTGCGCGGCTTCAACGCAATAGAGATTACAAATTATTTCCAACAATACTGAACCGGTTTAATGCCTTGCTGCAGAGTGAAAAATAGAAAAAAGATGCCCTTATACGGAATGGGCATCTATGTTTAGTTTATACAAACCATAGTTCGTTAAACTTTTGTAAGTAATTAAAAAAACAGCTTATATCTATCCAATAGACAAAGTTTGTTAATGGCCAAAAAAATGAGAGTAATGTAAATCAGTCTAATGGTTGTTATCTAAAATCTAATGATCTATTGTACAAAGAGAAGGTAATAGGCGCTTAGGCCGCAACTTTTACCAACATGTTGTTCAAATTGAATGTTGTATTTTAATTCATAATTTTAGGTGTTATGAAATTACCAATGAGCTTGATATAAGTAGGTCTAATGTCTATTATCTAACAATCTCTTGTCTTTTTAAAACAAACAGCAAAAGGCAACATCCCTCGAAGAGGCTTTTTTTCAGGATTCTCATGAAAAAATATAGTATCTATTTCCGACGAATCACAATAATCACTGCCGCGAGAATAAGTCCAATACCAATAAGGCTTTTCCAGCCAAAGCCCTCGTCGAAAATCACAACGCCCACTCCCAGCGCTGTTACCGGTTCGGTGGAACCCAATATGGATGTCATTGTTGATCCAATATGCTTCACTGCCTTTACCAGGGTAATGTTTGAAACCACTGTGGAGAGTAATGCCAGCAACACTAAATTCATTGCACCTTTTCCCGAAGGAATAGAAGCAATGCCTTCAAATGATAAATTAAGGATAAAGAGTATAATAGTTCCCATACACAAAACATAGAAAGTGAAGACGGAAGCATCCAGCTCTTTGACCTTCGAATTGTTTACGCCCATAATATATAAGGCATATGAGATTGAAGTACTAAAAGCAATGAGTATGCCGGTGGTACTTGCCAATTGATTTCCGCCCATGCTTAGCAATGCCACTCCAGAAACAGAGAGAAACGCTGCTGCAGCAATTCCGGTCGAAAATTTTTCACTGAAAAACAGCACCATCAGGATGGTAACTACTACGGGATATAAAAAGTGAATAGAAGTAGCTAATCCGCTGTCGATATAGGTATATGATTGCAGCAGCATAATGGCCGTGAATATATACATGGCGCCAAAACCAATAAGTGGAAGTATATGCTGTTTTGCAATACGAAAACTCTTCCTTTGAAACAGAATTATTAAGCCCATCATTAAAGCTGCCAGTGCCAGTCGATAAAATGTGATTTGGTTAGAACTCATTCCTTCTTTCAGCAGAGGAACTGAAAAGAGGGAGATTAAACCAAAGGTCGCAGAAGATGCAATGGCATAAAATATACCTTTTAACTTTTGCATAGCATTAACATTTAAATGATTTAATAAAAGTGGTGCAAAGCTATTTACTTCTTTGATGATTTCAGAGATAAATATTCATAAAAGAACTATAGCAAAGTTAAGTTTGTTTGGGGTTGGATTATGTAATGTGAGAATGGGAATGGTTAAGGAAAGATGATCAGGTGAATAATAATATCAAATCATTCAGATTTTATGACTTACAGAAATGTATTATCCCGAGCAGAAATAAATGAAAGTGTAATTGAATCCGGGGAAAGGAAAAATAATGGGTGTGGGGTTAATAAAAAACAGGCGGTTTATGAGAGACTTTATTTTAAAAGTATTGTTTGAGAATTTTAACAAATGGCAGATTGCTATAAAAAAAATCGAAGAAAATAGTAAACAATGATATCAGAGAAAAAATGATTAAAGGGAAAAGTGCGAACAGCATGCAAAGAATATAAAATAGAGAAATAGGATAAAGACTAACTTCAAATATTAAGAAGGATCGACAAGGCAAATAAAAGGAATGCCATTATACAAAGAAGGTTGGGCATTTTAAGTTGAAGGCTGGATATTTTAAGATGAATCCCTACTTCTTTAAGATGAAGTCATGCCAGCCTAAGGAGATGAAATGTCACTCCAAGTTAAAGGTCGTACACTTTAAGTTAAAGGTTGTACATTCCAAGTTAAAGCTCTGTCACTCTAAGATAATGAAATGTCACCCAAGTTAAAGATTGTACACTCTAAGTTAAAGGGCGTACACATTAAGATAAAGGCCGTACACGTAAAGTTAATGATTTGCCAACAAAAGTAGATCATTCGTCAACGAATAAAAACTAATTGTCATAAGCATTTAATAAAAAACCAGAATAAAGGATGAATTTCCAAAGGTAGATAAAGAGTTGGCACTAGTAGATAATAAAATGACAGTGGTAGAAGATGAAATGTCAGTGGTAGAAGATGAAATGTCAGTGGTAGATAATGAATTGTCAATGGTAGAAGAAGAAATGTCACCGGGAGATAATGAATTGACACTGGGAGAAGAAGAATTGACACTGGGAGATAATGAATTGCCAGTGGTAGATAAAGAAATGTCACTGGGAGAAGATGAAATGACACTGGGAGAATATGATTTGCCAACGAAAGAGAACAAAATGTCACAATATATTGTTCGTTGGTCAAAACAAAAATAGTAGTTGTCAGTGGCAAAAAGGTTCTTTTGCCTGGTAAATGTTTATCTGCTGTTGTGCGAAATGTAAAACAAATTGTATTGAAATAATAATGTAGCGGTAAATTCTTTCATAGGCATGGCTTGGAATATTTAGCCATTGACAAATTGTTTTCTCATTAAGTATTGCCATAGGTTAAAAGCTGAATTGGATAGAATGATGCTGTAAAATTACTTTGTGGATTTGATCCGGAAGGAAAAGGAACGGAATAATAGTGTTAAATAATTGAGTAGGTATAGTAATAAGAAGAAAAGAAAAAAAGGAGGTTGGGTAAGTGCTACAAATAATTGTAAAATTACCCGCCTCCTTTGAAAATTTATATTTATGCCTTTACTTTTAATTTAACTTCAGTGGCATTTTTTAAATTATCACTCACCGGGCAACGATCAGTAACGGCTTGTTTCCATTTTTCAAGTAACTCGGGGCTAGCATCGGTGTCGGGCTTTAAGGTTACTTCAATGGTTTTGTAACCGGCCCTTTCATCGAAGGATTGGCCGAATAAACGTGCCGGATTGAGGTTGCCGGCCATGTTAATGGAAAGGCCATTGAGATTCATGTCCATTTCTTTGGCAATCAAATGCCCCATCACGTTCATGCAACCGGCAAATGAACCCAATAGGTATTCCACCGGATTGGCCGCTTCATCATTTCCGCCCAAATCTTTGGGTTCGTCAATGATAAACTCAAAATTACGTGCTTTCACAACTGTCTTGGTGGCATTTTCACTTTGTGCCTTAATCCTGAATTTGATGTCGTTCATAACCGTTGAGTTTTTGTGTTTTTTATTCTGCACAAACATACCTTACTTCCTTATCTTGTAACAAGAAACAGGCATTTACTATCTTAGCACCGGAAATGAACTATTTCATAAGAAATGATGTAGAATTGCATCATTAAAATTGCGAATATTTAGCATGGAAAATTTATATAATCCCAAACCATCTTTCGAATTTGGCAAAATTGATGCTTCCGCTTGTTTTGAGGCTTTAAACGAGAAGGAAAAGTTGATTTTGGATGAGTCGGCCACCTGGGTGGATTTCAAAAAAGGCGAAGTAATCCTGAAAGAAGGTTTTGCTGCCACACATATCATGTATATGGAAAAAGGATTGGCAGCCTTAAGGGTGACCAACGATAATCAGCAGTCAACCGTTAGCCTTATTAAAGCCAATTCATTCATTGGCATCATCTGTACCTTTGCTTGCCGGAATTTGAATTTCTCTGCCACTGCCCTGGAGGAAACCAGGGTGAAAATCATCGATATCAATCTGTTCAATTCATTTGTGAAGCATAACGGAGAGTTCGCCCTGCGGATTATGTATCATATGTCTGATATTACCAATCATATTGTGCATTGGCTCACCCGTTTGAAGAACAAAAATATCGATGGGGCACTGGCTATTCTTTTACTGGATTTTCAATCGTTGTATGAATCGGATAAATTCAGTGTCCCCTTCACGCGCAAAGAGATGGCCGGGATGATTGGCTACTCCAAAGAGAGTTTGATCAATACCTTATCCAAATTCAACAAAGAAGGGATCATAAAGGTGAGTGAAAAGAAAATTCAAATCCTCCAATCAGATGCCCTGAAACGTATTGCAAAGACCGGGTGAGTATTATAACACGATAGTTCGTTAAGTTTTTGTATTTAACTGAAAAACAGTTCGTGCTTCTTTGAACATTAAACCTGTTGAGGTTCAAAAAAATGAGATACATGTCAGTGAGTCTCAGGTTTGTTATCTACAATCTAATAATCGATTAATCTTATTAAGAATTTAATATCATCAGAAGTCATTACGATACCAGTATCTAAATATCTATCATTTCCTTAAGGAATCATTGGTATCCTAAGTAATATTTGGTTGTGATGAATAAGTAAATATTTACAACAGTTTAATATAGTATTTAGGATATAGGGGCTTGATTGAACATTCCGCCTACAAGAAATAACGTTTAGAAATTTAACGGATTGGAACGTTAAGAAAGAAAATTTGTTTGAGCGAAGCGAGTTATTTTCTTTTAGTGGAAAGGAGTTAAATTTTAGTTATTTATTGTGAGCGGCGGCATTTTTTGTTTACTTTTTTTTGCTGTTGAAAAAAAGTAAAAGCCCGTGCGGCTTGAGCACATTGGGTAATACTAATTTACTTTGGACAGTATTGTTAAAGAATAAAAATAGCCTGTTTAGCTAATGATCGGTTCAAACCAATAGGGCATAAGCCCCAAACAGGCGATCAGCAGTAACCGGAACCAGGGGAAGAAATCCTTTTATATATCGACCATCCTTAATTACTGGCGGATGCTTTAATAGTTGAGCCTGGGCAAATTCCTGCCATTCCCCGGGCTTGAAATGGGTGATTTGCCATTGGCCTTTAGCGGCAGGGTGTAATTTCTGCGATATTATCATGTTCACCAATCCCATATTGTATCTGAAGTTTATTTCGATACAGGGATGAAGACATGTTTCGCCTTCATGGGTTTGGAAAATCATGGCATCAATGCCCAACGGCCCTTCATAATACTGCTGAAGATTGGCTTGTGTTAATGCATCCTTAAGCATGCTTGCCGCTTCTTCTTCCCAGTTGGCAGGCAGTTTTTTTTCCCATTGGGCCTTTTTTTCTTCAGGTAATCCGCCAATATATTCTTGTCCGAAGTGTCCTTCGGCATCGGCAGTAAAATAATTGATGCCCAGGTATTCAACGGAACCATCCTGGTGTAGGTTAAATTGGAAAGACAGGTCCTGAATACGGTTCAGCCATGATTCTGTTATTACACACCCTTGTTGTTTGATGCATTTTTTTGCCCGTTTAAGGGCATTTTCTTTTTCGTCTTCGTTTCGTATTAAAAACAATCCCCGCCCCGACGAACTCCATAGGGTTTTAATTACCACCGGCTGTTTTTGTTCGCCAAGCCACTGTTTAAGCATGTCCTGAGACCGGAAAACCATATGGGTACCCGGTATCCGGATGAAATTGTGGTGCAACGCCAGGGGAGAAAGTGATTTGATGAATTGCACACTGGTCAGCCGGCTGAAAAAATCACGATGCGCCGGTTGCCAGTCAAACAAAACAGAGTTTTTAAAAGGTTCCTGGCAATATGATTTAAGTGGTGAAAGAATACGATGTGCTGCCAGACTCCAACCCCAGGGTAATATTGTTTCATACTTTGTTTTTGCATCTTCTGAAAGTGAAGTCAAAGGTTTAAAGGCTGGCAAATCAATGCCGCCCTGTTGCCAGAAAGATATAAAAGATGGATCAGTTGGTTCATCGGTGATTAATATATCATCTGCCTGTCCCATGAAACCCATTAGTGGTGCTATGTCGCGTTCAAACGAGCGTAGCCGTTTGGGCGGCATGTAACTGCACGTCCCATTGCCAATAGCCATTTCACAGGTTGGATTAAAATGATAAACCTTCGTCATAATCGGAGTTTGAGATTGCAATATTATAAAAATGTACTGTAAGAAAGTCACCAGGTAAAAACAATACCTGGGAGGATTCTTAAAGTTTTCATAATATTAGCAATAATTTATTGTGATAATCGCTATCATGAAAAAGCGTGATGGTGATGTTTGTTTGTTGGGTATCTGAATGTTTAGGCATTGTTGTGGTCATGTTATGGAATTGTGTCTGGTTGTAAATTCTTGTCACTCTTTTAAGTGTGGCATCATTTACACTTAATATTAGGTGCAGTTCTTTGTGTCAGTTAAAAACGTCTTGTAAATCATTTGATAAATTAAACAAACTGAAATGAAAACTTTTAAGGAAATTAAAAAACTGCTGCATGTGGCCACATTTTTTACATTAATGGTTTGTGCTGTAGTACTGACGCCATCTTGTTCTGACGACGAAACGGTTGTGGAAGAGAAAGTCAATGAAATTACCAAATATAAAACGCCTAAGTACATTTTCTATTTTATTGGTGACGGCATGGCCAATCCACAGATTAATTTGGCTGAAGCAGCCTTGAATAATACCGGTTTTAGGTTGAAAAGTAGTAGTATTGGTGTGGGCGATATGAATATTTCCAAATTTGAGGTGGCTGGTATGGCTACCACTTACGCCCAGGATCGTTATATCACCGGATCGGCCGCGGCAGCTACGGCTTTAGCTACCGGTGAGAAGACAACGATTAATACCATTTCGAAAAACGGGGATCGTACCAGGAATATTGAAACCCTTGCCGAAATGGCAAGGGATAAAGGAATGCGTGTGGGGATTGTGTCCAGTGTTAGTATTGATCATGCCACGCCAGCTTGTTTTTATGCCCATGTAAATGAAAGAAAGGAATATTATAATATTGCCTCGCAAATGGCATCCAGTAAGTTTGATTATTTTGGTGGTGGTTATGCCAAAGGAAATTTTCCATCAAAGGGTGATGGTGATATCCTGGAAAAAATGAAAGGTGCCGGATACGCTATTGCCACTACCAGGGAGGAGTTAGCAGCAGTAAAATCAGGTAATAAATGTTGGGCCTATAACCATAAAACAGACAGGGATGGCGCGCTGTTGTATGAAATTGACCGGCCGGCAGATTGCTTGTCTTTGACTGAGTTTACTAAAAAAGGAATTGAGCTATTGGATAATGAGAACGGATTTTTTCTGATGGTAGAAGCAGGTAAGGTCGATTGGGCTTGTCATGCCAATGATGCGGTTTCGGCTACCCATAATATGATCGAATTTGACAATGCTATTGGTGAAGCCATTGCCTTTTATAATGCCCATCCGGAGGAAACATTAATTGTACTAACCGGGGATCACGAATGTGGCGGGTTATCCATTGGTTTTGCCGGAACCGGATATGAGAATATGTTTGATCTGTTAAAATGCCAGAAACTTTCTTACGAGGCCTTTACTTATAAGGTAAAAAGCTGGCAGCCCAATACATCATTTGAAAATGCACTGGATAGTGTTGAGCTTTATTTTGGCTTGAGGAATACGACTATTGATGAAACCCTGGCATTATCATCATCGGAAACACAACGTTTAAAAACAGCGTTTGATTTATCGATGACTGATGAAAAAGGAGATATTTATGGTGGATATGATCCTTTCACCTTGACCATTACTCATATTTTAAACAATAAAGCCGGGTTGGCCTGGACCAGTTTCAAACACACCGGCGTGCCGGTGCCTGTTATGGCAATGGGACAGGGGCAATATGAGTTCAGTGGTTACTATGACAATACGGACATTGCCAAGAAGATAATGAAAGTAGGAGCTTTGAAAGTTGACTAATAAGAGATGATTATTCTTTAAAACGAACTGAAAAAGTGCTGTATGCAGTGGGGAGACATGCATACAGCACTTTCTGTTGACTAATAAAAGTTAACGGCTCACGTATGATTGTTAACTGTTAAGTATAAAATACATGATAAGAGGTAAAATAAAGCTGCACTTTGCCTTCAGTTTGGTAATTGTGATGGCATGTTTGTTTATGTATTATCTGCCCACCGGCTTTGAGAATGAAGAATTGGCACAATCTACCCTGCGAGAGAAAGCGGAAGTAATTTCGGTAGATAATAGTGATCTTCAAAAAATGGGATTGGTAACAGTGGGCACACAGACTTTACAATTACAAATTAAGTCGGGAAAATTCAAGGGTGATACCTCATCGGCGGTTAATATATTGATGGGGCAAATGACTTTTGATAAAATCTTTATCGAAGGCGATCAGGTATTGGCCATTCTTAAATTGAATGAGGCGGGTACAGTAATAGTGGAAGCCAGGGCCGATGATATTTATCGTATTCACATTGAATGGGTGCTTTTTATCTTATTTGCCGTATTTCTTATTCTTTTTGCCCGTTGGACAGGCTTTAAAGCCTTGTTGTCTTTCGTTTTTACTGCCATGGCTATGTGGAAGGTGCTCATTCCCTTGTTACTTAAAGGTTACTCACCATTAATAGTGGCTTTTTGTATTGTTATTCTATCTACTTCAGTTATTATTTTGCTCATTAGTGGTTTTACCCGGAAAGGATTGGTTGCTTTGTCAGGATCCATCGCCGGCATAGCTGTAACTACCATTTTGGCACTCTTCTTTGGATATTTCTTCAGGATTCCGGGAACCGTGCAGGATTTTTCAGAGATGCTTCTGTATGCCGGTTTCGCACACCTGAATCTTTCTGAAATATTCACGGCTGGTATTTTTCTTTCCGCTGCAGGGGCCGTGATGGATGTGGCCATGGATATTGCGGCGGCGCAGGATGAAATTGTAAAGAAGTTGCCCGCTATCTCCTCCAAGGAACTTATCAAGTCAGGCTTTAGAATTGCCTATCCGGTCATTGGTACCATGACCACAACACTTTTATTTGCTTACTCGGGCAGTTTTATGTTTGTATTCATGATGTTCATGGCTAAAGGAACACCAATGGTCAATGTATTTAATGTTAATTACATCGCTGCGGAAGTATTGCATACCATGGTGGGAAGTTTTGGGTTGGTTCTGGTTGCTCCGTTAACGGCTATTATCGGAGGCTTTTTGTTTCAATACAAAAAATGATAAACTGGTTTTGCTGAATTAATACTTAGGCGCTTAGGGAGCAACTTTACCAACATGTTGTTCAAATTGGATGGAAATATATAGATAGAGAGGATAGAGGTCAGAAGATAGAGGGGGGAAATAAATGGAAACACTTAGAGATAAATGGAGATACATTGAAACAGATAGAAATATTGTTGAAACAACCTGTACTTTCCAAAGAACAATCTCAACTCCCAATTGATGGAAAAATCTTTGCGTCTCAGCGCCTCCGCGGTGTATAATGAATCTTGTTAAAACAACAAACTAAAGGCAATATCCCTCGAAGAGGCTTTTTTTCAGGCTGCTGTTGGAAAAGCATAGTGTCGTGTCAGTAGTGTTTGTGTGTTTTCTGACAGGATATTGCAATACTGGTTATGTAATAGTCTTGATACTTGATACTCTTATCTCAGTACTTTTCTGGTTTGTATCGTTTTTAAGGGCTGTAGCAAAAAAGTAATCCTAATGCGTCGGGAGTGCGGTTTGAGCATATGGGGTAATACTAATTTATTTTGGGCAATACTCAATTATATATTGGCTTCGTTAGAAAGAATAAATTTAACCCTTATATTTGCATTCAGTTATATAGATATATGGCAAAAAGTGTGATTAAACAGCGTATGGTAAGTATTGTGACGGTAATGTTTATGTTACCGGCAATTCTTGGTGTGCATGTGTTTAAGCACTATTGTAATGGTTGTAAGCTCAATGATGTGGAGGCGACCGTTATTACTACCTATCATTCACATCAACATCAATGCGCCAGTTGTAATAGTGAAGCCAATTGTGAATGTTGTGCAACCGATCCAACGCATTCTGCCTCCCATTGTGATGGAACGGGTGGGTGTCAGCATGAATATAAGGTCTTTGATTATAAGACTATAATTACTTCTTACGATCCTAAGCTACAGGAAGCAGAACTAGAGTTGTTTGCCAGTTATCATGTGGCTATTTTACTTGAAACAATCACATCACAAAAACACTTAAGCGTTGATGATGCAGTTCCTCTGCTGTCAAATCCCAATTTACTGCAGAAGAATTGTGTCTTTCTTTTGTGATTCCCTCTGTTACCTTCTTTTTTTGAATGCCTGACCATTGTTTCATTGGATCAAGGTTTTCCTGTATTTAAAATTTACTAAGTATTAATTGTGATGGTCTGTCATATTTGATGGCAATCGCTGAAAATCACTTCCAGATCCCTTGTTTTTTAGGGATCGATAAAGGATGAGGTAAATCCTGCTAAGTGACTTTTTAATGTTGTCTTTGTGTGATTGACCGTAACATGTATGTGTTATTATTTATATGAAAAATTTATTATTTGGATTTCTTTTTTCTGTTAATTGTCTGTTCGTGGCAGGACAAGCGGCCCCCATCGAATTGTCAGGGTCAGTCAAAGGAAAAGAGAATGGTAAAAAGGTACCACTCGTAGGGGCCAATGTGTATTGGGCCGGTACCCAGGTAGGAACCGTCACTGATTTGGATGGAAAATTCACGATTTCCTCTTCTGGTGTAAATAAAAAACTTGTAATTAGTTACATCGGGTATCAGTCAGATACGTTATCGATAAGGAAAAATGATTTTCTGGATGTTGTTTTATCAGAAGAACAACTGGATGAAGTGGTAGTGGCCGGCCGTAAAGCGGGTTCTCACCTCTCCCGTATGGATCCCATCTTATCACAAAAAATAACGGGTGCAGAGTTGTGTAAAGCGGCTTGTTGTAATCTTAGTGAGAGTTTTGAGACCAACGCGTCGGTAGATGTGTCCTATTCAGATGCCGCTACCGGTGCTAAACAGATTCAATTGTTGGGATTGTCAGGGAATTATGTGCAGATGCTTACTGAAAACATGCCCAACTTCCGGGGGTTGGCAACAGCTTATGGATTGGGTTATATTCCTGGTGCCTGGATGTCGTCTATTCAGATATCTAAAGGAACTTCAACTGTGATAAACGGGTTTGAAGCTTTAACCGGTCAGATTAATGTGGAATATAAGAAGCCGGTGAACAGCGAGAAGTTTTTCATTAACCTGTTTGGTAACAGCACTGGTCGGGCTGAAGGTAATGTGAATGGTTCCATTCATATTAACGATAAACTGTCCACGGCTATTTTATCTCATTATTCTACCGATACCCGTGTGGTGGATGACAATGGTGACCATTTTCGCGATGAGCCCAATATGCGGCAGTTTAATTTTATGAATCGTTGGAATTATAATAATCACAACGGGTTCACCGCTCAGCTGGGGATTAAAATTATTGATGAGGAAAGAATGGGGGGTCATATCGATTTTGATAATAGTCAACCTTCTGCTTCCTTGTATGGCATCAACATCGACACTAAGCGCTACGAGGGATTTGCCAAGGCCGGATATGTGTTTGACGATGATTTAACCAGCATTGGATTGGTGGCCAATGTCTCACGTCATGAGCAGGATGCTTTTTACGGACTTAAGACCTACGATGCTTCCCAAAATTCGGCGTATGCCAACTTGATATTCCAATCCTATATTGGTAACGAAAATAACAAGTTTAGTACCGGTGCGAGCATCCAGGCCGACTTTTACCGTGAAAATTTAAAGCAGGATTTTCAAACTCCTGATCCGGCACAGGTTTTCGATACGGATGAGGTGGTTCCTGGTGCGTTTTTTCAATACAGTTACAACATACCCGATAAATTAACTTTGATAGCCGGTATAAGAGCCGATTACCACAATGAGTATGGCGCATTTGTGACACCCCGGGTGCATTTTAAATACAACCTGGATGAAAAAACAACCCTGAGAACCTCAGCAGGTATTGGTTATCGTACCGCAAAGGTGTTGGCTGAGAATAATTACCTGCTGGCCAGTTCCCGGAAAATTTATGTAGCGGATGGTCTGGATCAGGAAAAAGCCTGGAACTACGGGGCCAATATTACCCGCTATTTTGATATTGCAGCACGGGAATTGATGGTGAATGTGGAGTACTACCGGACTGATTTCGTGAATCAGGTGGTGGTAGATATGGATAAGGATGTGCACGAAATTCATTTTTACAACCTGGATGGTAAATCCTATGCCAATAACTTCCAGGTGGAGGCAAAATATGAGTTAATTAAAGGTTTGGATCTCACCGGTGCCTGGCGTTACAATGATGTGAAAGCAACCATTAACGGTGAATTGCAGGATAGGCCGTTTATCAGCAAATATAAAGGACTGGCAAATTTATCGTATGCTACCCCATTGAATAAATGGCAATTTGATTTTACCACCCAGTTTAATGGTTCTGGCCGACTGCCGGAAACGGCTTCTAATCCGGAAGATTACCAACGATCAGATAAATTTGATCCTTATCAGGTAATGAATGCCCAGGTGACTAAATTCTATCGTAAGTGGAATGTGTATGTGGGCGTGGAAAATATCGGTAATTATACGCAGGATAACCCTATCATAGCGGCTGATGATCCTTTTGGAAATTATTTTGACAGCTCAATGATCTGGGGTCCTGTTATGGGACGTCGTTTCTATTTTGGATTGCGTTTTTCAATCGATCGGGATTAGCAATAGGATAAATAGGTCGCCAAGCTTTTTTAGGTGCCTGAAAGATTAGTTTCATGGTAGTTGTCTATAGACTGTAGATCTGTTGTATGAGGAATGAATTATTAATGTCAAATCTATAATTGTTTTAAAAATGAAAAAGAATGCAATTTATTCAACTATAATGTTGATGGTTACTTTGTTCATGGCCGTTAATACTGCTTCGGCCAATAACAACAAAAAGGAAATAAAGGAAGTCGTGTTTAACGTGTCTATGCACTGTCAGAGTTGCGCGGATAAAATCACAAAATATATGTCCTTTGAGAAAGGCGTTAAAGAGATTAATGCTGATGTAAAAGCTCAAACAGTAAAGCTCAAATACCGTGCTGATAAAACCAATGAAGAAAGTTTGAAAGCAGCGCTTAAAAAAATCGGGTATGAAGCGACAGTTGGAAAAGGTAATGGATGTACCATGAAATGCAATTCATCTTGCGAAACAGACCATGATCATCACCACCAGCACGAACATCACCACGATCATTAAATAGAGATCGAATTAGATTTGAAGCCCGGTATGCAGCCTTGCAAACCGGGCTTTTTTATGCCGTTTGGGATATATTAATGAGTGAAACCCTATTAATGGCGCATATTAATCGGATATTAATTGGGTGTTAGAGCTGTATTAAGGGGATTTTAAATGCGCAGCGTGTATGTTTGGTCCCAGTTTTTAGCTGTAAATAAAAGAGAGAATTTAATACAGGCATTTATGAAAAGAGGGATCGGGCTAATGGTTGTTTTTTTTATGCTGGCATGTTTTAATTTTAATACCAGTGTATGGGGACAACAAGCAACAAAGGCAGCAGATGATAAGGGGATGAATGGTGTTGAATCGAATGTGCCGGTTAGTCAGAATGAGAGAACTTCTAGTCATACGGGAGATGTGTTTACTGATAGTTATTCCATTTTTCAGGAGAATATATTCGAACAAAGCATCTGGGAAAATATCTGTTCAATTCGTTTCCCTGAGATCACCAATGTTGTTTATCAGCCCTTTGATGAGATAAGTGTATCCCTGAATGAAGGGAAAAGATGGAAATGGTTTGAGATACCTGACTTTTCAATGGAATATGGCGCCTTTATAGATAAATATCAAAATGACGTCGTTATGTTGGAGACCTATCAGAAACCTGTTGTTTGTGACCCAGGGACTCATAATGTAACATTCTTAAAAAAAGGAAGACTGATTGGGGCGGCAAGTCATTGGGAAGCGGCAGGAGCATATCCTGACCTTCATGTTGTGGCCAGTGATACCTATGAAGTCTGGAAGGGCCGTAGAGGTTATGTGGGAGTGAAGTTATGGAAGACTAACGGTAGACATGAGAAAGAATATTACTATGGATATTTTGAATTGGAAGTAAGTGCGGATGGTACTTCATATAAAATACTTGGGGCGGCTTATAATCCTGTGCCTGGAGAGTCCATTGTGGCTGGTGAGACTGCCTGTGAGCTTTTGTTTAGTAATACGGAATGGTATGAAAGCGATGATAATGACGGATCAATTACAAATCATGCCAATATAAGATTATTGTCTGATGAGTTTGCCGTAGCAAAGGGACTATTAATGCAGAAGGGCAAACATTTTTCGGTTACCGGTGTGCCAGATGGGCTATCCATTTCAATTTTTATAGTAGATGGATGTAATGCCATCATGTATGCTAATGGAAAGGCTTTATCAAATGAATATACCGATAGTTGTGAAATGACGATAGGATTTAATGATGAAGCGTTTAAAGGAGGAGATGCATCCGCGGTTGCTTATACCAAGAGAAAAATAAATGTTCATTTCAGGGATGAGTACCAGATAGTATATGTGGATGTGGATGATTTCACTGTTTCAGAGGATAATCCATGGCAATTATATCAGCTGGGATATCGGGGGGCTGCTTTTGGGGTGTGGTACGATAATGATTTAAAGACGTGTCGTTTTGAAATATATGAGGATGATGGTGTGAGCTATGGAGAAGAAAGAAATCTGGTTCCTTTGGCAAAAGGAGAGATTATTCATAAGGGGATGAATTGGGTTGCAGGGGGAAATTTTCCAAAGGAGCACAATATATCAACTGCTGATTTCTCTGAGTGGCACGGAAGAGAAGGTTATGTGGCCATGCGTTTTCATTTCGACGAGCAGTGTTTCTATGGTTGGGCTCATATAAAAGTGGCCGTGGATGGCCAGTCGTATACCTTACTTGATTATGCATTTAATGAAAAGCCTGGTGCTCCTCTTATAACCGGAGATGGTCAGAAGAAAGTAAAGGAGTCCATTTTGATGGTTAATTAGGTGAATTTATGATCAAACTTTTTATGACGTGATCAGAGATCCGTTGTCATATTTGATAGTTCCATAAGAATGTTTGGTGAGAGTGGTGAGTAATATCAAACAGCCGTGGCTAATTACCTTGTTCAACTGTCTGTTAATGGTCAGGCAATTACTAAGAAGGTGATTAAATAGTGACATATTAAATTCTAGTTCTTTATTTATGAAGAGGGAGCCTTTGCTCCCTCTTTTTTTTGTTTATATGCCACTGTAATTAATGTCTAATGATATGCTTGGAACGCTTCCTTAATTGTTGTTGAGTGAATGTAACAATAGAAGGGTAGTAAAAAAATGGAGGAAGGATACTTTTAATGTGCTAAAACGCTTCCATTATTATGGATGAGTAAATGTAGCATTAGTTGGGTAGTAAAAAAATGGAGGAAGGATACTTTTAATGTGCTAAAAATGCTTCCATCATTATGAATGAGTAAATGTAGTATTAGAAGAGTAGTAAAAATTGGTGGAAGGTTCCTTTTAATGTTCTCAAAATGCTTCCATAATTAAGGATGAGTAAATGTGGTATTAGAAGAGTAGTAAAAAATTGATGGAAGGTTACTATTAATGTGCTAAAAATGCTTCCATAATTATGGATGAGTAAATGAAGCATTAGCAGTGTATCAACCAATTTGTGGAACGATACTTTTTATTGACTATTAAGTGCGCTTTCTTTTCGATTTTCAGTTGTCTATTTGAATTATATAGGTGTTAATTTGAGGTTAAAATTGTTGTTGTGTTGAAGGGATACAATATACTGGTGGAGATAGGATTTTCATAGTCGAGGATTAATTAATCTGTAAAAGCTGATTTTCGATCATGGCAATGCTGTCTTTTATACTAATAGAATAATCTTCTCCCATCGATTCTTGGTAATTTCTACAGAACGATTGATATTCTTGTCTTTGGCGATCTTTTTTGTTGTTGTGATGGAGTAGGAATAGAATTAGGTTTATTGCTGTCTCATTCAATTTGTCATGTGTTAAAACTAATCGGCAAAAGCTTAATATCTCTTCTTGGTTTTCAATTATATCCGATGAAGCAATGATTATTTCAAGCAAATTACTTAAAGTGGTTTCGAATTTATCGCGGTAGGGATCTAACCAGGGTGCTGTTATGTGTTTAAGCAATACTCCTTTGTTAAGTGATTTGTTGATTTTTTTCAGAATCTCCGGATGTAATGTTTTTTGTTGTTGTGCTTCTTTTGAGAGGTTTAGCAGGGTTAAAAGGTCAATGTCGATGGAATCAGCGATAGCCAGATTGTATTGATTTTTATCAAACACCAGATCCATGCCTTCTATATCTGATAATATTTTACGAAGTCTTGATATGTTGACACCTCGGTTGTTGCGTGCACTTTTGGTATCATGGTAGGGCCAAAAAGCTTGATTGATTTGTTCAGCAGTAATTCCTTTTCCTTTGTTGAAAATGGTTGATACCAGCAGAAAAAGAAAAAACTCTTCAAGAAAAGTAGTAAAGGATTGATTGATGCATTTGCCTTGCTGATTATAGAGCTTAAATTCTCCAAATAGTTCAATGGATGAACTATTCCTTTTTTGAGAAGGAGAGGGGATGTCAGGCATCAATTCTTGTGAAATATTGGGATTTTGTTGCTGGTTAGGGCTGGTTTGAGTTGTGTTTAAAAGCTTTTGCAATTGCTTTTTCCTTTTATAGGCAATGATTAGTAAAAATAGGATGCAGCAAATCAGAACAACAGGAAGGAGGATGTAGAGCTGTTCTTTTGTGTCGATGCTTAGAGAAGATGTGTTATCATTTATTTCAACAGGTGGATAATTAATCGTAAAAACGTCGGTGTGATTGAATGATTCAGTATGGTTATTGGCAATAAAAATGAATTCTTGGGAGTTGCGGTTAAACGCCATGTGACTCGCTATGCTGTTTTCAATCGGAAAATCGACATGAGAATGTTCTACATTAGACAAAGTGGTATTGAATTTAATTAAGTAGGTACTGTCTCTGTCCTGCTGGAATAAGAAGTATTCCCCATTGTTTGAGGGTGAAATTATATTCTTACTGAGGCCTTTGTAATTTGAAGAAAAGAGCTCTGCCGGGATTTTGTTTAGTAGATTATGAGAGAAGGATGATAGATTTATTTCCCATAATGAGCAACTGTCAGGTTCCGAAGGTGTGATGTCGTTTTTTGTGGTTCCCAATATAAGAAGTTTGCGACTTTTTGCATTTAAGTGAAAAGCTAACGGTTTTTCGATTGGTAAAGTTTTTTTCAACGAAATTGGCTTCCAAATTCGTTGCTTTACATCTAAATAAAAGAAGCTACTTGTGTAAGAATTCTCACTCATTCCCATAAACACAATCGGCGTTTGACGTATGGGATGATAAAAGGCGATTGTTTCGTCAGATAGAGGTGGGGTGTTGTTTAATGAATAATATTTTTGAGTGAAGTCTTTTAAGTTGAATAAAATTAGTTCACTCCAGTCGCTATTAAAGCAGTATAGTTTATCTTCATGAGTGTTGAGAAAAATATTAAAGGAGTCGGTTTTTAACCTTTTTATTACCGGGATAATTTTTTGTTTAAAGGTGTTGGCATTTACCACTGATAGTACTTCACCGGTGAAAATGTATATTTGTGTTCTTTTGTCAGAAAATATTCCTGCTGGTAGTTTCTTTGCATGAATCTCAAATTTTTGAGTCCATTGATTATGGTAATCTTCTATCCAAATAGGATTGTTGATGCTTTCGTGTTTGTTTCCTATGAAATCAACGATTTTTTTCTCTTTACTTTTTGTGAGGGGGTAGTAATGTTTTAATTGTCCTTTTGAGGAAAAGATAGATATATTTCTAATAGCGTAGTGAGCTGTACGACATGTGGAAGGATTCTTTTTATTTAAGCAGCCAAAGTTTATAAAAGATTTGGATTTTAAAATAAGGGGTACATTCTGAATCGTTTTACTAATGTTGTTGATTTGTACAAGCAGTGTTTTTGTTTTGGGGGTGTATTTTAATTGGCACTGTTGCCAGCTATTTCTTGATATTTTAGACTGATCCAGATAAAACGTTAGAAGTTCTCCCGTCTCTTCTAATCGCAACGTGAGATTACCCCCTTTCGCTGTTACCGGGAAATAGGAGAAGTTAATCAGGGTTTTATCTTTTTCGCATATTTTAAGAATGGATCCATAAGAGCTTTCGTTGTATATGTAAAACTGAAAATCCAATTTAAAACCGGATTTTAAATTAATGAAGTGATCGCCCGAAAGGGTTAAAGAACTGTTTGGATTGGAGGAGTCAAAGATTAACCCGTTGGTGTACATGCTTCCATCTATTTGGCTTGATAGGCCGAATAAGAATATTAGAGAAAATAATTGAAGGCATTTTTTTCTAAGTTTCGTTCGTGATAAGTTCTGCATTGTCTCTTCCATTACAAAGCATTAAAGTTCCCAAGTTTATTCTGAAATAGCCCCTTGTTGTATTCCTATGTGAGTATTCTGTGCGATAGCTTATGAAAAAATCATCCTAAAAAAAACAGAAAATCGGGTATTATTTAATGATAAATGACATGGTTGATCAAAAAAAGCTAAAAAATGTTAAAATAGTCAGGTTTAATCGTAGTGGATTAATTCTTAATGAAGTTAATTAATGAATAATAGGCGGGATTAGGTGAGGATTAATTAGAAATTAATAGGAGGTTAACAAATTGTTAAACCCTTGAGCTGCATTTTGTGCCCATCAAATCAGTTTTAAATCTAAAAGAAAATCCCTATGAAAAAGTTTTATTTAATCATTACTCTTGTATGGTTGTTGGGTAGTGTTGCCATGGCGCAATTTATCCAAAAACTGCCGGACAATTCCCCACAAAATGTCGAGCGGATTAATACTTATCAACTGAGGACAGTTACAACTAAAGTTGATCTGGAGGAACGCTGGAAAGAGCAGACGAAAAAAAATAAAGAACGTGCTTCTTTATTAAAAAGTAGTTCCGACTGTTCCTCGATCATACTTAGAGGTAAGTACGGTTGGGATCTCGTTAAAGTACTTAAAGAAACACCTGTCTCTTGTTTGGATAAGTTTATGCTTAAAACCTACGATTACGATATAAGACAGGCATATGAGTATAATAATTTTGAAAACCTTCGTATAGTACTCGATGAAATCAAAGGCCTTGTTCAGAGAGGTGAGTATGATGGTACCAATAGTTGTGGAATAGCTGGATTAGTTTATTTCGTAAGAGGCTATGTGTATTGGTCTTGGACCCAAGATAACCTGGATATTGAAAAAATACCGTATTTATATGATCGGATTGTATCTACTTTTACCGTTTTAGGTAACCAACCACAGCTTTATACTTCTAAGGATCCATCCAATGCTGCTATTCTTGAGCAATTTTTATTGGTGGCCGATTTTCAAAATGCTGGTAATACCGTTACCTGGCGGGGTGAGTTTTTAAATGCTGTAGTAAAAACCATGAAGGAAATTTCTTCGGAAAAGATTTTTGCCATCGAGGATCAGCAAACCCGGAAGGCCTTTCTTAGTGCTTATTCACGGTTGAATTTTTACTTCTTTCGAGGTTCCTTTGTGCCAGGACAGAGTGATGAAGGAATGGAGACAGCAATTAATAACAATCCTGAGTTTTATACCGAGCTGGAAAGAATTCTAAAGGATACGGAACTGATGGAAAATGCGGAGTCTTCTTTTTTTATTCGCGATTTAGCCGGTGAACTGGGACGTTTGGCTAGTATGTATAGTCAGCGTGATAAGGTAAAGTCGTTGGCAGAAAAGATTATACAGGTACTTCCGGAAGGCAGTGAAGCTTGGTTGGCTTTGTTGGACAAGTATACTTATTCCGCTGAAGTGGATGATCTTGGTGAATACAATATGGAAACTGTCAAGGAAGATATTTATAACAAGTTATTTCCTTATACATATGAATTTGATGGCGGTGCATTATTAATGAAAACCGGTTTGCCAATCGAGACTGCTATTCATCAATACCACGCAGCTAAAATGGTGCAAGCTCAATTCTTTCGTATGTCACAAACAACTGAGCCAGTGCCGGGTGATGAGCATGAAACCTTAATAATGCAAGTGTATTCTACTTTATCAGATTACAAGAATTACCAACCATTCTTAACAGGTATAAGTGCTGATAATGGTGGTATGTACATTGAAAATATCTGTACATTTTATACCTACGAAAGAAGGGTTCCGCAAGACAGTTATTTATCCCTCGAAGAGTTGTTTAGACATGAGTACACGCACTATCTGCAAGGCCGTTTTCTTATTCATGGTGATTGGCTAACGACCGAAATACTGCAAAACCATCAGGGAATCTGGTTTGAAGAAGGACAGGCTGAATGTTGTGCCTGGTCCACCCGCGATGAAGGAATGAAAAAAAGGAACAATATCATTAGTCAATTAGTTCCTGATAAGGGAAACTACATGACTTTGAATAAAGTGGTGCATTCTTCCTATGATAATGGAACTCAGTTTTATAATTATGCTTGTGCGTTGATGTATTATTTTATGGAAAAAGATCCTAATTATCTGAATCAATTCATTGATGCGGCTAAAGCTAATGACGTTGAAAAATGGAAGAAGTTAAGAGAAGATTTGGGTAATGATGCTGATCTGCAAAAAGTGTTTAATGCTTATCTGGATGAGCTGATTGCCAGGTATCAAGCCGGAGAGTATAGTGACCCAAGTACCCAATGGGTACCAGAGACCAGGTTGACCTGTAATAATAAAGATCAGTTTATTAATGAGTTTGAAACGGCTACCGGATTAGACGTTGTAAGTTCAGAAACAATTGAAACAGGGGGGTATCCGCGGATTAAGTTAACTGTAAATCTTACTTCACAGGATAATGTTAACCGTATTGCTGCTGCAAAAGCCTTTAATGAGCAATTGGATGCTGCTCTTAAGCGTTTAAATTCAGTAGAGGCCATTAACAATTATCTTTATACCAATGCCTATTTTGGGAAGTTAGTTCACGATGGTACGAGATATACTACCACGGCCATTTTTGATGGTCCATTTAGAGGTGTAGATACCGATTATGATACCGATGGGGATGGTGTAGTTGATGGTGACGATGACTTTCCTAACGATTTCTTAGGTTATGATGATGCCAATGGTAATGGTGTGCTTGATCCTGAAGAAATGCCAGATACAGACGGTGATGGTATGCCGGATGGCTGGGAGAAATTGTATAATCTTGATATGAATGATGCTTCGGATGCTGATAAGGATGGTGACGGTGATTTTAACAGCAACCTGTTTGAGTGGCAAAACAATACTGATCCTACCGATTATAATAGTTGTATTCCGGTAGGGGATATGGTAAATCGTTTCACAATCGAAGAAGATAGGAGAAATAAAGGTGACGAGATGAAGTCTCAAGACGGTTCATGGGTTGGTATCGGTTGGGAAACTTCTGATGACAATTTACCATTAAAGAAGTATACTGATATTAAGTTGTACTGGGAATCCTCTATGCCTATTGAAATTCTTAAAGCTGATAATACGAAAGAAGAGTATTTTGAGGATAAAGATATAGATTTGGGAACTACGGGCATAAAAGACGCTCCGGCTATGTCAGGTGTTATTTCATTTCCTGATTTCGATATTAATGATTTTCCTGATTTCTATTCTCATTGGATTTATTTTCAAGTGAGATGTATGGAAGACGGGTACTTGAATCTGAAATTTAGATGGGAATCCTCTGCTTTTGAAGCGAATTTGGAAAATAACATAGTTGAAGATTACTTCATTCTAGGAAATGTTCAGGGAATGTTAAACTCACCTTCCAATGTAATTGCATCGATTGATGAATATACAAACAAGGTTGAGGTTAAGTGGGATATAGTTGAAGGAGCAACAAGTTATAAGGTCTTTAGGTCTGCGCAAAGTGATTTCTCCAATGCAGTTGAGAAAAAGGAGATAACAGATCTGGCTGGTATCGTAGAAGAAAATGTAATTACTTATGAGGATGTAGATGTTGTGAGAAATGTAGACTACTTCTATAAAGTTCAGGCGGTAAATGGTTCAGTTGCCAGTGATCTTTCACTTCAAACTGCCGGAAGAGCCTTGTTGCCATTGCCAAAAACGCCTTCTAACTTTGCATTTGATTTGACCAATAATGGGGAAAAATTAGTAATTCTTAGTTGGGACGCTGTTGACTTTGCTGCTAATTACATAGTTTATCGTTCAGTAAACGCAGATATGTCAGATAAACAAGTGGCTGGTGAATCAGATGATACTGAACTGATAGATAACGTTGATGATATATCAGGTGATTTTATCTATTATCAGGTGGTGGCGAAAAATGCAAAAGGGGAGAGTGATGCTTCTGGTATCGCTAAAGTTTCACTTATTGCAAACAGTACAATTGACAAGGAAGTAAACGAAGGACTCACAGTTGTATATCAACGTTCTGCTAAAATTCTCACAGGATTGTTAACATGTAACGAGACTGGTGAGTTTACAGTTGAGTTGTTTAATATTGGTGGTGTTTGTGTAATGCAAAAACAACAAGATAAAGCAACTAATGATATAACGTTTGATTGCCCTACAACAGGATTGTCAAATGGTATTTATATTTTATCTGTTAGGATTAATGGAAAAGTCTTCGTGAAGAAGATTAATATCTGATAATTTCCTTTCTTTAATTGTTCAAGTTGAAGGTCGTCAATCGGAAAGCCGATGACGGCCTTTTTTTGTATATATTATCAGTGTTTAATGTTGATCAATAGTGGAAAAATACTGATTTTCAAATAGGGGCATATTTATTGATCGGATTAACACGATGGTGAATTCCTGCAAATTGTAGGTTGTTTTAAATGCCAATTGGTTGAAGAGAATCCTTGTGGGTATCGTGGTGAGACTGGTCTTTGTGGTGAAGGCATAAGAAAATGGGAGCAGTAGTTAACAAAATGTTCCGGAAAGTTGTTTAACCTTAAACCCGGGGAATTATGAAATCATTTGATCAGATTTTTCAAGCCAATAGAAGTTGGGTGCGCAAAAAGGAGATGTTGGATAAAGACTATTTCAAGAAACTGGCAATGGGGCAGCAGCCAAAATACCTCTGGATTGGGTGTTCTGATAGTCGGGTGCCAGAAACGGAGATCACAGGCACTGAACCCGGCGAAATATTTGTCCATCGGAATATTGCTAACCTGGTCAATAGTAATGATCCCAATGTGATGAGTGTACTCAAGTATGCAGTGGATTATTTAAAAGTCAAACATATTGTTGTTTGCGGGCACTATGAATGTGGTGGTGTGAAGGCGGCCATTGATAACCTGCACGATGAATACCTGGGAGACTGGATTGTGGATATTAAAAAGACCTATAAGACCCATAAAAAAGATCTGAAGCTCTATGGTGATGAACGCACCTTGGCTAACCGTTTATCAGAGTTGAGTGTGGTGAAACAGGTTGAAAAACTTTGCGATACTGCTATTGTGCAAAATGCCTGGGAGAGGGGGCATCGTTTGTTTATTCATGGTTGGATATTTGATATTACTACCGGCAAGTTGAAAACCCTAATGGAAATAAACCCGGATAATTTACCGGATGATATTTTGGAAGCTATTGGTGGGGAAAAAGTTTAGAAAATCAGTATAATTATCAGAATTAGGAAAGTGACTGATAAGAGTGTCTGGCTGAAATGCGTTCCGGATACATAAAATAAAGAAGCCGTTCCGTGTAATGATGGAATGGCTTTTTTTAGGTGACTTTTGTAGTTCGAAAAATGGTTTAAAGATTAGTTGGTGAGGTGAATAGTGAAGATAACTGTATTATTCTTAACGCTTCAATCCATTAAATATTCTGACGCTATTTGTTGAAGATGGTCTGAATAATCCCCTATGTGCCAAAATATTATTAAGCAGTTGTAACTTAACGTTATTCATAATGCTCCTTAGTTATTTTGGATACTAACGTTTTTAGCTAATAGATCAGAGATTGATGTTGCCTTTGTGACTTGAATTCAGGTTAGATAATTAAATAATTACAAAAGTTTAGAATACAATTAATGTTCAAGTATTGATAATACTCCTAGTCTAACGAAGAAGTGAAAGTATTCAAATAGTTGTTTTCTATACCATCTAAACGTAAAAATAATAGAATCTCTTCATAAAAATGTCAAGGTAAAGTCAGTTAAATTTATAAATAGTCTGTATTAAATATGCACTATGTGTGACTTTAGTCTGAATCAAATACACTAAAGACTGTTTTTTGACCCGTTTCATGGCCAGTGTAGCCATGAAGGAATTTATAATCCAGGTATTGGGTTCTAAAATCAATTATATCCATCATCTAGTTTAATTTGATCGTGATAGAAAGTTGTAATGCGAATCACGTTTTACGCTATCTCTTGAAATGGTAATGGTTAGGTCTTAGACTTCAAGGCATACACCGTTTTTTCAGTCCCATTTTCAGGGACCGGGTTTCAAAGCATGTTACATAATAAAGGATTGAAGTTTCTATATTTTTTAAGAGCAGCCTGAAAAAAAGCCTCTTCGAGGGATGTTGCATTAAGCTGATTGTCTATGAGAAGTGTGGTCTATTTCTATTTGTTTCCCTCTCTAACTTCTGACCTCTAACCTCTCTATATATTTTCATCTGTCTCCAAGTATTTCCATCCAATTTGAACAACATGTTGGTAAAAGTCGCTGCCTAAACGCCTACTCTCTTATCATAAAGGATAGTTGGCCGGTTTATAATATCCGGTTAGCTCTTATTATCAAGTAATCAGATCCATGACCTTATCCAGGAAAGTAACCTGTTTTTCTTTGTCTTTAACTATTTCTACATTGAACTTCTCTGTTTTCGAGGGGCGATCAATGTAACCGTATTGATCGGCACGGGCATAAATAATGCGGCCATCTTCAAATTCATAGCGGAGTACTATATAGGCCTGTGGTGTGATGTCGGTATCACTGTAAATCATCTTGGCAATTTCCCAGGTGCCATGTTTTTCAGGGCTGTACCATTCCGACCCGGTTTCCCGGTAGAAGGTTTCAATGTTGGTGCGTTGCGAAGCGGCCCGTTCTGCCTCATGTTCGGGGGTGTGTTCCGGTGTATGGATAAAACTGGGGTATAGGGGTTCTGGAAACCCTTCGGCTTTACGTCGTTGAAAATCCCGCTCGCGGTATGGGTCAAAGGCCTTACCACGAGGTAAAGGCCGGTTCTTGTCCATGTACCAGGTGTATAGGGATATTACTGTTTGGGGACTTGAACCTCCCATATCCCTGCCCCAGGTGCGAGGTTTGGGTAAAACCAAGGTAAGACTGGTAGATCCCATGCGGCTGGTAGAGAGGCCATATTTTAGTTTGCTGAATTCCATGGTACAGCTTCCTTTTCCGTACATCAAAGGCATGGTAACGGTACCGTCTAGCCGATTATATATATATGGGGGATGAAAAAATGAGTAGTATCCCAAAAAGGCTGAAAGAAATACTATGGCAAAGAAAGCTACAAAACCAAACCAATGAAATTCAGAGATTGGATGATCTGCGTAGATCGCTTCTACTGCAAATGGCAAAATCATTAACAAGGCTCCAATAAACCATACTCGAAAGCCAACTTGTGCTGAGCTGGTTTCATCTTTAACCATGTATTTGTCATCAATATATAAAATGTAGGGACTTTTTTCATCCTCTTTTGTGATTTCATACTCTCCATTATATATGCGTTTCTCCACCCAGGATTCCGGTGTTTCTCCGTATACTACTTTTTCGTATTCGTGGTGGGTAATGAAACGGTAATATTTTTTGTCTCTCTCTTCCATTTTTATGTCTTAATTTTTAGCTAATAGTGCGTATCTATGAAACATTGTTTTAACCGAGGGTAATAATGCTGTAATTTCCTTTCAATGGGTTGTTGGCCCTGTCGTCGTGATACAGTTTTTGCGTGATGGCAATCACCCGCCGGTTAGCATCCGCATTGTTGTAAGGAAAAAAATCTTCACTGCCATAGGGAAGCATAAGTCGTACGAAGACTTTGCAAAAAGCACCACTACCAACGTTTTTTGTGTATTTGTCAATGTTAACCTTAATTTTCAGGAATACGCCCTTTTTCTCTTTGGTGAAGGTGACATTGTCGGTTCTCATACTGGCATAACTCTTCTGATGCTGCGGATAGAATTTCGCATCCACCAAAGCATTGTTTAGGCAATCGTCGGAGTTGAAGTGGTGAAGAAATGGAATGGCGATCTCAAACCGGTTGTACCACCCGTAAAGTATGTTTCTGTCTCCTATAACTGTTTCGGTCCCTTTTACCTGTATGGTGGGCATAATCAACTCTTCGGCCAGTTTCAGGAAGGCCTGGTGAGGATCTTCCAGGTTGGGGCGTTTTTTGTGCTATTTCTGAAATTGTAATGGTTTAATCATAGCCTTCAAGGCACACTCCGTTTCCTCAGTCCCATTTGCAGGGTGGGGGAGTAGGATGTACAAAAAATAGTATTGCAAAAACCTTCAATAAGTTTTTGCTTGTCTTGAAAATCTCCAACAAGAGGATTGGCACCTTCTGTTGGAGGCTTATTAATGTTATTGGGGAATTAACTACCGTTAGATCGGAGCAGGTTAGAACGCAGGTAAACCAATAAACTTGCCTGTATCCCGTTTTTTTACTGTTAATTTTTATTTGATACTATTCCAGCTGTATGCGATCATAAACCCGTTGTGGAATTTTCCGTTCCCAGCCATTCTTTTTCATTAGTTCGATGTATTTCAGATAGGCTTTCCTGGCATTTTCATTTTCTTGTAGCCCCCAATAGGCATCGCCCAGATTAATATAGGCTACTGTGCGGTTGGGGAATTTTTCAATGATTTTTTCGAGGAGAAAGGAAGTTTCTTCATATAAACCTATTTGCTCCAAATAGTAGCTAATATTGTTGTATTCGATCACATTTTTTAATGTTAAAGGAAACTTGTTCAATAAGGCCTGATATCTTTCTTTGTCCTGTAATATATGAATATTGTTTGCTTCAAACCTTTGGGCGAACTCTTTTATAGAGCCCTCAATGTAATAATGTTTATTACAAGAGAAATCTCTTGTGGTTGGTTCGGGTATTTGTTTAATCCTTTTTGACGCAGAGTTAGTATTCAGATTTGCAAAACTTAAATCTTGCCTCACTTCACATATGTATGTTTTAGTATAATCATTAATCCATTCAGTAGTTTCGTAAATAGTCCTAGTTAAAATCCATGAAGAATCTTCATAAGCAATATAATAGGTGGCAACATCCTTTCCCCTATCAGGAAAATAAGTTCGAATCAATAATACTTCCTTTTCGTTTTGGACTTGTTTAATTTTATCAATAATCCTACCTCCATCTTCAGAGAAGTTAACACTCTTGAGGACTATCTGATATTTACTATCTTTCTTTTCAAAGAAGTACAATTCATTTCCTGCATAGGCACTATTACTAACTACCTTATCTAATATTCCATCTTTATTAATATCCACATCAACGATGAAGTAATTGCTATTACATGAGAATTCTTCTAGTTTTTGGGCAGAAATAAGGGTGTTTAAATAACTATTAACAAAACCAATCCTAAATAACATGAACAAAGTTAATCCACTACTTTTTATTAATACACTTTTTATCATATTCGAAAATTTCTTTTAGTTTTTTAAGGTACTCTCTTCTTTCTAATAAACCATTGCTTCCACCATTTACAAGCCAACTTATAACATCAACATAATCATCGTCTGCTATTAAATTTAAATCAATTGTGCCATAATTCTTGACTTGTCCTTTTGTAGTATATGATATTTTCGTCTTGGGATAGTTGGGATTTTTATCCGTAACATATGAGGGAGCCGATGAAGGAGCTTTCCAATTTGAACCAACAGATAATTTTTTTCCCTGCTTCCAAAACCAACCAGCAGAGTCAATAGCATTGAATAAATCATTAGAAATAATATCAGGAGTAATTATGTAATCTTTACCACTGTACTGTTTGTACATTTTATAATTGCTTTCCCAGGTTAGTTGCATTAGTCCTCTACCTATAAATGGCGCATAACTTGCAGATTCATTATATTCTTTTGTTGTTCTGTATCTATCTGTCTCATGATATGTTTGTGCAATAAAATGAAATTTTCTAATACATGTATTTATTTCATATTTTTTAAATGCTTTATTTAATTCTTCTACCAATCGTTCATATGTTTTATCTTCAGAAGGAAGGTTGCAATTTGATTTAAAGAAAATATTTTCTTTATTGTCTCCAGTATAAATCGACGATTCAGACTTTCGTAAAGAAACAATTATCTCTTTCAATTCTTGCACTGTCAAATCCCTATCACAAAAGCATCCTCCTATCCTCCTCATCTGCTCCACAAAAGCCACCGGGTGGAAATGATAAACTTTAGGGCTGGCCGGGAAATAAGCTAATTGCGGTTCTTTTTTATTAGACCTGTCATGTATATTTATTTCCCAGGGTAATCTTTTTCTTGTTATGTTTCTGGAGGGGTCGAAAATCCAATCCTCTGGAATACCTGGTTTCACCGGCACCTTCACTTCCTTCCAAAAGTTAAAGGCCTGCAACTTGCTGTCCAGGTTGGTGAGTATTTGTTCTTTCTTCTGTTCCAGCTTCTTCTTTTTACTGCTATCTTCTTCCTTTTTGATTCCTTCGTTGAGTAATGCTTCCACTTCCGGTTTGAGAGTTGCGTAATCAACGCCCCATTCGCTGTGGTGGTAGCAGATCATTTTCGAGAGTTTTTGATTCACATGTTCATCGTGCAGGGCATTTACCAGTTCCAGGCGGGTCGTTTTTGGTTGCTTTAATTATTATTGGTTGTGTATAATAATGGGTTAAATTTATATATATTGAAATTCTGAGCTGGAATTCTACCGAATTTACTTGCGTCAATACTATATTTCTTAGATTGCGTATTAATAGTAACCTTATTGAGACTCCAAATTTTGTTATCATCGAATACAAAAACAAATTGAATATCATATTCATCATTTGATGTATGTGGTAATAATAGGGTATTGAAATAAAAGGTGTCTTGCTTTGTTTTTAGGTTGTAATAACCTATATCTGAACGCTCGCCATATCCCAAAGAAGGGAGTATGTTAGAATTATTGATTATATTGGTGTATTTATTGCGATTTTTATTATAGAGTAAAAATATTCTTTTTATAGGTTCGTCGTGTATGCTTTCAAATTCCAGTAAATATTCATTAGAATGTGCCATTGTAATAATTAAGGCTTTTTTGTCTCCATCATAATTGAAATAAATAGAGTCCTTTATGAAATAATTCTGGTCGAGGTAGTGCTTAAGTGACAATGTATTCTTGGGTGAATTATTATCCTTTTTTGACTTGTTAACTCGGGTGTTACATGAAATTGAAATTGCGACAATAAGTGAAATATATGATAATCTAAGCATGTTCTTACCTGTTAAAGCAGTTTGTTGTGTTTAGGATTTTTTTAACGAAATGGAAGTGTTCTCTTCTATCATTATAACTATCGGTGTTTTTATTGATAACTCTTGTTATGGAATCTACATTGTTATCACTATCTCCTTTGTCAGCTTTTTCATTTAATCCATTTCTGAACCAATAAGCAGCTGCTGAAATAATGGCACCTTTATGTGAAAGAATTGAATCTGGGTTATTGATTATGTTGATTTGGGATTCTGAATATTTTTCTTGTATGGTTTTATTTACTGCAATGTAATTTTCTTTCCATGTTAATTGAATTAAACCCTTCCCTCTGTACTTCCATCCATCATCACTTTTAATATCTCCGTTTCCATAACGATTTGAATAGGCTCTGTTTGCTATAGCTTGTTGGTTAGCTTTTTGGATAATTCCGTCGCCTCTTGATAATAAATCTTTTCTACCATAAAGATCAGCGTCATCTGGATTATTTTTGAAATAGGAAAAAGGTCCTGTTCTCCATTCAGTTCCATTCTCATAATATCCAGATTCTCCTTTATCCTTATTGCCATTTATCCATGTTCCATTCAAGTATTCTCCGTCCTTAAGTCTAATGGCAGAGTAGTTTAAGTTTTCCCCACTGCCAATGTGTAGAGATTTTCCTGATTCCTCAAGAATTTGGGCGAAGAAATGTGTAATGCGTAAACATGTGTTAATTTCAAATTTCATAAATATCTCATTTATTATTTTTGAAACCTGTGTAATGGTATTATGATTTGCGTTGTTAAAAATTAATTTTAATTCTTTTGATGAAATTGGTTTGAAACAAAAGCAAGATGGTAATCGTCTCATCTGCTCCACAAAGGCCATCGTGTGGAAATGATAAACTTTAGGACTGGTCGGGAAATAAGCTAATTGCGGTTCTTTTTTATTAGACCTGTCATGTATATTTATTTCCCAGGGTAATCTTTTTCTTGTTACGTTTCTGGAGGGGTCGAAAATCCAATCCTCTGGAATACCGGGTTCCACCGGAACCTTCACTTCCTTCCAAAGGTTAAAGGTCTGCAACTTGTTGTCCAGGTTGGTGAGTATTTGTTCTTTCTTCTGTTCCAGCTTCTCTTTTTTACTGCTATCCTGTTCCTTTTTGATTCCTTCGTTGAGTAATGCTTCCACTTCCGGTTTGAGAGTTGCGTAATCAACGCCCCACTCGCTGTGGTGGTAGCAGATTATTTTCGAGAGTTTTTGATTCACATGTTCATCGTGCAGGGCATTTACCAGTACCAGGCGGGTCAGCTCCCGGTTGCCGTCCTGGTCAATGTGATCCCAAACTGATTTAATGAATTGAGGGGCATTGTCCTTTTTTAGCTTTTCGCTTTTTTTATCAAACACGAATACGTCGGGTTGGTCTTTGAAAATTTTAAAGCCAAAAGCCTCCCAGTTAAAAGCTGATTCGGATTGTATTTTTGAATCTGTTGATTTAATGAGACCTTCTACTTCTTTGTACTGGATAAAACCGTTTTCTTTTTTGCAGGGGGTGGTGGTTTTTATCTTGTACCATTTTTCTTTGTCTTCTGAATTGTTTAGTGTTCGATTTTTAGATTGCAAATTAGATTTATCTTGTTTTCAATTATTGTCTATAATCTTTCTATTAGGTCAATTTTATATTCTTCGTTTTCCTTAATTACCACTATTTTATACTGATTAAATTTGATACCATTAATTAGACTCTGTACTGTATAGATATACTTTTCGCCTTCTTTTTTTAGCTGTGGCAATAGTTTAAAATCGTAAACTCCATCTTCCTGGCCACCAAACCAGTCATTGCTCCATCTATAAAAACAATTTGAAATATTAAAGTCTGCTTCCAACTCTGGATTTATGCCACCCCAATCGACTTCTAATATTTTTTTGTGGCATTCAATGTTTTCTTGTATCAGCATGTCTTTAAATGATTCTGAAAAGAATGAAATCTCTTCAAGTCGTTCTTTAAATACTTCTATATCCAATCCGTATGTATTATCATTAAACTTTTTAAACGGAGCGTTTCTATAGTAACTTCTTCTTTTCGGATATTCATTATAAACATACCATGTATAAAAATCATAAACTATTTTTTTCGATAAAGAGTCTTTTTCTGTTGCTTCAGTTACAGATAGTTTATTTCTTATTTTTTGCTGTGAGTTTGCTTGAACATTGCTGCAACTTATAAGAAAAGGAAGAAATGCTAAAAAATAATAATTTGCTATCATCTTACTATTGTTTTAAACTTGGTCTTACCATTGTTACTGTATAAATTCTGCCATAGGGTGTGCCTTTTCTAAAGGCACCTTTGAGAGTACCATCACTTTGTAATGTTAACTTATTGTTAGGGCTTGTTCCAATAGTTTTCTGGCTGGTTTGAGGATCAAAGAAAAGAAAATGTAATCCATCTTTATCTGTGACTCTACCAATTATTAATATTCAGTGATCTGTTGTTTTATCAAAGTTACCAGTATGTCCTAATTTCCAATCTGTACCTACGAGAATAGGAATACTTTTGTCAAGATGATCATGAATTAATTTTACGCCTTTTTCAATCTCATTTTGAATAACGAGCACTTGATTGTCATTGCTTTTGTATTTTGTCATTTGTATTACGGAGGAATAATGAGGAGGTGTAGTTGTATAACCGCATGAATTTAACATGTCAACACATCTTCTATAGCAACCATTTGAATCATTTGGTCTATAGCCATAAAAAGTTACTATATCTGCTAAAGAAATATCTTTATAAGCTTTGTGCACCCTCTGCATCTGCTCCACAAAAGCCACCGGGTGAAAATGAAATACTTTCTTGTTATTCGTGGGAAAGGGGACCAGCGGGATTTCCTGAACTTCCGGTTTTTTTGTGTTTTTTTCGAGGCGTGGTGCCAAACGGACACTACTGCCAAATGAACACCAGTTTTCTCCATTTAATTTGCCAAGAGAACATTCCGAATTTGGATTATAGGTATAGAGCAAAGGATAAAGGTACTTGCCCCTGCCAAAGCAGTTTAACGGTTTATTACCCCAAATGGAGACTAAGACTTTTTGTCAATGGACAGAGTGTTCATTCAAATATTTTTAAATATTTAAGGAATGTAGTTGTCCCATCCATACCTATAATATGAAGGATTAGGTGAAAATTCAGCTGCTCCTATATCTAAATCACCAGAACCAGGGATTCTATACTGTCCCCAACAACATTGAATTGTTTTTTTTGTCTTATAGCTCGTCCATGTGCCCATAAATTGATTATTACAGTAAGAGTCTGAGTCATTATCAATATTATCATATCTGAGTATACCATTATTATCTATATACCATCTGCATATAAAAGTACCGCAAAATTCTCCTGTAGCACTTAATTTTGGATTTTCGAAAAATTTATACTCTCCAATTGCAACACCTTGATCTATAATTTTGCCTTTCATCCAATCGTCAATACCAAAATTATATTCTTCCAAGCTAAGGATTCTTTTTATCTCCAGTGATCCATAAAAATTTCTTTTATTTATACCAACTACTGTTTGTCCAATCACAAAATAAATCGAAGTGTTATGAAGACTTTTAGTTAAAGAATTGAATTTTACATATAGTCTCTTTTTGTTTTTTCCAATTAAGCCGATATAGGTATCGGGATTGGATAACATGATTTGACTAAAATCAAGGACCTGATAATCCGATAATAATTTTTGATTAAACGGAGAGTCACTTATTACTTCTAAATTTTTCTGTAACCAATCTTCCTTTTTGCAATTTGACTGTGATAAAATATCATTGATGAATAATGTATAAACTGCTATTGTAATTATTATCTTTTTATTCATAATTTTCAGTGATTACTAATTCAATATTTGCAATACCTTTTTCTTCAATGTAATCAATTAATTCATAGAACTTAGGGCTGCTATTACTTACGCCAATGATTGTTTCTTTCCCATCTTTCTTTTTTACTTTTTTGGAACATCCGGGTAATAAACATCCTTCAGAATGTTTACCTACATTGCCAATATGGATTAAAATTCCTCTTGATTCTGGTACAGTTCTATTATATACCTTAGGAAATCCATTGTTTAAATAAGCCAAACCTTTAGAAATATATTTATTTTTAGGAAATTTTTTAGAGGTATGCCATTTAAGATTGTAAATGCCTGATGGGATGCATTTGTCTTTGTTGCTTTCACTTGTTGGTTTGCCATAAGGTTCAGCAATATATCCCTTTATGTCTGAATTACTGATTCTGAATTGACTAATTGTGGCACTGGAAGAATTCTTGCCTGACCAATATTTCCATTTTCTAACTATGAATATTTTACACTCAGATACCCTCTTCATCTGCTCCACAAAAGCCACCGGGTGGAAATGAAATACTTTCTTGTTATTCGTGGGAAAGGGGACCAGCGGGATTTCCTGAACTTCCGGTTTTTTAGCGGTTTTTTTGAGGCGTGGTGCCAAACGGACACTACTGCCAAATGAACACCAGTCTTCTTTTTCATTAGGATTAAGAAAATAACAATCTCCCAGGAAATTTTTGGTATAAGGGGAATAAAGGCACTTGCCCCTGCCAAAGCAGTTTAATGGTTTATTACCCCAAATGTTGACTAAGTCTTTTTCTGGTGTTTTTTGTGGTATTGATGTGGTATCTACTTTCACTTTATCCCACCAGGTTAGGTTACCGACTTTTGCCTCCAGGGTTTGTAATCGCTCTTCTTTCAGTACCTTTAATCGATCTTTCCTGGCTTCATCTTTCTCTGCGTCTATTCCTTTGTCGTAGAGAGCTTCCACTTCGTCTTTCAGACCATCGTAAGTAATCGACCACTCGTTGGTGTGCCAACATACTTGTCGGGAAAGGTGGCGCACGATAGACTCGTCCTGGAAGGCAGCCCTTAATTCCGGATAACTGAGTTTACCATCCCGTTTCTTTTTCCGGTCAATTTCATCCCACACATCTTTTAAAAAACCATTTTGTGACTCGCAATTATAGATAATTTTGTCTTCAGGGTCGTTGATCACATTAAAGCCAAACTCTTTCCAGTTGTAGGCCGATACCTTTTTAATATTTTCTTGTTTACCATCTATTTTTAAAGCTCCGTTGTAGATTTTCTGGTCGTTGAGTAGATCTTCTACTTTGTTGGCAATATAGATCCACTTGTTTTTCTTGTCATCGACATATTCTTTGACCTCTGCCGAGAGAATAATGGCATCTTCTTCCAGTTTCGTTTCTTTAAATTCATTGGGATCATCAAAATAGACCTCCTTTAAATCAGCTTTCAGGTAATGTTTTTTCTTTTGTGTTTCGCTAGTTTCTTCCTTCACCTCTTCAGCTTTGCCGCAGGTGCTGTCTTTAATGTTGCCAATGGCCGGTTCAAGTTTTTTTAGTTTGGGTGGAGCAGCATCATTAACCATGTCGGTAGATGCCCAAAAGCGCTTACCTTCCAAAGGGTGACTATAGTATACCTTCCGGTAGTTCACCGTTAACTCTTTTTTTGAATCTTCTTGTACTTCTTTCTTTGTTGTTTTTTCGATGTATTGTAACCGGTCCTGCTTGGTTAAAAAGCCACCCAAAGCTGCATTCACCTGGTTAAAATCAGCTTGTTTCTTTTTATCGTCGGGATCATCAGTGGGACCGGTTAACTTGTAGCCTTTCCCTTTTTCGTGCTTACCCAGGTATTCATACTTTACTTCTTTTTCAATTCGTATGATTTCTATTTGGGTGTAATCTCCCTTGGTTTCAATTACCTTTACCGGCAATTTCTTTTTTAATGGATAGGTAAAGGTGTTGGTAAGGGATGTTCCTTTTTTAATTTTAAGGTAGTTGCGTGCCTTTTTGTCATCCTTTGCTCCATTGGCTAAGAATTTTTCAATGTTTTCTTCTGATTCAGCGGTAAAAACCTCGATGTGTGCTGATCGGTAGGTTTCCTGTCGTTCAAAGCCATAATACCCGGCTTTGCCTAAAATTGTTCCGGCGCTGACAGGTATGGCACAACAGGTGACTTCATTGCCTTGGACGACTGTCTTGTTACAACTGTATTTTATTTTTTGGGGATCAACGCAGATATAACCCGCTTCGGGGTGCTCTCGATCTTCTAAATAGCTGTACTTGACAGCAGACAGATTATCGGGATAAATCACTTTGTGCCATTTGGGTGTTGTTGGCTTTGGTTCAATTTCTACTTCCGTGCCATAGGGGATTACCCGGAGAATATTGTGATTATTTTTTTTTCCGTATTTCCCGGCCTCCGATCGCTCCCTAAGGCCTATGGCCCCATTTGCTATTTCTTCGTATTGATCTGCTTTTTTAATGCGATAATATGTTTTTCCCTTAAACAGTGGGCCAATAGCTTGTTCTTTAATGATGACATCGGCTTGGGTGGCATCCAAAAAGTAATTGTTGTGCACTTCTCCTGTTGGGGTGATATACTTTACTTTTCGATAGTTCTTTAGGTTTTTCCACTGCTTTTTTTCTGTATCGGTCATAACTTCTCCAAGCAACATGGCATCGTAAGGGACCAGTAGTTTCGTTTTTCCTTTGGGATCAGCAATAATGTATACTCCGTATTTTGCTGGAATATCACTTTTGTTTTCCACGAGGTAAGTTGCCTTTTGAAAAATCTCTGAGACAAACTCCGTTGCCATGTCGCAAGCTGGCCATAGGTGGGAGTAGAGGCTGTAATAGGTTAGTTTCTGTCCTTCCTTACTCTTGTAGTGGTGCTGTATTAGCACAAAGGCATTGGAGTAACAGGACTTTTTCCCATCTATTTCGGCCTCCAGATATTTCTCTGGCATGCGATAAGCAATGATGGTACCATCTGCAATGGCCTGGATGGATTCACTGGACTCGATGTGGATACCACCATGCCAGGAATGTAATCTGCCTACGGGAAAGGTACCCGTCATATTGGTGGTGCCCAGCAGAGTTTTTGGTTTTTTTGTTTTTATTGGGTATTTAAACATGCGATAATTAATTTGGGATTAAAGGCTAAAATCATAGTCCGCCAAATAACCATGCTCCTTAGCTTCCTCCTTTATCTTCTCAATGTTTTCCCGTGCCTGGCGGATGTTGCTGCCAGTCTGGTTGCCGGTTAGTGCTTCTGCCACGGTGGCAACCGCCACGTCTACCGGTGTAATTTTGGGAAAGGGGATTTCCTCCAGGGGCATGTAAGTACTGGGTTCCGGGACATTGGTGTTAATGGTAACGCCGGGCATGCCTTGAGTCACCTGTCCGCCATGGGCGGTCATGCTGCCCATCACAGCTACTGGTTTGCCGTTGATGGTAACCCCCGGGCATCCTTGTACAATGGTGTCGGGTGGCCCCACGCAGGTGCACAGGTCACCCACTACTGCTATGGGTTGTCCATTGATGGTGGCACCCGGCATGCCGGGTCCGGTAATGGGTCCGCCCACATGGGGTACGGTTCCTGAACACATGGGGCAGACGTGCATGCTGCCTACGGTGGCTATTTGTTGCTTTGCCATGGCTGTTTTATTTTAATTCAATGTTAAATGCGGCTCCTTTTAAAAAAGTCTTGGTATTACCTACATTGGTTTGCGTTCCTCCCTTGATGTCCAGATTTTGCTTGCTTTCTGCTGTCATGTTCTGGCCAAAAAGAGTTAAATCCTTGGAGGCTTCCACGGTGGCGGCCCCCTTGGCTTTTATGGCAGTATCTTTACCCGATTGCAGGGCTACTGTTTCATCGGCTATTACCTTCACGTTTTTTGTAGCACCCAGTTCAATGTTTTCTTCGGTCAGCTTCGTGAAGGCCTGGTGTGGATCTTCCAGGTTGGGGTGCTTTATACATTATCTCCTGAAAGAATAATGGTTAGATTGTAGACTTCAAGGCACACTTCGTTTCCTCAGTCCCATTTTCAGGAACTGGGTTTCAAAGCATGTTACATAATAAAGGATTGAAGTTTCTATATTTTTTAAGCGCAGCCTGAAAAAAAGCCTCTTCGAGGGATGTTGCATTAAGCTGATTGTCTATGAGAAGTGTGGTCTATTTCAATCTGTTTCCATGTATTTCTATTTGTTTCCCTCTCTAACTTCTGACCTCTAACCTCTCTATATATTTTCATCTGTCACCAAGTATTTCCATTTAATTTGAACAATATGTTGGTAAAAGTTGCTGCCTAAACGCCTACTCTCTTACCATCATGGATAGATTGCCGGTTTATAATATCCGGTTAACTCTTATTATCATGTGATCAGATCCATGACCTTATCCAGGAAAGTAACCTGTTTTTCTTTGTCTTTAACTATTTCTACATTAAACTTCTCTGTTTTCGGGGGGCGATCAATGTAACCGTATTGATCGGCACGGGCATAAATAATGCGGCCATCTTCAAATTCGTAGCGGAGTACTATATAGGCCTGTGGTGTGATGTCGGTATCACTGTAAATCATCTTGGCAATTTCCCAGGTGCCATGTTTTTCAGGGCTGTACCATTCCGACCCGGTTTCCCGGTAGAAGGTTTCAATGTTGGTACGTTGCGAAGCGGCCCGTTCCGCCTCATGCTCGGGGGTGTGTTCCGGTGTATGGATAAAACTGGGATAAAGGGGCTCGGGAAATCCTTCTGCTTTGCGTCGCTGGAAATCACGCTCGCGGTAAGGGTCAAAGGCCTTACCACGGGGTAAAGGCCGGTTCTTGTCCATGTACCAGGTGTAAGAGGACATATCTGTTTCTGGACCGAGTCCTCCAATATGTCTTACCCAAGTGTGAGTTTTAGGCGCTACTAAAACAAGACTGGTAGATCCCATGCGGCTGGTGGAGGTTCCATATTTCAGTTTACTGAATTCCATGGTGCAGCTTCCTTTTCCGAACAACGAAGGCATCGTAACGGTACCATCTAGCCGGTTATATATATATATATATGGGGGGTGGAAAAAGGAGTTGTAACCAAAAAAAATAAAGAGAAAAATGAAAAAAAAGAACGCTGCTATTCCAAACCAATTGTATTCAAATATTGGTGTTCCAGCAACAAAATAGCATATAATTAAACCTAAGGGGCCAATGAGCAATATCCGAAAATTAGATCGTACGAAACTTGTTTCATCCTCAACCAAGTATTTGTCATCGATATATAAAATATAAGGACTTTTTTCATCTTCTTTTGTAATTTCACCTCCTTCATTGTATATGCACTTTTCTATCCAAGTTTCTGATGATTCTCCGTATAATTCTTTTTCGTATTCGTGGTGGGTGATGAAGCGGTAATATTTTTTATCTCTTTCTTTCATTTATATGTCTTAATTTTTAGCTAATAGTGTGTAGTTATGAAACATTGTTTTAACTGAGGGTAACAATGCTGTAACTTCCTTTCAATGGGTTGTTGGCCCTGACGTCGTGATTTAGCTTTAGCGTGATGACAATAACACGTTGTTTACCTTCGGTATCATTGTAAGGGAAAAAGTCTTTGCTCCCATGGGAGAGCTTCAGTCGTACATATACTTTGCAAAAAGCACCACTTCCAACATTTTTTGTATGTTTATCAATGTTAACCTTAATTTTCAGGAATACCCCCTTTTTCTCTTTGGTGAAGGTGACATTGTCGGTTCTCATACTGGCATAACTATTTTCGTGTCGTGGGTAGAACTTTACATCCACCAGGGCATTATTCAGGCATTCGTCGGAGTTGAAGTGGTGAAGAAATGGGATGGCAATCTCAAACCGGTTGTACCAGCCATACAGTATGTTTCTGTCTCCTGTGACTGTTCCGGTCCCTTTCACCTGTATGGTGGGCATAATCAACTCTTCGGCCAGTTTCAGGAAGGCCTGGTGTGGATCTTCCAGGTTGGGGCGTTTTTTATCGGAGCGGTTGGCTCGATAGTCGGGATCGGTTAAGCGTTTTTTTTGCGACAATATTTTTTGACTGTAGGCTATGGGTGATAAACCTGCTTTAGGACACTCTTTATAGTTGCTTAGAAGGTAGTGCTTGTAGATCTTTTGCAGGTCGTCGTCCTTAAGGGCTTCCGACAGAAAGTAAAGTCCTGTGCCCACAATTAAGGCTGCCCATCCCAAGGGGCCGGCCATAGCAATGCTTTTGATGCACAAAGGTAAGATACCAGAGAGTGCAAAACCAATACCGGCTCCCACCAGGGCTGCCCCGGCATCGATGTCATCTTCTCTAAAAAGGGCACAACTATCATAGATACAGATGCCACAGGTAATGATAACGCCTGCGGCGCCGGCTAGTTTAGTGTGAAATTCGGCTTTATTAATTATTAATTTTGCAAATTTATCCGTCCGTTTTGCTAACTCTTTTTTTACAATCGACTCTTTAAAAGCTAATGCCACTTCTGCCACACCAACCGTGTAGCCAAAAACATTAACAGCACTTCTTAGTTTTTGACTATTATCAAATTCTGTTATGCTCTTATGTAAATTAAAAATAGCGATAAGACCAAACACACCGTGGAAAGCATCCGCGTTAACCAACTTTGCCAGTTTGCTGTTAAATTTATTGTTGCGTTGTTGGCTGGCTGTTAATGGTTGGCTTCGATAGGTTGATACGTTGTAATCACCGGGCTGCTGGGAGAGAATATCAAGCTTCAGGGCTCCTGAACCTTCGGTGGATAGCATCACATAATGATCGCTGATGGTGAGTACTATCCCTTTGGAATTAAGGGCTGCCAGGTTCTGTTTGTTGAGTAAGATGTTATTATTAATGCCATTTACTATGGTTTCATGAGCCGAACTTATAAATCCTCTATATGTTTTTCCGCTAGCCTTGATAGTAGTGAAAGCTTTATCAGCAAAATACGCCATGGTGGATTTAACGATAGCGGCAACTTTTACACAGACATCGGTTTTTAAGTCATTATTGCTGCGCTCAGATAACTCTCCGCTAATTTGCCCAGCGAGCATAAAAAGAAACAGGTTTTGGCCGGGTTTGATGTAACTGGTTAGTTTTTGTTTAAAGCCGGGTGGTAATGCTTTTTCTTTTTCGTCCTGTGTGATCAGAAACAAGAGGTCTTTTTGGATGTTATCCTCTGTTTTACGGTCCTTATTCAATAGCAGGTTGGCATCAATATTATAAGGATTCAGATAGAGGGTATCAACAATAGGTAAGAGGCAATACCTCCCGTGTACGGTATTGTTTTGGGTGTTGTGCACGAAGTCTTCCAGGTATTTAAAAGGATAGGCTTCTTTGAAAAGATCAAATACGATGTTTCGGATTGCGATCAGTTTTTTCCGTTCCTGCTTACGTTCTTCCACACCCAGGATACCTTCCAGCTTTTCCAGGTCAGCTCCCCGATAGTTATTGGATGCTTTTCGGAATTTGAAACCGCGTATATGACGTCGGGCATATTCTGGTGTTTCATTAAAGGCATCCTTCGCAGCCCTGTAGTTACTGCTATATTCATAGCTTTTTTCGTGACTTAAAGCTTCGCTGTATTTTTCTATGTGTTTTGAGTTGTCATAGATATGATGGTAACTCATATTAGCCAACGAGAACAGGTGTTGGTGGTCTTTGTTTTTAGAGGTGTCAAAGTTTTCTTCAGCTACTATTCTTTGGTATGCTTCGTCGATGGATTCACCGGTCTGTATGGCCTCCACCAGTGCTTTGAAATGCAAAATCTTATCGGCATAAAAGCCGCTGGCATCCTGTATCATCCCCAATGGGTCATGCAGGGTAATGAACATATCCTCCTTAATGGCTTTCGGATCTTTTTCCCTGGTGGTTCGGTCATCGGCCATTATATCCTGTAGTTTATCATTGAACCAAAGGGGATGAGGATCGGTGTTATAAAAAGTACCATACATTTCATCAAAGGGCAGGAAGTCCAGCTGGTTACTTTTGCTGTTTGGGTCAAATCCACTGCACCGGATCTGAATCATGCGTTCGGCACGTCGTGTGGCATCGGTATGCATCACATGGTGATAATCGATACTCCATTGAATAGATGAAAATGCTACCCATAGCACCTGGTCTTGCTTAAAAGTGAGGCTGGTAAAAATTTGCCTTGAACATTTCCTTGCATCTTTATATTGACCATTTTCTTTGTTGTCAGCCCAATAGATAGGATGCAGGTTACTCAGGTCATCTACTTCGTATTCATACCACAGATTGGGATCAGTATCATCAAAAATATACAGGTAACCCTTGTTTAAAGCAGTTCTGGCATAAAAAAAATCTTCTACTTTAGGAACACCCTCAGGGTTTACTTCCTCAATGGTTTCGGCGTGTTGTGCCTGGTTGTAACTGCTTAGCAGGGGTGTCGGCTTATTATCTATGAACTTCTCTTTTTGACTATTATGAAATAATCCATACCTGAAAAAGTGGAGTTTTATACCGGCTTTTTTAGCTTTTAGCCTGGGGCTTTTAGGACTGGTTACTCCAGCTCCTTCGCATTCAAATATATATTCGGCTACTATTGGATCGTACTCTTTTATCTGATTATTCTCTAGTACACTGTTTTCCCGGGTCATTGGTTATTCATTTTGTGTTTCACCACTGTTTGCTTCATTATTCACATCTTCCACTTCCCATTCTACTACTACTTGTTTGTCGGATACAGTTCCTGTTAATTCAACTACGTCATTTTCCTGCTCCTCATTATTTTCATTCACTACTGGTTTTTTAACCTTAAATGTGATGCTCTCCCCATCTCCGATATTTTTCACATTGGCCTTGAGGGTTGTTATTTTTACCACATAGGAATCGCGTATTGTTTTTTCTTCCTTTAACCATTGTAAATTGTATATCGCTGGTTCGCCTTGCTCCTCTGCATCCTTCTTTATCTGAGTAATATTCTTTTCCGCCTCATGCATTTTACCTGCCTGGCCAACTACAGAGGCCTGTACTTTTTTGATGATGTTAATCTTTGGAAAAGGAATTCTTTTCACCGGCATGGTCGCTTTGGCATTGGGTGTAGCCGAACTGATCATGATGGTTGGGTCGCCCTGTACAATGGTTCCTCCATGTGCAGTCATGCTACCCTGGGTAGCAACCGGCGTACCGTTGATTAACACTGTGGGTTCACCCTGGGCAATAGTATCCGGTGGACCTGCGCAAGTACACATGTCACCCATCACGGCGGCTGGTTTTCCGTTTATTAATACATTATTTGCTCCTGGTCCTAATACTGGTCCCCCCACATGGGGTATTAAACCCGAACACATGGGGCAGACGTGCATACTTCCTTGGGTTGCTATTGGTTTTCCTGGCATTGTAATTTGTTTTTTGTTTGAACATTGATTGTGGAGTTAGGAGTTTGAAGAAGCTTGAAGACCGGAGTTTGTGACTCCCGACTCCAGTCTCCCGTCTCCCGTCTCCTGACTTCCGTCTCCCACCCCCTTTCTCACCGAATACCCTTCTTAAAAGCGATCATCATATTCATTAAATTAAAGGACTCCTCATATAGTTGGTTAAATTCGTTTTTGGAAATATATTCCCTCAAGACAGCTTTGTGTAAACAGGTGACTACTTCAGCAAGTGAACGAATGGCATATCCCATAAATCTTCTAAACTCAGGGTTACTTTGCCCAATGGAGCCCTCTGAAATATTGAGAGCAATTGAGTCCGCTGCTCTACAAATCTGAGAAGTTAAGTTGTAGCGTTCATCCTTTGGGAATGATCTTGTTATTTGATAAATCGTTTCTCCAAAATCAATAGATTTTTGCCATATGATTAATTTTTCAAATTTGAATTTCATAGCGTTTTGTGTGTTGTGAAGTTTGAAGACCGGAGTCTGAAGCTGGGAGTCTGAAGTCCGAAGTTTGTGTCTCCTGTCTTCCGTCTTCCGTCTCCCGTCTTCCGTCTCCCGTCTTCCGTCTCCCGTCTTCCGTCTCCTGACTCCCGTCTCCCCCTAAATCACCTCCATTTTCCCGGTTGCTCCCTGAACAGCTGTCATTTGGCCTTCAATAGTGACTTGAGTACCTACCATACCTGCTTTAACTTTTCCTTCTGCAGAAATATTCTGGCCTGTTAATGAAGTATCGGCAGTTGCTTCAATAGTTATCCCTCCATCGCTTGCCAGTGTTGTATCACCAGCCGATTGTAATGCCAGATTGCCATTGGCCATGTTGCTAAGGTCACCTTCAGCAGCGACTTCAATATTGCCCTGTGCGCCTATCTTAATGTTCTCCTCGGCGGAAATGGATATGTTTTTAGCACTTATTTCAATATTTTCGGTGGAATTTATGGTTAGCGATTTTGCCTGGGTATCAAAAATGATAATACTTCCCTCATTATCGAATATTTCAATTTTCTCCTCCCCCTCCGTATCCGTAAATTGAATAGTATGCCCTCCGCGGGTGCGAATGGCCTTTATGTCGTTGGTTTCGTTCACGAAGCTGTCGGGTTTGGCATTGCCATGGTAGAGGCATCCTGCCACAAAGGGTTTCTCGGCATTGCCGCCTTCGAATTCAACCACCACTTCATCCTCCACCTCGGGTACGAAGTACATACCTTTATCTGCGCCGGTGTGGGGCAGGCTCACTCGTAACCAGGGCGACATAGCGTTGGTTTGCCAGTTGAATTGCACTCTTACGCGTCCCATTCCCAGGGGGTCGTTGTTGTCAGTCACTTTGGCCGTTTGGGTGTTGCAACGCGGCGATGCCATCACATTGGTGTAAGGCGGTATCACCACCTCCAGGGGCAGGGCTTCAAAGTTATTTTCGTAGTTACCGGCCGAGATGCATTTGTGGGTGATGGTAGTCACCATGTATTCCCCGTAATCGGTGTCGCCATCTGCCGTGGTGGCGCTTATGGATATCACTTTACCGGGTGCCAGGGCCGGGTTGGTCGAGCGGCCCGAGAGGCGTATCATCCGGCTCACGTGGGCCTCCTTCTGGCGGTCCATAGCTTCCTGTAATTCCTGAAGGGTGCTGTTTTCTGGTGCCAGCTGGTTGTAGTTTGCCAGGGCCTCGTTGGTGAATAGCTGCTCCGATTTATCTGACGTGGTGGCATTGAAACCGCCCAGGGTCGTGCCAGACTCACAGCTTTCGGCCACCAGCTCATCCGTGCTGTATTCGCGGGTGGTATATTTAAATGTTTTGGGAGTCAGGGCCATGTTAAGGTTAAAATCTTTCAGGTCGATGCCATATTTCATGGCGATGGTTGGCTCACTGTTGGTGCCGAAAACCAGCTTCTGGCCATTGTAGTAGAACCATTCACCCAGGCGCGTGGCCAGCCGTCGCATGAAGTCGAAGCTGCTTTCGTTGTATTGCACGGTGTAGGGGAGGGGATTCTTACCCACAGGGTTAATTACTATTTCTGCCAGGCTGCCCTGGAAAGGGGAGGTGGCTTCCCGGATAATGTCCCCGGGCGTGTATTCCTCAAAAGAGGTGCAGTGGGGGCCGTGGTCCATGAGGATGGTAGGGCTGTAGCCTTTTAGGATGATCTCACTGCCCGCGCCGGTGAAATCAGACTTGCCCGACAGGGTGTTGGTAATGATGCCGGAAAAAACACCCTCTGTCACCTGCATGGATGCATCAGAGGGTTCAATAATGATATCCAGTGGAGAGCCAATCAACTCCTGGCACTTCTCAAAGAGCGACTGGTCTGCCTGTCCCAGGTCGTCCCATCGAAATGTCACCTCAAACTGATGGTGATCATTAACCGCCTGGGAGATGGTCAGGTTTTTAAAATTGGTATAGGTATGATCATTAATGTTTATGCTTACGATTGATTGTAATGCCATGGTATCGTGTCTTTAAGTTGATTACATCTTTGTTGGCAGGTCCTGTCCCGTTGAAACAGTAACTGCGCTGTCAATCATTGTTTTTTATCAATAGTGCCTAAAACTTATGTTATTGTTTAAACGGTTTGTGTTTGGTGTAATAGGTCTATAAATAATCGGGTTACAAGTCGCCTGTTTATCATCTTGCCAGTTTCCTCTTTGTTCAATCAACATGAGCCGGAACATCCTGTTTGCACTTTCCCTCGCCTTGAGGAGATTCTGATAGCTCGGGAGGGGTGAGGTGGTTTGAGATTATCCCGTCGTCAGGTCCTGTTAACCAATTCATCGCATTAAAGTTTCTTTCCTTTATCCCAAACCATAATATCAATGTTCACCCATTTGTCATTCTTTTCCCGGTACCAAACCGTAATGTTATAATTTTTATCCTTTTGCCATGTAAGCTCCTTTATGATGATAGAGGCACTGAAATACTCCTCAATGGAGAATTTATTCATCAGCCCCACCCGGTAATCCGTATTGTCCTCTCCAAAAATGAACAGATCCTCTTTTTTCGGAGTGCCATATTTATCAATCGCCGCATCAAGCGTCAGTTGAGTTATTTCATCCAGTTTGATGCTGTCCCTTAAGGCAGTCGTTTCTTTTCTTTGAGGCCTGTTTCGCTCTTCTATTGAGGTGTTGTGGTTAGTAATATTGTGGCACCCCATTAATAAACAAAGCAGAATAAGTGTACCTGGAATTCTCATAGTAGTAGTGTTATGCCAGTTAATTTTTTTAATTAGTTGATAATAATCAGTACTTAAGCATTCAATAGAAATTTCATAAACCAATAAACTTTCCTGCTATCTATAGGTCTAAAATCTAAATTCAATGATCTAAACCCTACATCCTCTTTTCTCTATCTTCCATTTTACTCCCTAAATCTTCTAATCTCCATCTTTAACCTAAGTCTATCCCCTCTAACTTTCATTCTACATCTTGAACCCTAACCTGGACAATCCAGAAAAGTACACAGATATGAGTATCAAGTATCAAGATATTTACATGACCGACGTTGCAATATCCTGCCAAAAAATACACAGACATTACTGATAATACACTAAGTTCATCCCCTCTAACTTTCATTCTACACCTTGAACCCTAACCTGGACAATCCAGAAAAGTACACAGATATGAGTATCAAGTATCAAGATATTTACATGACCGACATTGTAATATCCTGCCAAAAAATACACAGACATTACTGATAAGACACTAGATTTTTCTCTATATAAAAAAGCCCTTCGGGTAAAGTCATAATACCTAATAATATCCCATAGAATCCTTAAAATTAAAGAAATACATCACTAATATGGCATTAAAATCGTTGCCTAGTTATCATTAATATGTTTGTATTAGTTACTTCTTAAGAGCCTAATGACTTCGTTTTTTACTATTGGGACGTTGTCCCAAACCCTACTTCATTTTTGGCATTGCCCAAAAACGAAGCAAAAAAGTCTAGGCAAATAAATGCTTCCACCCACCTCCTTGATGAATTTTATCCAACCCACTAGCCGGAATTCCCGCATTCATCTTCGTCGCGCCAGCACCGGCCCGCTTATTTGACACTAAACCTATTTAAGAATGACCTTGGTGTAATGCCGATAGATAATTAAAGGTCAATTAAAAGCGAAGCGCATTAAGTGGGCATTTTAATTACTAATCGGTATGCCGGGCTCGCGCGCTTCCCAACATCATGGTCCGACTCGTCATTTGGCTTTTTGTGTTATAGTGTCGATTTATTCAAGGGCGACTTCGCGTTTGCCCCTGCTAGCATCGATTTGCAATCGGTATCTTATTATATGATAGACCTTTTTATATCAAGCTCATTGATAACTTCATAACACCTAGAATTATGAATTAATACACAACATTTAATTTGGACAACATGTTGGTAAAAGTTGCGGCCTAAGCACCTAAATCCTCTAATCACTAACCTCTAACTTCTGTTATCAATCTTCTAGCCTCCTCTCTGCACCTTAAACCCACAACCCACAACCCCGAACTCAGAACCCAAAACCCAAAATCCTCTAGCCTCAAACTTCCATCCTCCTCTATGCACCTTAAACCCAGAACTCACAACTCAGAACCCCGAACCCCGAACCCAAAACTTCGAACCCCTACCCCTCCAATACCGGCCAATTATTAGAAAAGGGGATATTCTCAAGTTGAATTTCCCTGGCGGAAAGCGTTAGCTTGGTCGTCATGGGTTTTGCATTTTGTGCTTCAAAATATTCATGGTATTCAATGCAGTAGGCATCGGTGAAATTCAGACGTTTGAGTCTCGAATGGGCATCGCGTTTAAAGAAAGTGATGTTGCCATTTTTCTTTTTCGTTGGGGATACCACCCAGTCAAAGAAGTCGGTGTTACCATCCGATTCAATCACCATGTGGATATAGCCGCCACCAAGAGGTCTTTGGCTGGGTATGCCGTTGACATCGGTTTGTTGCTTCACGCCATAATCGCATGATAATACATTTATTTCGTCCTGGCTATCTAATGTTAGTTTTGCAATGAATGACATACTCCTGGTTTTTTAATGTTATGAATTATTGGGGTGATTTTCCTGTTCGGGGAATGAATCCACCGATTTCGCAGCAAATTAGTTTCGCCGCTATTTCTGATAAAATCGTTGTTGAGACTCAATGTTTCGTCCTGGTCATTATGTGTTTTTTGAAATAAGGAGGGAGAAGAGATTATGCTACCTCAATGTTCTTAGATATTAACAATGATAAGATGTGTCTATTTCTATCTGTTTCCATGTATCTCCATTTGTTTCTAATTGTTTCCATCTGTTTCCACGTATTTCCATCCAATTTGAACAACATGTTGGTAAAAGCTGCGGCCTAAGCGCCTAATGGATATCAGATGCCGCCATTGAATGATACCCCATGGTAACGCTACCTTTGTGGTAGGTTGCAAAAATGCGGTCCTTCAACTTTGGTTGTTACTTCTGAAAAGATTGACTTTTCATCCTGTAGGTCCCTATCTTCTATTCCTTATATTATTACTCGTTGAATGCTTTTTATGTCGTTTTCCCCTTTGCATGAAAAGCAGGAGTAATTCAAAATCACAGCATCCGGCAATAGATTGATTCTAATAGTTTGCTTAAATCGATAAATCAAACGGATTATTGTGGTTCAATAATAAGTAACTATGTATTTTCAGCCTAATGCTGAAAAAAAGCCTCTTTGAGGGATGTTACCTCAAGCTGATTGTTGTTCGAGATTGACAATGATAAGAGGTGTCTATTTCTATCTGTTTCAATGTATCTCCATTTATTTCCATCCAATTTGAACAATATATTGGTAAAAGTTGCCTCCTAAGTGCCTAATAAACGTCAGGCGTAATGAGAAGAAAACCATCAGAAGACATAACCTGTTTTTAAATCTGCTGCAAGGGGTTGCTGGTATAATGACGGCAGCTAATCCAAGGCCAGGAACTACTTGTGTGTAGTTGTCGACCGGAGAATGTGCTGGCAGATATTATTCGGGCAAACCGATTGAGGTATGGTGGACAGGTACGCTTTCTTTTAATTAATGATTTTGGAACAAGTTGAACAGTTGTAGAAGCTGTCTTAAAAAGACAGCTTCTTTATCAGGGATAAATACCGTCATGTGTAAAAAAAGAACTATTTTTGCACCGTCGGGTTGTGCACATTATCCTGACAAACTGTACATTCGGAGGGTGGCATGTTTATGCTGCCCCCGATTGCAAAAGTCAACAGCAAATTAAACCCATTCGTTAATGTGTTCACCATTACCCATTTTAATTTCACGGGCTGAGATGGTGAATGATTCAACCATTGGGTTGTTGTCAAATGCCTGGAAGCGCTCTTCGTACTTAACCAGGTAACCTTCAGTAAAGGAAAGTTCCTTAGACTTAGAGTCTGTGTCACGCTTCAGGAAAGTAATGGTACCGTCTTTTCGCTCGAAGTTGTTACACATCCACTCGAAAAGTTCGGTTTCACCGGTACTTTCAACAGTTAACTTGATACGTCCGCCACGCGTTACAGAAGATGGTCTTCCGGTTGCATCAACTTCCTGTGTCAAATCATAACTGCAGGCAAGAACATTCATTTCTTTGCCGCCAACTTTCAATTTTGCTTTAAAAGACATAAAAATAAAAATTTAAATAACGTTAATAGAACGGAAGCAAACTTAATAGGAGTGTTTTACTTTACAAAATCATTAGTCACTAAAATTAAAACGTTCATCACTGAAAAATAAACATAGGTCATATCAAGTCAAGAATCGACCATTGTATTTAGATATAACACAAGGCCGTTAATGATAAATGGAGAAAATGTTTAGATTTACAAAAGGTGTCGATGATTTGAAGAGTAAAAGGTGATAAAAGTCAAGAATACCAGTACTAAAAGGGTGATTTGTTTCTGAAAAACCATTGATATATGTATAACAAGCAATGAAACGTGTTTAATACATGAAAATGTTTTTATATTTGTGGCGGCTTTTGCTGATGCGTGGAAACTATTTATAAATATTGATGCATCTGTTCAGGTGAAGCCTATGAAAATTGCTGTTTATATAGTATGAAACGCGAAAATACACAAATAAGAAAGTATATAGGATGGTGTCTTTTGTTGGGTAGTATGCCGCTGTGCTGGGCTATTCCAGGCTGTAGTAGCAAGGTTATGATCGATACTACCTATGTCAAAAATGAAGAGGTTTATCAGTTACAGATTAAATTTTGCAAGCTGTTAAATGTGTTGCCCGATAGTATCCGGCACCTCACCCTTTACAAGCATATTGATCACTGGCCCGGGTATGTGGCGGCCAATCCCGATGATACCGCCGGGTATAATGCGAGATTTATCCAGTACTTATATTATATGGCTTATGACACCAAATTACCCGGAAATATTGAGAAGCTTTATCATTATCCGGGAACTTTTCTCTTTAAAAGTACCGATTATCTGCAGGAGGGTAATCTGTTATTTTTAAAACAAAAGGAGCGGGAGGATAAACAGGTGGCGCTTTATCTGCAAAATAAATATTTCGTGCTGTCTGATGTTGATGGTGGAATTAAGTATTATCACTTAAGTGATACCTGTAGTGTGATAGATATTATTGCCAATGCAAAAATTAAAAGAAATGTCAAATCTCAACCATGATTCTGTAATAGAAGAGATTTCAAGCCTTCCGTTTAATGTTAAGGCCGAAGTGATTGCGGCTTCATTGATTGAGGAAGGACTTGCTGTTGATGAGATCGAAGTCACCAATGAAGGGGCTTTTTTCAGGCCTTTTAGAAAGGATGTGACCCATGCACAGGTGAAAAATTCCGTGTCAGGGGATGAAATTCTGGAGCTTTTTCTGCCTCGAAATAGCCTGTATGATTTGTTGCCCGAAGGGATGTGTCACAGTCAGGAGGTGCTTACTTTCGATGAAAAGAAAATATCCGAATTATCGGCTGTTTATAGAAAAAGGAAACGGGAGGAGGTGGCAGCCCGTCGTTTTTTTAAACCCATCGAGAATGAGTTTTTTAGGCAACAAGTGCACCTGGAACAAAAGGAACGCAACCTGTTATCGCGAAAGAAGCAAAATTTCAATGAATTTCTCATTCGTTTCTGGCAAATAAACCGGGCACTGACCGAACCGCAGATTCAGTTTTTTATCCGGTTATTTCCTGTGGTGAAAAAAATGAAGGGAGACTTTGCTGTTATTGCTGCGACGCTGTCACGTTTTTTCAACCTGCCCGTATCACACCGACTGGATTATCTCCCTTGTCGCGTAACTCTTTCGGCACAACCATCCAAAAGGCGACTGGGCCATAACTTAATCACCGGTGCAACCACGGAACATTTACCACGGGTAACATTTATTTTTCAGCAGATACCCGGAAATGAGCTTCCGCTCTTTTTAGAAGGCGGCGTGAATCGATTGTTTGTTCAGGAATTATTAAAACATACTATTCCAATAGAATATGAAACAGATATAGAATTAATCGCCAACAAGGAAGACAGTCAGGCAACAGAAAGTTATGGCAGTCTTGGTTACACAATGATAATATAAATGTGTATGAACCCAATAATCTATCGACCTAACCTGGACAAGCCAGAAAAGTAAAAAGTATCAAGTACAGGGTGTTAAGTAAAAAGTATAAAGTACAAAGTATCAAGATGATTTACTGCTTGCCAATATTTACACCAATATCACGTGTAAGACACTAATAATCTATCAACCCAAAACCTATGTACCCCAAACCCTAATGACCTATCAGCCCAATACCTTATGAACCGTAACCCCTATACCGCAAACCCCAAACCGAAAAACCGCAAACCCCATCATTCTTAATTATTAAAATAGCCATGTCATGATTTTAAAACAGCTACTTAACGGAGATATTAATGCCATAGGCATTATCCTTTTTTTGTTTGGAGCCATCATATTTGCGTTTATAAAAAAGCTCAAGAGTCTTTTTTCGCATGATAAAAAGAAGATGTTGATTTACCTGTTGCTTACCATTTTGTGTTTTGCATTAACGGGATTGTTGACCATTGAAAATGTCATAGGCCAACAGATCATGTCTAATTATATCGCCGTACAGGTGATGTTTTTAGCGATCGGTATATTGCATCTGTGGGGCATGGAGCGTTTCTTTGAGTGGGAGGACGATACCAAGGTGGCGGCACAGATTGCCTTTACTTTCATTTGTGCCTTGTTTGGGTCCGTTATTTTTCTGCAGGTGGCCGGACGTCTGGGCGTGACCGGATTGCAGTTATTTTTCTGTTCTGGTCTATTGTTTTATTTCTTTCCGTATATCTACCGGGCCATGTTTAAGAGCGCCATGGTTATCCCCATTGCCATCTATCAGAAATGGCACTATCCGGTCAATAAGCATTTTAAAGTGCCGGGGCGGGATGAGTTGCGCAATCCCTACCTGGTGAGCATGGATGTGGAGAAACAAGCTTTTTCCGGCGTAACCTCCAGGCTGCGGGTGAAAGCACCGGAGAATATGAGTTTTGGTAATTTCTTTTATCATTTTCTGAATGATTACAACCAAAAACATCCCGAGAAGCCAATTGCTTACCTGGATGAGAATAATGATCCCTTTGGCTGGATTTTCTACATTAAGCCACGAGTGGCAGGTAAATGGTCGCAGATAAATTACGAGCAAACCGTGGCACGTAATCGAATCAGGGAGAATAAAATCATCCTGTGTGAACGGGTTAAAGAAAAGAGTGGCGTCGAGTAGACTTTTTTTTATTTACTCATAGTTTCAAAGCTGTTCCTGGCCTGTTCGGGAGCAGCTTTTTTGCGTTTGGCTGATTTGGGGAGTTGTGAGAATTTTCAATAGATCGTTAAACTTTTATAAGTAATTGAAAAACAACTTCAATTTATTCAATAGACGAAATTGTTAATGGTTTGAAAACGGGAGCAATGTAAATCAGTCTAATGTTTATCATATAACAAGCTTACAAAGTAACTCACTGTCAGTGATTAGTGTCTTTGTCTTGGATGCGGCTTGTCAAGGTGTATTAGTTTGTTCTTAAGATATTCAAGAGTATATTTTTCCAGGTAGTGAGAATCATCTCTATCTTTTCTGATTTGAAGGTAACGGTAGGATCGGGTTGTATAGTCGTCAATATGGGCAACGGCCATCTCTGACTCACCTTTTGTTAGGATGTCAAGACTTGAAGATTCTGTATTTTAATCGGGACGTTGTCCCGGACCCTAGTCCCTTTTTGGCATCGCCCCAAAAAGGAACCAAAAAACTCTAGTCAAATAAACGCTTCCACCCGCCTCCTTGATGAATTTTTGCTAACCCACTGTCCGGAATTCCCGCATTCCTCTTCGTCGCGCCTATGCCGGCACGCTTATTTAAACCCTCCTTATAAGAATGACATTGGGGTATGCCGAGATGTTGAACGTAAGGACAGTCCCGTAAAACGGGGATTAAAGGCCAATTAAAAGCGAAGCGCATTAAGTGGCCATTTTAATCACTAATCGGTATGACCGGCTCGTGCACTTCCTGTTATCTTGGCCAATCTTATATAAATAGTATGGTGCAATAATCGAACTGAGGTTATTAATAAGCAAAGATTAAGAGCATCGTTACTTTTAAAATTAGTCTGCCAAAAAGAACAGGAATATTATGGATAAGCCCCCTAATCATCCTGGTTTCTGAGATAAAAAGGAGCGCTGGCAGCCATGAGAAGTGAACGTTTCCTTCTCCTTAAGGCATGGTCATCTTACCCAAGGGTATGGTCATTCTATTCAAAGATGTTGTTATTCTACCCAGGGTATTGTCTGAAAAAAGGGCCATTTCCGTTGAAATGGCCCTTTCTTACTGGACGTACAGTTCCAGATTTGTCGCAAAAATAATCAAACAATAATTCTTCAATAGATCGTTAGATTTTAGACATTAGGCTGATATACATTACTTTTACTTTTAGATCATTAACAGCTTTATCTATTGGATAAGTGTAAGCTGTTTTTAAATCACTTACAAAAGTTTAACGAACCATTGATTCTTTTAACGGCCGTTTAATTGGCGGCAGATGTCCAGGTCGCGTTTGGCCTGGTCTAGTTCTTCCTTGTATTCATCAATGATTTCACCATATTCTTCCAGTTCTTCCTTGGCATCTTGCAGATCCAGCAGATCGGTTTTGGCATTCTTTAATTCTAGGTAAGTCTGGATGATGTTGCTGCACATGTCCGATCGGAAAGTGGAATCTTCCTCGGAGATGGAAGATTGCATGATGGCCAGCTCGGTGGTGATCAGTTGGTCCATATACCCATAGTTGATGTCTTTCATGTCTAAGGAGTCAATCAGTCCTTTTACCTTTTCCATCTGTTGGGCAAAGTGCTGCTCCTGTTTTTCAAGCAGCTGTGACTGGCTTATTTTGTTTCGCAGGAAGGTGTTCTCCCTGGCCGGGACCTGAAAGTCAAAATAGATGGCGCCAACAATTATGGCTGTTGACAATATGAACAGCATTAGAAATTTGATGAAAGCGTTTCTTCGCTGCTTGGCATTTAATGGCTTCATTGTTATTGATTGTTTTCTTAGTTTGTTTTTTGTTTAGGCCGGTACGTAGGCGTGTTAACTACCCCCGTCGTCTTAAAAATCCCCTTCTGCGCTGGGTAGTACCTTCTGGTTCTTCTTCATCCGATTCCTCTTTTACAAATAAGTCGGTTTCGGTTCGCTTCCCGATAAAATCCAGTCCAACCAAAATATTGAAGACAGAGGCCGTGATTTCGAGTAAATTATTCGCCATGTTAAGGGATTTGACAATGTCGGTGTGCCGGTATTCCAGGGTGATGAGCTGTTGAATGGCATCCTCCAGGTCGCCCTGTTTCAGGTTGCACCATTCCGACAGGTAAGTCATCAGTTCATCTTTTCCATGTCCTTGCCAGCTTTCTAAGGCGTTTTTTATGATGCGTGCCATGCTCATCACCGGTTCAATCATTTTTATGGGGGCTTGCTGAGGCACGAATTGCCGGTAAGTAGAGAGGGCCGTGCCCAGTATTGGTAGCAGTTGTTGGCATACAAAGCTGATAGCGGTAGCCAGTGTGTTTTCCTGGTGCTTGCCCCTTACTTTTTGTACGATCTGTACGGCATATCTTTCAATGTCGTTGAGTTGTTTTTCAAATTCCCGGTGGGTACTGATCAGGGCCGGGTGGGCCGCTGTGGCTGTGCAGGGCGGGATGTACGTTGTGTCCACCTCCCAGGCTTCCCCGGTGTGGTGGAGGCGTCCAATGGCAAGATGGTATAGGCCGATTTCACTGTCAATATCCTCGGGTTCTTCCATGAGGTGGAATTGGTATTGAGGGGTGACGCTTGGTTTTCGGGGGGGTACTTCTTCCGGATTGGCCAGGCCCCAGGGAGTGCGGTTGAACGGATTGGCCGTTAAAACAGCCAGGTAGTTTTGAGTCCCTTCGGGTGTCTCTGGTAATGGACAGGCCAATTCCAATTCGCCAGTGGTACTTTGGGTAATGTCAATGGCAGCGCCGCCGGGCGTGATGGCTCTGAAATGATTTAGCTTGAGTGTTGCCTGGAGGTTATTTTCCAGGTTGAAACTGATTTGTGGCTCTTTTGCGTCCTTGTGTAAGGAGGGGCGTATTCCATAACCGTAAGGACCGGCACTCAGTTGGTTGAGGTCCATGTGTTGCTGGGTTTGGAAGTTATCCTGGTCTATGAAGTGGTTTTTGTTGATGCTCATGCCATCAACCCAATTAACCGATAAAAACCTGTTTTGATCTGATACCATTGGTTAAGTTTTAAAATATCTTGATTTTCTTTTTGTATCTGACATCAATCCTGACAATGCATTTGTCTTCTTCCCTGATGGAAACAAACTCTTTCATGCGTATGTCACTGCCTTTAATATCCTCCAGGAAGTCACTGAATTTCATCAACTCTTTATTGGCGTTCACAATGGCCTTATCTGTTCCCAGGCACAGGAAGGGCTCGAATGCCTCTGCTTTTAGCTGTCCTGCCGCATAATTGTAAAGCATGGCGATTAACTCTTCGTCGCCCGGGATGTAAGGTTTTTGCTCTTCCTGCTTCTTAATCTCATCAAAGGCTTTAAACTCTTCCGGCGCATAGGGGATATATGGATCAATCTGTACTTGATCCAGGGGGGCTTCCACGGCCTTCATCTTTTTTTCATGAGGTTTGGGTTTCACGTAAATGGTTTTCTTGGCGATGTATTTATTATTGCCATTGATGATCAGGCATACCGTCTTTTTCCCCGGCTTTCGGAAGGCGTAGGAGGCAGTGCGTCTGCTGGCATCCACCTGGCCGCTTTCGCCAAAACGCCATGCCCAGCTGGTGGCGCCTTTGGTAAAGCAGGTAAAGCGCACCGGCTGACCGGCAATGATATCGGCCGGTGTGGAGAATTTAGGGATTAGAGCCTGGTTTATTATGGGCTCTTTTTCCAGGATTAACAGTTTTTGCATGGCCGATTTGCAGCTGTTAACGGTGAGCTTGATCAGGTATTCCCCGGGTTCTGCGTAGACATGGACCGGAGATTTGTCCAGGGCCTTTTCGCTATCGTCGCCAAAATCCCATTCATAGGTCTTGGCGCGTTGGGTGTAGTCTTCAAATTTAATTAAATCTCCCACCCGATGGGTTTCCCCTTCTACTTCGAATTTTATTTCGCCACAAGGTTCGTAGTAGTAATATTTATAACCAAACGATGACAGTGTTATTAGTATGCACCAAATAAACCAGTTTAGTACCAGGGGATCTATCCTGAATTGACAAGTTGATTTGCTCATAGTTATTTTTCGATTAGTTGATCATTAATGAATAAACGATAGGGAAATAGGTTGGAGCCTCTTTTTTCCAGGTCAGCCAAAAAATCCTTGCCGGTGAGCAACAAGTCTTCGGGTAGTTGGTTGTTGTAGTCTGCTGAGGTCTTTATGTCTATGGTGCGGAGGAAACCCACGCTGGCATCCGGGCTTTCCATAATTCCCCGTTCTATTTTGGTGTCGGATAACTGATTGCCGAAATGAACCGCCAGGCAGGTTTCTACATCACGGTTTGTTACAATTTTATCCCCTGATAAAATGAGGTGGCGATTATTCTGGATTCTTTCTTCCGGCGATAGCTTGTCGCGTCCTCCTTTGAGCGGGGTTAGTAATAGGGCACCGGGTTGCATGAGGTCGCTGCCTTCAAATATTTTCAATCGGCTATGTTCTCTTACTCTGTCAATGCTGGCGCCACAGGTGGTCCAATAGTCCACAAAAACGGTTTCTGAGGCTTTGTTGCCTCGTAAAAAAAGATAGACCGGACTCTGTTCATGGTTCGATTCCTGTAGTTTCTGTTCCAATTTGGCAGTGATTTGGCCCAGTGTTCTTATGTCGTTAGAGAAATTTTTTGATCGGATGACATTCAGCGAAGTGCTTTCGTTGCGCAATTTTCCCAGTAAATACGAGATGGTGTTGGCGGCGTTGCTGCTGTCAAAGCTGGCGACGCCATCCTGGCGTAACAAATAGGTTCCCTGGGTGGTGTGGTTGATATTGTCTGCGCTGTATTCTGCGTATTGATCGCCCCGGTCATTTTCTATCTTCTTGATGTCGAAAAAATGTTCATGATCCATCAGGCAAAAAAGGTTAAGGTTTTCGCCGGAGCGGAATATCTTTTGTTGCAGGGAGAGGTTGATGACCGGAAAGGCATTGGCATGACAGGTGAGGGCATCGAATTCAGGCAGGAATAATTGATCCTTGAAGCAAACACGTATCCAGCACAGGTCTTTCTCCAATTCTTCAGGGAGATCAAAATTACCAAGTATCTCAGCTGGCGTGTTTTTAAATCGGGTAAGAGGTAGTGATTCGAGGCAGATAAATTGTTGCTGGTAATAATTTGTTACTTGCGCCACACAGGCATTGTAGGTGCTCATCTGTCCTTTAAAAACCTTTTCCAGCCATGGTGCCTGGGTGCTGGAGTGGTTAATTCCTGGATTCGTTATTAGGTGTTGATCGCCGCAAAACCAGTTGGTCTTTGCCAGGTTGAAAAAGAAATTTTTACGCCGGCTCTCTCCTTTAATGTCAAAGTAAAGATGCAGGTTGGTAAGGGGATCTTCTGTTTCCGGAAGTTGTATGCCTAGCCATAAATCTGAATTGTTTATGGTTTTGTTTGTTGTGTTGGTGGCTAAAGGTGCCTGGTAACGGTTATCGACGATCTCAGACAATGTTTCACAAGTAGCCATGTATTTAATGCCTCCCTGGAAGAGATTGAAACTTCCTGCCGGTAAAAATTGAAACGCGCCGACGGATGCATCGGCTTTTTTTGTTTTGGTATAGAAACGGTAATTACCGGTGAGATTAAAAGTTGCTTCGGTAGGTTGTGCGCAGGCAATACCGTGTCCGGGACGCACACCGCCGTTGACCTCCGGGTTGATCCATTCCATGAGTTTTTCAGTAACCCTGTTTTGGGTTTGATGTATCTCCCTGGATATGTTTTCCATTTCCGAAGCGCAAGCTGTAACCAGCATGCCTACCAGTGGGTCGAAGGAGGCTTCGTCTCGTATGTTAGCCTGGTCCCACACCCGGGCGGCTGTCTTTAGCATTCTATCTTTGATCTGTTCTTTATGCTCCATGGTTCGTTAAATTAATAGTAGGAGAACGGGCCCAGGAAGAAATACTCGAAGTAATTGAAGGCCTCATTTGTTTTAGCCATCCTGGCATTTATGACTACGTCTATCTTCTTTTTGATGCGGGTCGTGTCTGAAACATTTAATTCTGTTTGTGTGGTTGTAACAGATACTTCCACTGCTTTTAGCCGGTGCTCATGTTTGCTTAAGGCCTTTTGGATGCTCTCTTTAAGTTGTTCTTTGAGCCGGGAGTCTGTCATGGTATTGTCAAAGTCAAATTCCCATATGGCACATCCGAATGTTTCGTCAAACTGACATTCGCCAAAGCTTGTGGTCGCTACCAGGTGGATGTGTTGCGCTATTGATTCCTTGAGACTGCACTTGGGGTGGCTCTCCAATGAAGTCAGAAGGTCAAATTTTATAGGCAACGTGTAGTATGGATCCGGCATTTTTAAAGTGTTGAATAGAGTATCTTATTTATATATCAAATTTTCCTTATGAGGGCGTAAATTTATCAAAATTGTATTAATACGATGTTATTCTCTGGAGAGATTTTTAAATTTTGTTTTATGCCCATAAGAAATGCAAATACTAATTACAAATAGAAGGTTGAGGATATTGAAAAAATATATTGAGTGGGTATTATTGTTTGGTAGGATTTGATGAAATAATTTAAAAGTCCTGCGAAAGGCAAAAAACCAGTGATGTAAGTATTAAAATGTCTGATGTAAGGTTAACAGAAGATGGTGTGGCTTTTTATCGAACGGTAGGATTAAACTGGTATGTACTTTACCTCATAAAAGGTAGGCAGTGCTTGGGTTTTGAGTGACCTAATCAATATGAATAATAGAAATGTGTGAAAATTGTGGACTGTTACTCATGCTATATGTGCTAGGATATATCATATATTCATTTGAGCAATTTGTCTATATTAGCCTCCGTTTATTAAAAAAGGTATATTTTATTCAGCTTAATTTTTGGTGCCGTCTGATATGGTAGCAGAGCTGGATATAGCAAAGTGTGCAGGGAGATTTATGTAATAGTTACAAGGAAAGTGGTGTAAAACCATTTCTAAATAAAAGAAGAGATAAAATGAATGAAACTGCAGATGTTCTGTTGACTGATGGATTAAAGAATGCGATCCATGTTGCACAGGCGGTTGCCAGAGAATATACGAACCCTGAATTTTCACCGGCTCACCTGTTGAAGGGACTGTTGCACCCGGATACCGGGTTGTTGGGGACGTTAAAAGAATGGCAGGAAGATATCTATTACCTGGATGAATGGGCGGAGGTGAGATTGGAAAGCTGTCCCAAAGCTGTTAAGCTTCCCCAGGTGATTCCAGGTGATGCGGGTATTGATAATGTATTTCATGAAGCAGAAAGTATAGCTGCCAATCGTGATGGAATTGAATTGGAGCCATTTCCGGTGTTGGTGGCATTGTGTACGCCGGGGGTTGGCTTTTCCTTTGATCAATTGAAAACGCTGCCTTTAACGCGCGAGGGTTTATTGAATAAACAAGAAGTAATTGCACCAGGAGCAACGAGTAGCGGAATAAATTCAAAAGGAGGGATGGAACCTGCCGGTATATTGCAAAAATATTGTGTTGATAAAACAACCGTGGCTTTGCAAAATCAACAGGTTCAGGTTATTGGTCGGGACAAAGAGATTTTAAATATAATTGAGGTGCTCGGACGACAGGGGAAGCCTAATGTGGTAATTACGGGGGAGGCCGGCGTGGGTAAATCGGTTATTGTTGATGGGATTGCTAAGGCTGTGGTTTCGGGTAAAGTACCGGCTTTTATAAAAGAATCACGTGTATTGTTGTTGGACACGGGGAAGATAATGGCGGGGGTATCTTATAAAGGAGAACTGGAGGATCGTTTAGGTAAAGTTCTTCGGGAGATGGAGAAATTGAATCGGCCCATCTTGTTTATTGATGATATACATGTCTTGCTTGAGACTTCCGGCGGCATGCAAGGGGTAGTTCATCTGCTAAGGTCTGAATTGAATAAGGGGTATTTCACCCTGGTGAGTACCACTTCGCATGAAGGCTACCGGAAGCATATAGATAAGGATGCCGCCTTGAAGCGCTTGTTTGAAGTGATGAACCTGGATACGCCAACAGTAGGAAATGCGGTGGAGATGGTGAAAGGTGTGTTGCCCCGCTTGCAGGAGCATCATGGTTTAATCATCGAAGGGGCATTGGTGGAGGAGGCTGTTAAGTTGGCTCAGCGTCATACAAGTGAACGCAAGCTTCCGGATTCAGCCATTGATCTTATTGATCGTACCATGGCCTCTGTGCGCACAATGAAGGATACCACACCCATGGAACTGGATGAGATGCAAGCCAGATTGGAGGGGTTGGAAAAAGAGGAAAACGAAGCCGATGCATTGGCAGCGTTTTTGAAATTAATTAAAGAGCGTTTCAGTTCCTTAGTGACAGCTGATGTGGATGATGACTTTGAAGGGGATTCAGTGGCGGTTAAAGCGCAATGTCAGTTGGCCTTGGATCGTATAAAACAAATGGTGGTGGCTCAAAACGGATCGGTGGAGTTATCCCATCTGGCGGCGACGGTATCGAAAATCAGTGGTATCCCCATTGGGAAGATTATGACCAGGGAACGTGACCGGTTATTAGGGATGGAAGATGCATTAAAAGCAAAAGTGGTGGGCCAGGATTTGGCGGTAACAACATTGGTTGAAGCCATATTAGAGTCCCGGTCGGGGTTGAATCGCCCGGGGCAGCCAATTGGTTCTTTCTTTTTCCTGGGGCCTACGGGTACCGGTAAGACGGAATTGGCCAAGCAGCTGGCGGAATTTTTATTTCAGTCCACAGCATCTTTGATTCGTTTCGATATGTCAGAATTTAAAGAGGAGCACTCAGCTGCCTTGTTATATGGGGCGCCTCCGGGCTATGTGGGGTATGAGGAGGGAGGCATGCTGGTCAATAAAATCAGGCAACAGCCCTACTCGGTGGTGTTGTTTGATGAGATTGAAAAAGCGCATCCTTCTGTATTCGATATCTTTTTGCAAATTCTCGATGAGGGAAAGCTGAATGATCGCCTGGGAAAGACCGGTGACTTTTCGAATGCAGTGGTGTTGTTTACTTCTAATATCGGTAGCCAGTCTATCGTGGAACAGTTCAATAATGAAGGCATACTTCCTGCTTCTAATGATTTAATGGCTGTGATGAGTAGTCATTTTCGGCCCGAATTTTTGGGGCGTTTAACCGGTATTGTGCCTTTTGCTCCCATAACAAAGGAAAATGTAGGGCTGATTTTCGATTTGCAACTGAAGGAGCTTACTACGGCATTGGAACTTCAGGATATAACATTGACATTAACAGCGGAAGCTCGTCAGCAATTGGCGGAAGAGGGTTATTCGCCCCGGTATGGAGCCCGTCCTTTGCGAAATGTAATTCGTACCCGGTTGCGCACACCGCTGTCGCGCATGATTATTAGCGGGCAATTAAATCCTGGTTCCGAGGTGCATGTGGCTTTAGATGATCAGCAGACGCCAGTATTTGATATTCAAAGGAACGGTGATTGGGATGACAGTCTTTGATCGACTTAAAAGTTAGATATACCCAAATTGTTTAATCTTAAAATTTATCAATAATGAGTACGAACACCTATGGATTAGGAGGAACAGAAGTAAAGCTGGATGCCGGAGAAGCCATCCAGGAAATTCCTCAGAACAGAACGCTGTTGGTTGAAAAATTCACTGCAGATGCACCGGTAAAGGCGGAGATAGTGCATGGTTTAGCCACGCCGGAAGAAGTATTTGAGCATTTTAAGCCTCAGGTAGAACTTGATTTTGAAAACTCTGATGGGGTATCCCGCAAAGAGACGCTTAATTTTCAGAATCTTGGTGATTTTGGATTGAAAGGGATCACCAATAAAAGTGAGTTTTTGAAAGATTTAACCACGGAAAAGGAGCAATATCAAAAAATTATAAAGCAGTTAAAAACAAATAAAATATTGCGGGCTGCTTTAACAGATCCGGAGGCTAAGGAGGCGATGTTGGCTGCCATAAAAAAATTAATTAACGAACTTAATAACGCAGGATAAGGGATATTGTCATGGCAAAAAATCAGGAGAATACAGTGCAGGCTGCTGCGGTAAGTGAATTACCAATTCAGGAGAGTTTTGATAAGTTGTTAAAGTATGGTGGTTTTGATCTGTTAGAGACAGCCATAGAAGGGGTGCAGAATATAAATCCCGAACGAAAAGCAAGAAAAAAAATCTTCCTGACTGAGGCGTCAAAAAAGACAGAGCGTGACCGGTTAAAGAAAACGCTTGATGTTTGGTCTGAGATCTTAGGTAGTTCTGAGGATATTGGTGAAATGATAACTAATAGTAACCAGAAGTCCATTGAGACAGAAGCTACTTTGACCAAAAATATGGGAATGGCCATTGATGCTACCCGGGAAATGGAGCGGTCTTACCGTTCAATGGCGCTCTTCTTTAAAAATACAGAAGAAGATAAGGTTAAGAATATTTCATTGATGAATGCCGAGTTGGATCAACTAAAGGATCTGGATAATACCCGGTTTATTGACATGGTGGCTTCAGAATTGAAGTCTAATTACGACCGTCTTGATTTGAGTAAGAATTATGGTTTGTTGGTAGTGCCCGGTTACCTGGGGTCTAATATGGTAATTGAAAAGTGGGGAAAAATTGCGCATGAGAATAAGGTGATGTTGATAACGGATTTTGAGCACCTGGATGAGCCTGATGATGTGATGGAGATGTTTGATCTGGCGCATCTCACCGGGGGTGATATGTTTCGTTCCAATGTGATAATGACTTGTAACTGGTTGATTGGCCGGGGGCAATTGGCAGAAGTTGGTGAAGAAGAGGATTTGTTCGTGCCGCCTGCTGGTGCTTTAGCCGGGAAAGTCTATAAAACGCTGATGTCACAGGTGACGGCCGGTAAAAAATATGGTGGCATCAATGAGTCGTTGGGCGTGCGCTTTGACTTGAAGAAGAGTGAGATTGCAAACCTGGAAAAAATGGGCCTTGTTCCTATGGTGAATGAGTATGGCAAAGTGATGGCTTTCTCGGCGAAGACTCTTTTTAATGGCGATAATCTGGGGTTGCAAACCTATTCTGTGGTTCGGGTTTTTGATTATGTAACCAAGGTGATGATGGACTTCTTGAATCGTCGTGCCTTTGAAAATTTCAATGCCAAAACACGGAAAGAGTTGATGAGTCAGATTATTCGTTTTCTCGATAGTGTTTCAGGACCCGATAAGTTAATTGAGAATTTCACCATCAAACGGTTTGAACAAGATCCCGTCCAGAAGGATCGTATTCACTTGGATATTCATATGAAGCCCTATTTCCCGGCCAAGAACTTTTTAATAAAAATGGAAGGACAAAAAGGAGATGACGGCGCCGAATGGGATAGTGCATACGAGCAAGCTTAATAATATTTTTTCTTGGTGTGGCAGGTCACGTTACTTTACGAGTGCGTGACCTGTTGTGTTAGAGATGAGGTTGTATGTGTGTTGGGGGATCGATGAGTAGAAGCATGGGGAGAAAATTAAGCTTGTGGGGTATATGGTGATGAAATAATGCAAATAATTTCCAACCCTTGATTCGTATTTGTTATTCGTCCTTTGGTAATTCAATGTTTTGGGTGATGACCATGGCTTTTGCGTGGCCCTTCAGCTTTTTCTTGTTGAGCACCTTGCTGATGAAATGCTCCACCATGATTTCGGCTTTGGTGCCAATGGTGAGTTTATCGCGCTCCACGTAGGCCCGTAGTTTCTTCTGGTCCTTTTTTGTTTCGAACAGCGGGTTCTCTTCTATGGATTTATTGGATGTTAGGATTTTGTTTGTTCCTGGGATGCCGCAAGCGTTTAATTTCAAGGTTTTGCGCCCCGAAATTCAACAGCAGTCCTTTGTCAACGTTGTAGGCCACCAGGTGATTTACACTCATTGTCAGCATTTGGATTTATTTGATTGATGGATGTTTGGATTTTGTTTGTTCCTGGGATGCCGCAAGGGTTTAATTTCAAGGCTCTGCGCCCCGAAATTCAACAGCAGTCCTTTGTCTGCGTTGTAGGCCACCAGGTGATTTACACTCATTGTCAGCATTTGGATTTATTGGATTGATGGATGTTTGGATTTTGTTTGTTCCTGGGATGCAGCAAGGGTTTAATTTCAAGGCTCTGCGCCCCGAAATTCAACAGCAGTCCTTTGTCTGTGTTGTAGGCCACCAGGTAATTTGTACTCAATGTCAGCATTTGGATTTATGGATGTTAGGATTTTGTTTGTTTTTGGGATGCCGCAAGCGTTTAATTTCAAGGCTCTGCGCCCCGAAATTCAACAGCAGTCCTTTGTCAACGTTGTAGGCCACCAGGTGATTTACACTCATTGTCAGCATTTGGATTTATTTGATTGAAGGATGTTAGGATTTTGTTTGTTCCTGGGATGCCGCAAGGGTTTAATTTCAAGGCTCTGCGCCCCGAAATTCAACAGCAGTCCTTTGTCTGCGTTGTACGCCACCAGGTGATTTACACTCATTGTCAGCATTTGGATTTATTGGATTTATGGATGTTAGGATTTTGTTTGTTCCTGGGATGCCGCAAGGGTTTAATTTCAAGGCTCTGTGCCCCGAAATTCAACAGCAGTCCTTTGTCTGTGTTGTAGGCCACCAGGTAATTTGTACTCAATGTCAGCATTTGGATTTATGGATGTTAGGATTTTGTTTGTTTTTGGGATGTCGCAAGCGTTTAATTTCAAGGCTCTGTGCCCCGAAATTCAACAGCAGTCCTTTGTCAACGTTGTAGGCCACCAGGTAATTTAACCCTTGTGCCAGGTGTACATCTTCCAGTTTAACCAAGGCTTTGAGTTCAACCATTACCGTTTCTTCCACCAAAAAATCTACCCGCCGGGTGCCTATATGCTGGTTGTCGTAGTATAAAGGCATTTCCAGCTCCCGTTGAAAGGCAATGCCTTGTTTACCCAGTTCAATGGCTAATGCCCGTTGGTAAATGACTTCTTGAAAACCATTACCCAGAGTAGAATGCACTTTCATAGCACATCCTATTATCCTGTAGGTTAAATCATCTTTTATAGATTCCATGGTATCTTTTATTTTGGTTAAACTATTTTAATCCTGTTATCCATGCATCCCACAAATCCCAATTCAGACAACTTTTATCTTCCCCGTAACCGCACTGTTAATCAACGTCGCCTTATACTCCTTCAGCTTCTCAATCTGCTGCTCTTGCATATCAATTGATTGCTCAAATTTTACTAATTGTTTATCTAGAAATTCTACTATCATTTTTTGTTCCTTTATGGAAGGTAAGCATATAGGATAATTTCCAATCGATTCTTGTGATATGCCTAAAAATGTTGCACCTGTACCGTTAATCTTTACGTAATCCTGAAATTTAGTGCACATCATATGGTAGAACATAAATTTAGGTAAATAAGTTGGTATTCCGTTATTGCTCAATGGTCTGAATAGTAGTAAATGACTGTTTAAACGTAAGCATTCGGTCAAACCCGTATTGATTACATGAAAATATGCATTACTTTCAAATTTATCCCAAAACATGCAGAGTACTTTGAAAGTCTTTAAGAGGCAACCTGCGCAGATCTGTCAGTTTGTTTTTTAAAATTATGAGGAAGAAG
>RHGE01000021.1 GCA_004296775.1 Marinilabiliaceae bacterium JC017
AATTCGCATAATTCGATAAATTCGCGGTTGACAAAATGCTTGCAGAGCAAGCTCTATAGGCTTTAAACACATATGGGAAATATCAGTTAATTCAGGTACTGAGTTTTTAAAACGTTAATTACAATAATCCTTCCGTACAAGTATTAACGACTGCTATTTTCCACGTCTTATAAAACACTAATTTAATTAGGAGCAAAGTACATTTTCTTTTTTTTAACCGCGAATTATACGAATTGAACGAATTTTTAACCACTGCGTGGTTGTAGGAGCTTTTCAACGAAAAGCAATTCGCATAATTCGATAAATTCGCGGTTGACAAAATGCTTGCAAAGCAAGCTTTATGGGATTTACACACATATTGGTAATGTCAGTTAATGCTACTTCTGGTCTCAGTAAGGTATGGAAGCAGTCAAATAACGGTCTTCTATACCGTTTACCAGGAATCAAGAAAGAGTCTACACAGAATATTGTCAGGGTAAAGCCGCAAAAATTCATAATTAGTCTGTACTAATTTTGCATTAAGTGTGAGTTTAATCTGTATTTACCCCACTTAAGACTGCTTGGTGACCCGGTTCATGACCACTGCTGCCCTAAAGGAGATTTATTGAGTTAATAGAGCTCAGTGTCAATGAAATGAGCCTACTCAAAAAACATTTTTATGCCAGGGCAGGTCCTCTCTTCCATGTTCAGGGGAATCCTGGTCCGTCACCTGACACGGTTGATCGACCAAAAGGCGCAGATACTCCCCGCTGGCTTCGTAGGATTTGAATCCCTAAAACAAAAGCTCTATAACAAAAAATGGCATGTATTCTCCGATAAAGCCTTTAGCGAGCTGTCAAAAGTACTGGAATACATGGGGCGTTACACCCAACGGGTAGCCATCACCAACAGTCGTTTGATCCGGAAGGAAAAAAGGCCGGGGGACCTTTTACTACAAGGACTACCGCCAATTCGGTTACCGAAGGGTGATTCACCTGGAAGTCCTGGAATAAGCCCGCCGGTTTGTCCAACATATACTCCCATCGGGATTTTATAAGATCCGCCATTTTGGTCTGCTGGCCAGCGTTCACACCCATACCAAACGGGAACAGGCCATCCAATTGATAGGAAGGATCAAGTGGTTACCCCTGTTAGAGGGCTTGACGGCCTACGAAGTGGTCCGGCACCTGACAGGTCTGATGAATAAAGTTGCTATAACAGCAACGCTCTTTTTTTATTGAACCAAAAAGCAAATAATGAAGATGACTATCATGGAAGCATTATGTCGTTTTATCATTCATTTTACAGAATTATGACAACAATTTCAGGCTATTCAACCTGCTACAGCAATAGAAAACACTCATCCCTCTTTCACTGGTCCCAAAGATTGAGTAAGAAGCCCATAACACAAGCCGGCGCCATCGTCCAACTTTATTTTATCCTTCATTAAGTAATCGTTATTTTAATTCCTGCACTTAACGGTAATAAACCAGCTTTTTTTGTTACTTTCGTTGCAACGAAAGATAAAATACTTATAAGTTAGCGGCAAGTAAGGAAGCGTACTGCATAACAAAAAACTGAATTGAATGAATGGATACGAAATTGTAGATAATAGTAAATTAGATAACCATATTACATTTATTCGAATTAACCCGACTGATATAAAAGTTACCCTAAGAGAAGTTTTTAATTCAATCGCTAATATGGCATGGATAAGTTCTTTCGATGAAGATTATATCAAGGATGGATTTAAAGTAAGAGCAGAAGCAACTATCGACTACATTTCAAAAAATATAATTAAATCAAATGAAGATAAAGTAACTAAAGATTCTGGTGAATGTCTTGTATCTGAATTAGCAAGAAAAACAGTTGTTGATGAATTGAAGTATTTAGATATTCCTTTAGGAGAATTGATAAAGGAGAAAGATATAGGAAATCACGGTTTTGATTTTTTCTCCAAAAACAAAGATAATGTTCTATTATTTGGAGAAGCAAAGTATGTTGCTACTCAGAATGCATATGGTAAAGCTTTGAAGCAAATTGTTAGTTTTATAGGCAAAAAGGATGCTTCAGATGTTATTGCAATAGATAAGTTTTGTTGTGAAGATTCAAAGCGAAATTTCGCAGTTGGAAATAAGGGATTTATGGCTGCTTTTGCCGCTAAAACCACATCAACCAAAAAGATTATAGAAGGTATTCAAGCAAATACTGATTTTCAGGAATTAAGCAAGTATAATGAGTTGATTTGTATTGCTGTTAATGTATGAATAATGTCGTAAAGAAAATATTAGCGGGTCAAGATATTGAAGCCATTTTTGACTATGTAATTGATAGCCTTTATAAAAATGGTCCAATATCAGTTTGTGACATGGAGATTTTATCACTTTTAAAACTATATCATAATGATATTTTTGAAGAGCATAAGAACTCTATTTTTAATTATATGGCTCTTTTTTACAAGGACGTAAAGAGTAACACTTTGCAAGAGGTTGTGTTCGGACAGTATAAAAAGTATTTAGAAGAAAAATATTCTAAGCATTACACACCCGTTCAAGCAAATATTATAAAAGGTATAGATAATAACAATTGTTTTAGTTTCTCAGCACCAACAAGTACAGGGAAATCATTTGTTTTTATGGACAAGATTTTGGAAACAAATAACGACGTTGTTGTGATCGTTCCATCTCGTGCATTAATAAACGAATACTACTTGAAACTAAACGAAAGTATTACGGATAAGTCTGTTAATATTTTGACCTTTATAGATAAGATAAATACGCGATATGCCAATAGAAATGTTTTTATTGTTACCCCTGAAAGATGTCGTGAACTATTTAAGCTAAAAAATGATTTCAATGTAGACTTATTTCTTTTTGACGAAGCTCAGCTTAGTGATGAAAATTCAAAGAGAGGGTTATATTTTGACAGTATCGTAAGAAGGTGTTATAAAGCTTACCCAGATTCAAAGTTTGTATTTGCTCACCCCTTTGTTAAAAATCCCGAATCTCAAATTGAGAAGAATCATTTTAAATCAGACAACCTGCTTGCAGTCCAATTTAAACAAAAAAGTGTTGGACAGCTGTTTTTATGTGCTGATGATTTATGGAATTATTACCATTTTGGAATTGATAAATCAGTAATGGGAAAACAAAAGCATCTTTGCCCATTTGACCCTATTGAACAGACAATTAAAAATGCAGGTTCAGTTTTATTTTATGTCTCAAAAGCAAAAATTTACAATAAAAAATTTATAACTAGATTTAGTAAATATATAGATTTGTGTGACGACATAAATGACCCCAAAGCAGATTATTACATACAACAAATTAAGGAATATACTGGAGGTGAAACTAACTCACTAAGAAGCCATTATTCCCAGCTAATTTCATTCCTAAAAAGAGGTATTGTAATACATCATGGCTCCTTGCCTCTACAAATTAGATTACTAATTGAACAATTCACGAAAGATGGTTTATGCAGACTATGTTTTGCTACTTCTACGTTGGAGCAGGGGATTAATATGCCGTTCGATGTTGTTTTTCTTGATAGATTAGATGGAAGTAAACCTTTAGCCGTTAAAAATCTTATTGGTAGGGCTGGACGTTCGTCACTTAGTAAAGAATTTGATTTTGGATATGTCATTGTGAGTTCTCCTGGCAGAATGCCGAAATTTAGAAATATAATGCAATCAGATGAGATATTAGATAACGTCTCCTTATTGGAAAAAGAGGAAACTCAAGATGATGATTACAATGATTTCAAAAAAGCAATTATTAACGACACTTATTCCGATGAATATAACCTTACCGAGAAAGATTTACAAAAACTAAGTGATGATGACATTGATTCAGTCATTAAAGATATTCTTGACTCTGTGTTTCAAAATGACTCTTTAATTCCTTTAAGTGTTTTAACAAGCGCTTCTCAAAATCGATTGGAATTATATGCACATTTTCAACGATTATACTGTATTTATCTTGGTAGAAACCTTGAACGTGGTGAGCAGAATGTGTTTAATACAGCGATTAAAATAATTCTATGGCAAGTACATGGAAAAACATTCAAAAACATATGTTGGTATCGCTATGCATATGCTAGTAAATCACATGAAAGAGAAAACTTGGAGAAGTTGGGACAAAGTACTGACCGATTAGAAGCAGCATTTTTTACTGAACACAAGGACTTACCAGATAAAGGGATTAATGTATATAGTAAACTTAATGGCATTAAAGCAAAGGATGTAGACTATGACTTAATTATGTTTGATACTTATGATTATATAGATAAATTAATTGGTTTTAAACTAAGTGATATTTTATATGCAGCTTTTTATAAATACTATGAACGAAAAACTGATTTAAGAGCATTGAAATTAGCTAAAATCATTAGGTATGGAACAGATAACGAAAGGCATATCTGGATGTTGAGATATGGAATGTCCTTTGAGGATATTGAGCTTTTAGAAAAGCATATTGATGATATTAATTCAACACAGATTTTTTTTAAAGATTCGATTAATAGTGTACCAGATGAAGATAAAACATCGATTTTGAGATTCTTAAATTAAAGAAATAGGTCGAACACAAGCCCCCAATCAAGTAGCCAGCCGCCAGGCCAATTGCCTAACGAAAACTTTCACACCACTGCGGGTACGCGAGCTTCACCCCTTCCTTTCGATCCCAATGGCCACCGGACATTGAAATCTCAGGAACATATCCGGTAGCTCTCTACATCATGGGAAATTGAAAATCGACGCAGTCAATAGCAAATTCAGATTTGCAGGTAAGAATGAAGACATTTGATTGCACCGCTCAACCAGAGGAATGTATCCACGCTTTTTAAGTCGATCTACAGTGATGGTAGTTCCCCCCGTTCCGCGAAGCGTCTCGTTTAGTTGCCACCATCTGGCCTCCGGCCGCATATCAATTCACACATTCGTTTGTTTTTTCGCGGTTATAATTTCCACGACTTATACCACTTTTGAGCTGTCAGAATGATGGTAACGGACGTATACTATTATGCCTCCGGTTCTTTTACCATCATGACGCACCCAGAACTACCCGGATATAATTCAACGGTTGCATCACTAATAGAAGCACTAAAGATACAATACACCTATCTGGAATTAACTATTTCACTTTATACTTCTGGCCAGAGGCCATGGATTAAATGACAAAGCGGGACGCTTTGCCGAACGGAGGCACACACAATGTGTAAATTTCATAACGGGATTCGATATTTTGCGTAGGTCGGATTCTCGCATCGATTTCCCAGTCCTGTCGAACGGAAAATCACTCCGAAAATCCACACTAAACCGTTAGGTGGCATAAAATCAAATAATAAGCCCATTAACAACTTGTAGAGTAAATAACAAGTACGTATATTTGTACGTATATAATAACTTAATGGGAGAAAGATATGATAGCTGCAAATTTTTCAGAATTTCGAACAAAATTGAAAAAGTACCTTGATGATGTAGAGGATAATAATGAAACTCTTATTGTAAAAAGGAAGTCAGGGAAAGGAACTGTAATGATCTCTTTAGATGAGTATAATTCAATAATGGAAACTGTTCATTTATTGAGTTCAAAAGCTAATGCAGATAGATTATATGAATCAATTCGACAGATGAAAGAGGGGGATACTGTTTCTAACGATTTGATTGAGGACTAATGAGAATTACATTTTCAAAAAATGCATGGGAAGATTATTTGTCATGGCAGAAAGAAGATAAAAAAATACTTCAAAAAATTAATGCCTTAATTAAGGATATAGAGCGAACACCTTTTGATGGACTTGGAAAGCCAGAGGCACTAAAATATGATTTAGCAGGATTTTGGTCCAGACGGATTGATTTGGAACATAGATTAGTTTATCAGTTTAAAGATGAAGAAATATTAATTTATAGCTGTAGATATCATTACGACAGATAAAAATTTACGCCACCAAATCAACAACTTGGCGAAAAAGCTCTCTCACCACCGTACGTACACGGGCTTCCCCACGTTCAGCGAAGCGTCTCGCTTCGTTGTCACCATCCGGCCTCCGGCCGCATATTAATTCACACATTCGTTTATTTTTCGCGGTTATAATTCCCCCAACTAGCTCGAATTTGCAATCCGTATTAAAACCTCGCCAACTATATTGGACACTTACCTACGAATCCTGAAACGTTTACTTCCAATCCGATAGACGGTTGTTCCCAATCTCACGGCCTATACCTCTTATCAGTAACTAAGCTAAACCGAAATTTCAATGGAACGAGATACAATCACACACCAGCAAGGGGTTCTATTTGATCTGTTACCTGTTTATTCATAAGGCACCGATTGCAAATCGGCGCTAGCAACTTTTTGCCGCGGGACAGGAAAAATAGCCGCGGGAGCCGTTTCCAGCCCGCGGGAGGGCTCCCCCTATCCGCGGTGTTTAATCCCTTTTCCGCGGGATTAAACAAATAGCCGCTGGAATGGAATGTTTTACCGCGGGAACAGATTCCCAATCCGCGGGATTCAAAGCAGAAATCCTCATACTATTATTTTTTTGACAGGACTAACATGATTTACAGAATAGAATACACTTAGCTTTTTCCTCCTCGCTGGCGCAAATTTGCAATTCGTGCTCCATCTCTAAATCACAAAACATCCAATAGCCCCTGCTCTCCTGACACGACAAAAGTGACGAAACAGACTCATTCCGATTTATAAAACTTATAATCTAAACCTTAGCTGATATCTAGTGATTCACAAGGCACCGGTTACAAATCAACCTCTTGATGCTGATACCAAGATTTGGTATCTTTGAAAAAAAAGAGTTATGAGCAAGAATACATCAATAACATTAGGTAATCATTTTGACGATTTTGTTAAAAACAGTATTTCAAGAGGAAGATATAAAAATGTGAGTGAAGTGGTTAGAGCAGGCTTAAGATTACTTGAGGAAGAAGAAGACAAAGTGATTGCTCTAAAAAATGCCATCCAGGAAGGGTTAAATAGCCCCCAAGTTGAAGACTTCGCCTTTGACAACCATCTTGAAAAATTAAAAGCAGAAAGAAAGAATAATGGCTAAAGTAATTTTGAGACAAAAAGCCATTAATGATTTATCAGACATTTGGAAATACACTGCATTTAAATGGTCTGAAAATAAAGCTGACAAATATTACCAGGCAATAAAGTTTGCCTGTGAGGAAATTGGTATAAATCCTCATGCTGGGAAAAAGTATTTTGAAATAAGTAGTGAGTTATTGGGTTTTAAAACTGGCAGACACATTATTTTTTACCACATCCTTTCTGAAAATGAAATTGAGGTTATCAGAATTTTACATGAACAAATGGACTTGAAGAATAGATTGAAAGAATAACCTATACCCAATCGAGCAGCCAACCGCCAGGCCAATAGCCCCTCGCTGGCGCGAATTTACAATTCGTGCCCCATCATTAAATCACAAAACATCCAGTAATACCCCCTCTCCCCACGTTCAGCGAAGCGTCTCGCTTCGTTGCCACCATCCGGCCTCCGGCCGCATATTAATTCACACATTCGTTTGTTTTTTCGCGGTTATAATTCCCCCAGCTAGCTCGAATTTGCAATCCGTATTAAAACCTCGCCAACGATATTGGACACTTACCTACGAATCCTGAAACGTTTACTTCCGATCCGATAGACGGTTGTTCCCAATCTCACGGCCTATACCTCTTATCAGTAACTAAGCTGAGCCGGAATTTCAATGGAACGAGATACAATCACACACCAACAAGGGGTTCTATTTGAACTGTTATCTATTTTTTCATAAGGCACCGATTGTAAATAAGCACCTGCAGCTTTTTGACGCGGGACAGAAAAAATAGCCGCGGGAGCCATTTCCAGCCCGCGGGATTCAAAGCAGAAATATTCAATACTATTATTTTTTTGACAGGATTAACATGATTTACAGGATAGAGTACACTTAGTGTTTTCCGGACAATATTATCACAAATAATTTGAAGGATAATACCCTATAATCGAGTCCACAATATATATTGTAACGCTACTGTGGGGTGCGGTTCTACTAAAAGCATACCTTCTGATGAGGTGATAGGGATGGTTAGGAATTGGCGCTAATTACTTTTCTTTATTAATCTCGTCTCTAACCTCCATTAAGGCAAATCCCAATAAATTCATTCCTCTCCATTTCAACGGATTCTTACAATGTTCACTTTCTTTGGTTAAACCAATTCCCCAAATAGTATCAACAGGACTAGCTTCAACTAAAATTCTATTTTTTGTCGAAAGCAAAAAGGCTTTTAAATCCTTATTTTGTTTAAATTTTTCGATATTTCCCTTTTTTACGATATCGTACCTATTCGCCATCCAAATTTCTTCTTTAAAACCAATAACTTCACGACCATATTGCTTTGCCTGACCCGGAGAACTTGAGTTAATTATTCTTTCCAGATTAATTGAATCTTTAAATAGTCTGGCCTTTTCAGCCATCATAAAGTGCTCGGCTGAGAAATATTTGACTCCATCAATGGTAAATTCCGTTGACCACCATTGACTCAAGCAACTCTGACCAACCTCCCCGTTTCTTTGTTTTTGATGTCCCCAAAAAAATAAGAACTTTTGTTTTTTTCCAGATCGAAAATCCTGTATCGTTTTTTCTTTATTATATTTCATGTCTTTCAGTATGGATAATTAGCACCTACGGTTAATACATGGCAAGAAAGGCTTTTGGAAGAACGAACTTATTAAGTTTGAATCGAACTGAAGCATTTCGGCGATGTTCCAACGAACCACCACCCTTCAACAACTCTCAATCTGCCTTATTTGCTAGATAATTGTTGGCGTGTCATGTATATTATTCAATTATTTTTTCCAAGATTTTAATCTAAAATCAACAATTGTCGAATCGTTGGATAACTCAATTAATAATGTCTTTTCCTCGATAGGGTCAATATTCCACCCATAGTCTACCATAATTTCATATCCAATTGTATTTGAATCTATGTGCGCATAATTTTCGGGTTCTCCAATCAATTCAATTAATGTTGAATAAGTCATACCTTTTTGAAGATAATTCTCCATCAGGTCTACTACCATTTTTTCTCGATGGTCATAAAACATATCAGTTCTTTCACTCCATAATCTCTTGTCAAATTTCTCATTTCGCTGTTTACATGCAACAAGACCAATTAAAAGAAGTGTTATAACGATGCTTAATTTCAGTTTTTCCATGAATTATAAATTCTTCCCTTTATTTCGATTTTCGAAATCACCAATCAGTCTATTCAATTACTTGCTCTTTAGTAATCCGACCGATTTGCTCTGCCACAACAATGTTATCAATAATATTGTCAAATTCATGGATATTCTTTATTCTTCCTCTTTTTAGAACTGCCTGAATAGTATCCTTTTTCTCGTAATCAATCCCGTTTTTATGCAACTCAATCCAAAACTTATCTACTTCTTTATCTGCAGATTCATTCCAATAAATCAAAAAATCATTTTCTAAATACTTTATACTTGCAACCTTTCTAAATTGGGGTTCAGGATTCAGTGCCATTTGCTTTACTTGATTGCAAAAGTTAACCATAGGAGTCTTGAAATCGTCTCCGTGACTGTCCGATTCTTGTATTATCTTTACTGCGATATCGACTGCTTTAGATAATCTTTCAGCTCTTTCCTGATATATTATTCTTTTTTTACCCATTCATTTATTTTATGGTGATGTCTTCCTGAATACACGTGAATCAAGAAAGAATAACAGGTTACTATGCCTTTCTTCTCATGAAACAAGAGACAGTATCTCAAGAACTTAAAACTTCTAATCAAAATAATTCAAAGAGGGATAACATCTTAAAATCGATTCCTCAATATATATTGTGCCGGTGCAGCGGGGTGCGTTTCTACTAAAAGCATACATTCTTGGGAGATATTAGGGATGGTTAGGAGTTATTAAACGTTAATTTTCATCTAACAACTTTTGAATTTGTACACACACGGCTTCTTGCATTGAAGGTCTTGGAGCTAAAAAGTTAACTATTTCTCCTTGCTTATTCACCAATAAGTATTGCGGCACACCCCAATGAATATTTCCTGGATATTCATTCTCATACTTATTTATGTAGCCTTCTATATAACAATCATTTGACATTAAAACATGTGTTCCTTTTAATTTATTTTTTAATATTAATTCTTTCCACAATTTTTCATTTTTTATATTTCTCGTATCCTTTTTTCTTGTGTCATAATGCCTTGCGCATAGATATAAGAATTCAATCGAGTCGTTTTTAAAATGCTCCTTAAGTTTAGCAGCATATTTAAATTCAGCAATACAGAATTTGCATCCTGTGTCCCAAATATCAATGTAAACGACTTTATTTTTAAACTCACTTAATTCAAGTATTTTGTCAATACTTCGATATATATTTGTTGTGTCGTTTATTATGCAATACTCATTGTTATTCTTTTGAGAGCTAACTTGATTTAAACAAAGGAGCAGTACAATTAAAATTAAGGCTTGTTTCATATCTAATTAAAGTATTTGACTTCTACGTTTGGCAAGAAATGGTTTACAACTAGAGACAAAAAGCACATGCTTCATATTCTCCTATACCTAGCCAATTTTATTAACACTTTCCGTCCTCTAAAATAAACAATAATCTTCACGTTAGATCATCATCACTGGAATCATTTATCAACATAAACATTGATAAATTGGCAAGTAGTTGGCATAAATGCTGTTTGGACTTTCTTCGTTCAGCCACATACGCATAAAAAAAGGGAGACCACCTGAGCGATCTCCCTTTTCCAATTGTCCCTATTTATTAATCTACTTTACTATTATTTCATCGCAGAACAACCAGGATGGCATGCCTGCCCCCGGTTTGCCTTTGGGGATGTTTCCAAAGTTTTGAGCCGATACTTTAATGTATCGGGCTTTAATATTGATGTTATCAGTGTCATGATTAACCACAAAGACGTTATTCATAACATTCTCTTTTTGGGCTTTCACCTCCTTTATATTGGTGAATTTCCGGCCATTGTTGGAATAGGAGAATGTTACTGCTGCCGGGGCATATACCCAGGAGCCGTTTTTGTCGAGGAAGCGCGCTGAGATCTTATTGATCGCCACCGGTTTTCCCAAATCAATGGTGGCCACCAGGTCGGTACCGTTGAATCCCAGGAAGGCCGAATAATCCGAGGCCCACAGGGGCGTGAATTTCTTGCGCTGCCCGTCGATCAAGGCCGCTGCCGGGGTATCATATGGTTTATCGGGTTGCTGCTTCAGCATAATGGTAGCACTTGTTGCATTATGGGAAAGTTGCTCGTAACGCCGGCTCATCTCGTCGGCGATACCGGGCACTTCATATTGTTGCTGCAACCTGGTGAGCTTGTCTTTTAATTGCGCTGTCAGTTCTTCATACCCCTTCTGACCGTACAGGTTATTCATCTCTTTAGGATCGTTTTGCAGGTCATATAATTCCCACTCATCCACATCGAAATAGAAATGAATCAACTTATAGCGGTCGGTACGGATGCCATAGTGACGTTTCACGGCATGAATGCCCGGATATTCGTAATAGTGGTAATACACTGCATCCCGCCACTGGTCGGATTGCTGCTCAAGCAACGGACGCATGGATAATCCCTGCATATCATCGGCGGCTTTCACACCAGCAAATTCAAGGAAGGTCTGTGCAATGTCGAGGTTCTGCACCAGCTTATCAGACACCCAGCCGGCTTTGATTCCCTTGGGGTAACGAATCAACATGGGTGTGCTGTGCGACTCCTCGTACATGAAGCGCTTGTCGAACCAGCCATGTTCACCTAAATAGAAGCCCTGATCGGAGGTATAGACCACAATGGTATTTTCAGCCAATCCCTTTTCATCGAGGTAATCCAATATCTGACCCACACTTTTATCCACTGATTCAATGGTAGAGAGATAATCCTGCATGTATCGTTTGTATTTCCACAAAGCCAGTTCCTTTCCCTTGGGATTGGCCTTATGGAAAGCGGCGTTTTTAGCCCGGTAGGCATTGTGCCACATCTGCTGTTGCTCGGGTGTCATGCGGTCGTACCAGTCGCCCCAGCCATCACGAATGATCTCATCCTTGCCCGGCTGCGTCATTTTCAGATCGTACCCGGGAAACATAATTGCGTCGATTTCCATCTCCTGTTCCCGGGCCGCTTTCCCACGGGTTGAATAATCGTCAAAGAAATTATCCGGTACCGGGATGTCGGCGTCGTCAAAATGATTAACAAACTCAGGTGCCGGCATCCAATTGCGGTGCGGCGCCTTATGTTGCACCATCAGACAGAACGGTTGGTCCTTCTGCTGGTTTTCGTCCAACCATTTGAGTGACTCATCGGTAATGATATTGGTCACATAGCCCGGAATTCGTTTGATGCCTTCTGGTGTTCTAAAATCGGGATTGTAATATTCCCCCTGGTCGGGCAGTACCATCCAATGATCAAAACCGGTAGGCGCACTCTTCAGGTGCCACTTACCCACAATTGCCGTTTGGTAACCGGCCTGTTTCAACAACTTGGGAAAGGTATTCTGACTGCCATCGAAGATCACCTCGTTATTGATCAGCCCGTTGGCATGACTATGCTTACCCGTTAGTATTACCGCCCGCGATGGCGCACAAATGGAGTTGGTCACCGAGGCATTGGTAAAACGTACCCCCTCAGTGGCCAACCGGTCAATGTTGGGTGTCTGGTTCAACCCGTGACCATAACAACTAATGGCCTGCTCCGCATGATCGTCGGACATGATGAAGATAATATTGGGACGATCGGGTTGCTTCGCTTTCTGACAGGCCACCATCATTGGCAAGGCCCCCAAAAGCAGATGATATTTTTTCAGTTTCATGATTACAATATTTTAAAATTGGAGGGTTAAATAATTAATCAACCACTACCTCATCAATAAACATCCAGGCCTTTTCACCTTCACCGTTGTGTCCTTTGGGCAGTTGACCAATATTCTTAACAATCACCTTTACAAAGCGTGCTTTTGTCTTCTCAAAGGTTAATTCCGGCCGTACAATCTCATTTTTATTGGTTGTTTTTTGAATAAACTCATAACCATCTACCACCTGGTAATTGTTACCATTACCGGAAATTGCCACTTCCATTTTCTCGGGCAGAAACACCCAACTTTGCTGGTCTTGCAGACAGCCTACCGATACTTTGCTAAGTTTCTGTTTCTTGCCCAAGTCGATGATCAGCTCCATGTCATTACCGTTGAAGCCTACCCAGTATCCATCCGAGAAGGAGGTGGTTCCGGTTTCGCCGTCACTGAATGCTGTATTGCTCATTCCGTCATACCTGCCTGCCGGTTTGGTAAGCAATGTATAATGCGCCTGTCGTCCTTTGTGATCGATTGATTTTTTCATCCCTGGTACCAGGGAGGGTTCTGCAAATTCCCAGTCGAGGTACAAACCGGTTAGTTCCTTTACTTTATCGGGGTATTCCGAAGCGTAATTATGCATCTCAGAAATGTCTTCATCCAGGTTACACAGGAACAACCGGTCTTTTTCCATATCCAGGGAGTCTCCTTTTTCGGTGTGATCAACGGGATTTCCAACCAGCTTCCAGTTATCTTTCCTGGCTGACCACTGTGTTCCAAGCTGCCAAACATGCTGATTACGTATTGCGGGGCTCTTGGCATCTTTTAGTGCGGATACCATGCTTCGTCCAACAATTTCCTCGGGTTGTTTAATCCCGCACATCTCGGCAATGGTGGGCATCAGGTCAATACTCATGACCCATTGGTCACGCACTTCGTTTTGGGCCACATGCCCCGGCCAGCTGATGATGGCAGGAACCCTGACGCCCCCTTCGAACAAACTGAATTTACTTCCCCGGTAAGACCCGGCATTACCACCACCAAAGAAATTACGCACTTCACTGGAATGGCCATGATCGGCTAAAAAGATTACAATGGTATTGTCGCGCAACCCGGTTTCCTCCAGGGTATTCATCAGCCATCCGATACGTTCATCAATGGTGGATACAAAAGCACAATAGTCGGCCCTTCGTCTATCCTTCATGCCGGCATAGTAGTCGCGCCATTTGGGAGAAGGTTGCACCGGGTAGTGGGGCATATTGATGGCGTAATACATGAAAAAAGGTTCGTCCTTATGATCCTTAATAAAGGCATCGGCTTTTTGGGCCATTACATCGGGAAAATACTCGCCGTCATGCCAAACCTCTTTTCCATTCTCATACAAGTCATGCCTGTTAGGCCCGCTCCAGTAGAAAAAATGGGAATAGTTATCAATACATCCCCCATGGTGACCAAAGGAGTAATCAAATCCCTGTCCCAAAGGCAAGGTTTCCGGGGTAGTTCCCAGGTGCCATTTCCCCACATGACCAGTCACGTAACCGGCTTCTTTCATCATATCGGCAATGGTATGCCGATCGGTAGGCATCCCCGCATGACCGGGTTGTGAGGAAGCATTACCGGGTAGTCCGGCGCCTTGGGGTGTGAGCCCGGTGAGCAGGGCTGCACGGGAAGGCGAACAAACCGGTGCTCCCACATAAAACTGGGAAAAACGAATCCCTGTTCCGGCCAATTTATCCAGTTGCGGCGTAGCCAGATCTTTCGCTCCATAACAATTCAAATCAATTGACCCCTGATCATCGGTTAAAACAATAATCACATTGGGTCTTTCATCCGGCACACTATTCTTCTGACTATGCACATTGGGTGCGGTAAGCAAAAGGGTGGACGCAGCAAAAATACCTGAGTTCCATTTCATGATTTCAATCTCTTTTATACGGGTTTAACTATCTTCTTTCTTTAAACTCTAATAATCACCTGACAGACAATCAGTATTTAAATGATTGTAGAAAAATTTATGAGGCAATGCATGAAATAATAATGACCTTGTCTCATATCTATTATCTGAAAATCTAACGATCTATTACCTACTGAACATCTAATTAAAAATCAAGTCTTTCAAAATTATACATTCAGTGATTGACCGAAGCATCCGGCGGGTTCAATTAGGCGGTACAATGTTCAATGATGAAATTATCAGATGACGTTCCTACAAAGGTGAAGTCGCCAGAGAATTATTATCCCACCCGATTTTCAACATTGATATTTCCATTGCTTCCTAACAAGTTACTACTTCTATTATGCTTCCGGGAAGCAATTTTGTCATGGGTAAAAACAGCATCAAATAGTGGATAAATGTTTTAGTTTCTATTTGATTTGTTCCATTTTACCAATTTTAAGCATTTCGATCCCTAAAACCATTGTTATATGTGATAGTTTTAGGACGCTAAACAACAATGAAAAACACTTAAATTTTTTATGACAATGAAAAACACTGTGTTATATTTTTTCATGGGATTTTTTCTTTGGGGATTAACTGCTTGTTGCAACCACGAAGGAAAAGCGCCTAAGGAAGACCTCTTAGACCATGTGAACACATTAATGGGAACCGATTCAGAATTTGCCCTTTCCAATGGTAACACCTACCCAGCCGTGGCTGTTCCCTGGGGAATGAACTTCTGGACGCCTCAGACCAATAAAATGGGTGATGGCTGGGCTTACATGTACCGGGCAAAAAAGATCCGGGGTATTAAACAAACCCATCAGCCCAGCCCATGGATTAACGACTATGCTGCTTTCAGCCTTATGGCTGTGACCGGTGAGTTGAAGTTTAATGAAGATGAACGGGCCAGCTGGTTTTCACACAAAGCAGAAACCACCAAGCCAAATTATTACCAGGTATACCTGTCGGACTACGACGTGAATATGGAGGTGACTCCCACCGAACGGGCGGCTCAATTCCGTTTTACCTTCCCGCAATCCGATGATTCTTATGTCTTGATTGATGGCTACCGCCAGGGCTCCATGGTGAAAATCATTCCGGAAGAGCGCAAAGTGATTGGCTATTGCCGCAATAACTCAGGTGGTGTCCCTGCCAATTTCCACAACTATTTTGTGGCGGTATTTGATAAGGACTTTGCTGATATATCTACCTGGAACGGAGACAAGTTGCTTGCCAACTCAAAAGAAGAGGAAGGTTATCATGTGGGTGCCATCCTGAAATTCAACACTAAAAAAGGCGAAAAGGTAAATGTAAAAGTGGCCTCGTCATTCATCAGTCCAGCCCAGGCCGAACTAAATTTACAGCGCGAAGTGGGCAGCGATTCCTTTGACCAGACCCTGGCCAAAGCGACTAAAACCTGGACCAACGAATTGAATAAAATAAGAGTGGAGGGCGGCACCATTGACCAACGCCGTATCTTCTATTCCACCCTTTACCGGGTATTGTTATTCCCCCGTAAATTTTACGAGGTGAATAAAAACGATGAGATCGTCCACTATAGCCCTTACAACGGAGAAGTATTGCCGGGATATATGTTTACCGACAATGGTTTCTGGGATACCTTCCGGGCTGTATTCCCTTTCTTCACCTTGATGTACCCTGAACTCAACAGTCACATCATGGAAGGACTGGCCAACACCTATAAGGAGAGCGGCTGGTTACCCGAATGGGCCAGCCCGGGTCATCGTGGGTGTATGATCGGTTCCAACTCAGCTTCGCTGATTGCCGACTCTTACCTGAAGGGTATCCGCGGCTACGATATCGAAACCCTCTACGAAGCCATCCTGAAGAATACTACGGGACACAAGGAAGACATCACTTCTGTGGGCCGGTTCGGTGCGGAATACTACAACAAGCTGGGTTATGTGCCTTACGATGTAAAGATCAATGAAAACGCCGCCCGTACGCTGGAGTATGCTTATGCCGATTACACCATCATGAAGCTGGCTGAAGCCCTGGGCCGTCCACAGGAAGAGATTGATTTATTCGCCAAACGCGCTCAAAACTACCGCAACCTGTTTGATCCGGAGACCAAGCTAATGCGCGGCAAGAATGAAGACGGCACTTTCCAGTCGCCATTCAACCCTTTCAAATGGGGCGATGCCTTTACTGAAGGCAACAGCTGGCACTACACCTGGTCGGTTTTCCATGATGTGCAAGGCCTGATTGACCTGATGGGTGGTAAAAAGGACTTCGTCGGCATGCTTGACTCGGTATTTACCATGCCACCGGTGTTCGATGATTCTTATTATGGCTTCCCCATCCATGAAATACGTGAGATGCAAATCGTGAACATGGGGCAATACGCACATGGCAACCAGCCCATCCAGCATATGATTTACCTGTATAATTATGCCGGTCAGCCCTGGAAAACACAATACTGGGCCCGCCACGTAATGGACAAACTTTACACCCCCAATGCCGATGGTTATTGTGGCGATGAAGATAATGGCCAGACGTCAGCCTGGTATGTTTTCAGTGCCATGGGCTTCTATCCGGTATGCCCGGGCCAACCCATGTATGTTCTGGGCAGCCCCTTGTTCGATAAGGTGAGCATTCAACTGCCCAATGGTAAACACCTGGAGATCGTGACCAACAACAACTCGCCCGAATCGGTTTATGTCAACCGTATTTCACTTAACGGCAAGGTGTGGGAGAAAAACTACATCGGACACGATGAATTACTGGAAGGCGGACGCCTGGTTTTTGACATGAGCAAACAACCAAACAAGAAACGCGGAACAAAAGCCGAAAGCTTCCCGCCATCCATGAGTAATGAATAATCTCTCTATTGCATAAACACCAAACGCCTGATGCTTTTAGCTCAGGCGTTTTTTTATGAGCGATCGGGCGGTTGCTTCGCTATACTATAGTACCCCATGCCGCGATTTACACAACATCAACTTTATAAATACAATCAATAGATCGTTAAGTTTAAGTATTGCGATGATCGTTGACTAAGTATCTCCCGGGTAACAAAATTCAATCTCAAATATACCAATGAATCTCTACAGAAAGATAGCAAACTTGAATTATAGCACCAGCCATGTACAACATAAAAAAAATCCGCTACCTGACAAATGCCAATTACTTGGGTAAAATCAGTAAATTTGACCGTTTATGATAAAAAATCACTGGAACTATCCTTTTAAATGATCCAATTAGAGGAACAATCATTAGTCAGGATAACTCCTGTGAAACCATGCACATCCCTTAGAAAAATCAACTTTACAACTCATCATTTGTTTTTATGAAACACCTATTTCTTATTTATTGTCTGTTAGCGCCCACTTTCCTTATAAACGCGCAGATTCTTACCGTTAAGGATAGAGTAACCCATCAGCCTATTGTGATGGCTAACATCTATTGCTCTATCCAGAAGCTAACCACCGTGACCGATGCTAAAGGACAAGCCGACATGAGTGATTTTACAAACTGTACCAAGATCCACATCAGTTTTGTTGGTTATAGAGAAGAAATTCTCAGCTATCAACAATTACAGGACCGGAAGTTTCTCATCTACATGGAAGAATCTGCCATATCATTGGATGAACTGGTTATTTCAGCCACACGCTGGCAACAGAAGAAAAAAGAACTCCCTAATAAAATCACCTCCATCCCCCCCCAAGCTATCACCCTGCAAAACCCTCAAACCACAGCTGATTTACTGGGACAGTCGGGTGAAGTGTATATTCAGAAAAGCCAGCTAGGCGGCGGCAGTCCCATGATCAGGGGATTTGCCACTAACCGTGTGTTGCTGGCTGTGGATGGGGTACGCATGAACAACGCCATTTTCCGAAGCGGTAACCTCCAGAATGTCATTTCGCTGGATGCCTTTGCTACAGAACGAGCTGATGTGGTATTCGGTCCCGGGTCGGTGATATACGGCTCCGATGCCATTGGCGGCGTCATGAATTTCAATACCCTGACTCCCATCCTCTCATCCACCGATACCACTCATGTAAAAAGTAATACCCTCTTTCGATATGCCTCCGCTGCTCATGAAAAAACCTATCATCTGGATGTGAATATCGGCTTACAGAAATGGGCTTTCGTGACCAGTGTAACCGGCTCCGACTACGACGATCTTTTGATGGGCTCCCATGGGCCTGAAGAATACCTGCGTCCGGAATATGTGGAGCGCTTCAACGACGAAGATGTGATCATGCAAAACGCCGATCCGCAAAGACAAGTCCCAACCGGTTATGACCAGCTGAACCTGATGCAAAAGATACGTTTTAAGCCAACGGAAGCCTGGGATTTATCCTACGATTTTCATTATTCCACCACCTCCGATTATGGCCGTTACGATCGCCACCTACGCACAAAAAAAGGATTGCCCCGCTATGGGGAGTGGTATTACGGTCCCCAGGAGTGGATGATGAATCACTTAAACATTTTACACCATGCAGGTACCAGGTATTATGATGAGATGAGCATCCATTTGGCCCACCAGCTATTTAAAGAAAGTCGGCACAACAGGAATTTCAATGCCCCCGATAAAACCAACCAATATGAAAAAGTAAATGCTTCCTCCCTAAATGTCGATTTTAAGAAACACTGGGGGACGATGCATAAATTAATGTATGGCATTGAAATGGTTTTAAACCAAGTCAACTCAAGCGCTAATGAAACGGATATTACCAACGGCCAAAAAGCAAACGCCCCCTCCCGGTACCCCGACAATTCAAGATGGGATTCCTATGCGGCCTACCTCACCTATTTTTACCGTCCAACAGAAAAGATAACCCTGCAAAGTGGCATGCGCTATAACCAGGTGGTGCTGGATGCGGATTTCGACAATACCTTTTACCCGTTTCCCTTTTCCAATGCACACATTAACAACGGAGCTTTAACAGGCAGCCTGGGATGCGTATACAATCCTTCTCCTTCATGGCAGCTTTATACAAACTTGTCTACCGGTTTCCGCGCTCCCAATATCGATGATGTGGGAAAAATATTTGATTCGGAACCCGGTGCAGTGGTAGTACCCAATCCCGATTTAAAACCGGAATATTCATACAATGCAGAAATAGGACTGACCAAGGTCATCTCCAAAGTAGCTAAAATTGATATGGCAGCTTATTACACTTACCTGGACGATGCCATGGTTCGTCGCGACTTCCTCTTTAATGGCAATGACAGCATTATGTACGATGGTGAAACGAGCCGTGTGCAGGCGATTCAAAACGCCGCCAGTGCTTATGTGTACGGTTTCCAGGCTGGCATTGAGATCAAACTACCGGATAATTTTGAACTCACCTCACGCTTCAACTATCAAAAGGGAGAAGAAGAACTGGATAATGGCGATACGGCTCCCATGCGGCATGCTGCTCCGTGGTTTGGCATCACCCACTTAACTTATAGCATCCACCGTTTGAAAGCCGATTTGTACGCGGTATATAATGGTGAAGTGAGCAATGAGAACCTGGCACCGAGCGAGCAGAAAAAGGATTACATGTATGCCCTTGACGCCAATAAAAAACCCTATTCCCCGGCCTGGCACACCTTCAACATCAAAGCCATGTACCAGGTACGCGACTACCTGATGATTTCAGCGGGCATTGAAAACCTAGCCGACAAACGCTATTGTCCTTACTCCTCGGGTATCGTCGCACCCGGCCGTAATTATATTGTATCATTGAAAGCCAGCTTTTAAAAAGGGAATTATATCAATATTTGACTTAATACCTTGTCGTGAACAGTACTTACAAAAAAAAGGACAAACCGTTGTTTGCCCTTTTTTTTATTAATCTAACCCAAATCTATGAAAAAAAATCTGATAAGGATATTGCAATTTGCGTGCCGACATTTTCTAAATAATCTTATCGATTACAAACAATTGTTAAAAGAAATCTGTATTAGCCCAAATAAATTAATATTAACCAATGTGCTCAAGCCGCACGGGCTTTTACTTTTTTGCTACAGCGAAAAAAAGTAAACAAAAAACGATCCCGATTATAGCTTTGTAAACTTTTGATACAAAAGCAACAAAAGCTTATTCGGGACTCACAATAAATAACTAAAATTTAACTCCTTTCCACTGAAAGAAAATAACTCGCTGCGCTTCAAACAGATTTTCTTTCTTAACGTTCCAATCCATTAAATTTCTTTACGTTATTTCTTGTAGGCGGAATGTCCAGACAAGTCCCTATATTCCAAGAAACATTACTAACACACTTCAAAAATTAACTTTATTCGTTTTAAGCATTAATTATTTAGGACACTAAAATGAAATATAAATCACCCCCCATTGATTCTAATATTTGATGACTAATTCATCGAGTGTTTTACGCACTTTCCCCAGGTGCTGGTATTTATCCTCAGAGGAGCGATAGCCTACCGTGGCCATAACGACGGATGTCAGATGCTTTCCCTTCAACCCAAGGATATCATCGAACTTATCATTCTCAAATCCTTCCATGGGGCAGGCATCAATGGCTTCCACGGCACATGTTTCCAGGAGGAAACCCAGTGCAATGTAAGCCTGACGGGCAGCCCACTGGGTCAGCATCTCCTGGGGCCGGGCATTGATAGCTCCTTTCATCATCCCCTCATATTCAGCCAGGGCTTCTACCGGTATATTACGGGTTTGAGAGATGCGTTGAATAAATTCATCCACATGCGTATCGGACAGATTCGTTTTAGCTGCAAAGACAATCACCTGTGAAGCATCGGTCACCTGGGATTGTCCCCAGGCGGCTTCTCTGAGCCGTTTACGAATTTCAGTATCTTCAATCACCAGCACATTGTAAGGCTGAAGACCAAAAGAGGATGCCGCAAGATTGGTTGCTGATAAAACCCTGATCAACTGCGCCCCGGTGAGCTTCTTTTCTGTATCAAACTGTTTGGTGGCATAGCGCCAATTAAGTTTTTCGATGATATCCATAGAAATACTATTTAATGATTTATAATTTTACAACGCTGAAAATGTCAAAAACTAAATACAACAGATATGAACCTTAACAAAGCTATTGCCATTTTGGTTTTTATCCTTTTCCACAATATCATGTGGGCGCAGGATACCCTGGTGGTTCAGACTTTCACATTTGATGATATCACCAAACGAAAAGACACCTTTTCGTTTCCGGATGATAACCGCACCTGGGAAAAGATCCTGATGGTACGTACCCTCAAATGTGATGAAAAAACCACCCGTGATATTTATCCTTGCGGTGAATGGGATTACTCTACCTCCACCTTCGTTTACAAACCGGCCGGTGACACGGTGGAAGTGTTCGAGCTGGAAGGTTTTGTAACACCCTACGGCAAGGGGCTTGACCTCAACGGAGACAAAGGATGGGCTTTCTGGTATGATGTCACTGATTACGCACCTTTATTGAAGGGCCATGTGGAGCTATCGTCGGGTAATGATCAGGAATTGCTTGATATGAAGTTTCTTTTCATTGAAGGCACTCCCCCCCGGAACGTCCTCTCGGTTGAGAATGTTTATCCTTATGGCTCTTATAAATACCAACAACTGGCCGATGATGAAGTTCTCAAACCCCAATCATTGGTACTGAATTCCAAAGCCAACAGTTATAAGCTGCGGGCACGTATTTCCGGGCACGGCCATAACGGCCCGCGCAATTGCTGCGAGTGGGATGCCAAATCGCACACCTATTTTATAAATAAAGAGGTGGCCTTCCGCTGGAATGTCTGGAAAGACTGTGGTTTTAATGCCATCTATCCCCAGGGCGGCACCTGGCAATTTAATCGCGCCGGCTGGTGCCCCGGTACTCCTGTTGACACCTATGACTTTGAATTGGGCGAGAAGGCCTTTCCCGGTGACACCATCGAGCTGGACTATGGCATTGAGATGTATCGCGAAAACGGGGAAAAGGAGGGCAACTTCAGGATGAGCCATCAGCTTTTTTCCTACGATATTCCCAATTTCAAAAACGATGCTGCCATTGTTGAAGTCATCGCCCCCAGCACCCGCAATGAATATTCGCGTGTTAATCCCATCATCAAAGATCCTACGATCATCATTCGCAATACCGGCAGATACCCCCTGCGAAGCCTTAAGCTGACTTACGGCCGTAAAGGAAATGCTCATCAGGAGTACCTGTGGAATGGCAACCTGAAATTTCCGGAAGAAACCACCGTTGTTCTGCCCAACATCGACTGGAAAGGGGTTAAAAACAATGAAACATTCGTGGTAATAATCAGTGAGACCAATGGCACGGAAGATGATTACCCTCAAAACAACCGGCTGACCTCTCACATACAAAAACCAGTTACCTTACCGGCCAATTTCAAGCTTTACCTGCGTGCCAATGGCCTTGGCAGGGCAAAAGAACTATCATACACCATCACCAGTGACAAAGGGGCTGTGTTGTATGAAAGGGAAAAGTTTGAAGATGATGTGCTCTATATGGATCCCATCACCCTGCCTGCCGGTTTTTACGAATTTAAACTCACCGACATACGGGAAGACGGCATGATCAGGCATTGGTGGAACCGCAGTAGCAACCCGGACCTCATCGGCCGTAACGGTCGCATTGCCATCATGGATATGAAAGGAAATTTACTGGAAGAACTCAAGTATGACTTTGCCCAGGAAGTGACTCTTCGCTTTATGATTGAATAATCACATCCTGGCAAGAGGAATTAAAGCGATGTCATAGCAAGGCAGAACGACAGATAATACTCCCATTAGAAATGAGTGCACTCCTCCGAGGGGTGCACTTATTTTTTTAATCCTAGCGCCTCCACCTGGATGATGCCGTTTAGTACCAACCAGCCAAACACGATAAAAATTAACGCCAGGATACCATAAATCACCCTTGCCCCTGTGCGCCCCGTCTTTTCTGATAACCATTTTGCCTTCTTCAATGAAAAAAACCACTCCCAATTAGTCAGAGCGACCAACAGGATGAATACTCCAAAGGCCATCATCAGATAATAGAAAAAAGAAAACTGGCTCATTATTCAATTATTAGATTAATAAATATCAAATCTATACACAAAAGACGTTAGTTAATTAATTCAAAATATACGGGATGAATACCATTCAATAATTTGCACTACCCGAGAATCTATTGGGCACAAAATTGCCTTCATTACATGCACTTTATTCTATGGCTGACTCTCACCAATACTCTATCTCTCCTTCCAACATCCCTGGACGTACTGATAACAATCTCCCATTCCGCTTTGAATTATTTATTTACCCTCACAAACATAATGAATTATTCCATCTCCCTTATTATTAAAAGCTTTTCTGATACAGCTACCTGTATCCTGATTTTTTAACTAATTTTGTTGACCCTAAGAATCCCTAATCCATGTCGAATAACAGATTACACTTTCTTTTTACCATTATAATGGTGTGGCTACTGCCCGTTTTAACGGCTGCAAAGTCTACCGACACTATCATTGTACAGCTAAAATGGACACACCAGTTTCAATTTGCCGGGTACTATGCGGCCATTGAAAAAGGATTCTATGCCGACAAGGGACTTAAGGTAAAACTAAAAGAAGGCGTTTGCGGAATTGATGTGGTTAAGGAAGTATTAGAGGGGCGCGCTACTTATGGCACCCAATCTCCCAAGCTGCTTATTCACCGCAACAATAACAAACCAGTAGTAGCCATTGCAACGTTCTTTCAACACTCCCCGGAAATATTACTGACCACACCAAAAAAACAAATCTATAACCCCAAAGATGTTATTGGCAAAAAACTTTCCCTTTCCAAAAATAACCTAACGGCTCCCCGCGCCATCCTACTGCGCGGGAAAGTCCCCTTAAACAAAGTTAATCTAATCTCATCGGGCGATAATATTAATGCATTACTGAATGGGGAAGCCGATATTGTAGACGCCTACATTACGGATGCCCCCTACCTCCTGGAAAAAAAAGGTTTCCATCCTATTATCATCCGCCCCCTCACCTATGGCATTGACTTTTATGGCGACTGCCTCTTTACTTCCGAGAAAGAGGTAACAAGAATAAACAGCCATGTAAATCCCTTCCTGGAGGCCACTATTAAAGGATGGGAATATGCCATGCTGCATAAAGAAGAAATTATTGACCTGATCATTGAAAAATACCCGTCGCGCCTGGCCAAAGATGAGTTAATGAATGAAGCCATGGCAATGGAAGAACTAATCTTGCCTTTAATGGTGCAACCCGGACACATGAATCCGGAACGGTGGCACCACATTGCCCAAACCTATGTGAAGCTGGGGCTTTTAAAACCGGACTATTCCCTCGATGGCTTTCTGTTATCGGACTACCAGCAATCCAACAAGAAAAACATCAAGCTGATTATTTATGTACTGCTTATCGTACTCTTCATTGCCTTTTTCATTATTCTTCTCATCACCATCTTCAATCAGCGTCTGAAACAAGCAGTTCAAAAACGCACCAGGGAATTATCGCGTATGAACAAAAACCTGATCCAGGAGATCACCGAGCGGAAACGGTTTCACAGTGAATTGATATTAAGTGAAGACCGCTACAAACGCCTTTTCGATGACTCCCCCATCTCTTTGTGGGAAGAAGACTTCAGCCAGGTCAAAATATTGATTGACCACCTGATGCTTAACCAGACAAGTGAGCTGGAAGGATATTTCAAGGCACATCCCGCCTTTCTCGCCCAATGTGTCAGTCAAATCAAAATCACTAACATCAATAAAGCCACCCTGAAATATTTACGGGCCGACAATATTGAAACAGTCCTCAGTAATATTGATAAAATATTCACCGGTGACTCATTCCATGACTTCAAAGACGAACTGGTTGCTTTTTACAATGGCAATTATCACCACGAAACCGAATCGGAACACATGACCTTTAGCGGGGATAAGCTGTGGGTCTCCATCAACGTTACCGTACCGCCCGGCTATGAGCATAACTGGAAGAAAGTAATCGTTTCGCTCATTGATATCACAGACCTAAAGAATACTACTTACCAGCTAAAAGAAAATGAAAAGGTATTAATCAGGCAAAATGACGACCTTAAAGAGCGTAACATACAGATCGAGGCCATTAACCGGGAGTTGGAAAAGGCTAAGCTAAAGGCAGAAGAGAGCGACCGACTCAAATCAGCGTTCCTGTCGAACATGTCCCATGAAATCAGGACCCCCATGAACGGCATCATTGGCTTTACAGACCTATTGAGAACATCCGACCTTTCCCATGAAGAAAAATTAAAATACATCGATATCATAGAAGATAATTCGCAACAGTTGCTAAGGATCATCTCCGACATCATAGACATCTCGAAGATTGAAGCCGGCCAGTTAAAGATCATGCCGGCTCCCATGGAGCTTGATAACTTATTCAAGGGGTTATATGAAGTCTTCTGCCTGAAACTAAAAACCCATCCCCATAAAACGGTTGACTTCAGTTATGAAATCAACCCAGCCGGCAGCAATAAATTAATGATCAACAGCGACAAAGCACGCCTGCGCCAGGTACTGTCTAACCTCATTGAGAATGCCATTAAGTTCACCCGGGAGGGAAACATTAAATTTGGCGCCCATGTGGATGCCAATAAACGCCTCATCACCTTTTATGTGAGTGATACCGGCACGGGTATCTCACAAGAACGCCTCTCCCGTATCTTCGAACGTTTTTTCAAAGAAGAAAACCGCATTAACGCTAACCTGGGTGGTACAGGGCTGGGATTATCCATTGCCAAAAACCTCGTAGAGCTGCTCGGGGGCCAGATATGGGTCGATAGTGAAATAAACAAAGGTTCTACCTTCTACTTCACCCATCCTGTTTAATGTCCATCAACGATTAATGCCCCCTTATTACACTATGCTTTTAATTGGTATTTAATCATATACCATGAATCACACCCAGATTATTTTATATCCGTTTGGAATAATATAAAAAGGTAATGGATGTTGCTGCATTTATGTTGCTACTTAAATTAAAGGATGTACAATAAGGTTTTTCGGATTATAAATAAAAAGGGGTGTTCTTTTCTCTATACACCTTTACCTTCAAAACTCCGCAAATAAACCTTATTTCCTTTTTTAAACTTAGTAGCTAACGACATTTGCAAGGATACACTCTTATCCTCTGATTTTTTTGCAATTGTAACACATAGCCCCATTAAAAAACTCTCTTCACCAAGCCCTTTTTCCTTTAAAAACTTTCACTTCCAACTAGTTTAGCCTATTCTCCGGTATTTTATTGAAAATAACATACCACTACCCAATAACAGTTAGCTACTTTTGAATGCCTTGCCCGGTACCATTACACTATACATATTATCATTTTATAAACACCCTGGATATTAAGACTCTTCACCTTACCAAAACACAAATACAATTTACTATTTTTACTTACACATTAATACCAAGCCCGGAAAGCATTTGATCTATTTTGTTGTAATACCAACTCCTACATCTCTTATAATCCCACGTAACTTCCCCCTTCTATTATTTAAATATTGGTAATAAATTTTAAAAATATTCAATTTACTAACCACTGAAAAAGAGAGCGTTTCAAATAGCTATTATTACTAATAAAAACATATGTAAATATTAAGCATTGATTATTTATTCTTTTTAGTTACTTTCGCCCCCTCCTTAAAATCACTATAATAACTTCTTAAGTAATAATTATACCAATTTTACAATTCTATTTTAAAATGAAACAATCTTTACTTTTAACATTGGCTTTATTTTTAAGCCTCACAGGCCTTTTAAAAGCCCAGGAACCTGCCATTACCATGACAACAGCGAAGGATATTGGTTCTCTTTGTCGCATTGTATTAAATGCCAATGCGGACAATACCAAAATCCAGGTGGACTTTGGCGATGGAAAGTTAAATACAAGAACTATTGGAGAAGCCTCTACTACCCTTTATATTACTGTAGGAGAAACACAAACCATTACCATTTACGGAGATGGTATAACTCAACTTCGATGTGATAACAGGTCAATCACCAGTTTAGATGTATCTAACTGCACGACACTAAAATCCCTTATATGCTTCGACAACCAACTTTCCAGCTTGGATATATCGAAAAACACAGCCTTAGAAGGATTATATTGCAGAAACAATCAAATTTCCAGTTTAATTGTATCAAACAACCCGGCGTTGACCGATCTTTCTTGTTCCAATAACAATCTCACCTTTGCAACTTTACCAATTAAGCAATCCACATGGAGTGATTATAGTTATACAGGCCAAAAGAGAGTTACCATTCCCGAAACTATCACCACCAAAAACACAGTAGACTTAAGCAGTCAATACAACATCAGCGATAACATTACTTCTTACGTTTGGAAAAAAGAAAGTGGTGATGCTCTTATAGAAAACACGGATTACACCATCAAAAATGGCGTAACCACTTTCATGAAAAGCCAGACTGAAAAGGTATATTGTGAAATGGCAAATGCCACTTTCCCGAAATTCACCGGTACTAGAAAGCTTAAAACCTCTCTTGTGACCATCATGGAGGCGGAAAAACCTGCTATTACCATGACAACAGCCATGGATATTAACTCTGATTTTTCTTTTGGTCTAAAAGCCAATACAGACAATACTAAAATCCAGGTGGATTTTGGCGATGGACAAAAAGTTGAGAAAACCATTGGGACTAATAATAGTACTATTAGCGGCACGCTGGCAACATCGCAAACTGTTAAAGTTTATGGAGAGGACATTACATATTTTGTTTGTATCAACAAACAACTCACTAAACTGGATGTGTCCAATAACCCAAAACTAACTTTTCTCAACTGTAACTGTAATCAACTCACTAAACTGGACCTGTCAAAGAACGCATTTTTGACCACTCTTAAATGTAATGAGAATGATCTCACTATGCTTAATGTGTCAAACTGCAAAGAATTGACCGAGCTATATTGCGGTTCAAACCAACTCGCTAAGTTAGATGTGTCTAACTGCAAAGAATTAACCAAGCTAAATTGTAATCACAACTATCTCACCAGTTTGGATGTAAAAAATAATACTGCATTAACCTTTCTTAACTGCTACGCCAACCAACTTACCAGTTTGGATCTGACATACAATACCAGATTGGATGTCCCTTGTTGCGAGAACAACAAATTAACTTTTGCCACCTTGCCTCTTCCAAGCCCCAAATGGCCATATTACTCCTATGCCCCTCAAGCAAACATTACCATACCCGAAATCATCACCACCAATAACACAGTAGACTTAAGCAGTCAATACAACATCAGCGATAACATTACTTCTTACGTTTGGAAAAAAGAAAGTGGTGATGCTCTTATAGAAAACACGGATTACACCATCAAAAATGGCGTAACCACTTTCATGAAGAGCCAGACTGAAAAGGTATATTGTGAAATGACAAATGCCTCTTTCCCGAATTTCACCGGTACTAAAAAGCTTAAAACCTCTCTTGTGACCATCATGGAGGCGGAAAAACCTGCCATTACCATGACAACAGCCATGGCTATTAACTCTGATTTTTCTTTTACATTAAAAGCCAATGCAAACAATACTAAAATCCAGGTGGATTTTGGCGATGGCAATAAAGTTGAGAAAACCATTGGTATTTTTAGTAGTACTATTAGCGGCACGCTGGCAACATCGCAAACTGTTAGAATTTATGGAGAGGGTATTACTTATTTTTCTTGTTATGACAAACAACTCACCGCACTGGATGTGTCAAATAGCACAAAACTGACTACACTCAGCTGTAATAAAAACCAACTCACTAAACTGGATGTGTCAAAAAATACAAAGTTGACCAAGCTCTACTGTAATACCAACCAACTCACTACACTCAACCTGTCAAATAACACATTATTGACCAACCTTCAATGTAATGAGAATGATCTCAATATGCTGAATGTGTCAAACTGCAAGGAGTTAATCATTCTATTTTGCGATTCAAACCAACTCTCTACACTGAATGTATCAATTTCAACAAAACTGACCTGCCTCCATTGTAATAACAACCAGCTCGTTTCGCTAAATATATCAAATAACACATTATTAAAAGAACTTAATTGTAGTTGGAATTCACTTTCCACGTTGAATATATCAACTTGTACTAAGCTAACCACATTTTATTGCTCGGAAAATCAACTCGCCACACTGGATGTATCAAACAATAAAGAGTTGCTCAATTTTCACTGCTCCTCAAATAAACTAACTACACTAAATGTATCGAACAACAAGATGTTGAAAAATTTTATTTGTAGTTCAAACAATCTTACCACACTGGATGTATCCGAAAATAAAGCATTGAATTTATTGTATTGCTCAGATAACAAGTTAACATTTGCCACATTGCCACATATACAATCTACTTGTGATATGTATAGTTACCATCCACAACAGGAAATGACCATTCCGGAAACCATCACTACCAGTAATACTGTAGACTTAAGCAGTCAATACAACATCAGCGATAACATTACAACTTACCTTTGGAAAAAAGAAAGCGGTGATGCTCTTATAGAAAATACGGATTACACCATTAAAAATGGCGTAACTACTTTCCTGAAAAGCCAGACCGAACCGGTATATTGTGCAATGACCAATAAAACTTTCAATAGTCTAAATGAAAGAAATCCGTTAAAAACAACCCTAATCAACGTAACAGTTTCAACCGCCATTGAAAAAGAAACTGCTCAGCAGGTAAAAATATATTCCAACAACAAAACCCTGTATGTGAACCTGGAGAATGATGGCCAGCTTTCGGTATACGACATCAGTGGACGCATGATTAAATCTGCACCGGTTTACAGGGGCAGCAACATCATTGAATTAACTAAAGAGGGTATCTACGTGGTACGCGTCTTAATCAATGGACAAATCATTACCGAAAAAGTAATGGTTAAATAATAACTTAAGCCCATTCATGGACACAGGAATGTGTTCTGAAGCGATATAATATTGGCAGTCGTCAGCAAGTATTTCTTTGTTGACGACTGTTTTTTTTGGCTATCCCTTTCGTCCAGGCAAAGCAAACCACTCCAATTCATTTCCTATCTGACGTAGCTGTAGCCAATCAAATAGCATAACACCTTCGCCTTCACTGGCCGTCGCAATAAAAAACAAAGGCTTTTACTAAAAAAATACCATCTCGCTGATACAAAAGATTACTTGCTAAAACGGAATGATCCCGCAGTGAATAGAGATGGTTGAAATAACAATATATCGGTCATTTAATAAGAAACCCTTTAATTGTAATAGCTTAGAAAGCGGCATCATTCCTAATGCCCCCTCATCACTCACATCCCATTATTCACGCCTCAATCTTCATAGCTGTTCGCCGTTATCCTGCCAATAATCCATCACATACTGAACCACTCCATTGTAATCTGCAATCCCGTTTTGCACATTATTGGTTTTCAAATAGGCATCGTTCACCTTGGCAGCCACCTCATCCACCTGCGCATTACGCAACGCCATCCAATGTTTGTATATAGCACGAATATCATCCTTTACCTCTTCATCCATCCGCTTCACCATCGTGGAGTATTGATCCAATTGACGACCTTGCCGGAGAAAAAAGGTGAGCACATATAAATTAGCACTGTAACGCGCCGCCTTTGATGCACTGTGATTACATACATACCAGGCATAGAAATTGGCTTCGGCTTCACTGGTGATCCCAAACTGATGCGCTTTCTCGTGGGCCAACACCATGGGATATTCCACCGGTAGCAGGTGTTTGTTGACATGCACTTCGTTGAAGAAAGGCCCGTAATACCCGGATATAGTAGCCTTGGCAAAAAAATCACTCAAGGTAATAAACTTGGGGCGCCGCCTACCTGAGGGATAATCCAGGTGCAGGAAAGGGGCTTGCTCCCGGTAAGCAGCTTCAATGGCCACATCGGTTTGTTCCGGTTGAATGGTATCAAAGGAAGTGTGCAAACTATTTGTTTTATCAATAAGTTGTTCCAGTGCCTTGTTGAATTCTGTGGTATCAGGCTGTTGCGAAGCAATGCCCAGCCGGGTATTAAAATCCTCCCGGAAATAGTTAAATCCCCATAGCCAGTAGAAAAGAACATAAACCGAGGCCAGCGTATTGAGCAGAATCAGGAAGAAACGTTTAAACCTTATCTTTTTAAAAACCAGCAAAACCACAGATAACAACAGCAATAGTATTAATGCCCCATAAAACAGGTCATCCAGCGAAAAAGGCACCCACCGACTAATACCACTGAGCATAGTGGCAATAATTGGGTATACTCCGCCGGAATAAATGGCCTCGGTCATGGAAGGGTAATGTGCTGTAAACAATGTCAGGAGCCAGGTAACTACTGCCAATAGCAATGGCAGGTAACGCCGGCGAAAAAGTACTTTCGTAAGGTCTGCTAACTTCATAGAATAATTTGCTTTGCCCACGAAGATACATTTTTCAGACAACCGCACCGGGAACTGATCTTCTATTTCATTTTCTTCTCTTCTTTTTAGCTTCAATTTCCTCCATGAAATAAACCTATAACTCTCATGCTTATTTGTAAATCAATAATCTTTCTCTTTTTTTCCATATCGATTACAATCAACCTGTTAAAACTTATTCGATATAATATTAAAACTTGACCAGCCTCGAATTGAATACCACTTTTTATATCTACAAATCCATTAGATTATCATTAGTAAGCGCTTCTCCACCTCTAGTAACCTCATTAAAGTCTCTAGCAACCTCTCTAATGCCTTTAGTGACCTCTTTGAAGTCTCTAGCAACCTCTCTGATGTCGTTAGTGACCTCTTTGATGTCTCCAGCACCCTCTCTGATGTCGTTAGTGACCTCTTTGAAGTCTCCAGCAACCTCTCTGATGCCTTTAGTGACCTCTTTGAAGTCTCTAGCAACCGCTCTGCAGTCTTTAGTGACCTCTTTGCAGCCTTTAGTAACCTCGTTGCATCATTTTAAATACATCGACAAATATTTCTGCTCATTTCTTTATCACTATATCATTCTAACTAAACCCATCTTTATCATCACTTAAAATCATTCATGAATCCTACTTACTAAACTACCCTATGCCGATATTCAATATACAATAATTTATTTAATCAAATATATAGTGCCATTAACTGCTCAAAAAGAATAATTCGTCAATCCCAACACTACCATCTATTTACTTTCTCATTAAAGCATTCTAATTTTACTTATAATAATGCGCATCACAATAATTGAAAATTATTTACCGGCTACAAAACTGGCTTTATTTTAAAAAAAGAAATTATTAACCTTAAAATCATTGTCTATGAAATTAATCTTTTCTTTTGCATATTCTGAATTATTTCAGCGTTCTGATAATTTAAATCCTATCCTGGTACGAGACATATCCAAATTTGAAGCCTTTGGATATTCGCCCACAACACCCGAAGATCTAAAAATTCAGACCAATGTTTTACGTGAAATACCCACGGATGATTTTTGGGAAGGCCAACAAATGCTGAAAACCAGTGCTAAAAACAAAGCAAGAGATGATTTAGATGGTTTTTTACAAAACCTGAAACATCGTATTAGCCGATGTCTGGACACCGATTCAGTTGACTACAGGCTATTTCGTTTCAACCGCATGGCACGTATTAATGACCATGAAGCAATTGTTTTTGCCAAGAATACTATTAAATCGGCAGAATCAATGGCTACCGCATTGGAACCTGCAAAAGTAACCGCTGAATTGTTGCTAGAAATAAAAAACAGTGCTGACAATTTAGATCAGTTATTAGATGAGCAGGTTGAAATGGAAAAAACCCGCATCCGCAAACAAGCCGAGCGTATTCAACTGGCTAACGAATTGTACCGTAAAATCAGTGACATTTGCCAAACCGGCAAAGTGATCTGGAAAGGAAAAAATGATACTTACTATGATGACTATGTGATTTACGGTTCATCCAAATCGAATTTACAAACTATCGAAGAGGAGAATTCTCCTGTTGAAGAAGAAAATACAACAGCCACACCATCAGAAGAATAATATTCATTTTAATTTTGTTCATACAATTATTGTGATTAAAACCGCTTCTCATCACGAGGGGCGGTTTTTTTGAGGATTAGCCAATAACAAGCTGCTTGAAAAATTTATATTAATTTCATGCCAAATTACTAACCTCAACACAAAATCAACGATGAAGCTAATCACCCAATGTCCCGACTGCCAACATGAATTAAAAATAAAATCTCTCTTCATTGAAAACCGTCTTGACCTGGCCAAGGAAAACGGAAAGGAGTTTGAATTACGATGCCCCCATTGCCAAGGTCGCTTCCGGGTGCATGTAGACGATGTGGTAGCTGAAAATGATTTAACAGTCCCCATAATTGGCGGCATCTCCTTTATTGCAGCAGTATTCCTCACCCTTTATTTTCTGGAGATGGGTTTTATAGCCTATGCTACCCTGGCTCTGCCCGTTATTGCGGCCGGATCGGCACGGCAAAACCAACGCAACAGGATCAACCAGTTCAACCAATTGCATTACGATTCGAAACGTTTCCGCATCCGGTAAAAAAAACTTTTTACCGACCTACCGAAAAAAAAATGCCTGAAGTTAATGATCAACTTCAGGCAGCTATATTGTTTTTTAACCTCTATTTACTCTTTAACTGGCACTTTTACGGTTTCAACAACAGCCAACTCCCGCTTCACCTTACCGTTCACCCTGAAAAGGAATAAACCTAACGAACAAATACCAAGGAAAAGTCCAATTATATAACCATCGAAAGGTTCCAACGCAAATCCTCCGTTTGTAACAGGGGCTACCAACAAGTAAGTACAACAAACAATGGTCATAAAGGTGGCCGGCAGGGAAATAATCCAGTGCGGTTTACGCTGCTTAGCCAGGTACATGGCACTGGTCCATAACACTACTACAGCCAGCACCTGGTTGGAAAGCCCCAAATAATTCCATATGGTGGTAAATTCCAATTGTGACAATACAAAACCCACTGCAAACAAGGGAATACTCACCATCAACCGTTTCTTAACGGATGATTGATCAAACTTAAATACATCGGCAATGGTGAGGCGGGCGCTGCGAAAGGCCGTATCACCGGTGGTAATGGGACAAGCTATCACGCCCACGATGGCAAAGATGGCTCCCACTTTTCCCAGCCAGGCTACACTGATTTCATTCACCACCCAGGCTGCTTTGTGCCCTTCTATCTGCATGGTTTCATTCAAACCCTCCGTTCCGCCAAAGAATGTCATGGCCGCCGTGGCCCAGATAATGGCCACAATGCCTTCGGCAATCATAGCGCCATAAAAAACATGCCGCCCATAGCTCTCCTTTTTAATGGTACGCGCCATCATGGGAGCCTGCGTGGAGTGAAAACCCGATAAAGCACCACAGGAGATAACAATGAACATCATGGGAAAGAGAATGTTTTCGTTGGGATGGTGGTGCCAGTTGGCAAAGCTGGCCGCCGAAAGTTCGGGCATGGCCAGCGTACCATTAAATCCACCTAATAACATGGCACCTGCAATACCTGCTGCCATAATTAACAAGGCAGCCCCAAAAACAGGATAGATACGTCCGATGATTTTATTGATAGGCAATAAAGTAGCCAACAGATAATAGGCAAAAATGATATATAGCCATGTGGTAAGGCCTCCTTGGGTAAGCTCAGCCAAAAGACCAGCCGGCCCCGACACAAATGCAACCCCTACAAAAATAAGTAACAGTACCGTGAAGACACGCAAGAAGTGCTGAAAGCCGGGCCCCAGGTATTTACCTACAATCTCAGGTATACTGGCGCCGTCATTGCGGATGGAAAGCATGCCGGAGAAGTAATCATGCACAGCTCCCATAAAGATACAACCCAGGACAATCCATATATAGGCGATTGGCCCGTACATAGCGCCAAGAATAGCACCAAAGATGGGGCCCAGTCCGGCAATATTCAGAAATTGAATGGTGAAAACTTTCCAGGTTGGCATGGGAGAAAAATCAACCCCATCATTTTTAGAAACTGCAGGTGTTGGCCGGCAGTCATCAGCCCCGAAAAATCGTTCAATATATTTTCCATACACTAAAAAACCAATTACCAGGGTGGCTATGGCCCCTATAAATGTCCACATGACCTTCTCTTTTTAAATTAATTGCAATCGAAAATATATTTTTTTGTTGAAAACACCCTACAATAAGGGGATGAAATACAGCTATTACGCACAAAACACTTGTTTAAACCTCCCGATATTAATAAACTAAAAACTTAATCACTGAGAGGAGTTACCCACCCGCCGGCCGTAGTAACTTATTATTACATTGACAAATCGAGACATGAAGCCTAATTTGAATATAAACAAAACATGCCGATGCCATCTGTGATCCATATTCGATTCTACGAAGAGCTGAACGACTTCTTACCTGTTGCCAAACGGAAAACAACCTTCACGTATAAATTCTTCGGAAAACCCACCATCAAACACATCATTGAATCTCTGGGCGTCCCGCATACCGAAGTAGATCTCATATTGATCAACGACGAGTCTGTCGATTTTGATTACCATCCTGCCCACAACAACCGGATAGCGGTCTATCCCTCCTTCGAAACATTTGACATCAGTCCGATCAATAAATTACGGCCTCATCCATTGCGCAACACCCAATTTATATTGGATGTGCACCTGGGCAAGCTGGCCCGCTACCTTCGTCTTCTGGGATTTGACACCATTTACACCAATAAACTGGAGGATGATGAGATAATGGAAACGGCTCTGCGTGAACACCGCATCATCCTGACGCGTGACCTGGGGATATTAAAACACGGGAAGGTTACCCACGGCTATTTCATCCGCCATACCAATCCTTTTGAGCAGCTGAAAGAGGTGATCAACAAATTTGAACTAACAAACAAACTCACTCCGTTCACCCGTTGCACCAAATGTAACGGCCAGTTACAATCAGTAGATAAGGATGAAATAGCGCATCTGCTACTCCCGCAAACACGCTCATTTTTCAGCCACTTCTACCAGTGTCAGACCTGTAAAACCATCTATTGGGAAGGCTCTCACTACAATAACATGAAGAACTGGCTAATCACACACTTCGAATAAAGCGAAGGCCAACTCTCGTATCGTGTCAGGCCTATCATAAATCAGATATCCTCCATCAAAGTGTTCTTTTAACCTTTCTTAACGACATATTTTTCTATTTTTGCGCTCAGATTTTGGCGACCTGCAGGTATTGTTGACCAATCAACCATCGTTTCTCACCTTGAAATCCAAAACCGCCCGGTTTTGAAAAAAATGGTTGTTGCAGATTCCGACAGGGACAAGGTCTCGCCCGGTTTATTTTCATTCATTTATTATAGAAGATTGTATAACCGGCTTCAGACGTGCTGTTACAACGCACCCGCTGAAGTTCCTTATTCGTTTTGATTTATGAAGAGATACTGGAGGTTACACCGTCCGCATTACAAAGAGACCTGGCAACTGGGCTTGCCGGTGATCATAGCCCAAATTGGACAGATCACCGTAGGACTGGCCGACAACATGATGATTGGACGCCTGGGCGCCACCCAACTGGCCGCTGCTTCCTTTGCCAATACCCTATTTGCCCTGCCATTAATATTTGGAATGGGCTTCGCCATGGCTATTACCCCCATGATTGGCCAGGCTTATGGCGATAAAAAACCCGCACAAGTAGCCCTGTGGTGGAAAAGCGGATTGATTTCCAACATCATTATGGCCGCCATCTTGCTTTTGACCATTTTGTTGCTTCACCAACTGATGCCGTTCATGGGGCAACCCAATAGCATACTGCCTCTCTCCCAACCCTATTTTATTATCATTGGTTTCTCCATTATTCCCCTTATGGTGTTCTTATCGGGCAAGCAAACAACCGAAGGAATGTCGGATACCCGCACGGCGATGATCATCACCCTTTCGGCCAACGTGCTGAACATTGCAGGCAACTACATCCTGATCAATGGAAAACTGGGTTTACCGGTTTTGGGACTAAATGGAGCCGGTATCTCCACACTAATAGCCAGGATATTCATGGCAGTTGGCATGACCATCGCCATCTCACGCAATAAAATGATCCGGGAGGGACTAAATAACATTATCCAACCCCAGGCTATTCGGAACGCACTCAAACGCCTCTATTCCCTGGGACTGCCAATGGGTATACACATGTTCTCTGAAGCCTCTGCTTTCAATCTGGCCGCCATCATGATGGGTTGGATCGGCGAATTAGGACTGGCGGCTCACCAGGTTGTCATCAGCTTATCTACATTTGGCTTCATGCTTTATCAGGGCATTGGTGTTAGTACCACCATACGGGTGAGTCAACTTACTTCGCGCCAAATACCCGGGCTGATCAAACGGGCCGGCAAGGCATCTACCCAGATTGTAGTAGCCATGGTCATTGTCATCTCTTCTTTCTTCATCCTCGGACGCCATTGGTTGCCAACACTATTTACGACCAATGCAGAAGTGATTCGTATCTCTTCGGAACTAATCGTCATCATGGTTATCTTTCAAATATTTGATGCCCTCCAGATTATCTATGCCGGCATCCTAAGAGGTCTGTCTGATGCCAAGATACCCGGCATCATCACCTTTACTTCCTATTTCATCATTGCCCTTCCCGTCAGCTATTGGGCAGCTTTCAAGGGAGGATTGGGAGAACCGGGCATATGGCTTGGATTCCCGGTGGGATTAAGCATATGTGCTTTGCTCTTTTACATCAGGATCCGATACATACTGCGACAACAGCAATACGCCTTCTCCCGGTAAAGTGCCATTTGACTTTCTACTCATAACACTTGCATGAAGAGGAGTATATGCTAATTTTGAACCATTGCAAGCCATTGACGATGGCTTGAAGGTTCAAAAGACACCCTTAACGGGGTACTATAACAGAAAATCGAATGATTAAAAGAGATAACAATTAATAAGGCTCAACATCTTTGAATCCAAAAACGATTACCTAAAACCCAACCACATGGCCACGATTATTGACCTTTCACACACACTCGACAACAACACACCGGTTTTTCCGGATGATACATCCATTGAGCTGAAACAGGATGCCTTCCTGGAAAAAGACGGATATACTAATTTCACCCTGAAAACCGGGATGCACATAGGCACACACCTCGACGGCCCCTGGCACATCTCCAATAACACCATCACGATTGATCGTGTTCCCCTCGACCAATTCTGTGGCAAAGCAATAAAGGTAGCTACCGGGGTAAATACTCCGGTTATTACAACCGATCTCCTACCACAAACATTACCGGCCGGCACTGAGATTCTTTTATTTCATACGGGGCATCAGGATAAGTGGCAAACAGATGTCTATTTTGAGGATTTCCCTGTTTTTTCAACCGAGGTAGTAGAATACCTTTTGAAGCATCAAATCAAAATCATCGGTCTAGACACCCCCTCACCTGATAAATCACCCTATGCTATCCACAAAGCCCTTTTGGAAGGAGACATCTTAATTGTCGAAAACCTCACAAATCTGCATTTGTTACCGGCTAACAAACAATTTGACTTCTCTGCCTTTCCACTAAAGGTTTCCGCAGACAGTTCACCAGTGAGAGCCGTCGCACGCATTGAATAAATAAAAATTCAGTGATCCCAATTATAATGGAAACTCGCAACTTTCCATACGCATCGCCTAAAATATGATGTAAAGATTAAGCGAATCAGGTAACAGGAAGGGGATAAAAAAAGCAATGCCCCGTTAACCATTAAGGATTAACGAGGCATAAGCATGAACAAAAAATCCAGATGCTAACACTTATTAGCTACGAGCATCTCCTCTGCAGCAGTCTGTTTCTGCGCTATATTTATTGACGATAATTCCTCTTTAACCAATTCATTCATCTGCCGGATTATATCATCCCATTCTATTCTCCCTGTCAACTCCTGCATTAACTCTAAATGTCGAAACAATTTTTCCAACGTCTTACGAATAGAAGCACAAGCTTCACGGGTATTATTATCTGGCTTTATTTCTTTACTTTCTAACCGTTCCACCACACTTTGCTCAAACTTACATTGTGCATTCCTGGCAGCTTTGATCCATTTTTTAGCAATGATTTTATTACTCGCTTCTCGCAATTCAACATTATTTTCCAATTCAAATAAAAGCCGCCTGGTCTTAATAGACTGCAGATTATAACTTTCTGATTCAATTCGCCCTCTATACCAACTGAGTGTTTTCCAGATTATTTCAGCAGCTTCTCTTTTCTCTTCTTCCTGGGCAAAGCAACAGGCATAACAATAATAATTTAAGGCTTCTACTGTTCGATCTCTCAATGCATCATGCTTAACGATGGATTGTGTTTGCTGGTTTATCATTTCATTCTCCAAATCTTGTTCGATTTGCAGAATGTTTCCTACTAATGTATTTAGTAGTTTCTCTATTCCGGTGATGTTTCCTCTTCGCTTTATTACCGCTACAATTTTCATCGCGATTCTTCGGTAATCTTCAACTTTAAGAGAAGGGAATGTAATTCGACTGATCATGCTGGTTAAATATTTAATGGTTTTACTTTTTTCAAAATTTCTTATTGAATATAACTATTTTTTATACCTAAGGCAAGAGGTATTTTAGTTTTCCCTACCATTCTATTTAACTCCATAAAAAACCAAAAGCCATATTTCATCTACACTCAGACATGTTTTCAGAGCAAGTTAATACACCCTTATTTATATCAATTCCAGATAACAAGCAAAAACTTACCCTTCTCTCCAACTGACAGAAATATGAAAACATCCATCAAATCTTTTACATTTGGAAAATAAAAAATACTTCGGGGATGTATAATATTGATTTGAGATTTGATGTATTCTCATCTTTTATTCTGCTTGGCGTTGTTCAGTGCCTTTTTCTTACCTATTTCTTTCTAAAGAAAGATAACCGTGAACTGATATCAAACCTTTTCAATGGATTAACGATATTCTGCATCAGCATGGTGACCTTGGACATTTGGTTGAATTATACCGGCTATATGGCCAAAATCATCTTCATGGACAATTTCTCCGAGCCATTCAACTTTGCCATTGCACCACTGGCCTACCTGTATGTGCGCACCAGCATTAAACCCGACATCAAGAAAAAGGATTATTTACATTTCATCCCCTTTATCTTTTTGGTACTATACTCCTTCTTTTACTTTCTTCAAAGTAATGAATATAAGTTCAACTCTTTTCTCTATTCTTATCATCCATCCTTTCCCCGCATTGCATTTACTCAGTCCTTTCGCAGCGATCCCCTCGCCGTCAGGGAGAATCTCAGCCTGCTAATTCTAGCCCATTTCCTTATATACCTGTCTTTATCCTTCCGAATAATATACCTGCAATCAAAAAGCATGCACCAATCATTCCACAAGCCACAAAACCATTCCCTCCGTTGGTTAAGGAATAACATGATTCATTTCTTTGCAGTCATTGTTCTATTCGTCTTTATAAAAACAACCTTTAAACACGACCTGGGGGACTACCTCATTGCTTCTTATACCAGCATCCTTATCTACCTCATCAGCTTTCATGTGATCAATCACTCCAGCTTCTTTGGCCAGAACAGGCTCGACCAGACCGCCCGAAAATATGAGAAATCATCCCTGAATAAGACACAAAAAGAGGCCATATTAAGCAAACTGCAGGAGATGATGAAAAGCGAAAAGTATTACATCAATAATATGGCCTCCCTTCCCCATTTGGCAAAAAGCATTGGTGAATCCCGCCATCATGTTTCGCAAGTTATCAATGAAGAAATTGGTAAAAGCTTTTTTGAATGGCTGGCCGAAAATCGTATTGAAGAAGCCAAACGCCTCCTCTCTGATGTGCAAACCAATACTATCACCATTGATGAACTGGCGGAAAAAGTAGGATATAACTCAAAGTCGGCCTTCAACAAAGCTTTTAAAAAACTTACCCAACTCACACCCACCCAGTTCAGGGCTCAAGACAAATACTAAAACACCGTGTTTGCTTATCGGGAAACACGGCTTTCCGACCAGGTAATGCGGTAAAACCCCTAATTGTGCCTTTAATTTGAGGAAAACTTAAAAACTTCCGATTATGAAGCCACAAGCAAAAACACGTCAATATGAAATTGACTGGATCAGAATTATTTTAATTCTTAGTGTCTTTATTTACCACCTGGGAATGATCTTTAACACCTGGGACTGGCACATAAAAAGTGATGCCCAGGTTGAAGGACTCACTTACTTTATGGATTTTTTCCATAATTGGCGCATGTCACTATTATTCCTTGTTTCCGGGGCCGGCACCTATTATGCTCTTGGAGTAAGATCCTTTAGCCAATACACATCCGAAAGAGCAAAAAAGCTTTTAATCCCTTTTATTGCCGGGATTATACTGCTTGTTCCGGTGCAGGTTTATATTGAAAAAAGCGGCCAGTACCCTTCGTTATTTCATTTCTACCCGCATATGTTCGATGGGTCATATCCTTCCGGAAATTTCAGCTGGCACCACCTGTGGTTCATTCTGTACCTGTTCACCATGTCACTCCTGGCGATCCCTTTTATCTGGTTTTTCCGCTCCTCCCGCGGGCAGAAACTATATGCATACCTGGAGCGATTAGCCGGTTTTAAAGGCGCCCTTATCAGCCTGGCCATTCCTATTTTACTATCCCAACTTATCTTACGTCCCTACTATCCACGAGAGACTCATTCCCTTCATGACGACTGGGCCTTTTACACCCTTTTCTTTTTTTATTTTCTTTATGGTTACCTGTTATTATCCAATGTGGTGATTAAAAAACAGCTATTGCAACAACGACGGTTGCATTTACTCGTTGCTTTCCTTTTCACCATTGGAAAATATGTACCAGCATATCTCTTCTCTTCAGATAAAATGGTTAACACGGTCAGTGGTATATCCACCATCTTTATGAGCTGGACAATTAGCCTGGTTATATTGGGATATGCACAAAAATACCTGCGAAAAGATAATCCCTGGCGTCCGGTTTTAAACGAGGCTATATATCCATTCTATCTGCTGCATCAACCTATCCTTATAATTGTAGCCAACTACATCCTACCCATGAACTTTGGTATTTTAACCAGCTTTTCATTGATTATGGTGATTTCTCTGATTCTTATTATTACCGTCTACTATACCCTTGTCTATCCATTCAATAGTGTACGCGTTATTTTTGGAATGAAACCGTTACAAAACTCAAAAAGAAAAGCACTTGCATTATCATTTGCAGGGAGAAACCATGAAAAACAAAAGTAAACAGGTAGTTCGTTTTCCTTACACGCATCCCTATTTTCAAATGAGGAAAATTAAAACATCTCAACAGAACAAAATGATTTGTCATTTATAATATGTTATCTATTTTTGGACATAGATAGCTTATACAAAAGCTATAGCTGAACCAAATCTGGGTCTTTGACAGATCCATAATACACTTGACCATATAATAACATACGGACTTTAGATAAAAAAAACGCTTTAATACATTTTAAGTAACCAAAAAACAATTCAAATATGAAAACACTCATTCTTATCGGCGCATTAACCGCCATTATCCTACTCATCATAACATGGTACGGAGGGTTTAAAACCATTAAAATAAGAACAGAAAATGTCGGCGGCGAATACTTCGTTTACGAATCCTTACAAGGAGACTACAGGCAGTCTGCCAGCGCCATGGATCGCATCTACCAAGCCTTATTAAAAGAGGAAATAACAACAATTAAGGGAGCAGGCGTTTACTATGACAATCCTCAAAAGGTAGAAAAAGCCAATTTACATTGTGAAGCCGGTTGTTTACTGGAAGCAGCAGACAAAAATAAAATAGAGCAACTAAAAGATCATTATCTGATTAAACAACTGGAACGAAAGGAATACCTTGTCACTTCATTCCCCTACAAAAACAAACTCTCCGTATTTTTTAGCTTGATGAAGGTATACCCGGCACTTCAGAAATATTGTAAAACAAAAGGGTATACGGAAGATACGCCCGTTACTGAGATTTATGACATTCCCAGCAAACAAATACTATATCGAAAAGAGATCTTGTAACAATTCTCCCCTAAAACTAATTATCGTATCTCCTCCTAAAGATAAAAATACACTGCCCGAATCAACCAGTAAAAGTTGGTTCGGGCAGTGAGGCTAATTTGTAGCAAGCTTAAGCCTTTTACTCTCTTAATAACGTGGTTCTGTGAATTTATTGCGATTCACACCAAATAAATTTGTAAAAAAAACATCCCGGCACAAAGGCCGGGATGAAACAAACTTGTTTATATATAAATAAAAAAAGAAGCCGTTTTATTAATCTATCGATAACTAATACATACCTCATCGTGTTATTCCATCTCACCCAAAAGGATGCCGGAGATACTCCAGGCACTAAAGCTATTGCCGGCAGGTGCTCCAAGAGGAATTGCAACTTTTAGGGTATGTTTTCCCGGCTTCAAAACTGGCAATGGAATAAGTTCAGGATTGGTTGCTGTACCCGGACACCAGCCAGAGCGGCTTAAGTCACTTGATGATTCACCATTCCAGAAATTACCGGAAACAGGGTTGTATTTGCGGTGTGTGGCACAATCAGTGCGCCAGGGCGTAAAATTAAATACACAATCCCCATCAATAAATATCTCATTGGTTTTTGGATTAAACTCGTCGCCACCGCCCCAGCCACCATGGCCAGTTGTGATATAACGCAACTGAAGGTTTTTGGCGCCCTCTGGCACTTCGAATGTAACGGTGAGGCTATCCTGTTTAAACATGGTACCATAACGTTGTCCACCCATCTCCATCACATTACAGGTGTTGAAAAGAGGTAACGAAAAACTCTTTTTCTCATTTTCCGTTTGCCACTCATAGCTACCCGGATAGGCTTTTATGTCGAGGCTCACAATATGACCTCCCTTATCGTAGTTACCTATGAAAGCACCTACCAACACTTCGTCCTGAAGGTATGGCTTCAACGCTGTTACATCCTGCTTATAGAAGGTTGAGTCTTCCCACTCCACATTTTTTATCTTAACCCGGTCATTAAAATGACGAATACCAAAAGGCGTAAAGAAACGAACCAATTCAACCAGTGGCTCATAGTTATCAGTAAGCGTTACCCCTTGATAGTCGAGGCTATCGTTGTCATAATAGATAGGCAAAGTGTTCATCCCATCGCGTAATCCATCCCAAAATGACTGCTCGCGGTTGGTGGGAATCACAAATACCGAACCTGTACGATCGTAAGCATCTCCGTTACTGTATTGAGTAATTTCAGCAAAAAGGGAATAATGGTCGGGTATAACCGGCAACTTCACTTTCTTCACAATTAAAGTACCACCGGCAAAATGGTATGTTTTTCCCAATTCGGGTTCACCTACTGGTGTCTTTTCCTTACCCCAACATAGTTGTTCCTGATCAAACACACGAGTGGTAATTACCATCTTCTCCCGCTTGATATCACCTAATGCATTTCGATCAACCAATACGCCCGGATTAGCCGGTAAAAGGTTGGCTTTTGCTTTTTTGCGGTTGATTTTAATATCACTGGCAACCGTCTCATAACTACCATTGCGAATGACACTCAACACCAAACCAGGAACTTCGCCTACGGTAGGCATGGGTGAACCTTGCAAACCGGCTTTTTCAGTGTACCATATCTCTATTTGATTGGAGTTGATAACCACTTTGGCTTTCTTACAGGTATAACCCAATATTTTACGTGTCTCCTCCGTCAGCTCCACTTTAGGCAGCTTGTCAAAAGAGGTTTCAGCATAATAGGCATCACCATCATCGTAATTCACAGAAAACAATATGTTACGACCAGCATAATCCACATAACTGGCCGCATGGGCAAAACCGGGAATAAGCTGTTTCACATCCGGACTATTCCGCCATATCTTAACGCTGTTCATGGCATATTCCACAAACATAGCCGGCATATCCTTTTCCTCTTCGCCGTTTACAATTGCTTTATAGGTAACCACCCCGCTTTTAGAATACTTATCCCTGGGAGTCGCACTCATTGATCCGCAGAAGACCATCAAGCCCAAAAACAGAAGGCTTACAATTTGTTTATGATTCATCCTTGCAATAGTTTTTTATTTATGGCAAAACTATACAATCCCACTCGTAAGAATTACCCACTCATGTTCGGTGACAGGTGGAAATGTTCACTTGTAGTGCGGCAAATTTATTTACTGAAGATAGAAATGTGGATAATAAGGCGGTTGATTACAGATCCCGGAAAACAAATCATTTATTTGATGATCTCCGATAAGGAATGGTAAAATAAAACTTAGAACCCTTATCAAGCGTTGATTCAACCCATATCTCACCTCCCAGCATGTTGACAATTTTCTTGGAGATGGCCAATCCCAAGCCAGCTCCTCCGGTGGGTGAAGAATAGTTGGTAGATACCTGTCGGAACCGATCGAAAGCATAAGCCTTAAACTCTTCCGGCATCCCTTTACCGGTATCTTCCACAAAGAAACATACTTTTCGCTCTACAATCTCATAACCAAAGACGATGCTCCCCTTTGAGGTGAATTTAATGGCATTTGACAACAAATTATTCAACACCTGCCTCAACATGATCGGATCGGTCTGAATGGTACATTTCTCATCGGGAAGACCTTTCCGACAGGTCAATTCCAAAGAGGCCCCTGTGGCCGACAAATGAAAAAATTCATACAGGTCATCCAGCATCTTATTCACATGCACTTTGTCTGGTTGGGGCTTCACCATGCCCGATTCTAGCTTGGAGATATCAATCAGGTTATTTAAAATATCCAATAACTGCTGTCCGCTATCAACAATCAGTTTTGAATAGCCCTGTCGTTCCACCTCCGAGAGTTGAGTCGCCAGTATGAGTTCAGCAAACCCCATGATACCATTCATCGGCGTTCGTATCTCATGGCTGATATTCGCTAAAAAAGCTTTGGTCAACCGGTCGCTTTCCGAGGCTTTATTTAGAGCAACCTGCAACTCATTGTTTATTTTCTTTAATTGCCACTTCTCTTCGTTAAGGGCTTTTGTTTTTTCTTTTACAACCTTATGCAGCTTATTATTCAGATAGAGTGCCAAACCAAAAAAGAGCATGATAAGACTAAAAATACCGGATACGAGGTACCAAAACTTCTTACTCTGAAAAAAGTATTGTTTTTGATGAAAAATCCATTTTCCAACAATGGCATTTTGCTCCTCTTCTGTTATTAGAGCGATCCCTTTATTCAGAATAGAGACCAGTTCGGGCCAGTCATTTCGTACCCCAACGGCAAAGGGGGCATAATAACCTGCTTCCCCGGCCACCTGAAGATTAGAAAAGCCCTCCTGACTAATGTAATAGGATGATGTAGTGACATTGGTGACCATGGCATCCGCCAATCCAAAGGAAACCTTGCGCAACCCGGTAACCACATCAGGCACCAAATTTAATTGTATCTCAGGATGGTCTATGGAAATGAAATCATGCCACAAGTATTTATCTACCACCACCACCCGCATACGCCGCAAATCATCCAGAGTAAGCTCCCTAACAACATTAGAACGGGTAACAATAATGGCCTTGGCAGGAAAATAAGGGTTTGTAAAATTCATATACTCTTGACGCTGCGACGTGGAAGCCGCCAGACTATAGGCATCCACTTCCCGGCGTTTGGCAGCCGCTACAATATCCTTCCAATTATCATAGTAGAGGATTTGAAATTTCACCCCCGTCTTCTTCTCTATCAAGTCAATAAACTCAGCACCTATCCCTACGTAATTACCAGCTTCATCAAAAAACTCCAGGGGTGGAAAGTTGGGATCGGGAGCTATACGAATGCGTCCATTATGCTTTTTTAGCCACTCTTTTTCGGCCGGTGTCAGGTTAAGTTGCCCCTCTGCAGGATTTGGCTGCAACCGCACCATCAGATCAGCCAAATACCCATATCCATTCTGACAGGGCGGTATTAGCACCTGCCCGGATAGTGGCCCGGGGGTCATAACCAGCAGACTTAAAAGCAGTAAAAGAGATCTCACAATTCCTTTCATAGCGGGCGTAGGATTAATGAACCAAAAATACGAAATCCTATTCATTATTTATAACCCTCCCCATGTATAGGAAGTTCATTCTTGTATCATTTAAATAATTTAGCCGGTAGAAAAAACATACAACAAAATGCCACCTTTTCTCTAAACCGTACCCATCAACACTTTTACCTTACATTGAACAGTCAAAACATTTAAAAATACAGTTTGATCACAATCAACAAATTCACAAGGAAAGTACTTTATTTTTTTAGAAAACCAGTACTCCACCGTGATCTTTATAACCTCCTGGATTACCTCTGATAATTCATCCTCCTATCCCCAAATACCTATTCCAATACTCACTTATCAACTCAATGTTATACGAGAACGGTTTCCCGGATCTTATTCAATACCCCATTGTTGTCGTTACTATCCGCTTCGAACCGAGCCACCTTTTTCAGATCGGGATGCGCATTGGCCATAGCATAGCTATAATGACTTGTCTGCATCATCTCCAGGTCATTGAGGTAATCGCCAAACACCATGGTTTCATCGGGGCTGATTCCCAGCTGTTGCTGAACCAGTTTAATGGCTTCGCCTTTATTCACGCCAAGGGGCATAATGTCCATCCACATGTCGTCCGACACACATATCTGCAATTGATCTACAAAGGGTTTAAAATGGGGAAAACAATTGTGCTCGGCACTCGTCAAATCACAGACAGCGATTTTCAACAGGTCATCCTGTACTGCCAGCAAATCATCCACGAAATGATAACGCACGAAAAACTTCTCAACCATCTCGAAACTCACCTTGTGATTGCTCTCAACATAAGCACCATTTTTGCCGCAAAGCACCGGGAAAGCGCCATCCACAGCCCGGGCCGTGGTTACCATATCTTCTACCTGCTGGCGTGTAAATGGATTTAACATCCGGATAGCTTCACCATCTTTGATAAATCCGCCATTTTCGGCTACAAAGATGATATCATGATCCAACTCTTTAAACTCTTCGTGCAGCACATAGTACTGGCGACCGCTGGCTACCACCAAACGTATCCCTTTGGCCTTGAGTTGTGCATAAACATGGTTAAAATCGGCAGGCAGCTCCTTGTTGGTATTAAGCAGCGTACCATCCATATCAGTCACTATCAGTTTAATCATAATCCTGTTCTAAAATACAGCTATTATTACCACCATTGGTATAAGTGTGCAAAGGTATTGGGATTTGAGAATGTTTAATTATTTGATTTGTTAATTTTCAATAAAAACAGGGAAGAGAATAGAGGTTAGAGGGTGGAAGATGAAAGTTGGAGGATAGAGGATAGAAGTTAGTGATTAGTGGATAGAAGGGTTTGAATAGGTTAACTTGGAAACTTAGGAATACAAAGTGGCTTGCTACTTCTATCACAAAGGCCCTGTTGATAAAAGTATCAACAAGGCCTTTTCCCATTATTAACCAACTTATACTTAACTTGATTCCCGTATTTTAATTCACATTTTCTGATTCTTTTTCGGCTACCCGGCGCCCCTGACGAATATTAACCGCCGCCATGGTTTCATCAATAATGATATTAATTTGCTTGATGATGGCGGCAAATTCAGGTTTAGGATTTACCTTTTGCATCACTTCAACAAATTGAAACAAGGTGTACAACGCATCTTTGAGTTCCAAAACCGTTTTTTGGTTATCCACATCAGACTGCTCATCCTTGGCAACCACACGCTCTTTTACGGCTGCTTTGAAATTAGTTTGAGCTTGCCGCAACTGTTCCTCAAAAAATTGACCTTCGATGACATCTACAGCCTCTTGTAGTTTAGGCTTTTTATCAATATCACCTAACAAATTATCAATCTTAGAAGTTTCAACTGACAAATTTTCCCGTACAATTGAACCATACACCGCAATCGTTTCCAACAGCCGTTTGGCTGCCATGCGTTTTGTTTCGTCCATACAACAGGCATAGGCCTTACAATAATAGTTCAACCCGGTTACACAGTCGTCACGCAAACCATCAGCATTTTTTACTGACATGGTTTCGATCTTAACATTTCCTTTATTCAATCCTTCATCTAATTTTTGAAGGATATTTTTCACCGGCTCAACAACCGGCAACAGACCTAAAGCAGTAACATCAAAGGTTTCTACCTTAGCAACAATTCTGGATCCTAAAACATTGCATTCATCCAATCTCAAATAAGAATAATTAAAACTATTTACCATGTTTTTCGGTTTAAAGTTAAAATTCAATTTCTACATGAATTTAACATTTAATTTTTATCAAACGAATGATATTAACCTATCCTACTTAACTAATCATTACCAGAAAAAACAGGAATCACGCTAAAACACTACCTTAAAAGCCCATTACACTCTTTTTATTTATCTATAAAATTTATAATCATTCCAAATTTCAACAAATAGTTGACTTTTAAATAAATCCAATTTCAACAAAACTCCAGTAATACAATGGCTGTTAACACCAAATTTAGCTTCCTGGCTAAATGCTCTATTGCTTCCTTTTTTCCGAAAGAATGAAAACAGTGCGCAGAGTTGCAACAGGCTTTCCGTTGGGACGGGAACGATGCGTAGAACTACAACAGGGATTCCATTGGAACGGGAACAATGCACAGAGTTGTATCAGGCATTCTGTTGGGACGGGAACGGTGCGCAGAATTGCAACAAGCTTTCCGTTGGGACAGAAAGGGTGCGCAAAGTTGCAACAGGCTTTCCGTTGGGAAGGGAAAGGTGCGCAGAATTGCAACAAGCTTTCCGTTGGGACAGAAAGGGTGCGCAGAGTTGCAACAGCCTTTTCGTTAGAACAGGAAAGGTGCGCAGAATTGCAACAACCTTTCCGTTAGAACAGGAATGGCGCACAGAATTGCTACAGGCATTCTGTTGGGACGGGAAGGGTGTGCAGAACTACAACAGGGATTCCATTGGAACGGGAACAATGCACAGATTTGCATCAGGCTTTCCGTTAAAACAGGAACGGTGCGCAGATTTGCAACAGGCATTCCGTTGGGACGGGAATGGTGTGCAGTGTTACTCTCCTCAGAAAATAGCCCTTATAGGGACTTGCTTAATATTTATGCGTAAAAAAAGCTTCGGTCACCACATACAGATGGTTGGAGTTGGGATGTTTTTTCAGCAGACCCAGTTCAACCATTTTATCAATGGCGGGAAGCAGGTTGTGATAGTTGGCGCGTAACTTCAGTTTATTATCGAAGTCGGCTAAAAAGGTAATGGGAATGACATCTCCGGGCCTCAATTCTTCGGAGCGGTATTTCATTATCAGGTCACGGGCTACTTTAAGGTCTTTCATCTGGTTAAAATTAGACAAGAGACTGATAGATATGAGATAATAGATTGCGAACACAGAGACACTGAGACGCAGGGTTTTTCTTTATTAATCATCCTCTTGTGTATTTTAATAATTATCCAAATAGGGACGTTTCATACTATCAGGCACCAACGCCATCACTCTTATTTTTTATTTCCATCGCACTCATCACTTTCGCTCCTGATTGATTACTTGCTGAAAGCGAAATTTGCACTTAGCGAAAGGTACAAACAAGTCAGGTGCATGTAAACAGATGCAAGGGATATGAAGGCGTATAAAAACCTGCACAAAAAAGCCTGCTCCCATGCGGGAACAGGCTCATACTAAAAAACCCTTAATTTGAACAAATCTATTTCACTTCAATCTCAAATTCAGAAGAGGTGGGTGGCAAACACTTTTCATTGTTGCAACACATAAATTCCATGTAGCCTTTAATAACAGCCGGCCGTTTGGTGATACGTACATTCTGACTGATGGTGGCTTCTTCCTTGAAGTAGGGAACATCCATATCAAATACTTCATCATATTTCACATGAGCTGCCGTTACTTCCACCGGTGTTTTAATGGCCCGGTAATTATCACTCTCTTCCAACACCAGGTTGGTGGGAAATGGTCCATCTGCCGGCACATTCAACCCATACAGTTTCCAGCCCTGCTCTACCGTTGCATGAGCGATCACCTGCACCTCCCACTTATTTATTTCTTTTACTTTCACCGTCCATTTAACCGGTTCTTCAACCTGTGCCTTTAGATTGCCCGAAGCGGCCAGCCAAATAACACTTAATACGAATAACAGTTTTTTCATTTTTATGCTTGTTTTAAGGTTTGCTCGTAAAGATAAGAGATAATTGATTTCCAACACTGAGGTACAGAGTTCTTCACATTAATCATCCTCCTGCGAATAATCCCAATTAGTGATTAAAATGACTACTAAATGCGCTACGCTTTTAATTGATCATTAATCGTTATCGGCCTTCAGCATTGTCCAAAACAAATTAGTATTAACCAATGTACTCACTCCGTACGGGCTTTTACAATCGATCCCTGCCTCTCTCGTGGTTATCAAAAAACGCTTCTTCTGAATGATTCAAAAGAAGCGTTTTCTTTAATGTCTTTTCCTTTGAAAAGAATTCGTACAATCTACTAACACTATCGACTAACAATTATCATTAAAATATCCTCTACATGGCACCCATCTGTAATGATTGGGGCTGGCCATTTTTCTCTTCCTCTTCGGCCTGCTTTTTCAGTTTCGCAATCTCTTGCGTGAGGGCATCAACCTTAGCCGTTTCAGCCTGTGCCTTCTTCAGCATCTCCAGCTTACATTCCAGGTATACAATGTTGTATTTCACCGGCCAGCTACTGGCATCAAAGGCCTGCTGCATCCATTCAGCCCCTTGTAACAAGCAAGCCTTATCCTCACATCCGCCCTTTGTCATGGCAAACGCCCAGTTATAAAGAATAAATGAATTGGGAGTACCATAGTATCCTTTCTCATTCATGGCTTTGATGCTGGCCACAAACTCCGGCCACTGACCTCTCTCGCGGTACATGTTATTCTCCACAAAACCGATGATCTTTTCACGTCCTTCTACTTTTCGCTTGGCCAACATTTTCTTGTAATCAGCAAATCCTTCATCATCAATTTCCGGTCCTTTGGAAGTGGACTTCACATAGCTATGTCCGTAACTCAGGTAAGCGCCATACAATTTTTTGGCAACATCTTCGGCCTTGTACATTTCGGCAAATTTCTCCTGTTTTTTATCAAAGTAGATAAAAGCAGGAGCATATACATCGGTAAGGTAATAGTTGATCAGGTCGTAATTATCTTTCTCAAAAAGATCTTTATTCTTAACCCCATCGAAATATTCGGCTAACACCTCCTGAATTTTACCTTGTTCACTGGCTACACTCAAGGCATAGATGTATTCAGCCATCCCATCGAAATTCCCTTTATCTTTCAGGTATTTCTCTTCCAAAGCAATGAGGCCTTTTCCATCGACCACTTGCTGACCGGTTTTAATCAGCTTTTCGGCCTCCAGCGATCCTACTGATTTATGTTGAATCTTACCGTTGGCATCCACCCACACCAAGGTAGGGAACGCGGATACATTAAACTGGTTTTTCAGATCAATGCCTTCGCCTTTTTCCATGTCAACTTTGAAGTTGATGAAGTGCTCATTGAAGAATTCACCCACTGCTTTTTGGGGGAATACATCTTTGGCCAACATCTTACAAGGACCACACCAGGCGGTGTAACAATCCACAAAGATCATCTTCTTCTCTTTCCTGGCCATCGCCTTTACCTCATCCCATGAACCATGCATAAACTTAATGCCCGGCTTGTTTTCCAGGGCTTTCTTTCCCTGTTCAATGAATTTATCAGGCTCCATATAACCATCGGCGGTGTGTACTAATTCACCGTGTCCATCAATAAACAGGAAGGTAGGAAAACCTTTAACCCCATATTTATCGGCAAGCGATTTACCGGGTTCCTTCATGCAATCCAGCTTCAGGCTAATGAAATTCTCATTGTAGTAATCAGCTACTTCATCAATGGTGAACACATCTTTGGCCATTTTCAAACAAGGCCGACACCAGGTAGTATAGGTATCAATGAAGATGAGCTTATTCTTAGCTTTTGCCTTTTTAAAGGCAGCTTCCATATCAGCCGCTTCAAAAGTGATGGACCGCTTATTGGCACGTTTTACCTTAGCCTGCTCCAGCGAAGCCTTGGCTTTAGCCAATATATCATCGTCACCAGAAACCAAAGACGGAGCATTGGTAAAATGCAACTGACTGCCTTCGGCGGAATAGAATACCATGCAAGGATACATGAGCATCTCCAGCTTGGGGCCAAAACCACTCCATTTCTCCTCCATCATGTCAGCCTTGACACTTACAAAATGGGCATTCATATACTTTGCCACTTCCGCCTTTCTGAAAATCGTTTTATAAACCTTATCGCGTTGTGCATCTTTGCGACCGGCCTGGGTCACATCAATAAAGATCTCTTTATTTTCCTGTTTAGCTTTGTGCATCGCCTCTTCCCAGGTAAGGTCATAGAACTTTACCTTTTGTGCGTTAGCACCGATTACTGCCAATAGCAGTACAACCGACAAACTGAATATTTTATGCATCTGTATGTTTTTTAGATAAGAGACTATTAGATGATAGATCTTGAGACATTAGACATTTAGATAAGAGATATTGAGATGATAGATTTATAGATAATAGATCTTGAGATAAGAGAAACTTAATATTTAGTATCAAGATTCAAGACGTAAGACTTTGAACACAGAGTTCTTCTTTATTAATCATCGTCCTGTGTGTTAAATTTCCTTATCATGGACGTTTCATCACATTAATCGCTCGCTCCTCAAAAATATTCCCCTACTCCATTTGATACGGGTAGATACCTGGTAGAACAGGAGCAGGGGAATGGGAAACTAATTATCAGCCTTCAAGAAGTTTCTATTATTGTATTTTATCTTCCTCTCTTTGACCGCTACTATAGACAACCGTCAATGGCTTCATCTAATTTTTCGCCACGCAGGTTTTTGGCCACAATCTTTCCTTCTTTATCAAGCAGGATGATGAATGGGATACCTGAGAACTGGTAATCTTTCATTAATTGCTTACCGGAATCAGTAGCACGAATCTGCTGCCATCCCATATTTTCTTCACTGAGCGCTTTCAACCAATCTTTTTCCTTCTTGTCGATAGAAACACTCAACACTGCCACACCTTTATCTTTATATTTTTCAAATACCTCTTTCACATGAGGAATCTCCTGACGACAAGGACCACACCAGGATGCCCAGAAATCGATTACCAGCAGTTTTCCTTTAAAATCTTCAGGACTGACCATTTTACCGTCCTGAGTGGCACATTCAAAGTGAGGTGCCACACTACCAATAGCTACCCTTCTTTTCTGTTCCAACATTTCGGTCACCTCTTTTTTGTATTTCACAAGGGGAGCATAATTTGGGTTTTTAGATTCCAAAACGGCCAGGGTCTTCTCTATTAACTCCGCATTTTTCTCTGCATTCATCCGTTTAACCGCCGCTAAAACACTGTTACGATCAGCATAGTGCTCAACGATGTATTTCGTACGCGCAAAACTTTCATCGCCCAAAGCGCCATACATTTCACCGGATACTTCACCGTATTTCGTCATATCATCTTTCAATGCTTTATAGGAAGCCTGAGAGATAGCGATCATCATTTGGTATCCACGATAACTATTGAAGTTAATCATGTTCATCACCTCATTACTGGGGCCTCCGTTGATGTAGACGAAGGGTGGGTTTTTAATTTTTATTTTGGCCGTATCCTGTCCTCTGAAATTGATTTCCAGATTCTCATCCTCAGCCCAGAACTGTACCCGTTGCCACTTTTGACAATCCAGTGAATACTCACCCGGCTCATCCACCTTCATGGTGTATTCATAGGTATTATCGGGTTTCACCTCAAATGAGTCCACAATGATCTTATCAAATCCTTCCGATCGATAAATCATCATCTTAAATTGGTTATCGGGAAACTGTACTTTTCCTTTAATAACAATTGTGCCATCATTCTTAGGCGTACCACAGGCAGCCAAAAGGATGGCTATAACCGAGATCATCAAATATCGCATGTTCATTCTAACTTGTTTTATTATGGGATTAGTTAAATTTCTTTTGAAGGCCGGCTGCTATTTGCTGCCACTCTTTTTCAATGGATTTTTTCATGGCCTGCTTAACAGCTTTGTCTTCTTCATGGCTGAAATAAGCTTCATACCTTAAATAAGTACCCTCACCCTCTTTGCCCAACAGGAAACGGTAAACCCAGCTATCGGACATATAATCGGAGGTGGTAACAAAAAAGGTGATTAAATACTCATCCTTTTTAAGGACACTCACTTCTTGTTTCCTTTGTGGATCACCAGCTACGGAAAAACTCATCTTTGCCCCGCGGCCCGATCCGTTACAAACAAAATTGGTGACCCCATTGGCATAACCGGCATAGTTTTCAGGTTGTGAAATCACACGCCACACTTCATCAATAGAACTATTCAGGACCACCCCTTTAGTAAGAGTCGGCGCCACAGGTGTGGCAGCTGCCATTTGGGCCTGTATCCTTTGTCCGCCAAAGGAACCCACCATCAGACATATAAAAACTGCTATATAAACATTTAGCTTACTCATATCTATTAACTATTTAATAATGCACTGTGAGAAACCAAGGGTAACCACCCACTTTCAAACGTTATTTTAGTCTCTACTTATACCCTTCATTTTGCTCGATCAAACCGTCCGTGATATCTATTTCACGCTGTGGAATAGGTAACACCTTCTTGTTTTCGGCCAAATCAGGATTATATAATGAGCGACCTGTTCTCATCTGTTCAAAACGCAACACACCCTCCCAGATCAGCTCTTTCGATTTTTCATCCAGAATGGTATTGATCAGCGCCTCAGCAGAGGTGAAATCAGCTGCTTTATAACCTGTTTCACCCGGATTAGCCCTTAGATACACTTCATTAAGCAAATCAATGGCGTCCTGCTCTATTTTTTCACTATTGCGCACGATCGACTCAGCCCGTATCAGCATTATTTCCGGTAACCGGATCACAGGCAGGTTATCCCGGCTGTCGGTATTGGGAAATTTATTGGTGATGGAGACCATCTCTTTATCATTATTTATAGCCTCCCTGGTCAGCTCAGTGATACGCTTATCTGTGTCATTGAAACTATTCAGAAAATCCTCATCGAACCACTGATTACCGAAATGATAATAGATGCCATTGCCGCCAAATTGCCAGTTACCGCCATTACTGCTCACCGGAAAAGCAAACACGTGCTCTTCAGTAAGTGTTATAACACCACCATTCTCATTGGGAGGAAAAATCCTTAAAAAGTCCGACACTAACTTATATTCGGTATGCGCCAATAGCTTTTGGGAATAATCCGCCGCATTTTCATAGTCATGCATATATAAATAGACCCTTGACAAAAGCGCTTCGCACATGGCTACATTGGCCCGGCTGGCCCTGTCAGTAGCACTATTTGCCGTTTCCGGCAGATCAGGCATAGCCTCTTCCAGGTCTTTAATTATTTGCGCATATACCACCCCATTGCTATCACGGGGACGTTTATCTTTAACCGGATCATAGCCGTCGTAATGATCGAGATAGAGCACTACACCCGGTTTATCCATCTGTTGTATCAGGGCCCCATCGCCAAACCAGGCCAACAGGTTCAAATAACCAAAAGCCCTGATAAATTTAGCCTCGGCAATATGCTTTGCCATCTGGTCTTCTTCGTAGGTTCCCAGATCCTTAATTTTAAATATTAATAGATTAGCCTGATTAATGGCTGCATAGTAGGCTTCCCAGATATTTTCAACACTACCATCATTACTCACGAGCGATCCATTATTGACCGCATCAAAAAAGTTACTGGGATTATAACCAATCATTGGTGTGGTAGCATCCGCCAACTCATAGGTGGTTTTGGCTGCTTCCAGTAATAAATGGTAGGTGCCGGCCACGGCCCCTTCTGCACTGGAGGCTTTCGAGAAAACATCATCTTCAACGATATTCCCTTCGGGTGGAATATCCAGCAAGTTGTTGCAGCCCCCAAAGAATATTCCCACTGCCGCCAGCAGTGTTCCTGTGATATGTTTTAGTTGCTTCATCCTTTTCTGTGATTAAAATGTTATATCCACTCCAAATTTTAAACTCATTGCCTGGGGCAACGTTAACTCGTCATACCCGCCCAATGTGGCACTGGAACCAAAAGCATTTACTTCCGGATCGATACCGCTATAATTGGTTAATGTAAAAAGATTGTCAGCCTGGGCATACAACCGGATACGACTCATGTATAACTTCTTCACCCATCCCTGACTAAAAGTGTATCCAATGGCAACGTTTCGCAGGCGCAGGTACGATGCATCTTCCAGGAACCGGTCATTCATCCGGCTCACATCATACCCAGGTAAGCCGGCAGAAGGACCATAAGGATTGTAGGTATTGGTATTATTAACCAATTTTGGAATATCTGTTTCATGACCTGGAATTTTCCAGTAATCCAGGATATCGCTTGACAAATTGTAAGCATCCTTCAGATGATACGTCATCAAAGTGGCCTGTGATCCATTAAACATCTTTTGTCCAACAGAGAAGGAGAATGAAAAACGTATATCCAGGTTTTTAAAACGCACCTCATTATTCCAACCACCATAAAAATCAGGCAAACTACTACCGGCATTATACCGGTTAGCCAACTGACTTTTATCTGATTCGGCCTGAGGTGGCACGTTATTAACCGTTCCATCTCCCCAACGCCATAAAGGATCACCTGTCATGGGATCAACACCAACCCAATCGTACATATAGAACAGGTTAAGGCCTTCCCCTTCGACCACTACCTTATAACCGGTTTCAGCCATTTGAAAACCAGCCTCTGTCAGGCTCAGTATCTTATCCTTGCTACGGGACAAATTAAAAGAAGAAGTCCAGGACCAGTCTTTACGTTTAATAATACGAGCATTTAAGGATACCTCAATCCCCTGGTTCTGCATGTCCCCAATATTTTGTTGTTGGGTACTATACCCGGTATAAAGAGGTACATAATCATTGCTCAACAGGTTGTTAATGCGTTTATAGAAATAATCAAACGTAACATCAATGCGATTATTAAACATGCTGGCATCAAAACCAATATCAAAGGACTGGGTTGTTTCCCATTTCAAATTTGGATTAGGAATCTGCTTCACCTCCAGAATAGGCACGCCATTATAACTCAGGCCGCCATTGTTTCCATTGATTGTCCACTGTCCCTGGTTGCCGTAATAACCAAGCGCCCCATCCAGGCCGGTGAGGCCGTAACTGGAACGCAGCTTTAATTCATTCAGCCACGAAACAGATTTCATGAACTCCTCTTCGGTCATAATCCAACCGGCAGAGAACGAAGGGAAACCCATGTAACGCTCATTGGCATTAAATCGGGAAGACCCATCCACCCGGTAGGTAGCTCCCAACAGGTAACGATCCTTAAACCGGTAGTTCACACGGGCAAAATAAGATAACACTGCCCATTTTTCGTTAGTGGAAGCTGTAACGCGCTGTGTTTTTGCAGCACTTATACTTTTTACATCATCATCATAAAATCCCTGTCCGGAAATCCCCATTCTGCTCTCAGTAGAGGTTTCGAAGCTTTGGCCCAGGGTCACATTTAAAAGATTGGCATCATTGATTGCTTTATTGACAGAAAGCACATTATTCACCACATACTTTAAGTTCTGGTTCGTTGACTCAGAAGCCGATCCGCCCACTAATGTAGGTTTGGACAGCTGACGGTTATAGGCCCGTGTATTGTATAAATCAATACCTACTTCTGACTTCAGCCGCAACCAGGAATATGGCTTTAGCTCGGCATACAGGTTACCAATAACCCTTGTGTCTTTCGCATAGTTTTCATTGTTGGCCAAGGCCACCGGGTTATCTTTATTACCGCCGACTGGATTAATGTTCCATTCCGGGTTAGTTTGCGCAGCTGTATGGTAAAAATAATCCCCATTGGACTTATAAACGGGTATATTGGATGGCATCAAAACAGCTTCACGATAAACCGCCTGACTGTTTAATGCTTCATTATTCACAACAGAAAAATTGGTATTGGTCCCAAATGTTATCCATTTAGCAGGATTGAAATCTATGTTGGTGCGTGCACTGGTACGCTTATAATCCTGGTTGATAATATAACCCTGCTGATCAAGCTGATTAATACTGATGTAATATTTTGTCTCTTCGGTTCCGCCTGATACGGAAGCATGAAATTCGTTGGTAATCCCGGTGCGGATCACTTCATCCATCCAATCAGTCTGATGGTCGGTTGGAAAATGATACTCACCACCACCATTAACCGGGGGCAGATCTTTATAATATTTCGTATAGATATCACTGTATTCGTCACCACTTAACAAATCGGGTGTGCCAATGGGACGACTCAGGCTGGTAGAATACCCCACTCGGATTTGTGGTTTTCCGGCCTGCCCTTTTTTTGTAGTCACTAAAATCACGCCGGCAGCACCGCGGGACCCATAGATAGCCGTAGCAAAGGCATCTTTTAATATTTCAATGGATTCAATATCCTCCGGATTCAAAGATGACAACGGGTTACGCTCAAACTCCGGTTCCTGGTTGAAACCTGCCGACACCGAATTGCCGCCAATTGTACCGCCTGCCACGGATCCGTTTCCAAAGTTGACACTGTTTACTTTTTTCCCGGTTCCATAAACAGGTACACCATCAATCACAATCAACGGATTATTGGCATCGTCCTGCAAACTGGTTAAACCACGTATAGTGATGGCTGTAGCGCTACCGGGAGCTCCACTACTCAAATTAATATTAACACCAGCCACCTTTCCAACCATGGCATTATCAAAGCTGGCTGCTACTCCTGAAATATCCTGGGCAGATACTTTGCCGACAGCACCGGTTAAGTCACGCCGCTCCTGCACCCCATACCCCACGGCAACTACTTCACTCAATTCCATCATATCTTCCACAAGATTGACTTTAACAAAATCCTGTCCTTCATAGATAAGCGTCCAGTCTTTACAGCCAATACAACTCACTATAACGGTCTGCCCTTCTTTAACGTCCAGCAAAGTGAAGTTCCCTTCCATATTGGTAACCTCTCCCCGCATGGATTCTTTTACATACACATTGGCTCCAATTATTGGTTCGCCTGTACTCTCTTCAATAACTATCCCCTTCACTGTTTTGGCAGGTTGCAGCGTCATTGCCTTTTCCTGTGCCAAGGCCAGCATGGGAATAAGTAGGAAGCACATTAATATATTTAAATGTCTCGAAATCGATCTCATTGTATAACGCTCCTTTAGGTAATTAGTCTTTATTTAAGCTGATTGGGATTTTGGAAATCTCCCCAGCCATGTATAGACTGTATGATCTTGAGATAAGAGACATTGAGAACTCCATATTGAAATAATCTCAGATATCCACTCAAATAAGTAAGACTTGGAATTTAACTTTTCATACAATCTCTACATGGCAGAAGAGAACAAGGTCTAAACGAGCAATCTATTTATTCCTCCAGTTTATTAAGTTTTCCTTTCCAAACATCAAACAATGATGTTCGAGTTTCATCTTCACCTTCCAGGGTTGTATTGTATCCGCCTACAATCCAAAGATTCTCATCGGCATCCAAGAAGGCCGAATGACCGGCACGCGGTGTGAATGTGCCCGGCAATTGTGCATCTTCTTCAACTGCTTTCCAGGTAACACCTCCATCTTCAGAAACAAGAATTTCCGAAGAACAAGTACCTAAAGCTGTTTGTCCACCGATTAACCAAATTTTATTGTCATAGGATACTGCAGCAGCACCCATACGAGCTGTCAAGGCACCTTCAGATACCAACGTCCAGCTTTTTCCATCGGCACTGGCCCACACATCGCTCAACAATTGTCCTTCACTTCCCTGACCACCGATCATGTACATTTTACCATCATGAACCAGGTTGGCGGAGTTCCTTCTGGCAGCTTCAGGTGCAATTACATCCTCTGCCGGCTCTTCCCATGAAACCATATCAGAAGAGTTGTGAATGCGCATTGATAAACCGGCTGGTCTAGAAAAATCAGCATCATTCATTTTTACACCATCTGGATTACCAAATCCAAGCGTATTACCACCTACAACCCAAAGCTTGTCATTGTGTGAATAAAGGGCTGAATTCACCTTGTCACCATCAAATTCATAAGTAACGTCCAGTTTTTTATAGGTGATTCCATCTTCACTCTCCCACACTTCTTTAGCAGCACCTGCCATCAGGTATCCAATTCCAAAGGGATCGGTTATCGAGTAATACCCACAGATATATAGTTTGTTATTATGCTCTACCAGACCTTGTAAACTACCTATCGGAAAAGTAGCAGCATCAATGGTTTGCTCTTCCCAGCTTTTACCATCTTCGGAAACCATGAATTTAGTGGATGCTGATTGCGCAGCAGCGTTAACAGAACCTAACATGGTTAGATATTTTCCTTTGAAAAATATACTTCTCACAGTGGAATAATCACCTGTGGAAATAGCGTTATTCTCCTTCACCCAACTTACACCTTCGGGATTCACCTGGGATACATTCACCTTAACGGTATAGGTGATTTTTGTAACCCCATCTTCTGCTATCACCTCGTAGCTGACCGGGCTGGAAAAATCATTGACAGTGGTTCCGCTCACTTGTGCTTCCCCCTTCACTTCTACCACTGTTTTAGCAATAGCTTCATAAACAGCCACCAATTTAGTAACATCTGTTTCGTAGGCTAATGAATCACTGTTTTCAATCACCTTTGTGGTTTGGTCAATGGTAAATGCTACATTCTCCAACCCCGGAATGTCATCATGAGCCTGTAAACTAAAGGCTGTTAAGCCGGTAAGAGTCGATAACGATTCGTCATCTTTACATCCTGTTAAGATCGCAACAGACAATACGATTCCCAGGCCAAATTTGAACAATTTAGATTTCATAGATTTTTTGATATTTGATTAAACTAATAAATGGTTACAAAGGCCTTTATCTTTACTTTTTACTTAATACAAGAATTCGTTTTACCTTCCAATGGGGTATAACTCTTCCATTCCCGAAGTAACCTTCGAGTGTATATGATTTATTGCTGATTGGTTCTTATTGAGCTTTTATTATAAGGTTGTCCCCTTTGATTTTAAAGCTGTATATATCTTCTCTGAATAATTGTTCCAACAAAAACTTCAGATCGGGGTCCTGAAAGCTCCCGCTAAAACGGGCCGTTGGATCAATATTCCCTTTTAATTCCACGTTGGTACCAAACCATTGGGAGATAACCTTAGCAATGTGGTAAATGGATTTTTCATGAAAGCACATCTCTCTGTCTTTCCAGCCGAACACCTCACACTCATTCCCCATGGGCTTTTTACTGAATCCTTCATTCTCACTGTAATTGATCTTCTCCTTATCGAAGGCCAGATTATCATTGGTAAGAGGTGATTTTACCTTTACATTTAAAGCGTTAGCGGGTCGTATTTTTATTAACGGGCAAACGATTCGGTATTTAGAAGAATCAACCACGGCTACCATACCGCTTTTCACCGCTACATCCACGTTATCTTCAGAATAATCAATGTTAATGCTACCACTGTTTGCCACCGTACAGGTTCTTCCTGTTTTCACAACAACCGGATTAACGCAACAAGCTTTTATATTTAAAAAGGCTTTCCCTTCCAACTCCAACTCTCTGTTGGCACAGGAATAGTCATCGGAATACCGAATCACACTACCCCTGGCTAAAACAACCAAGCTACCATCGGGTAAATAAAAAGAAGTCGTCACATCCTCACCTTTTACGGTATGCATTAATCCGTTACCGTTACCATCTTCTCCAAATTTCCCTAAAAGAAGAGGAATAAGAAATATAACGGCCAACATGGCAGCTACCCGCCATTCTCTGGATCGAAAAATAGAAACAAGCTTACTCCCGGCACGGTTAACCAACTTTGATTTAACCATCGTTTTCTGCCAAACCAATTCTTTTTTTTCCTGTATGGCTTGTTCGCTCATAACACTGATCAATTGCCTGTATAAATTAGCATTCTCCTCAGCATTTTCCACCCAGGCAAAAAGTTGCATCAACTCATCGTCTGTGATGTCTCCCGAAATCTTTCGGGCTATTAAGCGTTCTATGTTAGGCTGCTTCGTTTCCATTTTTGGATTTCTTCATTTATAAAGACTCAAAAGACCTTAAAGATCCTTACTCTGAATCTATTTTTTTTTCAATTAATTTCATTTTTCCATCCTATCCATTGATTGTCAACGCTCAAAAAATGTCAATTATTAAAGATATAGCACCAATACCATATTTCTTGACCACTTCCATAATTCGTTTCGTGGCTTTTGTGACATGTACATCAAGGGTATTAACTGTAATGGAAAGTTGTTCGGCAGCCTCCCGGTATTTTAATCCATCTTCCTTAACCAACTGAAACGCTTGCTTGCATTTGGGAGGTAATTGATCAATCGCCTGCCGGACTCTATCCTCTAGCTCCTGACTAATAAGCTCCTGATGAGGATTTAAATCAGAAAGATGCGCAATATGAAAGGCATTTTCAATACTGGTGGTATCCACCTTCTTTTTTCGCAGATAATTAAAACACTGGTTTTTGATGGCTATAAACAGGTAGTTTTTAAAACTCCCCACCTTCTCTAACGATTGTCTTTTATGCCAGATACGACTAAAAACGTCACTCACAACCTCTTCGGCATCTTCCATGGAACAATACATCAAAGCTGTATTGAAAGCAAATGAATAATACCGGTCAAAAAGTTGTTTAAACGCTTTTTGATCTCCTTCGACTAATTGATTAATGATGTACTCATGATTGTCCTTGCGCGCGCTCAATGATATTCCTCCCTGATGAAAATTTGAGTTTGGCAAGATAGAAAAAAAAGGAACCTAATTGATTCCTAACTTTCGAATTCTAACGAATAATTAAAAAAAATGATTAATTCATTACAATTCCCTCCATGGCACACTCAACGATAACCACAACATGTACCAGAGGGTGTCCTCTCACTCCTTTTTCACTTATTTTCTGCCAGTTCACCATCTACTTGTAGGGGTTTAAAACTTCATTTAAATGCCAACTTGTAGAGTTTTTGAGACCCGTTACACACCCTATTATTAAAATGCATCCAATAGTTTAGCAGCCGATTCGAATCAAAAAGCAAAAACAAGTCCTCCTTCACCGGAGGCAATCAGTAAACCAAAATCAAATTTATTATGAAAACAAAGATTACCAATTTTCTGTTGGCATTCTTCATTGGCTTAATGGTATTACCAATGAATGGTTGGTCGCAGAATAGTGACCCCAAAGCATGTAGATCAGACGAACAACAAAAAGCATTCTGGGAAGCCCATCCTGAGGCGTATCAGGAATATTTGCAAGAACAAGAAATCCAAGAAGCACTCATTAAGCATTTAAAAACAACAACGCTTAAAGGCACCTCCTCAGAGCCTGATAAATACATTATCCCCGTTGTTTTTCACGTGTTTGGCAAAACACAGAGTGGAAAAGCTGTGACTTATGAATTAATTGAAGATGCATTGCGTAGAACTAATAAGGACTTTGCAAGAAAATCTCCGGGACAGGATAATATCCATCCCCGTTTTAAGGATGTGGTAGGCTTGTTACCAATCGAATTTCGATTGGCCAAAATTGATCCTAATGGAAATATTTGTACCGGAGTTACTTTCCACCCGGTAAATACGGGTTTTGGAAATGGCAACGGCTATGATGAAGAAATTCAAAAATACGCCTGGAACAATTACAAGTATATGAACGTGTATATCATGAATGACTTGTATGACGATGGCGATCATTACCAATCAGGAGTTTCCTGGTATCCCCAAAAATGGATGTCAGATAACAACCTGGCCAGAACCGTGTACAATGGTGCCTTTCTAGGCGATAATACCGATGAAAACTTTCGAAGAATCATAACTCATGAATTTGGCCACTTCTTTAACTTGAAACACACCTTTGAAGGCGGCTGCCCGGAAAAAGACGGAGGTGACCATTGTGCCGATACTCCTCCTACGGACAGAAAACACATGGGCGTAAATGAATTGAACTGTAAAGACAATTACACCAATACGCAGAATTTCATGAACTACACCAAAGACTATGAAATGTTCACCAAAGATCAGGTAATACGTATGCGGGCAGCTTTACAGAGTCCGGAGCGTATCACTCTCTGGCAAGAAGCAAACCTGGAAGCAACAGGTGTGAACGATGGCTTTGATGCCGGTAAGGCATTGGTGTATGAATCTTACCTGTTTGAAGAGGCGCATATTAACGATGGTAGTATTGACACAGAGTTAACAGCTAACCTGATTGGCGGCGCTAATTTTACTGATGGTCCTTTTGAAGCGGATAATCATTTCAAAGTGTATAACGTACCGGAAGGATTAACTGCGGAAATTACAAGAGTAAGTACAACCAAAGCAACTATCAAGCTGACCGGTAAAGCTACAAATCATGTTGCCAAAAACAATATTAACGACATGACCATTGAGTTCCTTGAATCTGCTTTTACCACATCAGTAGCTGAGATTAAAAACACCAAAATTGAATCCTTCTCCATTGGCTTTAAAGATGCGTATACCAAATTTTGCTTCCCGAAACCAGATTTTAAGACCTATGCTGGTATCAGCAACGTAAAATTTGCCGGAATAAACAACCCGTCTGAAGTTAAGTATTACTCTAACTTCATGGAAAATCAAGTTGCCATTGTAACTACCGGTGAAAAAGTGGAATTAAGCATTACCTTAAACAAACATGAAACAGGAACAAATGACTTTAACATTATCCATGCCTGGCTGGATAAAAACGGCGATTTTGTTTTCAATGAAGATGAAGAAATTGTAGATCACACCATGCAATTCACCCAGGCTGATGCCAGCGGCAACTATACCTACACCCAGGAAATCACTATTCCCGAAGACATGATTACCGACAAAGTAACGGGTCTAAGGGTAATGACCAATTTTAAGACAGGAAACAAAGCCAAAGATGGTTACGATCCCTGTGGTAACATTGAGAGTGGTGCACTGATAGATTACGGAGTAATTGTTAAGCCTAGTGTAAGCGAAGTTTTACCAGACTTTTTAATTTCTAATCCTACTGTTTTAATCAAACACAAAGTAAAAATCACTGATTACAGTAATTCACCTGTAGATGATCCCATTACCAATTGGAACTGGACATTTGAAGGTGGCGTTCCTAATACGTTCAAGGGAAAAAATCCACCAGAAATATACTACAAAAAACACGGTGTCTATGATATTTCCTTAGAGGTCACCGCAAAATCAGGTGCGACTCAAACAAAAACAAAGAAAGATGCTATCATAGTAAAAGAGCAATATTGTGCACCGTCAACACAATATGGTACCTACTCAGGCATTACCAATGTCCAGTTGGGAACAATCAATAATCCCACTAAAAACTGGGCTCAATATATGGATTACAGGTTCAAAAAGTTCACCACCGTAAAAACTGGAGAAAAAATCCCTTTTAGTCTGACTTTAGATGCGGGAATATCGGGTAAAAATGACGCGATTGGCATAGCTATCTGGATTGACTGGAATCACAACAGTGAATTGGAAGCCTCTGAAAGAGCATTCTATAAAATGATGAGTATTGCCGCTTTTACTAATAAAAGCTATACTCTAACAGGTAACATTATAGTTCCTATTGATGCTGCTAAAGAATCTACTATAGCCAGAATAATGGTTTATTACGCCGGTGATGAAGGTGATTTTGTGGCTAGTCCTTGTTCAGTTGTTGAAAGTGGTGAAATTGAAGATTATGGCCTAATAATACAAGGTAGTAGTGCTTCTGCTTCAGTTGATTTTGAAGCAGAAAAAATGGATATTAATATTAATTATCCAATTAAAATTACCGACAAATCTAAGTCACAACCAACAGATCCTATCAAGTCATGGAACTGGACTTTCGAAGGTGGTACGCCTGCTTCCAGCGTGGAGCAAAACCCAACGGTGTATTACACTGAGGATGGCTCCTACGATATCTCCCTGGAGGTCACCACTAAATCAGGCAAAAAACACTCCTTAACAAAAGAGCAATACATCAAAGCCAACTATTCCGTTTGTGAAGTAAAACAAAAATATGGAACCCATTTCGGACACATTACCCGTATTCAGATTGGGGGCATCGATTACAGCACTCCAACCAAAGAGCTTCCTGCTTACATTAATCTGATGGATAAAAATGTGGTAGCTGCCACTGAAGGAGGTGAAATTGATTGGACCGTTACCTGTAGCAAAGGAGCTTGCACCGATCGTGACAATATTGGATTAAAAATATTCTTAGATTCAGAACGCAATGATTTTACTGCTAAGGACGAAATTTTTAGCGATAATTTCTACACCAAAGACACCGACGACAAACATGTATTTACCGGTAAATTCACTATGCCAGACACCTACAAAAAAGGAAAAGTGGTAGCTCTAAGATTTGTAGCTTACTACCGAGGAAAGGATGGCATAATAGAATATGATATCGCCCCATGTGAGGGATTGGATTCCGGTAACGGCGTTGACTTTGGTATCGGCATCGACATACCTAACGCCATTGAGAAACAAGAAGCGTTAACAGGTGTAAAGGTTTATCCTAACCCTGTGAAAAACATCCTAACTATCAGTGTTGAGAATGAAAATATTACCTATGTGCGCGTATTCGACATCACTGGAAGTTTGATCAAAGAAAAACCAGGCAACCAAAACAGTTCAATGACAGTTAATTTCAATGACTTGTCAACTGGCATTTACCTGGTAGAAATAAATACGAAAAATGGAACAAAACTTATGAAAGTAATCAAGTAATAGTTTTTTCTAAGTACCGATCTCTTAATGTAGAGATGAAGCTGTTCACGCAAGTGAACAGCTTCTTTTTTTTGCAAAAAGAATAAATCGATTTTAAATTTCCCAAGAGCCATCATTTCTCGTTGAAGCATCAGTATTGTCCAAAACAATTTGTAATCTCTATTGCGCTCAAGCCGCGCGGGTTTGCGCCTTTCGCTTTATATTTCTTTTCCTTTCAACTGATAATTTTCACCTTTCAATCGATAATCTGACCCATTCCTTTAGTAACTTACACCTTTCAATTACTCACATTGATCTTTCAATTGGTAATCTGAGCCAATTCCCGAGCATTCTGAAAGCTTTCACAAGCATCTATGAGTTTCTTTTTATTTTTTTAATAATAACAAGAGAGAGCTTGAGGCTGTATATTAGAAGCCAGAGGTTAGATTATAAGCTTTAGGAATAAATTGTGAGTTCTCCCGAAAGTTTTCAGAAGAACTCACAATTTATATATAGGCCAAACATGAATTTATTGCCCTAGCCTGGACAAGCCAGAAAAGTAAAAAGTATCAAGTACAGAGTATCAAGATGATTTACTGCTTGCCAATATGTTTTGCCAATAAATACACCAATATCACCCGTAAGACACTATGATTTTTCAGCACAGTCTGACAAAAAGCCTCTTCGAGGGATGTAACCTTTAGCTAATTGTTGTTCGAGATTGACAATGGTAAGTGCAATCTGTTTCCATATATTTCCAGTTATCCCTAAGTGTTTCCATCTATTTCTCTCCTCTAACTTCTGACCTCTATCCTCTCTATATATTTCCATCCAATTTGAACAACATGTTGCTAAAAGTTGCATCCTAAGCACCTAACCCGGACAAGCCAGAAAATACTCAGCTTTGAACATCAAGTATCAAGACTTTAAACAACTAAAATACCCCAAACCCCTTCCTTCAACGTTTGTGATAAAAGACGGATGCCGGAATAACTTGTTTTTTAAATCCGGGCCCTTTCCAATCAACATTAAGGTTGATGCGATCGGAGCATTGATAAAACTTAATTTGAACGGGATGAAATCCTTTTGCCAATTTCAGGGTACGTTGCTGCCCGAAAGCAAAGGATTTGCGGCCATCACTTTCAAATTGTTCTTCGCCATCGATGAGCAATTGGCAGCCATCGTTTGAAGAGACATAAAAAGTATATTCCCCCGAGGCAGGAATCTCAATCATCCCCTCGAAGGCAAGACCGATCCATTCGTTCCGTTGACACACCTCTAAATTTGGAACCGCAACAACTCCTGTTTGTATGGGTTTATCCCCTGAAAAATCGTAGACAGACCTGTAGATCCCTTCGTAATATGCATATTTAAGGCCGTTAGACAGATCTTTTCGTTGACAAGCAACAGCAGTTTGCTTTTTCAGTTCCCGGTGCACGACATATCCCGCTTCACACCCCTCTTTATAGCTCCTCATTTTTAAATCGGTGCTGGTAGTAATATCGAAAGGCTTCGTGAACTTCGCACTCGTCTGATCCGGGGTGGAACCATCAAGGGTATAGAATATTTCAGCTTCCGGATCGTCACATCTCATATCAACATGAAACCGATCAATAAACACATCGGAAGAGGCCGTTAAATAAGGCATGGGAGAAGCTTTATAGGTATCCGTAGAAGGCATATAAAATTTAACCCCCTCTTTCTGCGGTTTTTCGCCCATTTGCAACACCAGTTTTCCGCCATTAATAATCTGCGTATGCGACAAAAAACTGCAGTCATAACCTGAGCCATTCAATTGAGCCGCCTCTATATAGGGGCTATCAGCACCATTGTTATGCGCCTCAATCACAAATTCATTTCCATTATCCAGGTGCAGGGTCACCTTGTCAAAAATGGGTGATCCAATGGAATAATAGAGCGATCCGGGGCAATCGGGATAAAATCCCATGGCACTCAACACATACCAGGCCGACATCTGTCCGCAATCTTCATTACCACAAAGACCGGCAGGGGTATCATTGTACTGCGTCTCCATAATCCGACGCACCATCTGCTGGGTTTTCCAGGGAGCCGCAGCATGGTTATATAAATAGGCCATGTGATGACTTGGCTCATTGCCGTGGGCATACTGTCCGATTAAGCCACTAACATCGGTATCTTCTCCCAAATCATGAGCCATTTGCGTGGTAAAAAGACGGTCGAGCCAATTCTCTAACGCTTTTTGCCCTCCCAGCAAATTAATGACGCCTGGAATATCATGTGGAACAAAGAGACTGTATTGGAAAGAGTTTCCCTCGGTATAATTATATCCCACCGCCATAGGATCAAAATCTGCCACCCAATTGTGATCATCGTTCTTTCCACGCATAAATCCAACGGAAGCATCATAGATATTCCGGTAGTTGGTGGCCCGGTTCATGAAATAGTGATAGTCGTCTTCTTTATTCAGCACCCTGGCAATTTGGGCAATACACCAGTCATTGTAGGCATATTCCAAAGTTTTAGAAACACCCTGACTGCTTTTGTTGGACGGCACATACCCCAGGGTGCGGTAATCTTTCAGGCCGCGTTTATCCAACATGGCGGTCCGCTTCATTTCCCGGTAGGCCTCCTCCAGGTCATAATCATCAATGCCCTTGGCATACGCATCGGCAATCACCGATACCGCATGATAACCAATCATGCAACGTGTATCGTTAGAGGCTAACTCCCACATGGGTAATTCACCAAACTCTTTACTCTTTTGTACCAGGCACCCGACGAAATCATTGGTGATATCGGGTTCGATAATGGTCAGCAGCGGATGTAAAGCACGAAAGGTGTCCCAGAGAGAAAATACCGTGTAGTTGGTAAATCCCTTTGCCTGGTGCACCTCACCATCCATCCCCTTGTATTTTCCATCAATATCCTGCGCCAGGTTGGGTGTTAACAGGGAATGGTAGAGGGCCGTATAAAAAATGCGCTTTTCTTTCAGGCTGCCGCCTTCCACTTCAATTTTCCCAAGGCTTTTATTCCAGGTTTCAGTGGCCATTTGACGCGCCTGATTAAAACTCACCCCTGTCGCCTCGTGTTGCAAATTAGCCAGGGCCCCGTCTGCACTCACGGTCGACAAGGCTACCTTCACTTCCAACTGCTCGCCTTCAGCCACATGAAACAAAGCCACCGACTGAAGCGCTTTCCCTTTAACCAGTGCACTGGCAGCTAACTTTTTTTTAGCCTCATAGGTGGTAATGGATTGAAACGGTTTGGAGAACTCAATGGCAAAGAACAACCGTTGATCGCCGGCCCAATATTTCGACCTTCTCTCACCCTGAATCGTGGTTGGACCAGTTATTTCCACCTGGGCCGCCATCACCGGATCCCGATGGATAAGGTCAAGGAGGATATTCACCTCCCCGGCATCGGAAAAAGTATAACGATGATACCCCACCCTTTTCCCGGCAGTCAACTCGGCTTTTACACGGTAATCATCCAAAAACACCGAATAATAGCCCGGTTCGGCCTGCTCTGTTTCATGGGTAAAAACAGAACGGTATCCTGTTTCGGGCTTTTCACTCGTTCCGGGTTCCAGCACCAGGTCACCGGTGACGGGCATCAACAGGATATCTCCATAATCAGATACACCGGTACCCGACAAATGGGTATGACTGAAACCAATGATGGAGGAATCGGAATAATGATAACCGCCACAACCATCCCAGGATTCATCGTTACGGGTATCGGGGCTGAGTTGTACCATCCCGAACGGCACCTGGGCCCCGGGATAAGTATGTCCGTGTGATCCCGTTCCGATGAAAGGATCAACAAACTGTGTATAATCAGTGGTCTCCCTGCAAGAAGAGAAAAAACCGCAGAAAATACATAGCATTATAACATTGAATATTTTCTTCATTGTAATCTTAAATAGTAATTGTGTCAGCTTTTATTATACTTTTAAAATTTTATTTACCCCCTGAATCCCCCTACATTAGGGGGACAGAATGCGATTTTAGATCACCGGCAAATCATCGTATTGTAAAATTCAACATTTTCTGCCATCTGCTGGTAAAGGCAGCTATCTTGCCTGCAAGACATAGGAGTTAAATTGCCAACTATACAATCGATGATTCCTTCGTTTTAAGTCTCATAAATCGAATGATTAACGCTTACCCTTAGAGAACTCATTAAATTCGTGATTTTAACCTTCTGCCAAATTAACTGTAATCAGAACTCCCGCTGCTCCTTCAGCAATTGATCAATCTCGGTAATTTTACCGGTTGTTAAATCGTTTTGATATTCGGTCCAAAGAGCACTAACAGAAGTGTTCAATATACGCTGCGTGGCCTTTTCCCACGACCACGGATTGATGGTTTTGGCTGACTGATTGAGCTTATACAAGAAAGAAGGATCTTTTGAGTGCAACCAGTCCATGAAAAACGCTGAGTTTTTATACCCATCGTTCCAATGGCCTCCGGCTTTTCGATCGTCAGTGGTGAGGTAGCCGCTTAAATACCGCACATAATCGGCCATGCCTTCTATAAAACCAAAGAAATCATCACCTGCTTTGTATTCGCCTGCACCCCGGGGAGAAAACTGGTAGCCATGGGTCACTTCATGATAAAGAACCCCCTTTATTTCAGCCATTAATTCAGCATCGCTCATCCCCTTACTTTCGCAGCTTTTAAGGTATTTGGAACTAAATACAATGGAGATGTGCGGCGGCTGTCCGCCCTTGGCTGACACCCCGTCGTTGTCCTCCACCGTATAGGAAATCTTTTCCACCACATCCATCTCTTCGGGACTCATATAAAGCAACCGGCAAACATCCAGGCAAACCCCGTGAATCAACTCATCCGGAGATGGAACCAATCGATTATAAAGAGCGCCATTCCCATTGGCAGCGGTGTTTTTAAAGATGATTTCAGGATAAACAAACTCACTCCAGCAGGCTTCGGAAAACACGGTAATGTATTCCTCTTTCACGGCAAGTTTATTTTCCTCACCATTTCTGACTTCCAGGCTTACTCTGTATTTTCCGTCTTTGGCATAAAGCACCTTGGGATTCTCATCGCTACTGACAGATGGTTCACCCCCCTCAAAAGTCCATTGATAGGAAGTGGCACCGTGCGATTCATTTTTAAATTGAATGGGTTGATTCAGGTAAACCCGTTGTTTGTCGGCCGAAAAATCGGCCTTTAACTCTTCTTTCAGGTTATCGATATCAAACGATTCCTCTTTCTTACATCCTTGCACAACTAACGTGAGGATAAAAAAGAAAAACAGTCGGCTTAATAATTTTTTCATTTCACTTGGATTATAAGGTTAGAAGAATTAGGGATTTTATTCTTGAAACAGATTATTAGATTTTAGATAACACACCTTATACTGATCCACATCAGGCTCAGCTAAACCAACAGAAAAGAGCTATTCCTTCTTTTTGAAAGAGAAGGTTAGGACGAGGTGACAAAAGAACCTAATGATTGTTCTCTCATTTCACCTCACCCCAGCCCTCATCTCAAAAGCAAAGGGCGCGTACAAACTAGTTGTTTCTGTTCGTTTGATGAATTTACAGCTGCTTTTTACCTCAAGTACCCCCTGAATGTGATTTTACATGACGTCATTACATTATAAATTCAACATTTTTTACCACCTGCTGGCAGAGGGAGATATCTTGCTTAAAAGACCAGTCCATTAATTTGGCGTAGTTGAATAAGGTTTTGAGCTATCTGATACAGCCCATTTTTTATTGGGTCTGCTACTCATCTTAAAGATCAATTCACCTCCGTTAACAATGTCCTCATGGTTGATGAAATTAAAATTCCACGGCTTACCATTGAGTGTTACCGATTTGATGTAAATATTTTTCCCGGAAAGATTTTGGGCTTTAACCGTGAAAGTTTTTCCATTTTCCAGGTTGAGGATTGCTTCATCCACCGATGGCGCCCCAATCACATATTGACCGGAACCCGGACATACGGGATAAAATCCCAGGGAGGAAAAAATATACCAGGCCGACATCTGACCACAATCATCGTTACCACAAAGGCCATCGGGCTTGTTCAGGTATTTGGTTTGCATGATTTGGTGAATGCGTTCCTGTGTTTTCCATGGTTTTCCGGCCCAGTTATACATATAAGCAACATGATGACTAGGTTCGTTGCCATGTACATAACCACCCATGATACCTTCGCGGGTGATATCTTCATTATGCTCGAAATACTTATCGGGAATGTGCATGGTAAACAGGGAATCCAGATGTTGGGCAAAGCGTTCGTTGCCGCCCATTTTTTTAATCAGGCCCGTCACATTTTGCGGCACATAGAGTGAATAATTCCATGAGTTGCCTTCGATAAAACCGGCAGCATGGGTATCCAACGGATCAAATGGCTCAATCCAGTTACCTGCTTTGTCTTTAGCTCTAACATAACCTGTTTTGTCATCGAACAGCTTTCGCCAGTTTTCAGAACGCTCCAGGTATTCTTTTGCAATCTCTTTCTTGCCCAACGACCGCGCCAATTGGGAAATGGCATAATCATCATAGGAATATTCCAGTGTAATGGATGCCCCCACGCGACTTGTTTCATGCGGTACATATCCCAGCTTCAAATAGTCGCCAATGCCATCGTATGGTTCATAATTGGCACTGGAAATGCAGGCTTCCAAAGCCTTTTGAGGATCAAACCCCCGAATGCCATTGATCCAGGCATCGGCAATCACCGGAACGGCATGGTACCCGATCATACACCAGTTTTCATTGCCAAAATGGCTCCAGATGGGCAATATCTTATGAACGCTTTGCTCGTAATGGGCCAGCATGGAGTTCACCATATCCGACGACCGACCGGGCTGAATAAGCGTCATCAGTGGATGCTGTGCCCGGTAGGTATCCCACAATGAGAAGACGGTATAATTGGTAAAACCTTCCGCCTGATGGATGTTGTGATCCAGTCCCCGGTATTTCCCATCCACATCCATGTATTCCACCGGATTAATGAAAGAGTGATACAGGGAAGTATAAAGGGTCGTTTTCTTCTCTTTGGAAGCGTTTACCGTTATCCGGCTCAGCTCTTTTTGCCAGGCCGCTTTGGCTTCGCTTCGGGTGCGGTCGAAATCAAAATGTGGCACTTCAGCCATTAAGTTCTTAAGTGCTCCCTGGGTACTAACGGCCGAAAGGGCAAACTTCACTTTTACCTTTTCATGGTCTTTGGTGGAGAAATTGAAATTAGCCGTCAGGGCTTTTCCCGCCATTTCAGGAAAGTTTTTTGTTTCATCGAACTTTCTCCAGAAGCCATTGTAAAGCACTTTTTCCTTGTTTTGACAGCCGTAACTTTCAATGGGTTTGGAAAAACTCATGGCGAAGTACAGGTAATTGGTTCTGGCCCATCCGCGGGTGATCCGGTAACCGGTTACCAGGGTATCGTTTTCAACGCGTATGGTTGACCACAATACTTTCCCGTCATAATTATAAATCCCATGATTCAGATCTAAAAGAATATGCGCCTGCTCCGTTTCCGGGAAAGTGTATTGATGAAAGCCAACCCTTTTTGTGGCTGTCAGTTCGGCTTTAACCTTGTAGTCATCCAGTTCAACAGTATAGTAGCCAGGTTCGGCTTTTTCAGTTTCCTTGCGGTACATGGAACGATAACCGCCTGCTGTATTGTCAATGGTTCCGGGATTATACTGCACCTTTCCCACGGTAGGCATGATCAGGAAATCACCCAAATCGGAATGACCGGTACCACTTAAATGGGTATGACTAAATCCAACAATGGATTTGTCGGTGTATTGATAGCCGGCACAATAGCGGTATACTTCTTTGTTATAGCTGCCATTTGCCAGAAAAGAGACACTATCGGTATCAGGACTTAACTGCACCATTCCAAACGGCGCACAGGCTCCGGGAAAGGTATGACCCATCTCCTGGGTTCCGATAAAGGGATCAACATATTGGGTGAGATCCTCTTCCTGTGCAAAAAGCATCATACTTTGAGAAAGTAATAAACTAATTACTGTAAGAATTTTTGCTTTCATCGTATTTTCTTTTTTTCTACATAAAAAGATAAATCCAATGATGGCCCGGAATGAATCCTTCCGGGCCGTCATTGGATAGATATCAATTATTGGCAATCAGAAAATGAAGGAGGAAAATCAGCTTCTGATGCAGCCCAGTCTTTATTAGGACTTTCACCAAGAACAAATTCTATGCTCCCGCCATTTTTAATATCATTAAAGGAGAACCAACTTTTCTTCCAATCCACACCATTAATCTTAAGTGATTGAATGTAAATATTCTTTTCTGAAAAGTTATGCGCCGTTATATTTAAAACACTACCATTACTCAATTGCATTGTTACCGCTGGCACAGCTGGCGAGGTTATGACATATTCATCACTTCCAGGACAAACAGGATAGAATCCCATGGCATTGAAAATATACCAGGCCGACATCTGACCACAGTCATCATTTCCACAAAGCGAACCCGGCTTGTTACCATATTGCGTATTGATGATATGACGTGTCAGACGTTGCGTTTTCCAGGGTTTTCCCACATAGTTATACAAATGGCTGACATGGTGACTCGGCTCATTGCCGTGCCAATATTCACCAATACGTCCATGGATATCATCCACCCCCAGGTAATCTTTACCATTGCTGTAGGCAAAAACAGAATCGAGTTTGGCCTCAAACCTCTCCTTACTACCGTAACAAGCCATCAACCCTTTCACATCATGCGGCACTGTCCAGGTATACTGCCAAGTGGTTCCTTCGGTAAAAGCGCCCATGTGTTTGAAATAATGAGAATCAAAATCTTTCATCCATTGCCCTTTACTATCTTTCGGACGCATCCAGCCAATGCTGTCATCAAACAAATTCTTGTAGGCCATGGCTCGTTTTGAAAAACGTTTATAATCTGCTTCTTTTCCCAAAGCCTTAGCCATGCGGGCAATACAATAATCATCATAGGCATATTCCAGCGTTTTGGAAACCGATTCGTTTTCCAAATCATAAGGCACATAACCCAGTTTTTCATATTCCAGTGTAGCATCGTATTCCGGGTGTGTGGCCGAATGCACACAAGCCTGATAAGCCAACTCCCAATCGATACCTTTTACGCCTTTAAAATAAGCATCGGCAATAACCGGTACGGCATGATAACCAATCATACACCATGTTTCATTGTTCCAAAACGACCAGATAGGAAGCAGATGATCGGGGCTTTGCTTGTAATGCTCCAGCATGGATTGAATCATATTCGCATTACGATCGGCCTGTGTGAGGCAAAACAACGGATGCGTTGCCCGGTAGGTATCCCACAAGGAGAAAACAGTGTAATTATCGAAATGATCTGCCTTATGAATGTTTTGATCCAACCCACGGTAAGAACGATCCACATCAAAATAGTTCACCGGAGCCATGAAGGCGTGGTAAACGGCCGAATAGAATGTCTCTTTCTGTTCCTGGGTACCGGTCACATCAAATTTGGCCAGTTCCTGGTTCCAGAGATTTTTACCATCTTCCACCACTTTTTCAAAGTTCCAGTCGGTGATTTCGGTATCCAAATTTTTCATGGCATTAGCGGTGCTGACAGCAGAAATACCCACTTTCACTAAAATCTGCTCTGAAGCAGCAGTTTTATAATCGGCCACAAATTGAATATCGGGCCCGGCTGCTTCCACACTACTGCGGAAACGATAGGTTTTATAGGAATCATATTTCGACTCTCTTCCATTAGAGAAAATTCTGGTGTTATCGAAGGGACGAGAAAATTTAGCAGCAAAATAGACATACCTCTCTTTTGCCCAACCCTTCACCTGGTGCATCCCGGTAATGGTAGTTTCATTCTCTACCCGCACGTTTGACCAAATCACGCTATGACGCAATACATGACTTAAGTCTAACACGATATGGGCACTATCCGATTCCGGAAAGGTAAACCGCATTAACCCTGCTCTGTTGGTAGAAGTTAATTCGGTTTCAATATTGTAATCATCCAACTGCACGGAATAATAGTTAACCTCTGCCTTCTCATTGTCATGCGAAAAGCGCGACAAATATCCCGGTTCAGAAAAATCTTTTTTCCCGCTTCGAATGTGCGTTTGGCCTACCGTTGGCATAAATAAAATATCTCCCATGTCGGGAATACCGGTGCCATGGAGATGGGTCATGGAAAAACCATAGATGGTGCTATCCGAATATTCATACCCGGAAGCTGCGCCCCAATCCCAGCGCTCGGTATCCGGGCTTATTTGCACCATACCAAAAGGTACCTGTGCTCCGGGATAGGTATTGCCTTCTCCAAGCGTTCCCACCAACGGGTTGACAAACTGGCAAAAGTCACTGGAAACAGTTTTTACAGTAGATTTATCAGGACTACAAGCCAGGCTTGTAATAATCATCAGAACTAGTATTCCGATTCGGTTGAATGTTGCGTTCATACTAATCTATTTTAGGAAGTAACCTTATCTGTATTAATGGTATCTAAGTGCATATTTTTCTGGTAGCGCGTCCATAATTCATCCACATCGGTTCCCGTAATTTGTCGTACCTGATCCCATGTCCAGGTAATGCCATCATCGGGCAGCATGCTTTGATTCAATTCATAGATAAATCCGGGATGAATATTTCGCTCGATCCACACAAAAAAGAATGCAGAAGTGGTGTAAGCATCTTTATAACTGCCACCCGGTTTCTTTGTGTTATAATCTTTGTAGCCCAGCATGGTTCTTACGGCATCGGCAATCCCTTCGATCACCCCTCCTATTTCGCCATACCTTCCGCCGTCATCCCATTGATAGGCATGCGTAAGTTCATGCGACAATACGCCTACTATTTCGCTTAAAGCCTGTGCACTGTCTTTCTCTGTTTCTTTGAAATTCCCGGCTAAATATTTTGAGCTAAAAGAGATATCAATGACAGGAGGCACGCCACCTTTGGCTGATACGCCATCATAATCACGAACAGTATAATTGATGCGTTCCACGTTGGGAATTTCTTTGACATCCCGGTACAAAACGCGACAAACCTTCAGGCAAGTTTCCTGAATCACCGCTTCCGGATTTTTGGTGATTTCCTGGTACAAAACCCCTTTTGCCGTACTATCCAGGTTCACAAAATTCACGTCAGGCACCTGGAAATCTGATTGTTTTATTTGCGAATAGCCACTAAAACAAACGCATAGAAGCACAAATGCAAGCATTATCCTGCACAATTTATTTGTTATAACCATTTATAATAAGGAATTAATCAGAAAAGGATACAGAGCTGAACTTTCATCCAGCTCTGTAAGGAATTTAGTTTTTCAAATTAGGATTGTTATCTGTCGCAGTAAGCGGATAAGGGTATATCTCCCGGTCTGCCCCGGAAGGTTTTTTATCCCACCAGGCATCACCAAACTTACCAAAACGAATCAGATCCTGACGACGGTGTCCTTCGAATGAAAACTCACGGCCACGCTCATTAATCATCTCATCCAACGTTAAGGTAGAGGTAGTATAATTGTGATCTTTGTTTCCAAAGGCCCGCTCTCTAACCTTATTCACCAACGGTAACGCATCCGACGTCTTATTCAACCGCATTAAAGCTTCGGCTTTCATCATCAAGGCATCGGTATAACGCCAAATCACATAATCGTTGTTTAAGCCCCAGGCTTCGCCAACCACTACTTCATACTTAACACTGCGGGCTCCCTCGTCTTCACGAGATTCAGCCATGTTTTTAATATCCACCGTCAACACCAAAGGCTGGTCTTTAGCTTCTTCAACGCCCATTAAAGGATTCCCTTCCTGGTCGAATTGAGGCCCCACCAGGAATTGGTTTAAGCGGGTATCAGCGGCATCAAAAGAGCGGTAATGATCCGGTTGAACCACGATACCATTCCATGGCATGTATTGCAGGTTGAAGCCTTGCTGATGGCTATAATGCATCATAAAAGCGTGGTGATAGAAACCGCCAATTTTGTTTTCCTCAAAAGGCACCACAAAGATATTCTCATCACAGTTCTCATTTCTGGCCAAAAAAGGATCCTGCCAATGCTGAGAAAAAGAGTAACCGGTTACTTTATTGACTTCATCAATACAAGCCTGCCAACGTGCCTGGCCGGTATACACCTCACTGTTCAGATATACCTTGGCCAATAACATGTGTGCTGCCGCTTTGGTGAAGTGGCCATAGGCCGATGACTCGCCTTTTTCGGGCAAATCATTGATTACTTCTGATATCTCTTTCTCAATAAACTCAATCACTTTATCAGCCGACACCGGAGATGGAGAACGCGGCTCACCAACTTTTGTAACAACAGGTACATTCCTGAAATTATCCATCAGCAGGTAGTAATGATAAGCACGCAAAGCACGCATTTCAGCTTTCATTTGCTCAACAGGAACCGGTAGTTGCATATTGGATACATCCACACTAGCCATATTTGTTAGAAACTCATTACAATAACCAATGGTCTCATAGGAATTGTTCCATGCACCCTTAATCTCATGATGTTCCGGTGTCCAGTTATGCCAATGCAGTTGTTGCCATTTTCCACCGTCATAACCATGTTTTCCTTTTTGGGGCCATGCGGCACAATCACTACTTAATTCACCACAAATCCAATGCGCCAATGTACTTGTTACATACAAGCGCGTATAAGGCTTCAGATAGTTAGCCGTCACCTCTTCAGCCGAACCGTAAAACGTTTTTGTGGTTGTTTCAGAAAAAACTTCTTCGTCAAGATTGGTACAACCTACCAAACCCAATAACAGGAACAATATGGAAATATTGGTATATAATATATTCTTCTTCATCTTATTTACAATTAGAATTTAACATTTAAACCTACTGTATAAGTGGTTGTACGCGGATAAAAGCCCCGCTGATCAACACCTGCCTTAGCACCCAGTTCCAGTTCCGGATCCAACCCTGAATAACCGGTCATAGTTGCTACATTCAAAGCAGAGAAATACAAGCGGGCATACCCAAGACCCAACAACCATTTTTGAGGTACGGTGTAGCCTAATGTGATATTATCTAATTTCAAATAATTGCCACTCTCCAGGTAATAGTCTGAATACTGCGGATCGACATTCACCGGTGAATTGATGGCGGAATGCAACATATTGCCGGGATACCACTTGGGATTACCGTAGTACATTTTATTCACATTCAACACATCAAACCCAAAGGCACCGCGGAAGTTCATGGAGAAATCAAACCCTTTAACATTCACATACGGGCTAAATGATAAATTGTATTTAGGGTTACCATTACCCAAAAATGTTCTGTCGGCATCAGTGATACCTTCCTCACCATCGATATCTTCAAAAATCCATTCACCGTTATCGGTCAATCCTTTGTATTTATAGCCATAGAAAGAACCAATGGGATGTCCTTCTTCAAAACGGAAAATAGTTCCTAACTGACCGGGAGCCGGTAGGTCTTCATAATTGACCGCCTGAAACTGGAAGGTTTCATCGGATAAACTCACTAATTCATTTTCGTTATAGGAAAAAGTAGCATCCATTCCTACCTTCCAGGTCTCATTATTAATGATTTTGGTATTCAAAGCTACCTCAACCCCTTTGTTGTTAATTTCACCAATGTTCGACAATACTTCTTTATGAATCATAGGAGGTACCTGGGCTACCAGATTCCAAAGCAAATCATTGGTCTGACGTTGATAGATATCGATAGATCCGCTGATGCGGTTATTCAGCATACCAAAATCCAGTCCGAAGTTGGTCTCTTTCTTTGTTTCCCATTGCAAGTCGGGATTGGGATTGGTAGTAGAACCGTATGATTTAATATACTGATCATTCAAAATCCACATGCTGCCTGCACCCATCCGGGGAATAGATTCATAAGGGTTATCCACAATGTTACCTGTCACACCATAACCCACACGTAATTTAAGCTCATTCAGCCAGCTGGCATTGCTCAGGAAATCTTCTTCTACCAGGCGCCATCCCACAGAAGCAGCAGGAAAAGTGGCCCATTTATTATTATCCCCAAACTTAGAAGAACCTTCACGTCGCACAGTGGCCGAAAACAAATACTTACTCTCATAAGAATAAGTGAAACGGCCAAAGAAAGAAACTAATTTCTCGGTCTTCTTATAGCTATCCATACCGGCTTTTCCATCGGCCAGTCCACTACCTGCACTTAGATCATGATACTTTTGTGCATCACTGACAAAATCTTTGTTCTCAGCCCAAAAATTTTCGAAAGATTTATCTTCATAACTATAGCCACCCAACAAAGTAAAGGCATGACTGTTAATTACCTTTTTATAGTTGGCGGTGGTTTCAAGCATCTTTTTATACTGATGCCAGGTGAACTGCTTGGCCCTACCCAAATAACCACCAGTAGCGGAACTTTTGGAAGTAATTTCATCATACTCATGATCCAAGTTATCCCGTACATCAATGGCACCAAAAGCACTCACCGACAACCCTTTCATCACATCAAAATCGGCACGCACACTCATCTGGCTATTCTTCTCTTTGCCGCCTTTTCGCTCCTGGTTTAAGTTGGCCACGGGGTTAAACTCACCATAACCACTGGGCTGCCAATAGGTACCATCCTGATTTTTAACCGGCATGGTAGGATTCAAAATAGCAGCCATGTCGAAGGCTGAATAAGAGGTATAATCTTTATTCATTAATGTGGAAGACATATTCAACTGTACCTTCAGGCGATCGTTATAACCCTTATGAGTTAAGTTTATACGGCCATTCAAATACTCCTGACCAGTATTCATCACAATTCCTTCCAGGTTGCGGTAATTGACCGATGCCCGGTAACTCAATTTATCGGTTCCGCCAGAGAACGATATATTATGTACATGAGAGATATTCTTCCGGATAATCTCTTCTGACCAATTGGTATTGGCTCCGCCATCAATGTAGGAGATCCCCTTCTTGTCTCCGTAAGCTCGGTACTCATCCGCAGATAATACATCGGGCAAGGCGGTAGCATCTTCGGTAGAAACATATCCCGAATATTCCACTTTCAAATCACCGGTTACCCCTTTCTTGGTGGTAATGATAATCACACCATTGGTACCTCTCGTACCGTAAATAGCAGCAGCAGAACCATCACGCAACACATCCATACTCTCAATATCCTCTGGTGCCACAGAACTAATATCACCCCCTGTGATACCGTCAATAATAATTAGCGGATCGCTGGAAGCATTCAAAGAAGAGGTACCTCTCAAGCGTACTCGCGGCTTGGCATTGGGATCGGTACCGGCAGTACGTACAATCTGCAAACCGGCTACTTTACCTTCAATTGACTGTAACGCATTGGTGGCAAACCCCTTGTTAAAGTTATCGGCAGACACTTTGGCAATGGAACTGGTCACTTCCGTTTTCTTCTGAATACCATAACCCACAGCAATAACCTCTTGTATCCCGATGGATTCCGCCACCAAAGTAACAGCAATAGAAGTGCGGCCAGCCACATTAAATTCCTGTGTTTGATACCCGATAAACGAAAAGCTCAATACCGCATCATTGGAACTGACACTTATCTCATAACTACCATCTATACTAGTAATGACTCCATTGGTAGGATTCGACTTTTCATACACGTTAACTCCAGGTAATGCTTCCCCTCTGTCATCCGTCACTGTTCCTTTTATGACAACAGAAACTTGTTGGGCATAATTATTATCTGAAGTACGTTCTTTAGCATTGGTGGAAACTTCAGCCGGATAAATGATCACATTATTATCCACTACCCGGTAGCTCAAGCCGGTATTGTCGAGTAATTTCTGCAATACCTCATCAACATCCTGATTTACGGCTTCTATGGATACCTGGCTTTGATCATTTACCAGGTCATTGTTGTAAATAAAATTTAAGTCACTTTGCGATTTAATGTTTTCTAAGACCTCCCTGAGGCTCACATTTTTCAAGTTCAGTTTCACTTTCTCAGTTTGCGCCTCGGTACTAGCAGATACCTGTAAACCGAAAAAAATGATTAATCCCAGTGTAATTCTCATAACTTTCCAATATTTCCGGAACGAAATGTTTGGACACAATCCTTCCCTGTACGACTTTTTTTTCATAAATTCGAATCGTTTAAATGTTTACAAAAAGCAATTTTTTTAATTGGAGGAGATGTTGGTAGCATCTCCTTTTTTTTTGATTATTAATTCATTCTCACTACTCTTTTTTATAATTATTTAAGTTGTTATATCTACAATAGATCGTTAGATTTCAGATAATAGTCAGAGATGGCCGTTGTCCATATTGACATCAAACTAATAACTTTACAAGTGTGTTAGATGACATATAGGTTTTTAATCCTTCAGTAATAGTTTTATTGGGACGTTGTCCCAAACCCTACTTACTTTTTGGCATCGCCCCAAAAAGTAATCAAAAAAGTCTAGTCAAATAAAAGCTTCTACCCACCTCCTTGATGAATTTTTGCCGACCCACTAGCCGGAACTCCCGCATTCATCTTCGTCGCGCCAGCGCCGGCCCGCTTATTTGACAGTCCTGCCCGCTTCCCAACATCATGGCCTTTTTCGTATTTATTGAGTAAATGCGAGCTTGTTATATAATAGACACCAGACTGATTTACATTACTTTCGTTTTTTAGATCATTAACAACTTTGTCTATTGAATAGATATAAAGTGTTTTTCAATTACTTACAAAAATTCAACAAACTATTGATCTATCATCTAATGACCTATTGACCTATTAATCTACCTCATCCTAACCTTCTCCTCAACCGGAGAAGGAACAACTCATTTCTACTTGTTTAACTGGTATTTGATTTGTTTCCTTATATAGGACAATTATAATTTACCTTAATACTCTAACTCTCTAAAATTTATCATCTAATAACCTATTGGCCTATCATTTATTTAGTAATCACAATCACCCCGTCGTTAATTTTATAGTGAAACACCCTGGCAGCTGACAAGTACCCCAGAAGTTCAAACAGTTGTGCATCACTAAAATCGCCTGAAAACTTATAGTCCCCTACCTCATCACTCATGATAATAACTTTAACCTCAAACTTACGCTCCAGTACCCTGGCAATCTCGGCCAACGTGTTGTTGTGAAAAATAAGTTTTCCTTCTTGCCACAGGCCCGACTGATGTCCCGGCCGATCAATGACACTCAGTTGGCCATCGGCTTTATTCAAAATAGCTTCCTGCCCGGGTATTAACACCACCTTATCGCGGTTCTTAAAATTGCCTGTCAGCTGGATCTTTCCTTTATCCAAAAAGGTTCGTATCTCCTGATCATTGGCATAGGCTTTCAAGTTGAATTGGGTTCCCAATACCGTTACATCCATATGCGTAGTGGAAATCACAAATGCCTTGGTTTCGTCCCGGGCTACTTTAAAATACCCTTCGCCCATGAGTATCACTTGACGTTCATCGCCTTTAAACTGTTGGGGCACGATGAGTGACGAGGCCGCATTCAAATTCACTTCACTGCCATCGGGTAATACGATGTGTTTAATTTCTCCAACGTTTGCCTGGTAATGCATCAGTTCTACTCCTTTGTTGGCCTGATACACCCCCCAGAACAACGATATGGCCAGTGCCACAACCAACACACCTACGGCACCATACCACCTAGTCATGCGTGGCCGCTTCAATGGCTTTTCTCCTAACGCCCGGATCATAACATCACTCAGGATCTTCTGTTTGGAGGCAACACTTTTCACCGGAAAAAAGCGATTCCAAAACTCCTTTAGCACCATGTGTTGCTGCTTCAGTTTGGCATCTTCTTGTTCTTGCGCTTGCAGCTCCAGGCTTTCAGATTGGTTGCTTTCCCGGGCTAACTCCCGGGCTAAAAGTTTATATTTTTGATCAATCTCTCTCATCTGTTTTACTCGTTCATATGCTATGACGCCACGAAAAAGAAAATCCCCAGTGGAATTTTAATTTTTTTTTACTTTTTTTCACACTACGACAAAAACACCTCTCTATCAATCTCTACCGATCGATAGATTTTAGACATTAGGTCGATTTATATCTTTCTCACTGGCAATATCATAACAAATTGAACTATCAAACAATCACTAAAGCTTAACGAACTATTATCGGGAGGGAGTAGCATCTTTTATTGAATACTTCAAGGTTTAACACGGGGTTTTTATTGGAATTGAATCGTTCACTTTCCGCACTTACGCAGGACGTAACTAAACTAAAAAGTGAAATTAATGATCGATCGCATGCACTTTAGCATACTTTCTATGACTATGACGCCACGATAAGGAAAATCCCCAGTGAGTTTATTTCTTTTTTTTGAATCTTCAGACATCATATCGTTACTGCCAGAACGCCGTTTCCTCCTATTCGTTTATCTATAGAGCGTTATATTTTAGTTCTCCGATTTGAGAAGATCGCAATACATCAAAAGGATGAGACGTTACATTGTTTCGGTTTGAAAGGATGTTTGTCTTTTTAACGGTAGCATCTAATACATATCAGGCCTTCAGCCTTCCTTATTGCCGTGATTGGTACACAGGGTTAAAACCCTGTGCTTTTACAGGCACTCCTTCGGAGTTTTATTTATCACATTACTCGTCTGTAATTTCGATATTTAAGAGATAAAGTTTCCAGGTCTGACAGCCCGTTTGT
>RHGE01000201.1 GCA_004296775.1 Marinilabiliaceae bacterium JC017
TGGAAATTCCGGTGATACTGACCCCCTCGTCCGGTCATATTGACCCCCCTTGTGGAAAATGGTTCAAAGAGCGGGATGAGCTGACAATATTACCGTTTTTTTCTTAAACTCTCACCTCTTAATTCAATACGATAGGAAGTATGCACCAATCTGTCTAGAATTGCATCAGCAATGGTTTCTTCTCCTATTACATCATACCAGTTGGYCACCGGTAGCTGACTGGCAATAATCACCGKTTTCTGACCGTGTCTGTCCTCTATGATTTCCAACAGATCCATACGCTGTTGCTGCTCCAGATARGTTAACCCAAAATCGTCTAACAAGAGTAAATCTGTTTTAGCCAGCTTGTCAAAAAAGTTAATGATGGTACCTTCGAGTCGTGCCATTTTTGTTTTTAGCATTAGTTTCTGCACATTAAAATAGGCTACTTTATAACCTTGTGCACAGGCCTGATGGCCCAATGCAGATGTCAGGAAACTTTTACCACATCCCGATGCCCCAGTGATAAGTACAGATTCTCCATTTTGAATATAGTTACCTGTTGCGAGCGTAGCCATAAGTTGCTTATCCATGCCTCTGGAAGCATCGGCGTGAAGTTCTTCCATGGAGGCCTGATATCTGAATCCGGCATTCTTATTAAGCCGTTCGAAGCGCTTATTTTTACGCTCCTCCTGTTCGGCTTGCAGAAGAATTTCAAGACCTTCAGAAAAGGTTAATTCATGATGTTTTCTGGTTTCCAGAAGAGCTGACCAACTGCGGCTCATACCATGCAGACGCAAGTCTGATAATTGTGATTCAATCTGTTTCATTCTAATTGTGATTTATTGATATTTGTTTAAAATAATCCCTTCCCCTGATGTTTTGATGCGATGGCAATGGTATCTCGGTGGTATGTTCTTGCTCATCCGTCATTTTGTTTTTGAGAATGTTATTAACAAAAGTGTAGCTGTATCTTTGATGCTCAATAGCCATTTGGCAGGCCTTTTCAAACTTCTCAATATCACTATTGCGTTGAAGTCTTAGAAGACCATCGCAGGTACGGTATTGCTGTTCCGGATATCTGTTTTGTTGAAACAAAATCTCAAAAARCTGATGTAATCCAATGGATTTATTCCGGGCTCTTTGTAGGTAATACTCCGGGCTTCTGTCCATGTAGTGCTGATGTGCAGAACAAAGATGTTCTTTTACGGTGCTATATTTTCCTTTGCTATAGTCACGTGAATGCATYGCCACACATTCGCCGGCAGTATARATGCTGACCTTTGACCGTGTATAAATAACCGTMACCTTGCTACCTATATGCGCAAAAGGCACACTGTAATAATGYTGGTCTTGCGCCAGGTAGATGTGGTTATTTTGGGCAACTTTATACTCCTTGTAATATTTAAGTTCATACGGGGTTTGAGGTAATGGATTAAGGCGGTGTTTTTCATCGGCCAGAAACTTCTCTTCACGGCAGTAATCCTTTCGCTGCATGCGTGTTTGATTATGRGCTTTTACACGTCCCGCTATGGCTGCATTTAATGTTTGGATRTTGAAAAATTGCTGATTACGAAGCTTTGCGTAGACTCGGCTGTAAATYAGCTTTACCTGATTTTCTACYAGTGCTTTATCCTGTGGYTTGCGGGCCCGTGCAGGTACTACCGTAGTGYGGTAATGGTTGGCAAAATCTTCTAATGCCCGATTAATATGTGGTTCGTAGGAATTAGCTTTAATAACGGCCGATTTTAGATTRTCCGGYACCAAYGCCTTTGGAAYACCTCCCAGGGCATTCAGGCAGCAGGTAAGTGCGTAAATAAAATCCTCTACACATTGACTTCTTACAGCYATGGCAAAACAGTAATCAGAATATGGCAGGCAGGCTACAAACACCTGGCAATCGATGATCTCACCGGTATCTTTGTCAATATAAGATAGYTTTTTACCTGCAAAATCTATGAAGAGCTTATCTCCAGCAGTGTGTTGCAGTACCATGGAAGGCCTGCTCGCTTTTTCTTGCTGGTTCAGGTGGAAGCAGAACTGTGAATGACTATAACCATTGGGATAACCTGCCTTATATTCTTCCCACAGTAAACGCCTGGTTACRCCRGGCCGCTTTAAYTCTTTCTTAAAGTAAGTTAGATGCTCTTTAAAATGCGTATAACGCGCCTCCTTATATGATGGGTTACCGCCATGAAATTTAGCRTTCAGAACAGGGTCTTCCAGTTCAATAAGTTTACTAATATCCATRCCGCCTGCTTCAATCTTAGCGAGATAGGACTTGACAGTATTCTTACTGATRYCAAGGATTCTGGCTATTTCTTTTTTGCCTTTGCCTTGTTGATGTAACTGTAGTAATTGTTTTATCTGACTCATTGATTTTGGTTTTCCAGCCATCCTGCTTCGTTTTTGTGATCGGTTTAGATCACTAAAAAACCAAATTCCAAGGGGTAAATTACCAATAGGGGGGTCAGCATGCTCCGGTGCCGTAACCGGAAAAACAGTCAACAGGGGTCAACATCCGCCGGATTGGCAGTCTTTTTCGGTGTGCTTTTGGCGTGAAAAATACCTAAAAGCACTCCGTTTTTTAGGGGGTCAGCTTATTCCGGATTATCCAT
>RHGE01000202.1 GCA_004296775.1 Marinilabiliaceae bacterium JC017
AGGTAAATAGGTGGGGTATAACTTGATAAACTCCAAAGGAGTGTCTGTAACAGCACAGGGTTTTAACCCTGTGTTTCCAATCACGGGAAGAAGGAAGGCTGAAGGCCTGATATGTAGCATATACCAGCATAACTATACAGCACAAACACCCTTTCAGGGTTGGATTTACAAACTCCAATAACCATAGGGTTAAAACCCTATGCTGATACAAATGGCCTTTCAGGCCTGAATCCGAGGACACTTCATCCTCCAGGTAAATCGGAATCTGCTCACAAGAGTAAGGAACAGTTCACGATCATTGGTTCAACTGGTAGTTGGTTTGATCATGCCCCAACCACAAAAAACTTACTCCTTCACTTTGAAAAATTCTACCAACCGTTCCAGACCGGAAGCTTTATCATTCAATTCATCGGAATGGCCTGCCAATTCTTCACTCATATTAACATTGGACTGAATACCTATACTAAATTGGTTCATGGCGTTATTTACCTGTTCTACGCCCATTCGTTGTTCTTCCGAGGCAGCGGTTATCTCCTTAATCAATTCATGAGATTGGTTCACTTTAGGCATAACCGTTTCCAGCTTCTCATTAGCTGCCATGGAAGTGGCATTACTCTCCTTGGCCATTTCAATTATTTCCCGTGCTATCTGATGGCTCCGGGTTGCCAAATTACCCACTTCCCGGGCCACCACAGAAAATCCTTTTCCATGTTCACCGGCACGGGCAGCCTCAACCGCTGCATTAAGCGCCAGAATATTGGTTTGCTGGGCTATTCTATTAACCAACTGAATCCGGTCTAAAATTCTATTATTGGCCGTAACAGCCTCCCCGGAACTGTCATAGGCCTGCTGTACCCCATCAAATGCTTCATTGGAGATTACTTCCATTTCAGCCGCATGATGAGCACTCCCCTGAATATTAGCAGTCATCTCCTCCATGGTGGACGAGATCTCTTCCACTGAGGCAGAATACTCGTTGGCTAATTCGGCTAAATTCTGCGCATTCACTCTCACCTTGGAACTCGATGAATCCATATCTTTGGCGCCTAATAATATTTCAGCAACAATCTCTCTGAACCGTAAGCTCATCTGATTAAGCGCCTGCACCAACTCCCCTATTTCATCCTTTCGTTTTATCTGTAACGATTGAAACAATTCGCCATTGGCCAGTCCTTTGGCAAATGCCACCCCTTCACGAATAGGCGTAACAATGCTTTTTGCCATCATTTGGCTAATCACCAGGGAGGCCAGGGCCGCTACAATAAGCAGAAACAGTGTTAATCGTTTTGTGCGCTCAATCCACAATCCTTCTGCAGTCACTACTGTATCCTTAAGGTCAGAACTCAAAGCAAGCATTTCATCCCCCTGCATGAGTATTTTATCCAGGATCACTTTCTCATCACCCAATAGCATATTAATCATCTCCAGGTAAGAGAGGTACTCATTGTATTCGTTAATGGCAGCCGTTAACACCTTTTGATGGGTATCACCGGGGAATCGCTTACGTGCCTTTTCCAAAAGTTTTTTACATTTTTCAGCCTTCTGCTTTACCACATTCACCTGAGCCACATTAACGCTACCATCTATCTTAACGGGTTTGGCACTGAACTTTAAGCCGGCCAGTTGCAATTGCGTGTGATTCTCCAGCATATTAACCGCCAGGGAACCAAAAAGCGAGACAAACTGATGGCTTCGGAACTTCTCACCAATTGTTACACCTGAACTATTCCAATTTTCTTTGGCTAACAGATTTTGCGTATGCCCGTAGACATACTCTTTAATCAAGGATCGATAGGTATTGTTTTTTTCAATGATAGTGGCAATACTATCTTTTACCACTTCAGAGAATTCCATTTCCTGACTAAGGAGTTCATCCACATGACTCAGATAATGATACACCTGTGCACTACTCTCCTTATCCCCAAATTCGATGAACTGACGCAAATAGAAGCCCGATCGTAAAATTTGATTCTCTGCATCACTGATAACTTGTGTTACCTCTCTTGTTTCTTCAGACTGAGTGAGGGTTAGAATACCCCATCCCCCTAAAATCAACACAAATAAAAAAACAATTAAATACCCTAATAATAAACGACTCCGGATTGAGTCGCTTTTAAACCATTTCATACTTTTAAATTTTGACAAGAGATAATTGATTATAAACACAGAGACACTGAGACACAGAGTTTTTTAAAACATCGTCCTGTGTGTAATTTGATTTTAAAAGGTTAAGTTCAACTTATATTTTGAACCAAACCATTTTGATCAGCCCCGATACCAGATAATTGACTGTAAACACAGAGTCTTCAAGGCTTGACATCCTAACAAAAGGTAAGATAACTCTAAATTGACGCTACCTGTACCTTTGGTTTCATTCAGATACCCGCAAATCCAAAGGGATGCAGAGAGGATAGTTCTACACATCTACTAAAAAAATTCAAATACTCGTAATCCCTTTTCTTTTCGCCCGGTCATTACTTTCCCCTCCTAAAAGATTTAGGAGGGGTGATTTTCATTGAGTATGCAATGAAAATCGG
>RHGE01000203.1 GCA_004296775.1 Marinilabiliaceae bacterium JC017
ACTGATGCAAGTTCTTCCCTTCTGAATCAGATAGATTCATATCTGAAAGAGGTTGACAATAAGTTCTTTCAAAATTGACTATTTGTCCCTCTGTTAGAGGTGTTCCAGAAATGTCTGCGATCGARTAAAKAGCTCTACGAACGAATGGATCGGATCGAATTGGAAAATAGAAAGATTTGGACAAGTTATACGTTTCGTCACCACTTKGTGGAAAATCGTTAGGTATGAATATGTTAGATACCTGTGACTCGATYGGTGAAATAGTATCTCTCTCCCAAAAAGCATATTTTTTTTKACYGMCGCACAAAGAAAATATTTTGTTGCGAATGAACAAGATATTGAGGAATTGTCCATACGTAAAATCATAATTATTGAKACGRGCCTTTTCCACATAAAAAGGGAATCTTTTGTTACAATAGAARCAGAAGTGATGTGGATTATWCAAGAATCGAAGYCGATTTGCTTTAKAAAAAGAAGATATCAATGAACTTCYMTGAAATGGTTTCACGGGATTCAGCCAATTGTCTTGATCGTGGGATAYSATTGAGAAATAGGAATCCGTGTTATCAAARGATTTCCTGCGATTATTTTTAGTTTTAGTATGGAATGAGTCAATCATCCACTTTGGTATYTTATTGAACAAAWATGGTGATATTGTTCCTCCATTGATCAAGAATTTCGATTTTTGRSAAGTMTYATGATCATCCAATAARAAGGGTTTCAAYTTTTTCAAATGAACGATTTGAAGACCTATTGATTCTAACAACTGATTGCAGAGTTGATCRTTCGGACCTTTCAATTCATAGATGTRGATCTCRGACCTATGAATRGGGATATTCYCGAAACTSACAAASAAAAAAGGAAGTGAGTTAGACAAAAARAGAAGYAACTTGGACAAAAAAAGAAGTAACTTGGACAAAAAGAAACGAAGTRACTTRGACAAAAAGAAAMGAAGTGACTTAGACAAATCTTTTTTRTCRATAACCTCAGACCAATCAATCGAATATTGATTAATACRTAATYGATCGAACACTACTTGMAAACGGCTCTTCYGCTCAGAAACGAAATGTTCCAAATGYTCCTGGAAATTCTTGCTCCCATTGGACCATTTGTATCTATATGCATTARGATCCCGATTYRTGGATCTCTCGGTTYGAGAAATAAAAATAAGAGGATCGAACCATTTCTTCTGACTCTTTTTCAAATTCGATAAATGTTGGTTGATCSTATMTTTCATTATAGTTCTATGATTCAGAGTATCATTTCCTATTWGATCCCTTTGAATTCCATATTCGAAGTTGYGATCRGRTCTMTTCATTAAAAAGAATCGATTCAATACATTTCTTATGTACCCATAATATTGGATTTGAATCAKATTTYGGATCAATCTATATTGATTGACTGCCTCCATTATGTTGTTGCTAGCAAATACCACTATTTTTGGTTTTGGATCTTCCAAATMATTCCCGCAGGAGATCCGGACCCAWWTTTTTCTGAKCCTTCGATAAAAAGATTCATTYTCTTCATAAAAAATAGGAGGTAGAACCAATAAAGATTTCTTTTTYGATTCATCCCTGRAGTTGAAAACCTCCTTCAAGAATTGTCTTTGATCCAATCCGTAGGAATCAATAGAAAAGGCAAATCCCTTATGATACACCAGATCCGGCTCGGTTATTGATAGAGTGAATAGATCTGCCATTTCTTGAAATCTCTCTTCTGACTCGTGGCGTAACGTGTATCCCCCCCTCTTCCGTTCATGGAATAGATGAAATAAATCAAAAAATGGATTTTTGTTCAAGAATGAAATCTTATTGGAACTGTCCATATCCAGTTCATCCTTCGGAACCATATCACATCCCGGATCTGATGAAATAGGATGAATTGAGATGGTATTTTGTAAATACGTAATTATCTTGAATATATCAACCATTTCTTTATTATCCGATCGCCTGGAAGGGACAAAAGAAASATMTTGTTSTTTCTTCAACAATTTCTGATCTCTAGTGRACCYCTCAGTAGGATTCGAACCCAGATGAAGTTCTGACCATCTGTCAGMGAAAAAAGAACGAATKGATCTTGTAGGATTCCCAAGAAATTCTTCGATTTCTTCCGGAAGCAGATGATTATTCATYYGCTTCTCACGTTCCGTGAATAGCCGGGRCATTGAGGAATAKCCRGAAAGGYATTTMGGGAATCGGTCTGATTCTATCTCTSTTCSTTCCGTTTGAAKAAAGGAAGGATCCAAAAGAATCGATCTTTCTTTTAGTTGTTGAATCTCTCTTTGATTGATCAATGTGTGATAGTGATATTCCGAATCCTCATTACTAATGGAATCGA
>RHGE01000204.1 GCA_004296775.1 Marinilabiliaceae bacterium JC017
AGCAATAAATCACTAAATTTACGCTTGCGCTATTACGGTGGAACGCCACCCTCGGAAGAAAGCACCCTGCAACCCCAGCTCATCGCCAGCAATACCTACTATCCCTTCGGTATGACCATCACCAGCTTATCAACCGGCGGCGAGATGTACCGGTATGGGTTTCAGGGACAGGAAGTGGATCATGAAATAAAAGACCATGGTAACAGCATCAACTATAAGTATCGGATGCATGATCCGAGGATAGGCAGGTTTTTTACAGTAGATCCTTTATCATCTAAATATCCATGGAATAGCTCTTATGCATTTAGTGAAAATAGGGTTATTGATGGGAGGGAGTTGGAAGGCTTGGAATTCTGCAACTTTAATTATGTGTGGGATGAAAAGAATTCTGGTTACAAACAACAAGTTACTGTTACTACTAATACACTAGTACCATCTTTATTTATAACAAATATATATAAAGGAGGTCCAATAGCTCCTCCTGGATATAATCTATATGTGAAAGAACCTACTAGATTAGGAAATATATTTGGAGTAGAAAGTTCTGCTTATTTTGTAAAGACATCAAGTCAGGCTATTAAAGAATTTAAAGGTTTTGTGAAGTTCAAGTATTCAAATTATTCTAAGATAGATAAATCAGGTAAACTTTTAGGTCCATATAAGTTAAAAGGAAGATCTAAAGTAACGAATTATGAGGCGGTGTTAAAAATGTATTTTGACGGCAGACAAAGTGAATTTAAGCAGAGTACAGATTTACAAATGGAATCAAGAGGGGGGATATCTATTGGAGATATTTTGACTCTTGAATTATATAGAGAATTGGAAAATGTCAATACGGATAATGTTGTTAATAAAGAAGGTGTCAATGTTAAATTTTTAGAATATTTTAGGTTAGAGAATAATGGCGAAAATGCAGTTATTAAATTTTCTGCACCATTACTTCAATTGAAAGATGAATTTAACCAGACTAAGGAATTGAGGGGGGAAATCGGTGTTGAGCGTAATGTATCAACCGATATAGTTCCTCTTAAAGATTACTTTAATGATAAAGAGAATGAATAAAAATTGGACTATTTCGATAATTGTGACTTTATTATTTGTAGCTGTGTTTATTGTTATCAATTCTATAAGTATGAAAATAATTGCGGAATTTGAAGATGGTTCGATAAGAAAGTTTTATGCTTTCAAAAACAAAGTATTCTTTGATAATGTGATAAAAGTAAGTCAATATAAAAATATCGAAAAAACAAAATATATTTTTGTAAAAGAAAAGGATACGATAGTTTTTAATCGAGATTCATTTTTTTTGCAAAGATATAGTGATGATCGATTTCAATTTGCAATACCTGAAACATGGGAAATGAGGAAAAATGATTGTGTTGCAGCTTTTGTTTGTTATGATTATTTGACGAATAAAGGGAAAAAAATTTCGGTTAATTGGAAATTAACTAAAGATTCTTTGGAGAATGAGAAAAGTGCATTGAATAGATTATTAGAGATAAAGAGAGAAATAAATTTTGAGCAAAAGCATGTTTTTAATGAAGTGTTTGATTTAAGATCACGAATATATACTGGTTTGTATAGTTTGGGTGATGAAGGCGAGAGGTTGCTTAAGTATAAGGCTGTTAGGATAGATACTAAAAATGTTCTTTACGAGATAACTTTTCAGACTAAAGAAAAGTATTTTCATATCTTTAAAGATTTAATTATTAAAATGGATGAATATACCTATGTAAACTAACCCCCCGCTACCGCACGAATGAATATTAATACAGTCGCTACTGCCCCCCCCCGCTGCCGCACGATTGCCCCGCTGCCGCACGATTGCATCGTGTGGTTTACAACAGAAAAGAAGAGTAATAAAGTAATAACAAAAAAGCCTGGATTGAGCCAGGCTTTTTTTATATGGTAATGGGAGGGTTGTACATTAATGGGTGTGGGCTTGCCTGGCTTTGGCATCTCTCTACTGGTGCGCGATTGTATCGCGTTCCATTAACCCGTTGAACGGGCGGTTTCTTCCCAGGCCACCAGGGGGCTCTGCCAGCGCCTGGTGGGGGATAAACAGTACGAGCTGACCGACCACCTGGGGAACGTGCGGGCCGTGATCACCGACCGGCTGGTGGGGATGTCCGGTGTTATTGAAGCCCGGGAAGAGCTCACATCCCAATGGCAGCGGTCGCTGGGCATGGAGGTGGCTGCCGACAGGATAGCCCTGAACAATGCCCACGCCTACAAAGGCATCGGCCTTGATGTGGTGGCCACCGGCACCAACGCCTACCGCCTCGACATCAACATCGACAAGAGCCACTACCCCAACCACCTGGAGTATGCCCTGTTTGAAGACGATAAAAAGGTAGAAGGGAATGAGATTAGCCAGTCAGGCGTT
>RHGE01000205.1 GCA_004296775.1 Marinilabiliaceae bacterium JC017
CATTTTTGGCATTGCCCCAAAAACGAAGCAAAAAACGCTAGTCAAATAAACGCTTCCACCCACCTCCTTGATGAATTTTTGCTAACCCACATGCCAGAATTCCCGCATTCATCTTCGTCGCGCCACCGCCGGCCCGTTTATTTGTCCGGCTCCCCCGCTTCCCAACATCATGGCCCGACTCGTCATTTGGCTTTTTGTGTTATAGTGTCGATATATTCAAAGGCGACTTCGCGTTTGCTCCTGCTAGCATCGATTTGCAATCGGTACCTTGTTATATGATAGACCTTAGACTGATTGTCTTTAATTCAATTTTTAGGCATCAAATAATTTTTGTTATCAAATCAACACAAGCTGTTTTTCAGTTAATTAAAAAGCTTACCGAACTATTGTTTTTAAATTATTCTTTCAAAACACTCAATTAACGCCTTCAAACCTATAATTAATTCCATATGTATATTCCGAAGAGCATTTCTTCTTTTATATCTATAGAAAACACCTGTCAATAATGCCTTGGAATCCAAGGTACTTAAATCCATTTCAGTAATATCTCGTTTTGTTTTTTCAGAAGTTTCACCAGATAAATAATTCAACATTTCAAAATTCTTTCTATCAATTTCCCGATAGAGTTCCGGTGTTATTTTCTTCTTTTTAACCTGTTGATTATCTGAGAAAAATCTCCAAACGATTATGATATCAATGATAAATTCTCCTAAATCATTTTTATCCAATTTATCTTTGTATCCTAAAAACAATGATATCAAAAACGGCTGATACACATTGATTTCATCCACTATCTTTATTCTATCTGATAGACTTAACTTCTCAATATCAGTAATAATTTTAGTTACTTTTTCAGCATCATTGTAATCTTTCGCTCTTATTTTCATTTGTTTGGGTTTAGATAATAGACTTATAAATTAAAGAAATTAGACTATGAACACTGAGATGCGGAGTTCTATATTAAACCATCTCTCATGGTAAAAAGTATATTTGCATGGTCAATTTCATCCGCTTTTTAATTTGATTAAAATATCCTGACTGGCATTACACTTAAGTTTGAATTAAATAACCCTCGGCTACAGAATCCAAAACATATCCCTCACACACCAAGCTTATTGTTTCTACTAATAATTTGTTTCTGAAAATAGGTAATAATTCAGAAACCTAACAAAAAAGGGCTTCATACGGTACTCAACGCACCGTATGAAGCCCTTTTAAAAGCATTTTTTGATATTCTTAATTCTCTTCAAGCCATTTTACCCGTCGTTCATCAGGCAGATGCTTTATTTTGAAATTCTCAAAAATGGCCTTAAATCCATCTCCATCGGGACTGGCCGCCATCATCCCAACCATTGCTTTTCTTTTCTCCGGAAAATACACCAAATTACTCATCTGGTATTTCACCCCATCCAAAGAATAGTAAATTTCTACTGCATCAATTCTTCTTTTGGCTTTAATCCAAACCGACTCAGGCTTACCTTCTAATGTTATTACACTCCAACTACTGTGTCCATTGGTGGCAACGGTACTGTAATTATACTTTCCATCAACATATTCAACCCCGGTTTTTATCCAGTTTTCCTCATCAATCCTCAACATTAAGCCCATCTGGTCGAACCTGGTTTTATATTTTCCTGTAATTTTCACAGTAACTTCAAACTCACCACCTCGTTGCGAATAACAAAAGGGACCATCATCTACAGTAAATCCATAATGTGTGATTCGCCAATAATCGGTTTGAGGCGTTACATCCATAATCAATTTTTCGCCACTAACTTCCCAACTATCCGGCTCATTGAACCATTCCATGCTGTTTAACTTCTGCCCAAAGCTTGCAAGCGAAAACAACAAGCTTACACCTAAAGCTGCTATTCCTTTCATTGTCTTAAATTTATTTGTTCCTATTCTGTTTTATCATTAAATACTGTTGTCTGTCTTCATTCCTTTAACTAAACACAGATTCCCGCCTGATACAACATCATTAAGTATTTCTTTATTGCTACCATGCCTCTTCAACCACAATGTCATTGACCATTTTCATTTCCTAAAAAAGACAGAGCGTTAGATTTAAAATGTTCAATATTCATAGATCGTTAGATTTTAGACAAGAGAGACCTTAGAGTGATTTACACGCCACTCATTTGTTGTATTAGAAAGCATCACGAACTATTATTAACTAAAGTTTCCCACGCTTAATATGCCCTATAATTAAGGGTGTTAAATTTCACAATAGGCTGTTGATTCGCGTCTAATTATCATGTTCTCAGGATGCAGCTAGCCAAAGGCTATTATTGATGTTATTTTGGTCATTATCTTCGTA
>RHGE01000206.1 GCA_004296775.1 Marinilabiliaceae bacterium JC017
CATTGCCCCAAAAACGAAGCAAAAAACGCTAGTCAAATAAAAGCTTCCCCCCACCTCCTTGATGAATTTTTGCTAACCCACATGCCAGAATTCCCGCATTCATCTTCGTCGCGCCACCGCCGGCCCGCTTATTTGTCCGGCTCCCCCGCTTCCCAACATCATGGTCCGACTCGTCATTTGGCTTTTTGTGTTATAGTGTCGATATATTCAAGGGCGACTTCGCGTTTGCCCCTGCTAGCATCGATTTGCAATCGGTACCTTGTTATATGATAGACATTAGAGGATAAGACTGTGCCGTGGGGAGAATGATCATCCCCTTGGGGAGAAACCTTATCCCCTTGGTTCTGGACACCATCCCCTTGGGGAGAAGCCTGTGCCCTTAGGGGATTATCCTCCGCCCCCTGGGGAGATTGTTCATCCCCGTGGGGAGAAACCTTATCCCCTTGGTTCTTGATAGCATCCCCTTGGGGAGTAGCCTGTGCCCTTGTGGGATTATCCTCCGCCCCTTGGGGAGAACAATCATCCCCCTGTTTTTTTGCCTCATCCCCTTGGGGAGAATCAAGCGCCCCAGAGGGAAAAAGCCCATCCCTAAAGGGACAATAACGATCCACCTATTTTTTACCTTTTGAAAATTGAACAAAGCCAACAAAAAACCATTGAAAAACAACTGGTTTTCAGCTCTGGTTATACCGCAATGTCTTCCTAAACGAAAATAAATCCGTATTTTCAATTCTTTAACGTAAAACCTATAAACATGATCTGGGCCCTATTATTTACACTTATTTTCGGAGGTAACAATTCCCTTTACCTGGTTCCAAAGCTAAACAAACACATCAAGCGTAATGTGGAAAACAAAGCCGATATAAAAGAGTTACAATCGCTATTAAAAGAGAACCGCAAACAGAAGAAAGCATTCAATAAAACACATAAAGGATTTATTAAAGAGTTTAAAAAACTGAATGCTTGCCGAAATACCTCCTGTGAAGAATTTGACGCTGTTTTCACCAAAGCAATGACCGAACGAAAACACCTTCAGAAGACAGATGCCAAAATGAAGGTGGCATCCACCAATTACATCAGCGAAGAGGAATGGAAAGCCATCATTAAGGCTGCTCAAAAGGATATTAATAAAGTCATTAAGCAACAGAAAAAAGAGAAGCAGAAACAGGAGAAGGTGTTTCAAAAACTGAACCGTACCATCAGGCAATCCATCGAGGATGAAACCAAGAAACAAAAAGCGCTAGAGGCCTCTGACAGATTAAAAGAATCCTTCTTCAATATCATCGATTCCTACAATAATTACATTACCAATACTAATTCCACTATTTTCTCCTATCACACAACAAAAGAACAGCTCATGGAGGCTCAAACCCGAGCCAACCAATTACGCAAAGAGTTGCATCTGGCTATTACCGACATGCATTTCGAAATGGCTGAAAGCACCAATCCCAGGGAGTTTAAGAAAGTCATCCGGCTTATTAATAAACTTTATTAAGGAGTAAAAATGCCATTAACAGATCAAAAAGACAACGGAAGAACATTGTCCATATATCCATATCCCTTACTGAAAGAACGTAGGTAATTCAACAAATGGTGCTATTTTATTATAGAGATTTAAGAGTGAAATTGATATTTTTTTTATTTTTTCTGACCCTTCAAATACTTTATTTAAGTTTGAGTCCTTTGTTCCTATATCTCTTAAAATTTTTAATAGCTTTCTTAATGCTCCATTCACTTTCTTTTTATTTGATTCATGAGATTGTATGCTATTAGATATATCTTCAAGCATTTCAGCAAGTTCAATATTTGATTTAAGCATTTCTTTTTTTAGCTCCTCGAAAACTTCTTTTACTTGATTTAAATAATCATCTAGGACTCGAGGATTATCTGTTTTTTGATTCAAAACACACGAATTTCTATTATCTATAGCTACTATATTTTTTTCAGGCAAACTCTTCATCAAATATTTATCCATTCTCTCCACACTATCAACGAGCATTTTATTTTCTAAATTTTTTATTTCAAGCTTATGATTTAGTTGTATGATTTCATTTTTTAGCTCCAAAGTGAGAATTCTTAAATCATACTCATTTAAGTCTGTTTCAACGTAAGCATTCGGTCAAACCCGTATTGATTACATGAAAATATGCATTACTTTCAAATTTAGTAACTACTCAGCAACCCTTCTTAATGCAACTTGAACATTGAACTTATATTCATTTATTCGTCTTATTTTGAAAGAGAAAAAAAGACTAATAGGTGTGTTATTATACCCGGCACAGGAATAAAAATCGAAAACATGATTTTGGAAGTA
>RHGE01000207.1 GCA_004296775.1 Marinilabiliaceae bacterium JC017
TTGAAGACGATAAAAAGGTAGAAGGGAATGAGATTAGCCAGTCAGGCGTTCTGTCCCGCCCGGTTACCTTTGAAAACAGCAATAAATCACTAAATTTACGCTTGCGCTATTACGGTGGAACGCCACCCTCGGAAGAAAGCACCCTGCAGCCCCAGCTCATCGCCAGCAATACCTACTATCCCTTCGGTATGACCATCACCAGCTTATCAGCCGGTGGCGAGATGTACAGGTATGGGTTTAACGGCAAGGAAAAAGACGACCAGGGCGAGTGGGGCATGACGCATTACGATTATGGTTTTCGAATTTATAATCCGGGGATTGCGCGGTTCTTGAGTGTTGATCCGTTGACGAAGAGTTATCCTTGGTATACGCCTTATCAGTTTGCGGGGAATAAGCCGATTTGGGCAATAGACCTGGATGGTATGGAGGAATATAAAGTTACAAGAATTTTAAGTGAAGATATGTCGGTTCGGTCTACTAAGTTGGAGTTGGTTGATGGAAGAAAAACGGAGTTAATAGTTAATTACAAGTTGATTATGAAAGAAACTATTGTCGATCAGGTGCTTAATCAGTTTATTTCAGATAAAATTGGTACTCGGGAACAGACTTTGGTGAAGAGTTTTCCAATTGATATTTATAAAAACAGATGGCTGAATACAGGTGAAAACTCTGATAAATATCCATTTCTAATCTCATATCAAGTTAATTTTCCTAAAAGGGAAAAACCTATTAAAAAACCTAAGGGTCCTAGATTTAGTGAACGTATTGTGACAGATCCAATGACTAGGTTTTATATTAGTGGAAGATGGGGGAAAGATAAAAATGGTAATACTGTGTTAAATACCCCGCGTGAAAAAATTGAAGCTTGGGCCAATAAATTTATCCAGAATAACTTAAATCAGAGTATTAATAATTTGAGGATTGATAATATCGATATAACTTATGGTAATTCAACAGCATTTGGAAGTGATGATAATACAAAACGGGATATAGTAATGCCTATCTTTGAAAGTACGTTTAATAGATTGTGTCCTAATGTAAATAGTTCTATTGATAATACAAGAACTGATCTAGATGGTAAGTTTCAAATAAGAATATCATACCGGATAAGAGTAAAAGAAGATAATGAGTAAGGAAATGAGTATAGTGTATAACCATTTTTTTAGGTTGCAAGCAAATAAAAGTCGAGTTGTTATTCTAATCGTATCTTTTTTTTTTACTGGGAATTAATAGTATATCTCAGAATCTAAAACAAGAAAAGGTAAGTTATAATGAAGATGGATTGAAAGAAGGTCCTTACATTCGACGGTATGTTTCAGGAGAGGTAGAAGTGAAAGGTGAATATAGAAATGGAAAGCAAACCGGTGTATGGATAACTTATTTAAAGGATGGAAGTATTAGCAGGGTTGATTGTCATGTTAATGATCTTGTTCATACTACAGGTTTTTATTCTAATGGGGCTGTGCAGTATAAAGGTTCCTATAAAGATTGGAAAATGAATGGTGCATGGGTTAAATTTTCGGCTGAAGGTATTTTGGAGGAAGTTACCATGTATAAGAATGATACGATCGTAGGAGGCGATTTACGGTTTTATGAGAATGGTTTTCTTAAATTCTATGGTTGTAGATCGATTGACGGAAAAACTGTTACAGATACAATAAAAGAGAATAATAAGAATGGATCTACTGAATATAGGGTTGTGAGTGGAGTTAATGAAAAAGAAGAATGCTGGTATTTCTTTAATGAGGATGGAAGTCTAAAGAGATCCTCCCCCCAGCTACCGCAAGAATAACTAAAAACACAGTCGCTACTGCGCGATTGTATCGCGTTGGGTAACTAAAAAAGAAATGGAAAAACCTGGTACCTGAGAATGGTAGCCAGGCTTTTGCATTTATAGGGGAGTAATATTTTTATTGAAGCGCACGATTGCATCATGTGGTTTTAAAACAGAGTCTTCAAGGCTTGACAACCTACCAAAAGATAAGATAACTCTAAATTGACGCTACCAGTACCTTTGGTCTCACGCAGTTTTCCCCAGATCCCATGAGATGCAGAGAGGGTTATTCTAAACATCTACTAAAAGGAGTCAAATATTCGTAAACCATTCTATTTTTCGCCCGGTCACCCATTTCCCCTCCTGAAAGGATTACTACTCTTTTAACTCATTATTGTTTAATAAACTCATAGCAAGTGCATATCCTTCATATTTGATTCTAAAAATATCCAAGCCACATTTTATTGAGATATAGCCTGGTTTAGACTGGGATGCATATCCGCTCCATCCACTTAATCT
>RHGE01000208.1 GCA_004296775.1 Marinilabiliaceae bacterium JC017
CTTTCCAGTAGTATYGCTGCTGTCTTTTTTGCWGCTTTTGTTGTTGCTKGAACTATGTGGTATGGTTCWGCAACTACYCCSATCGAATTATTTGGTCCYACTCGTTATCAATGGGATCAGGGATACTTCCAGCAAGAAATATATCGAAGAATTAGTGCTGGACTRGCYGAAAATCAAAGTTTATCAGAAGCTTGGKCKAAAATTCCYGAAAAAYTAGCTTTTTATGATTAYATTGGYAATAATCCRGCAAAAGGGGGRTTATTCMGAGCGGGYTCAATGGACAAYGGGGATGGAATAGCTGTTGGATGGTTAGGMCACCCYGTCTTTAGARATAAAGAAGGGCGTGAACTTTTTGTACGCCGYATGCCTACYTTTTTTGAAACWTTTCCAGTTGTTTTGGTAGATGGAGACGGAATTGTTAGAGCTGAYGTYCCKTTTAGAAGGGCAGAATCAAARTATAGTGTCGAACARGTAGGTGTAACTGTTGAGTTYTATGGYGGYGAACTYAAYGGAGTKAGTTATAGTGATCCSGCWACTGTTAAAAAATATGCTAGACGCGCTCAATTGGGTGAAATTTTTGAATTAGATCGTGCKACTTTGAAATCYGATGGTGTTTTTCGTAGCAGCCCAAGRGGTTGGTTTACKTTTGGACATGCTTCRTTTGCTYTRCTYTTCTTCTTYGGACACATTTGGCATGGTGCTAGAACCYTSTTCAGAGATGTTTTTGCTGGTATTGAYCCAGATTTGGATGCTCAAGTGGAATTYGGRGCATTCCAAAAACTTGGAGATCCAACTACAARAMGACAAGTAGTCTGATACAACATTGCTCTGGTATCTTTCGCCTCTATTTCTATTTTTTTTCTTTGACTCTTGCTCTTTCTTTATCCAGGAGATGATCCAAAATAAACAGGTATGRAAGCTATAATTGTAAACCACGATCGAATCTATGGAAGCATTGGTTTATACATTCCTCTTAGTCTCGACTCTAGGGATAATTTTTTTCGCTATCTTTTTTCGAGAACCGCCTAAAGTTCCAACTAAAAAGTGAAATGATTTTKCATTATCTCAATTGAAGTAATAAGCSTCCCGATATKGGGAGGCTTATTACTTCAACTAGTCCCCATGTTCCTCGAATGGATCTCTTAGTTGTTGAGAGGGTTGCCCAAAAGCGGTATATAAGGCGTACCCAGTAAAACTTAMAAGTAAACCAGATATAGAGATGGCGACTAGGGTTGCTGTTTCCATTATTATATAATTATATAATTTCAAGACCACAATGGATCTATGATAAGATCGTTTATTTACAACGGAATAGTATACAAAGTCAACAGATCTCAATTAATACAATAGGATTTATGGCTACACAAACCGTTGAGAGTAGTTCCAGATCTGGTCCAAGACAAACTAATGTAGGGAGTTTATTGAAACCATTGAATTCGGAATATGGTAAAGTAGCTCCTGGATGGGGAACTACTCCTTTGATGGGTGTCGCAATGGCTCTATTTGCGRTATTCCTATCTATTATTTTGGAGATTTATAAYTCTTCTGTTYTACTGGAYGGAATTTCARTGAATTAGATCYACAAGAAMTACGAAGTCTTAGCTTTTCAATACAAAGTGAATCAYTTAGGGCTCGGATTTMTAGCCCATTTTATTTTGGYAGTTCGACCGCGGAATTTCTTTGTTTCTGTATTTCCGGAATATGAGTGTGTGACTTGTTATAATTGATCCTATTGATAGTACAGAGAATGGGTCTGTCATCTTSATAGAGATGGGTTTTATCTCGTCGGATATTTWTTCTAGTATCTGGAACACGGAATATRTGAAATAGATYACGAAATATTTAAACTATGATTCATACTTAATATTCAGACCCCGCGGCCGGACTCAAAAAAAATGAAGAATTAGAAGTTATAAATCGAAAGATTTTTATTCGTTCAAACTCCTCTTTATGCTTTGCTTATTTTGACCCAAGAACAACTATTTCTTTGGATTTTTAGTCATTATATCTATTCATATTGATTGAATAAGTGATGATCCAATGGTTTTTACTCAGGGAATCTTTGGACTTAGCTTGAAGGTTTTATTGAATCATCGTGGTTATAGTATGAATCTGAGGTTTCAATCGATTCATAGGGTCTTAACAAGAAAATTCCTATCAATAATAAAGAAAATAAAA
>RHGE01000210.1 GCA_004296775.1 Marinilabiliaceae bacterium JC017
CTATGCAAAACTCGCTTCCGGTGGCTGACCAAGCCTTACCGGGTAGGATTGATTACCTACAGGGCTACTATGAGATGTTTCATTATAATTGATACGCCTATAAAATCCCCATCTCACGGACTTGCACGGCGCAATGGTAAAAGTTGCTACCTAAGCGCCTGAGCCCGGAATGAGGTCACTTCCCTCCATCATACTCCCTTGCCGGCCCTTCCCCTTTCCAAAAACCTTTTATTACCCAACCTCCAATGAAGCCCCAAATACCCTAATCAAACAATCCGGTGACTTGACCAATGATTACCATTCGTTTATCAAGTGCTCCTTCAATGATTATGGTTTTTATGTTAGTTTCGGCGCCATCGTTAATAAGATGGTCCCAAAGAGGTGAGACGACGATGATCAGCACCCCGGCCATGATGTTTAATTCTTCAAAACAATGATTTATGGGATTGCTTTATGCACTGTATCCAAACTCCCTGACGGAGAACCCCGATGATCGCCGGGCTGTGATTCAAAAGAAGAAAGTGTTAACAATAGATGATTTGATTAAGAAGATGACCGGCCGGGGACTCACGTTAACGGATACGGAAGCACTTAGTGTGCTGAATGAAGAATCCCACGCCATACTGGATAGCTTGAAACAAGGGTACGTCGTGGTAACTCCTCTGATGACCATTACACCCAGTATCCGCGGTACATTTATGGGGGATGACGATGAATTTGATCCCAGTCGCCACTCCATTGAGTTCAATGTCAGGCTGGGAAACTCACTGAAATTCGACACCAATGAAATAGAGCTTCAAAAGATAAAAACGCCCATTAAATCGCCTGTTATCCTGGAGGTGAAAGACCATTTCAGTGAAACACAAAACAAATGCATCACCCCCAAGGGCACCCTGGAACTACGTGGTATCGACCTGAAGGTAAATACCGAGGTCGATGATGAAGGTCTTTTTTTTCATGTTAATGGCACCACCCTCAGAGCCGACATCTATTTTAATAACACCAACACCCTGCTCCAGGTAAAGGTACCGGCAGAATTAACGGGTACTAATTGCCAGTTAGAAGTAAGAAAACGCTTTAGGTTTAATCAAAAACTGTACGCTTCAATATTTGACAATGAATTCATAATTAAATCATAGCCACCCTTAACAAGGGTGGTTTGCCGGTCTATTTCTATTTTTAAGAAATGGACCGTTTATTTTTTCTTAACCAGTAATTGCAATTATAGATAATAGTCTGTATTTAATTGATTACCCTGGCCTGCCTGACAATTTGCCTTACCCAAGAGGCATCATTCCGCTTTTACAATTCTAACTCTATAATCAATTTGAACATGTGATCGTAGTCACATAGGGGGTGTGACTACGGTCACATAGGTTGTGTGACTACGGTCACATGGTGTGTGTGACTATGATCACATAGAGTGTTTGACTATGGTCACATAGGGGGTGTGACTATGATCACATAGAGTGTTCGACTATGGTCACATAGGGTTTGTGACTACGGTTACATGGTGGTTGTAACTAAAATCAAAAGGACGAGAGAGGTAGTCTTCCAACTACCAAGATCACTCAATATCAGCCAGACAGAATAGTTACCGTTTCTGTCTTTATATGCAGAGCTTGACAAAAATATAGATCCCGTGCAAGCCACAACAGTATTGAATGAAATAATAACCACCAATCCAACGCCTCAAATCACCATGCAAACCATCCCCGGAGCAGATCATAACATGTTAGTTGGCACTAACGGATGCGGAAAAGAACAGTTAAAAAATTATAACGGGATAACTGATATAAAAACAACTGATACATTCTACTTCTTCATGATGAATTGGTTGAAGAATTTTAAACCATAAGACACCCTATTTATCTATTATCAGTCCCCAGGTAAGTAACAGTATCCTTATCTCTGAGAAATGAAATTTACAATAAAAAACGACTTCCAAATGTTACCACATACCTTATCATCCGGGGATTTTAGCTACTTTCACCGTAAGCATTCGGTGAACCCCGTATAGAAAAATGACATGTCAGTTCATAAGTTTGGGGCAAATAAAAATCGAATGACATGTTAAATATGAAAAAGTTTCGGGAGATCTACGATGCTTACCTGAACTCAGGGTTAAGCGTAAAGGATTT
>RHGE01000022.1 GCA_004296775.1 Marinilabiliaceae bacterium JC017
TGATGCTAAAAAAATATATGAAGCTTTGGCTTTTAAAGACAGGCCCTATGTGCAAAAAACAAAAGTTGTGACCCAATTGTAAAAAACCAACTACCATATACCTTATATAGAGTTGTTTGTTATTTTTAATTTTCAAGTTGGGTTAAAAGAAATAAACAAAACACCTCCAATTGGGAGGTACGGATTGGCATGTATCAGGGAGATATCATTGCCAGTCTGGTCAGTCTAACAAATCTCTCCTTCGACATTTTTGGAGATACGGTTAATCTAGCTGCTCGTTTTCAGGAAAATTGCGATCCAATGCAAATTAACATCCCCCAAAAAATGAAGAACACGCTAAATCAACATTATAAAATCATAGAACGAAGCCCGCGTAATGTAAAGGGTAGAGGAATTTTCCCAATGTACTATCTACATCATCCAATATCTGAAGAGACCAATAAAAATGAAGAGAGGATTATGTCATTGACAAATCCTCTCCATATAAATTAGTTAGAATACGTTTAATCCTTTATCAGTTTTTTATACTTTATTCGTTTCGGTGTTATGTCACCCAAACGTCTCTTTTTATGCTCTTCGTACTCCGAAAATGATCCTTCATAATAGTACATATTCGAATCACCTTCAAAAGCCAGAATATGGGTAGCAATTCGATCAAGGAACCAACGATCATGAGATATCACTACGGCACAACCGGCAAAATCCTCTAAACCTTCTTCAAGAGCTCGAAGCGTATTCACATCAATATCATTAGTCGGCTCATCCAATAGCAAGACATTAGCCTCCTCTTTTAATGTGAGTGCTAAATGCAAACGGTTCCTTTCCCCACCGGACAATACACCACACTTCTTCTCCTGATCTGAACCTGTAAAATTAAATCGGGACAAATACGCCCTACTATTGAGATCTCGGCCACCTAGCCGAATCGTCTCCTGACCTCCGGATACAACCTGATAAACTGTTTTTTCAGGATCAATAGCTTCATGCGATTGATCAACGTAACCAATCTTCACGGTTTCTCCAACCTCAAAAATTCCTTTATCAGCTGTTTCCATCCCCATGATCATTCGAAACAAGGTAGTCTTACCGGCTCCATTTGGTCCAATCACACCTACAATACCATTCTTAGGAAGAACAAAATCAAGATTCTCAAACAGCAATCTATCATCAAATCCTTTAGCCACACCACTGGCCTGAATGACTCTATCACCCAATCGGGGACCGTTAGGAATAAAAATCTCCAATTTTTCTTCTTTTTCCTTAACACCCTCTTTCATTAAATTGTCATAAGCAGAAAGACGCGCTTTGGATTTGGCATGGCGTGCTTTGGGAGCCATTCGTACCCATTCAAGTTCTCGTTCCAGTGTTTTACGCCGTTTACTAGCCTGCTTTTCCTCTTGGGCCAAACGCTTAGTCTTCTGATCAAGCCATGAAGTATAGTTTCCTTTCCAGGGAATCCCTTCTCCTCTGTCTAACTCAAGAATCCAACCAGCTACATTATCCAGAAAATAACGGTCGTGAGTGATCGCGATAACAGTTCCTTTATATTGTTGCAGGTATTGCTCCAGCCACATCACTGATTCTGCATCAAGATGGTTGGTGGGTTCATCGAGCAGAAGAATATCAGGCTCTTTTAACAACAAACGACACAAAGCAACTCGACGTCTTTCTCCTCCCGATAACACGGAAATCTTTTGATCCTCTGGCGGACAGCGCAAAGCATCCATCGCTCGCTCCAATTTAGTATCCAGATTCCACGCATCATATTGGTCGATCTTTTCCTGAAGATTAGCTTGTTCATCCATCAGCGCCTGCATTTTATCAGGATCTTCCAACACCTCTGGATCACCAAACTTAAGATTCACATCCTCATAAGCCTTCAACACATCAACTATTTCCTGAACACCCTCCTCAACTACTTGACGAACGGTTTTTTCAGGATCCAGTTGAGGCTCCTGCTCCAGGTATCCAACTGAATAACCAGGAGAAAAAACCACCTCTCCTTCATAATTCTGTTCTAAACCGGCAATAATCTTCAATAAGGTTGATTTACCTGAACCATTTAATCCGATTATTCCAATCTTAGCACCATAAAAAAATGATAAGTAGATATTATTTAGAACTTTTTTTTGTGGTGGAAAAGTCTTACTTACCCCCACCATACTAAAAATGATCTTTTTATCGTCTGACATATTTCTGTATATTTTATTCTATCTGGATCAATGACTAACCATTCGCTTTAAATCTTTTTCTAATAACGCATCCCGATGCTTTTTATTAATCATGTGATAATCGAAATAGTAAAAACGCGAATCAGCAGCTCCAACCAATATCTTATAACAACGAGCTTTATACTTCGTTCCCTCCGGACCAACTTTATGCAAAAAAACAACATCCTTATCCTTCTGTTCAATTGCCTGTGTTACCTCATCCCTGCTCACAATTTTAACATCATAAGGATATAACCTTTGAATTTTGGATTGAGAATTAACCGTTTCTTGCAAATCTTCTTTAACCAAAAGCAACGTTTTATCCTTTAGGCTCTTAATATTTTTATTATAATACTTAAATACATTAGCTTTTATCAATTCTGGTTTTTCGTGCATCAACTGCACATGATCCTGAATAAACCTTATAAAAGCCTCCATTTTGTATGCATAACTATCATCCTCCACACGTAAATACGATAATGGAATAGAGCACAAATCAGGCAATTCCTTAACATCTTTTTCAGCTTCACCCATTAATAAACTCAAAAAATTATAACGGGCTTTTGTTTTATCATGATCAAATGTAACTACAGTAGTTACTAAAAATGAATAGGCTGGATCATTTCTACGCTCTTCAAACTCCTTATCATCAATAAACTCATAATCGGTAAGTGTCCACACCTTGGACATCACTTCTTTTATTTTAAAGTTAAAGTCGCTCATTGGATTTGGATCCATAACGACTAATGTCTTTGTTTTAAAAAAACTGGCATATTCATCGGCAGTAGGTAAATGCTCCTGAGCATTTACCACGCTAAAAACAAAAACTACAAGTGTGGCAAAAATTAGCTTTCTCATAAATTAAAACCTTTTAATTACATTTTAAATCCTAATTGTTCTCACGTCCCTTCTTCTCTAGTGGGAAACGGGACCAAACGTAACGTACGAATTAGGGATAACAAAGTTATATTTAAAATGCCCACAAAAAGGATCACGCATAAAAAATAAATATCTATAAAAAATGAATATCTACCTACCTATTGAATAATCCTTTAATTTTGAAGAGGTAAAACTATTTCATTAATTTTAGCCTTGAAAAACAAAGTCAAAAACATGGCCTCCAAGACTTATTGAGGTGTTTTAGGACCGACATTTTTAAAAATTATTTGCTAATAAAACGACTCAAAAATGAATATCCTTAATAAGTTTTTATCCTTATTTATTTACGAACAAAGAGAAAAAGTGGAGATAGAAACACGCAACAGAAGCCTGTTAACTAATCTTAACAACTTCTTTCTTTTCATTATTGTATTCACAGAAGGAATGTATGCCTTATGGCAAGAAAATTTATTCTTTGCCGGTCCATTATTATTCTTCAGTTTAATTTTTGCAGCAAATTACCTTTACATGAGCCGTCGTGTTCATTCTGTCACATATAGGAAACTATTAATGTCCTTTATTATTATCACACTTTCCTACTTTACGATTTTCGGAGGAACTACTCAATTAAATATAATTTGGGTAGGTTTGTTTCCTTTTATGGCTATCTCCATAACCGGACAAAGATTTGGCACACGCTTATCATTCATTTTATTTGCCATTATTTTGCTCAACTTTGTTCTCTTATCAGAGATTATTCCTTTCGCTCAACCCTACAATCTCGGCTCCAAAATATTATTCCTGTTCTTTTACGGCATCTCTTTAGTTGTAGCCTATTCCATTTATCATACAACTACGGAATTAATCCTGAACCGTGAACGACTCATGCTGAATTCTCAGAATACCAGTAAAACACAAGAAGAGTTAATTTCTAAACTCTCACACCAGATTCGAACTCCGTTGAGTAACATCACAGGTATAATTGACATCCTGGAAAAAACCTCTCTGAATGATGATCAACATGATTATATTAATACCATTCATGCATCAGCCAATAACCTGGTAAATGTTGTCAATTCCATGGTTGCTGCCACTCGCACCAGTTTGAGTCAGATACCTGATGAAGAGATAAACTTTAATTTATTTGCGACACTCAATAACACGATCAGACTCTTTCAAGATGATCAGGACAAAAAAAAGTTCAGCCTTTCCTTATCAGCAGACATACCCTCTAGCCTAATTGGAAATAGCATTAAAGTCAAACAGATATTTCTCAATCTTTTAAACAGTATTTTAAAATACAACAATGCAGAGATAAAAGAGATAAAAGTAGAAGTGACCCGCAAAGAGAGTATGCCAGGAAAAATTGAGCTTCAATTCAATTTTGTAAGTAACACAACCATTCCAATTCCGAAAGAAGAATTTGCTGATCAGGAATCACTTTACAGCCAGGATATCATCAGGCTTAACAGTTCCAAATATATTCATTTGCTAGACCTTGGAATTACCCAAAAATTAATCGAATCTGATGGCCATCAACTAACAATTATACCTGGTGCCGATTCAACAAGATTTGAATTTGCCATGAAATTTAAAGAGAGTACTAAAAGCAGATCAATTCTTGATATTAAAAAGCCAACAGTACAAACTGAAAGCTATTTTAAACCTAAAGTAGATATTAAAGAATCCAATATTTTACTTGTTGAAGACAATTTCAGCAATCAACAAATAATTATACTCTATATAAAAAACGAGGTTCATAAAATTGATGTGGCATTCAATGGAAAAGAAGCGCTTGATAAGTTTGGAAAAGCCAAGTATGACCTGATATTAATGGACGTTCAAATGCCAATCATGGATGGCTTTAAAGCCACTCAAAAAATTAGAGAAATTGAAAAAAGCACCAGTACACATACTCCAATAATAGCAGTTACAGCTAATGCTTTTCCTGAAGATAGAGAAAAATGCCTGACCTCAGGTATGGATGACTACATTAGCAAACCATTCCAACCGGAAGATTTGATTAGAAAAATAAAACAACATCTAAGCTAAAACTGATCTTATTTTAAGGGTCTTAATCCCATTAATAAAATATCATCAACTTGCTCATGTTGACCATTCATCCACTCTTCCATCTTCTGATGAAGGATGGCCTTTTGGTCTTCGATGGGCAGTTTATGTATATTGAGAAGTAAATGTCGAAAACGACGATATTTAAACTTTTTCCCTTCAGGACCTCCAAATTGGTCAGCATACCCATCCGAAAATAAATAAATGATATCATTCTCCTGAAGGGGAATCTCTTGTTTTGTAAAAGTCAATCCTGCTGCTGCACCATGATGACCAATAGCAAATCTGTTACCTTTATAAGATAAAATTTCGTTATCACGAATCAGATAAATCGGATTAAATGCACCAGCAAACTCAATATTCTTTCTTTTTTTATCAATCATGCAAAAAGCCATATCCATTCCATCTTTAACCCCAAACTGAAATTCTTCCTGATTTGAGTTGTTTCTTTTAAAGATGGACAACACTTCTCTATTCAACCTATTTAATATCACAGCTGGGCATTCCTCCCCTTGTATCTCTACAATATTTCTTAATAAATCATAGCCAATAATCGACATAAAAGCTCCTGGAACACCATGTCCCGTGCAATCAACAGCAGCAACAAAAATTTTATCCTTATTCTGATACACCCAATAAAAATCACCACTTACAATATCCTTGGGGCGAAAATAAATAAATGACTCTGAAAAATACCTTCGAAACATCTGTTCGGAAGGAATAATGGCCTCCTGTATTCTCTTGGCATAACTGATACTATCAGTAAGGCTTTGATTGATTTTCGAAAGTGTCTCTCTTTGGTCCTCAATTTGTTTCTTACTGGTTGCTTTTTCCTGTAAATCCTTATAAACTTTTCGATAATTCCGTATCCGATAATTTATTAAAGATTGAATTATAAAAATAGCCGCCAACAGATAAAAAGCATAAGCATAATTGGACATATAAAGCGGAGGTACTATTTTAATAAACAATTCAGTGGGGTTGTTATTCCATACAAAATCATTATTTGCCCCCATCACTTTTAATGTATATGAGCCCGGCATCAAATTGGAAAAAACTACTGAATTCTCACTGGTAACATCTCTCCAGGTTTCGTCATAACCATCCAACATAACCTTATACCTATTCTTTGATGGTTGGGTAAATTCCAAAGCTGAAAACTCTACTCTAATCATTGAGTTGTTCTTAAACTTCATTTCAATAGAATCAACCTCCCCGTGAAAACTTGATAACTCTTTTCCCTTATGAATAATATTGACTCCCGTGATCTCAACATTGGGTTTAGATAAATTAATCCTTAGAGAATCCGGATTAATAATAGCAAGACCATTAGCCCCTCCAAAAAGAAGTTCATCATCTGTTTTTAAAGCAGCACCAGAATGATAAGAATAACCGGGCAACCCATCTTCTTCGGTAAAATAAATCATTCCTTCTACTGGATTGATATATGAAATACCTCTATTTGAGCTTAACCAAATGCGATCATACTCATCCCTCAACAAATCACCAATTTGAATATTTGATAAATCTTTCTCGTCCTTAATAAACCCTGGTGAAAAGCTTTTCTTATCGTAATAAGATAAACCGGCTTGAGTACCAATCCAAATCCTTTTATCTTTATCTTCTACAAAAGAAAGGATATAATTATTGCTAAGTAATTTAGAACCTAAATCACTATTACTAATCTGAACAAACTCACGCCATGCATTTTGAATAATATTGACCCCCTTTTTCGTGCCTACCCAAAGCCATCCTTCGCTATCTTCAAAAAGAACGTTTACAACATCACTGCACAGACTATTTTTATCATTTGGATCCTCAAAATAGCGGGTAAGCTCATGCCCATTATATTTATATAATCCAAATTGCGTTGCAATCCATATATTACCAAGTTTATCTTGTAATAAATCCCGTATATAATTAGACTTTAAAATCGTTGCAAACTCTGAACTATCGGCATAACTAAATTCTTCAATTCGATCTGTTTCCTTATTTAGAATAAAGATCCCTTTATTTGTCCCAAGCCATAATATATTATCTTTGACTTCTAAAATACTGGAAACCAAATCCTCACTTAAACCATCTGATGTAGAACTAACACAATAATGTTTTATCCTTTCATCTTTTTTACCTACCCTGTACAATCCTTTACTCCTGGTTCCCAACCAGTAATAGCTCCTATCAGCATGAATGGCACAAATATCATAAGACTCGAATTCTCCAGCTAATTTATCAAAAGATGAAATTGACCGAATTTTTGGTTTTTGCAAGTTTATTTTAAAGAGGCCACCTCTTTCAGTACCAATCCACAACAATCCGCTATTATCAAACAATTGAGCTGTGATTTTTTGATTCTTCAATGGCCATTTTCCAAGGAAGCTCCCTTCCAATTCTTTGAATGAATATCCTGGTATACCAGCAACCTGGATGGAATTTTGGGAACTTAACCAAATCATTCCATTATGAATTGACACGTTTGAAGGCAAATAATATGGCTCCCGCCTTTCTTCTTCCAATAGTTTTATTTGCTGATTTTTAATATCACATAACTTAACTCCTTCTATTGTACTTACTAACACACTACTATCATTCAACATCACCAAATCACCAATGTCGTTAGAAGAATCCACTCCTTCAAACTGAATCCTTGTAAAGGTTTCTGTTTTTATATTAAAACTTTGCAAACCTTCCTTTGTCCCTATTAAAATCTCGTCATACGAAATTTTAAGCAAAGGATATTGATGATATCTTGCAGTTTTAAGTACCTTATGGAAGGTGTTGAAATATTTAACTTGATTTGTTACTCCATCAATTTTTATTAGATAATGCAATGACAGCGCCCATACCCATTTTTTGTCATATACCATTCCTAATATCTCATCTTCTGGCAACGCTCTTTCGCCATGCGAACTATTATTAAACCGGCTAAAACAATCAGTTCGTCTATCCCATACACTAATTCCATTATTTTTTGTGCCAACCCAAATATTCCCATCAGTTGTCTCCAAAATAACCTGAATATAATTTCCTGATATGGAAAGACTATCTACAGGAATATGCCTATAGGTTAAAAACTTTTTACCGTCAAACCGATTTAAGCCATTCTTGGTTCCTATCCATAGAAAACCACGACTATCTTGAAAAAGACAGGTAACACTTCCATTTGACAGACCTTCACTAATTGTGAATTGTTTTATATCCGATAGAACCGAAATCCCTGTATCATCATTTGCTTTTAAACCACTCGCACAAACTATTGCAAACAAACAACAAACCAATAAAAGTCTAACATTTACAAGAACCATATTTCTTCCTTCTCTAATAATGCGATGGCTAAAATACTTAAAACACATGGGCGCATCAAATTAAGAAAATATTTTAATGATTATCGAACATTTGCCGACTGGTAGACAAAACACAATCTTTCCTCCTGATAGCCTGCATCAATGACTTACCTTATAGTTACCCATCACTATTCATGTTGGCATTTTGTACCATCTCAGGAAGCTACATTAAACCATTTTCCATTAACAGAAAGAGTGCAAAAAAGTAAATCACAGAATGGCAATCTCAGTTTTATGATCATTTTTATAAACAACCGGATTACAACACTTCTCATTAAAACTTCCTTCTTGATTTTCGCATTCCGAATCGCTATTACGAAATATAACATCATAGCATTCCGACATCACATTGTATGACTCCCAAATTGATACCCACATCCTTTAGACATGTTTACAATTACAACTTTTCACTGAATCTCACATGCATCTGCTAAAATACACTTTAATACTCTACTTATTGTCTTTCTCCTTATTCTCTTTGCGTCATTACCCTAAATGTTTCTCAACCATAACAGTTCAATTACTTCTTACGATACGCCATCCTAGATCGTACGATCTATCGTAACGAACCATACAGTTCATCTTGCCACATGCACCTACATTAGAATTCGCCACTGATAGTAATCATCAAAGCAATTCAGTGTCAGCTAATAATAGAGCATGACAATCATGCTTCAAACGAAAGAAGAACAAATTGTTTTGAAAGCAAACAATCAGTAATTGACTAACTGTATTGAATAACGTTATTAACACCAGCTTTCCTGAATGATATTTTACCACATTATAACAGATACCTGTATGATGAAGAGCGCTCAACAATACCAGTAAAAAAGGGACGCTATCCACGTCCCTAGAAAAACATCGTATATAGAAATTGAATTATTCCGTAATCCCTGCTTTTTCCATAAACCATGCTAAATTTTGAGATTTTGGACGCTCTATTGGCAATCCATAAAGCCTATCCCATACAAGTTGGGTAAGTACGCCCAATGCACGTGAAACGCCAAATAAAACAGTATAAATAGGAAATTCAGTTATTCCATAACTTGTCAAAAGGGCTCCTGAAATGGCATCCACATTAGGCCAGGGATTCTTAACTTTTCCTGTACTTAAAAGTATTTCTGGCACCACCTCATAAATATTGCTGACAAGTTTAATATAAGGCGCATTTGGCAGGTATTTACGAGCAAAATCTAACTGAACAAGAAATCTGGGATCGGTTTTGCGCAATACAGCATGTCCATAGCCAGGAATAACTTGACCCTTTTCAATAGTTTTCTTCGCGTATTCCTGGATTTGTTCTTTACTGGGCTCTTCTGCACCAATTTCTCTTTTCATCTTATTAATCCAATGCATTACATCTTGATTGGCCATGCCATGTAAAGGGCCGGCAAGGCCATTCATCCCGGCTGAAAAACTATAGTATGGATTGGATAAGACAGATCCCACTAAGTGAGTGGCATGTGCAGAAACATTTCCACCTTCATGATCAGCGTGAATAACCATATAAAGTCGCATCAAACGCTTAATTTCTTCACTGTCATAGCCCATCATATGCGCAAGATTACCCGCCCAGTCTAATGAAGGATCTGGATCTATATATTTTCCATCAAAAAATACACGACGATATATATACGCGGCAATAATAGGTAATCGAGAGATCAAATCCATCACTCCTTCATAAGTCGGCCCCCAATAGTCCTTCTTATCCATACCAGCCAGGTAAGCCTTTCGAAACTGAGACTCAGTCGACATTGCCAGAATGGCAGTATTAAACTGAATCATTGGATGGGCATCCTTAGGTAATGCATTAATAACATCAAAAACATGTGGAGGAATCCCATGTCCGCGTTGCGCCCATTGATTGCTTATAAAGTTAACATCATCTTTTGTAGGCATTTCCCCCAACAACATGAGAAAAAACAAACCCTCAGGTAAAGGTTCGCCATCATCATGAATTTTGGGTAATTTTTCCCTAAGTTCCGGAATAGAATACCCCCGAAACCTGATTCCTTCTTCAGGATCCAATTTTGAAGTACAGGTTAACAATGAGACTACTCCCTTCATTCCCGTCATCACTTGTCCCATTTTAACATCCTGAATAACTTTATCACCATGCTCTTTTGTTAATTTTCTAACGATATCCGCCTTGGGATGGCCTATTTCAATAAGTCGCTGTTTAATGTAATCCATAGTTTATTGATTTATTGCTATTTAAAATACAAACTATCTACATCAATAATCCCAATTACTTTTTTAAAAAATATTGGGATCCTAGTCTACTAAACTATTCATGTCTCATGAACTACATTAATAACATATTAACATGTGATTTGTTCTTTTTTGCCTAATCAAGCATTAAACGAAAAAGGGGATATCCTTACGGATATCCCCTTTTTTAATTAAGAATTACTTCTTATTTCTTTTGAACTTTTGTATAACCGTAGATTGCGGAATTTCCTAATTCTTCCTCAATACGAAGTAATTGATTATACTTAGCCATACGATCTGAACGACTTAATGAACCAGTTTTAATCTGACCACTGTTTGTAGCTACAGCAATATCTGCAATTGTTGAATCTTCTGTCTCACCAGAACGGTGTGAAGTAACAGAAGTAAAGCCGGCACGGTGAGCCATTTCAATAGCATTCAAAGTCTCAGTTAAAGTACCAATTTGGTTAACTTTAATCAAGATAGAGTTGGCTGCTCCTAATTCAATACCTTTTTTAAGGTAATCTACATTAGTTACAAATAAGTCATCACCAACCAACTGGCACTTATCACCAATTTCATTGTTTAGAGCTACCCATCCATCCCAATCGTTTTCATCACAACCATCTTCGATGGAATCAATTGGGAACTTAGCTACTAATTCAGCCAAGTATGCAGCTTGCTCTTTTGAATTTCTTTTTGCACCATTTTCTCCTTCAAATTTAGCGTAGTTGTATACACCATCTTCAAAAAATTCAGAAGAAGCACAATCAAGAGCAATGGCTACATCGCCACCTTCTACAAGACGTCCTGGTTTGTAACCGGCATTTTCAATCGCTTTCAAGATACAATTCAAAGCATCTTCAGTACCGTCTAATGCAGGAGCGAAACCACCTTCATCACCAACAGCAGTACTCAAATTACGATCATGTAATACATTCTTAAGAGAATGGAAAACTTCAGCTCCCATACGCAATCCTTCACGGAAACTCTTAGCTCCAACCGGACGGATCATGAACTCTTGAAAAGCAATAGGAGCATCAGAGTGAGAACCACCATTGATGATATTCATCATTGGAACAGGAAGAGTTTTAGCGTTAGTACCACCAATATAACGATAAAGAGGCATACCAAGATATTCTGCAGCAGCTCTGGCAACAGCTAAAGAAACACCAAGAATAGCGTTTGCACCTAATTTGCTTTTTGTTTTAGTACCATCAAGTTCAAGCATTTTGTGGTCAACACCCACTTGATCAAGAGTACTCATTCCAACTAAAGCAGGAGCAATGATATTATTAACGTTTTCAACAGCCTTTAAAACACCTTTACCTAAATAACGACTTTTATCGCCATCACGTAATTCAAGAGCTTCGTGTTCACCGGTAGAGGCTCCTGATGGTACAGCAGCACGACCTACAAAACCACTTTCTAAAGTTACCTCCACTTCTATTGTGGGATTACCACGTGAATCTAAAATCTCACGAGCATGAACATTTGCAATTTGTCCCATAATTGAAACTGTTTATTAGATTGAAATTCAAAAAATCAAAAAAAAAGGATAAAGCCACCTATGACTGTTATCCCCCCTAGCACCATATATAGCAAGAAAAATAGGAAAAATCTTTCGATTTTCCCCATTTCTCAATTCGATTATTCCTTTGTTTCAGACTCAGGATTGTCTGCTTTATTATCAGTAGCGATATCATCTGATTTAGCCCCTGAAGATGCTACTTCAGTCGTTGCCACATTTTCAGAAGATTTTCTACGACGACTACGACGTGTTTTCTTAGCTTCATCTGCAGGTTTAGTCGCACTTAACATGTTCTCATTGTAATCTACTAATTCAATGTAACACATTTCAGCAGCATCACCAAGACGGTTACCCAATTTAAGGATACGGGTATATCCACCTGGCCTTGTAGCCACTTTTTCGGCAACTTCACCAAAAAGCTCCTTAACAGCTTCCTTATTCTGTAAATCTTTAAAAACTAATCTTTGCGCATGGGTTTTTTCCCCAACAGTACTCAGATTTTTAGTTTTTGAGATGATTGGCTCTACGTACATACGCAAGGCTTTTGCCTTCGCCACGGTAGTTCTTATCCGCTTGTGCATAATAAGCGAAGTAGCCATATTGGCTAACATTGCTTTACGGTGCGATGCGGTCCTACCCAAGTGATTTAATTTTTTTCTATGTCTCATCGCTATTATTCCTTGTCAAGTTTATACTTTGAAGTATCCATACCAAAGGTCAGACCCAAATTCAATAACAAATCATCAAGCTCTGTAAGCGATTTTTTACCAAAATTACGGAACTTAAGCAGATCGTTACGATTGAATTGTACCAACTCACCCAATGTTTCCACATCGGCCGCTTTTAAACAGTTTAATGCCCTAACAGACAGATCCATATCAACCAATTTAGTTTTAAGCAACTGGCGCATATGTAATACTTCCTCATCAAACTCTTCATTTCCAAATTTCTCATCTGAATCTAATGTTATTTTTTCATCAGAGAAGAGCATAAAATGGTAAATAAGTATTTTGGCTGATTCTTTTAAGGCATCTTTAGGATGAATTGATCCATCAGTTTCAATTTCCAATACCAGCTTTTCGTAGTCAGTCTTTTGTTCTACCCTATAGTTTTCAATAGCATATTTTACATTTTTTATTGGCGTAAAAATACTATCGATCGCTATAACTCCGAATTCCTCTTCAATTGATTTATTCTCTTCGGCAGGAACATAGCCTCTTCCCTTGTTAATAGTTACAACCATTTGTAAATTAACTTCAGGACTCATAGTGGCAATAACCAAATCTGGATTAAGGACCTCAAAACCTGTCATAAATTGATTCATGTCACCAGCTGTGAAAGTTTCTTTGCCTGTAATATTAATTACAACCTTTTCACTATCGGCATCTTCAACAATTCGCTTAAAGCCAATTTGTTTTAGATTCAATACAATATTAGTGACATCGTCAATTACACCAGGAATTGTGGAAAACTCGTGGTCTACACCTTCAATTTTGATAGTAGTAATTGCATACCCCTCTAAAGAGGATAATAATATTCTTCTTAGGGCATTTCCAACTGTAATACCATATCCTGGTTCCAGCGGACGAAACTCGAAACGGCCGAATTTTTCGTCGGCTTCCAGCATGATAACTTTGTCTGGTTTTTGGAATGCTAATATTGCCATAAGAAATTTTTATTTAGAATACAATTCAACTATCAACTGTTCTTTGATATTTTCAGGGATATCAGACCTTTCTGGAACATTCAAAAATTTCCCCTTCATAGTATCTTGATCCCACTCTAACCAAGCATATTTATGCACACTGGTATTAGTAAGAGCTGAAGAAATAACTTCTAACGATTTTGACTTTTCTCGAACACCTACAATTTGATTGGCTTTTACCGAAAATGAAGGAATATTAACAATTATTCCATCCACAGTAATATGACGGTGAGATACCAATTGTCTTGCAGCTGCTCTAGTTGGAGCAATACCTAAACGATAAACAACATTATCAAGACGTGATTCTAAAAATCCAAGCAACACCTCACCGGTAATACCTTTACTACGTGAAGCTTTTTTAAACAAATTACGGAATTGCTTCTCCAATACTCCGTATGTATATTTGGCTTTTTGCTTTTCTTTTAACTGGATACCGTATTCACTTGTTTTTCTTCTACGGTTGTTACCATGTTGTCCTGGAGGATAGTTTTTTCTTTCGAAATTCTTATCCGGGCCATAAATCGCCTCTCCAAATTTCCGGGCGATTTTTGTTTTTGGACCAATATATCTAGCCATTCTTCTAAATTTTTGATTTTAAATTTTTGATTTTAAATGATGAATATGGCAGCCGCTAGATTATAGAGAGGAGGTAATAATCATATAACCAATCATTATTCAAAATTTAAAACCACAAACTTATGGTTAATAACTAGTTCAATCAATAATTAAACTCTTCTTCTCTTTGGTGGACGACACCCATTGTGAGGCAATGGTGTAACATCAACAATTTCTGACACTTCAATCCCTGCGGTATGAATGGTACGAATTGCTGATTCACGACCATTACCAGGTCCTTTAACGTAAACTTTTACCTTTCTCAATCCTAAGTCGTATGCAACCTTTGCGCAATCATTGGCAGCAGTTTGTGCAGCATAAGGAGTGTTCTTTTTAGAACCTCTAAATCCCATCTTACCCGCACTCGACCAAGAGATAACCTGACCATTACTATTTGTCAGGGAGATGATAATATTGTTGAAGGAGGAGTGAATATGCGCTTGCCCCTGAGCTTCAACCTTAACAACTCGCTTTTTTTGAGATCCTGACTTTTTCGCCATAATTCAATTATTATTTACCTGCTTTCTTTTTGTTCGCAACAGTTTTCTTCTTTCCTTTTCTGGTGCGGGCATTGTTCTTGGTGCACTGTCCTCTTAAAGGAAGTCCAATACGGTGGCGAATACCACGGTAACAACCAATATCCATTAACCGCTTGATGTTCAACTGTACTTCAGAACGTAACTCACCTTCGATTTTGTAATTCGAGCCAATAATCTCACGAATATCCTTAATCTGATTGTCAGTCCATTCTTTCACTTTGACATCACGGTCAACGCCGGCCTCCTGAAGAATTTCATTTGCTCTGCTTCGACCTACTCCATAAATATAAGTCAATGCAATTTCTCCTCGCTTATTAGAGGGAATATCGACTCCAGCAATTCTAGCCATAATTCACTAATTTATCCTTGACGTTGTTTAAACTTTGGATTTTTCTTATTTATCACGTATAAGCGTCCTTTCCGCTTTACGATCTTGCAGTCAGCACTTCTTTTCTTTATTGATGCTCTAACCTTCATGATCAGTCTCTTTGTTATTTATATCGGTATGTTATTCTTCCTTTAGTCAAATCGTATGGAGACATCTCAACTTTCACACGGTCACCTGGCAAAATTTTAATATAATGCATTCGCATTTTTCCGCTGATGTGTGCAGTTATAATGTGTCCGTTTTCAAGCTCCACGCGAAACATCGCGTTAGAAAGGGCTTCTATTATGGTACCGTCTTGTACAATTGAGGGCTGTTTCGCCATAGTTTATAACTTTTTACTTTTCAGACTGCAAATTTAATACTTCTTCTACAAATTTAAAACTCGACAAAATATCGGCCTTTTCCTTTCGAATAGCAACCGTGTGTTCGAAATGCGCAGAAACCTTCTTGTCAGTTGTTCTAATTGTCCAACCATCTCTTTCCTGAACGATATTTCGCTTGCCCAAATTAATCATTGGCTCTATAGCGATAACCATTCCATCTTTCAGCTTCATTCCGTTCCCACGACGGCCATAATTCGGAACTTCGGGAGATTCATGCAATTGCTTACCAATTCCATGCCCAACCATTTCTCTTACAACGGAATAGCCACGAGATTCAGTATATTCCTGAATTGCATATCCTATGTTCCCTAACCGACTGCCATCAACAGCTTGTTCAATTCCTTTGTATAAGGATTCTTTGGTAGCATTCAGCAATTCTTTTACATCAGCAGAAACATCACCAACACAAAAAGTATACGCTGAATCACCATAAAACCCGTTTAACAAAGCACCACAGTCTACGGATACAACATCTCCCTCCTTCAAGGGATTTTTATTTGGTATCCCATGTACAACCTGCTCATTAACAGACGTACATAATGTATTTGGAAAACCTTGGTAATTCAAAAAACCTGGTATTCCTTTATGGTCCCTGATAAAACTTTCAGCTATCTTATCGAGTTCCAACGTAGAAATGCCGGGCGTTATATGCCTTGCTAACTCACCGAGGGTTTTAGCAACCAAAAGGTTGCTTTCCCTCATGAGTTCGATTTCTTCGTCAGTCTTTAAATAAATCATTTTATAGATCGTCCCCTCTATTAATACATTGCTGCACCACCACCGGTACGGCCTTTTATTCTACCTGATTTCATCAATCCGTCATAGTGACGCATTAATAAATGGCTTTCAACTTGCTGTAAGGTATCTAATACAACACCTACTAAAATCAGCAACGATGTTCCACCATAAAACTGTGCAAACATTCTATCCACACCTGCCATCATGGCAAATGCAGGAAGAATAGCAACCATAGCCAGAAAGACAGAGCCAGGTAGTGTAATTTTCGACATTACAGAATCAAGAAACTCAACAGTTTTCTTTCCGGGTTTAACCCCTGGAATAAAACCACCATTACGTTTCATATCTTCAGCCATTTGCGTAGGATTAATTGTTATTGCAGTATAAAAATACGTAAACGCAATAATCATTAACGCAAAGAAGAAGTTATACCAAAATCCTGTAAAATTAGCGAAAATAGCAGCAAAACCTGTGGCTGTTTCACTGTCAACAAAACCAGCAAATGTAACAGGTATAAACATGATAGCCTGAGCAAAAATGATAGGCATCACACCTGCAGCATTTACTTTCAAAGGTATGTATTGACGAACTCCACCGTATTGCTTATTTCCAACAATTCTTTTGGCATATTGCACAGGCACACGACGTGTACCTTGCACCAATAAAATAGTTCCAGCAAATACGAAGAACAATACCACAAATTCAATTAATAACATAACCAAACCACCGCTGCCACTGGTTGCTTCCAAACGGGAGGCAAATTCTGCAATTAATGATTGAGGCAATCGGGCAATGATACCAATCATGATGATTAATGAGATACCATTTCCTATTCCTTTATCAGTAATGCGTTCTCCCAACCACATCACAAACATTGTTCCTGCTGTCAGGATGATTGTGCTAGTGACGGTAAACGACCAGCCTGTTGCAACAAATGCTGCGTCTGGCAATTGATTATAAAGGTTAGTGAGATATCCGGGAGCCTGAATGACTAATATTAAAATAGTCAGGTAACGGGTTATTTGATTAATTTTCCGACGACCGCTTTCCCCTTCCCTTTGCAATCGTTGGAAATATGGGATGGCAATGCCTAAAAGCTGAACCACGATAGATGCGGAGATATAAGGCATGATCCCCAATGCAAAAATAGATGCATTGGAAAATGCTCCTCCTGAAAACATGTCCAGCAATCCCATAACCCCTTCCCGGGTTTGATTTTTCAATTCACTAAGTTGGTTAGGATCTATTCCCGGCAATACAACAAATGAACCTAAACGATAAATCAATAGATATCCAAGTGTTGTAAGAATCCGAGATTTTAAATCCTCAATTTTCCAGATGTTGCGGATGGTTTCGACTAGTCTCATTCAATTACAGTTTTACAACGGTTCCTTGAGCCGCTTCAATGGCTTCTACTGCTGCTTTCGAGAAAGCATGGGCTTTAACTTCTACCTTCATAGAAAGATTTCCATTACCCAAAATTTTCACCAAGTCATTTTTGCTCACCAACCCGGCTTCCACCAACAACTCAGGATCGATTACGTTTGCATTTCTCTTCTCAGCAAGGGCCTGAAGCACCTCAATATTAATAGCTTTGTATTCTTTTCGGTTTATATTCTTAAATCCGAATTTTGGAACCCTTCTCTGCAATGGCATTTGACCACCTTCAAATCCGAATTTCTTGGAGTAACCAGATCTGGATTTAGCTCCTTTATGACCACGTGTAGATGTACCACCGTGACCAGAGCCTTGTCCTCGTCCAATTCTCTTTTCAGATTTGGTCGATCCCTTAGCAGGTTTCAAATTACTTAAGTCCATATCTTATTAGCACTTATTAGTTAGACCCAAATTACTTTTCTACAGCAACAAGATGCTTTACTTTCACAACCATTCCTTCAATTTGAGGAGTTGCCTCATGTTCGACGGTTTTATGCATCTTATTAAGGCCAAGGGCCGCCAGTGTTCGCTTCTGTCTGGCAGTGGCCCCAATTTTACTCTTTACTTGAGTTACTTTAATTTTAGCCATTTTTTGTCTACTTATCCGTTAAACACTTTATCCATCGTAACTCCTCTATGCTGAGCAACAGTATGAGCATCTCTTAACTCACTCAATGCCTCAATAGTGGCTTTAACTAAGTTATGTGAGTTAGAAGACCCTTTAGACTTTGCTAACACATCGGTTACTCCCACACTTTCCAATACTGCACGCATCGCACCACCAGCTTTTACACCGGTACCATGAGAAGCAGGCTTCATAAATACAGAAGCACCTCCATAACGAGCATATTGCTCATGTGGGATAGTACCTTTAATTACAGGTACTTTTACCAGGTTCTTTTTAGCGGCTTCAACTCCTTTAGAAATGGCAGTAGTAACTTCACCAGCTTTACCCAGTCCCCATCCTACTACACCATTCTCATTACCAACCACAACAATGGCAGAAAAGCTGAATGTTCTACCACCTTTGGTCACTTTGGTTACCCTGTTAATGGCAACCAATCTGTCCTTTAACTCCAGGTCGTTGTTATTTCTTACTCTTTTATTATTTCCAGCCATAGTTGTTAGAATTTAAGCCCAGCTTCACGTGCTGCGTCTGCTAATTGTTTAACTCTACCATGATACAAAAATCCGTTACGGTCGAACACAACAGATGTAATTCCAGCTTTCAGAGCTCGCTCAGCTATTACCTTACCAACCAAAGCAGCTTTTTCTCCTTTGGGTGCTTTCTGGTCAACAACTTCTTTCAATAAAGAGGTAGCAGATGCTAAAGTCTTACCATTAACATCATCAACCAACTGAACAGAAATTTGTTTGTTACTTCGGAATACTGTCATCCGGGGTCTCTCTGCGGTTCCGTTAATATCCTTACGGATCCGCCTTTTTATTTTGCGTCTTCTTTCAATTTTCGAAAAAGCCATAACTCCTTTTTTTTACTACATTAAACTTTAGCAGATTTACCAGCTTTACGTCGGATAACTTCGCCTTTGAAACGAACACCCTTACCTTTATAAGGCTCAGGTTTTCTAAGAGATCGAATCTTAGCACAAACTTGTCCGATTAATTGCTTATCTGCCGACTCCAGTGTAATGATCGGATTACTTTTCCGGTCGGTAACAGCTTGAACAGAAATTTCAGAAGGCAACATCATCTGGATTGGGTGTGAATATCCCAAAGCTAATTCAAGTAATTGACCTGCAGAAGTAGCTCTATAACCTACTCCAACCAGCTCAAGTTCCTTTTTATAACCTTGCGCCACTCCAATAACCATATTATTAATCAATGATCGATATAATCCATGCATTGCACGTTGTTCCTTTTCGTCAGAAGAACGTTTTACTACAACATGTCCTTCTTCGACTTCAACAGTAATTGCAGGATTAATCGTTTGGTGAAGTTCTCCTTTCGGACCTTTTACGGTAACTACATTATCCTTAATGGTTACGTTAACTCCTGAGGGAATACTAATTGGTGCTTTTCCTATCCTAGACATAATTATATCCTCCTCTTAATTAATAAACGTAACACAATACTTCTCCACCAATTTTCTCCAAACGGGCTTCCTTATCGGTCAAAACTCCTTTAGAAGTAGACAAAATAGCAATACCCAATCCATTAAGAACCCTTGGCAGGTTACGATACCCGGTATATTTTCTTAAACCAGGTGTACTTATCCTTTTAAGAGTTTTAATCGCAGGATTTTTGGATACCGGATCATACTTCAGAGCAATTTTAATAATGCCCTGCTTATTATCATCCATAAACTTGTAGTTCAGGATGTATCCTTTGTCAAAAAGGATCTTGGTCATTTCCTTTTTTAAGTTCGAAGCAGGCACTTCCACAACCCTGTGGCCTGCTTGAATCGCGTTCCTGATACGTGTCAGGAAATCTGATACTGGATCTGTCATTTTTTCAAGTTTAAATTGATCCCGCTGCCGGGACAATATTTAACACTTACTCTACCAACTTGCTTTTTTAACTCCAGGAATTAATCCTGCAGAAGCCATTTCTCTGAAAGTAATCCTAGAAAGTCCAAATTGACGCATATATCCTTTTGGACGTCCGGTAAGTTTACAACGATTATGCATCCGAACCGGAGAAGCATTACGTGGCAATTTTTGCAATGCCACGTAATCTCCTTCTTCTTTCAGTCTAGCTCTTTTTTCAGCATATTTGGCAACAAGTTTAGCCCTTTTTACTTCGCGGGCCTTCATTGATTCCTTTGCCATATAACTAGTTCTTTTTCACGTTTTTAAATGGTAACCCAAACTCCTTTAACAGAGCATAAGCTTCCTCATCTGTTTTTCCCGAAGTCACAAAGGTAATATTCATACCCATTATCTTGCTAACATTGTCAATATTTATTTCGGGAAAAATGATTTGTTCTTCAATACCTAAGGTGTAATTTCCACGCCCGTCGAGCTTACTATTGATCCCTTTAAAGTCACGAATTCGAGGTAATGCCACTCGAATTAGACGCTCAAGGAATTCATACATGTTCTCACGACGAAGTGTTACCATTACTCCAATCGGCATTTTTTTCCGAAGCTTAAAATTCGATACATCTTTCTTAGAAAGACAAGGAACAGCTTTTTGACCAGTAATTGCTGTAATCTCCTTAATCGCGTTTTCAATCAGCTTTTTATCTGCAACCGCAGCTCCCAACCCTTGATTAATCACGATTTTCTCTAATTTAGGTACTTGCATATTGCTTTTATACCCAAATTCTTTCATCAGATTTGGAACAATTTGTTCCAAATACTGAGTTTTTAATGCTGATGTATAGCTCATTACTTGATCTCCTCCCCTGACTTTTTAGAATAACGAACCAATTTTCCATTATCACTCAACCGGCGGCCAATACGAGTAGCTTTTCCGGTTGATGGGTCTTTCAAATTCAAGTTTGAAATGTGAACGGGAGCTTCTTGCTTAAGAATTCCTCCTTGAGGATTTTCAGCATTAGGCTTTGTGTGTTTACTCACCATGTTAATCCCTTCCACAATGGCCCTCTGAGTACTTGGAAAAACCTGTAGTACTTTCCCCTCCTGACCTTTGTTTACACCGGCATTAACAATAACGATGTCGCCTTTTTTAATATGCAATTTTGCCATTGTTCTAATCTCTTTGATGATTAAAGTACTTCAGGCGCTAAAGAAACAATCTTCATATAGCCATCACGTAACTCACGGGCTACAGGACCAAAAATACGGGTTCCTCTGATTTCACCTGCAGCGTTAAGCAACACACAAGCGTTTTCATCAAAACGGATATAAGACCCGTCGGCACGTCTGATTTCTTTCTTGGTACGCACAACTACCGCCTTTGTCACAGTTCCTTTTTTCATTTCACTGGAAGGCAGTGCACTTTTAACAGTTACCACAATACGGTCGCCAATTGAGGCATACCTTTTACGTGTACCACCAAGTACTCGAATACACAGTACTTCTTTGGCACCACTATTGTCGGCAACTCCTAGTCTTGATTCTTGCTGTATCATGATTACTTAGCTCTTTCGATTACTTCAACTAATCTCCAACGTTTAGTCTTGCTAAGGGGACGTGTTTCCATAATACGAACGGTATCCCCAACATTACAGGTGTTCTCCTCATCATGGGCGTGAAATTTCTTTGTCTTTTTCACGAATTTCCCGTAGATAGGGTGTTTTTCGCGGATCTCCACAGCAACAACAACAGACTTATCCATTTTGCCACTCACCACAACACCTATACGTTCTTTTCTAAGGTTTCTAGTCTCCATCGCCATAATTATTTTTCATTTAATTGCTTCTGGCTTAAAATAGTTTTTAAGCGTGCAATGTTTCTACGGGTCTGTCTGATCTTCATCGGATTCTCCAACGGAGAAACACTATGATTGATTTCCAGCGAATTCAATTGCCCATTTTCAGCATCAATTCGTTCCTCAATCTCGCTTACGGTTAATTCTCTAATTTCTGTTGTTTTCATCCTTAAGCATTTGAAGATTCAACAAAATCCCTTCTTACAACGAATTTAGTAGTCACAGGTAATTTTTGAGCAGCTAAGCGCAATGCTTCTTTTGCTACTTCGTATGGGACTCCATCACATTCAAAAATCATTCTACCTGGAGTAACCGGAGCCACAAACCCTTCGGGACTACCTTTACCTTTACCCATCCTAACCTCTGCAGGCTTTTTGGTTATCGGTTTATCAGGAAATATTCTGATCCAGATCTGTCCCTGACGCTGCATGTAGCGTGTTACAGCTACCCTTGCAGCTTCAATTTGACGACCTGTTAGCCATTTGCTTTCTAAGGCTTTTATTCCAAAGGAGCCAAAAGCTAGTTCATGCCCTCTTTGAGCATTCCCTTTCATTCTCCCTTTTTGCCTTCTTCTGTATTTTACTTTCTTTGGTTGTAACATCGTTCCTAATCAGTTAAAGATTACAGGATGATTACTTTCTTCTTCTTCTTTGACCACCTTTGCGTGCTCCTTGGTCTTTAGCACCGAAGTTTGGCGAAAGATCACGTTTACCGTAAACTTCTCCTTTACAAATCCAAACTTTTATTCCAAGTAAACCCATTTTTGTTAGGGCTTCTACTTTGGCATAATCGATGTCAGAACGGAATGTATGCAGCGGAGTACGTCCTTCTTTATACATTTCACTTCTTGCCATCTCAGCACCATTCAAACGACCAGAAACCTGAATTTTGATTCCTTCAGCACCCATTCGCATGGTAGAAGCAATGGCCATTTTTACTGCACGACGATAAGCAATACGTCCTTCTAACTGACGGGCAATGTTATTACCTACAATAATGGCATCTAATTCGGGTCTCTTGATTTCGAAGATATTAATCTGTACCTCCTTATCGGTAATTTTCTTCAGCTCCTCTTTCAGTTTGTCAACTTCCTGACCTCCTTTACCGATAATAATACCCGGACGTGCCGTATATACGGTAATGGTTATCAATTTAAGAGTACGCTCAATAATGATTCGCGAAATGCTTGCTTTTGCCAAACGAGCATTCAAATACTTGCGGATTTTAGAATCTTCCAGCAATTTATCGCCGTAGTTCTTTCCGCCAAACCAATTGGAATCCCAGCCTCTGGTGATACCCAATCTATTACTTATTGGATTAACTTTTTGTCCCATCTAGCTATTTTAATTTTCCTGGTTTTCGTTTGACACATTACTATCAACATATAGAGTTACGTGGTTAGATCTTTTTCTGATCCGATGAGCCCGACCTTGCGGTGCTGGTCTCAATCTTTTCAAAATCCTACCAGAATCAACGTAGATCTCTTTTACAAACAAGTTCGCATCCTCGATACGCACCCCTTCATTTTTCTCTTTCCAATTAGCAATAGCAGAAAGTAGCAGTTTTTCAACGCGTTTTGAAGCTTCTTTGGTAGAAAACTTCAAAAGATCGAGCGCCAGGTTCACTTCTTTTCCTCGAACCATATCTGCTACAAGGCGCATTTTGCGAGGTGAAGTCGGTACATTACGAAGCACAGCAAATGATTCACTCTTTCTGGCTTCTTTTATTTTTTCAGCTCTAATTCGTTTTCTTGCACCCATTTTAAACTGTTTAATAAATTAATAATGCCAGGCTGTTATTTCTTTTTATTTCCGCCGTGCCCACGGTAGGTGCGCGTGGGGGCAAATTCGCCTAACTTATGCCCAACCATGTTTTCAGTCACATAAACGGGGATAAACTTATTACCGTTGTGCACAGCAAAAGTGTGTCCCACAAATTCTGGCGAAATCATGGAAGCTCGAGCCCAAGTTTTAATCACTGATTTTTTGCCTGATTCGCTCATGGTAAGAACTTTATTCTCAAGCTTATAATCAATATATGGGCCTTTTTTTAATGATCTGCTCATAATCTTTTCAAATTAACCGGTTACTTTTTCCTTTTCTCAAGAATGTACTTAGACGACCCTTTTTTAGGTTGTCTTGTCTTATAACCTTTCGCTAACACTCCGTTGCGAGATCTTGGGTGACCTCCTGAAGAACGTCCTTCACCACCACCCATTGGGTGATCGACAGGGTTCATTGCAACACCACGTACTCTTGGTCGACGACCGAGCCATCTTGAACGTCCGGCCTTACCAGACTTTTCAAGTCCGTGGTCAGAGTTTCCAACAGCACCAATGGTAGCACGACAAGTTGTAAGAAGCATTCTTGTTTCACCAGATGGTAACTTCACAACAGCGTATTTTCCATCACGAGCAGCCAATTGGGCAAAAGTTCCGGCACTTCTTGTTAGAATACCTCCCTGTCCGGGACGCAATTCAATGTTATGAATAATAGTACCCAATGGAATATCAGATAATGGTAGCGAGTTTCCTACTTCAGGAGCAGCTCCGGCTCCTGACTGAACTTGCTGTCCAACTTGTAATCCGTTAGGTGCAAGAATGTACCTTTTTTCACCATCAGCATATACCAGCAGAGCAATACGAGCACTTCGGTTTGGATCGTATTGGATAGAATCTACTCTGGCTGGAACACCGTCTTTATTACGCTTAAAGTCGATTACCCGAAACTTCCTCTTGTGACCACCCCCGATGTAACGCATAGTCATACGACCAGTATTATTACGTCCACCAGACTTTTTAATTGGCCTCAACAAGGACTTTTCTGGTACACTTGAGGTAATCGTATCAAATGCACCAATAACTTTGTGTCTCTGCCCCGGTGTTGTGGGCTTTAGTTTTCTTACTGCCATTTCAATTATATATTGCTATAAAAATCAATCTTGTCTCCTTCTACTAGAGTAACAACGGCTTTCTTGAAAGAATTTGTTCGGCCGGCAATAATACCACTTTTAGTATAGCGTGTTTTTTCTTTTCCACCATACACCATGGTATTGACAGACTCAACAGAAATATTATAGAATTCTTCTACGGCTTTTTTGATTTCAAGCTTATTCGCTCTTTTATCAACAATAAAACCGTATCGATTCAAGGTTTCTCCCTGTTCAGTCATTTTCTCGGTTACAATAGGCTTAATTATAACTTTCATGACAAATCTCCTTATGCATTAAATACATTACCCAATTCTTCAACAGAGCTCTCAACCAATACAAGAGTCTTCGCACGCATAACACTATAAGTGTTCAACTCTGAAAGGGTCACTACCTCAGCTTTGGGTAAATTTCTAGATGAGAGGTAGATGTTCTCATTTGCATCTTTAAGCACTATTAACGCTCTTTTACCGTCAATACTCAAGCTTTTACAAATGTTAGCAAATTCCTTTGTTTTTGGAGTATCCAAACTGAAATCCTCTAAAACAACGATAGCATTATTTTGCGCTTTATAAGCTAAAGCCGACTTACGTGCTAATTGCTTTAATTTTTTATTCAGTTTGAAGCTATAATTACGTGGTCTTGGTCCGAATACACGGCCACCCCCCCTAAACAAAGGAGATTTAATACTTCCTGCACGAGCAGTACCAGTACCTTTTTGCTTCTTGATCTTTTTCGTGCTACCGGCGATTTCGCTTCTTTCTTTAGCTTTATGCGTTCCTTGACGCTGATTAGCCAAATAAAGTTTCACATCAAGATAGATAGCATGATCGCTGGGATCTATACCAAAAATTGAATCATTTAATTCAACTTTTCTGCCGGTGTCTTGTCCTTGTATATTTACTACGTTCAGTTCCATTACTTTTCAATAATTAGATACGAACCCCTTGCTCCCGGTACTGATCCTTTTACAAGTATCAAGTTGTTCTCAGGAATCACTTTTAACACTCTCAGGTTTTCAATCTTAACCCTATCACCACCGGTACGTCCAGCCATCCTCATCCCTTTGAATACTCGTGAAGGGTATGAAGAAGCACCAAGCGAACCAGGAGCCCTAAGGCGGTTATGCTGACCATGGGTTTGACCACCGACACCACCAAATCCGTGTCGCTTAACTACCCCTTGAAAACCTTTACCTTTAGACAATCCTGTAATATCAACGAAAGTATCCTCATCGAAGATATCAACAGTAATATTATCCCCTAGTTTCAATTCGGTTTCAAACATACCGAATTCTACTAGTTTTCTTTTAGGTGTAACACCAGCTTTACTAAAGTGTCCCTTCATAGGACCACTAGTGTTTTTCTCCTTTTTGTCATCGAACGCCAGCTGTATAGCTTCATAACCATCTGTTTCCACAGTTTTAATCTGTGTCACAGGGCAAGGACCAGCTTCGATAACAGTGCATGGAACATTTTTTCCATCGGCACTGAAAACGGAAGTCATTCCGATTTTTTTTCCAATTAATCCTGGCATTGCTTAATCATTTAATAGATTATCACACTTTAATTTCGACTTCAACACCACTAGGTAATTCAAGTTTCATAAGCGCGTCAATTGTTTTTGCAGTAGAACTGTAAATATCAATTAACCGCTTGTAAGATGATAACTGGAATTGCTCACGTGATTTTTTGTTCACGAAAGTGGAACGTAACACAGTAAAAATCCGCTTGTGCGTTGGCAGCGGAATGGGACCGCTAACAACAGCCCCAGTGCTTTTTACTGTCTTCACGATCTTTTCAGCTGATTTATCAACCAAATTGTGATCGTAAGATTTAAGTTTTATTCTGATTTTTTGACTCATAATTGAGAACTGATACTTATAATAATTCTACTCTACCTTTTGCTTCCTTAACTACCTCCATTGCAATTTGACGAGGTACCTCACTATATTGTAGGAACTCCATAGATGATGTAGCACGTCCTGAAGAGATAGTTCGTAAGGCTGTAACATAACCAAACATTTCTGACATTGGCACTTTAGCTTTTACTACACGAGCACCAGCTTTTGATTCCATGCCTTCTACCTGACCACGACGTTTGTTGAAGTCAGAAATAATATCACCCATGTATTCTTCTGGTGTTACTACCTCTACGCGCATAATTGGCTCAAGCAGAATTGGCGTAGCTTTTTTACTAGCCTCTCTAAATGCCTGACGACCACAAATCTCAAAAGACAACTGATCGGAGTCAACCGGGTGGAATGAACCGTCGAACAAACTAACTTTTAGGTTTTCTACATTAAACCCAGCAAGCACACCATTCAACATAGCATCTTTGAAACCTTTCTCAACCGATGGAATAAATTCTTTTGGAATGTTACCACCTTTGATCTCGTTAACAAATTGCAGACCTTCATGACCATCGTCAATCGGACCCATTTTAATCTGGATATCAGCAAATTTACCACGACCACCAGTTTGCTTCTTAAACACCTCACGGTGCTCAACAGAACCAGTAATAGCTTCCTTGTAAGATACCTGTGGTTGTCCCTGGCTACAATCTACCTTGAATTCACGCTTCAAACGGTCAATGATAATTTCAAGGTGAAGTTCACCCATACCACTAATAACAGTTTGTCCGCTTTCTTCATCTGTTTTCACCTGGAAAGTTGGATCTTCCTCAGACAACTTAGCTAATGCTGTAGACAACTTATCGATATCCTTCTGGCTCTTAGGCTCAACAGCCACACCAATTACCGGATCAGGGAATTCCATTGATTCCAGTACAATTGGGTGTTTCTCATCACTTAATGTATCACCAGTACGAATATCCTTAAATCCAACTCCAGCACCAATATCTCCAGCACCAATTACTTCACGTGGCAACTGCTTGTTTGATTTCATCTGATACAAACGTGCAATCCGCTCCTTTTTATTGGTACGGTTATTTAGCACATAAGAACCAGCTTCAATTTTACCAGAGTAAATACGCATAAATGCCAAACGTCCCACAAATGGGTCAGTAGCAATTTTAAATGCCAAAGCTGCCATTGGTGCATCTTCGTCGTTTTCACGAGTCACTGCATCTCCTGTTTCAGGATCAGTACCATGAATAGCAGGAATATCAGCAGGACTAGGAAGATATGTAATAACAGCATCTAGCAAACGCTGAACGCCTTTATTTTTGAATGCAGAACCACACAGCATTGGAGTGATTGTTTGAGCAATAGTTGCTTTACGAATCACTTCAAACATCTCCTCTCGGGTGATAGAATCAGGATCTTCAAAGTAACGCTCCATCAAAGCATCATCATGCTCTGCAACAGCCTCCACTAATTTCCCTCTCCACTCTTCTGCTTCTTCCTTCAATTCTTCGGGAATCTCTTGCATTTCATAACGAGATCCTAATTGCTCATCATCAAACCACACAACCGCTTTATTCTCGATCAGGTCGATTACTCCACGGAAATTCTCCTCTGCTCCGATAGGAATCTGCAAAGGCACTGGGTTAGCTCCCAACATTTCACGTACCTGACGAACTACTTCATAAAAGTTAGCCCCGGAACGGTCCATTTTATTAACAAAACCGATACGTGGAACATTGTATTTATTAGCCTGACGCCATACAGTTTCAGACTGAGGCTCAACACCACCAACAGCACAAAACAGTGCAACAGCACCGTCAAGAATACGCAATGAACGCTCTACCTCAACAGTAAAGTCAACGTGTCCCGGAGTGTCGATTATATTGATCTTATATTGATCTTTATTATAGATCCAATTGGTTGTAACGGCGGCAGAGGTAATAGTAATACCCCTCTCTTGCTCTTGTTCCATCCAGTCCATTGTAGCGGCACCGTCATGCACTTCTCCAATCTTGTGAGTGATCCCGGTATAAAACAAAATACGTTCAGTAGTAGTTGTTTTACCAGCATCAATGTGCGCCATGATACCAATGTTCCTGGTATATCTCAAATCTGCCTTTCCCATGATTAGAAATCCTTTATAGTTAAATTAGAATCTGAAGTGAGCAAAAGCACGGTTGGCATCCGCCATCTTATGCATGTCTTCTTTCTTCTTGAAGGCTCCGCCTTCCATATTATATGCAGCAACAATTTCAGCAGAAAGTTTTTCCGCCATTGATTTTCCACTTCTCTTTTGAGCGAAAAGAATCAGGTTTTTCATACTGATAGAAACTTTCCTTCCAGCCCTGATTTCAGTAGGAACCTGGAAAGTAGCACCACCCACACGACGACTCTTAACCTCTACAGAAGGGGTAATATTTTCTAATGCTTTTTTAAACATTTCAAGTGATGATTTTCCTTCCTGCTCGGCTTTCTCGGCTACACGATCCATCGCATCATAAAAAATACCAAAGGCAGTTGACTTCTTTCCGTCAATCATCATGTTATTCACAAACTGGGTTACCAGCGTGTCATTAAATCTTGGATCCGGCAAAAGGATCCTCTTTTTTGGTTTTGACTTTCTCATTTCTCTTTTGCTTATCAGTTTTCTCTTTCTTATTGGCTGTCAATTATGAGTCTTCAACAACATCTGCGTTATTTACTCAACCAAATCAACTCACCAACAAACAAAAAACTCATCATTAAACCATTAATTACTTCTTAGCAGCCTTTGGGCGCTTAGTACCATATTTTGAACGACGCTGATTACGACCTTCAACACCTGAGGCATCCAATGCACCACGCACTAAGTGATAACGTACACCAGGAAGGTCTTTCACCCTACCTCCACGTACTAAAACAATCGAGTGCTCCTGAAGATTGTGCCCTTCTCCCGGAATATAAGCGTTCACCTCTTTTCCGTTGGTCAAACGCACCCTGGCAACCTTACGCATCGCCGAGTTTGGTTTCTTAGGTGTAGTAGTATACACCCTGACACACACACCCCTCCTTTGAGGGCATGAATCCAAGGCAGGAGATTTACTTTTCTCTGCCTGCATCTGGCGTCCTTTTCTTACTAACTGTTGAATTGTTGGCATAATAAAATATAATTATTACAAATCAATTGCTTACTTGTCACAATTGGGCGTCAAAGGTATAGTTTTAACCTTAAAAACCCTACTGATTTTCAATCATTTTCAACTCTTTACACAAAAAAAGCGCTGCAAAAGTACTAATTTTCAATTAAAAAACACAACACCAACTCCTTTTTTTTATCAATAATCCATGATTTTAAATCATTCAAACAATTTGATATAGCGCGGGTTAATTAGATTGAACATTTGTCCCCCATATCGGTTTATATCTTTTCCTCTTCAAAAAAATAAAACATCTAATTTTGCCTCGAATTTTCAAGAAATATTGGATCATGAAAAAAACATTCTTACCTATTTTCTTAATTGTAGCTTCAATTACCCATGGTTTCAGCCAAAATCCAATTGATAACGGAATCAATAGTATCACGAAAAATGCTTTAAAAGCCCAATTAACTTTTATCTCTTCAGATTGGTTTGAAGGACGCGAAGCCGGATCGGAAGGCGCTTATAAAGCGGCAGATTATTTAGCAAGTCTATTTCAGTCGGAAAATCTATCTCCTTACCATTCGGATTCATATTTTCAAACCGTACCTCTGATTGCTTATACCACCACTAATCAATTGTTGAAAATTTCTGAAAGTACCAGTACTAACAGATCGACATTAACATTTTCAGAAGAAGATTTTTCCCCATCAAATATAGATAGGAGTATAAACCTGGAAGGGAAAATATTTTTTGCCGGTTATGGAATATCACAAGACTCATTCAACGAAATAAAAAACAATAAATCTTCCGGAAAAATCATGTTGAGATTAACCGGGATACCTGGAGAAACAGATTCTACATCTGTTGCGTTCCAGAAATTTAAAAAGTTTGACGCCCATTACTGGCATCAACACAAACAAAATACAGCCCAAAAAGCCGGCGTGGTAGCCATCCTGGAATTCAACCCCAATCATCCGGTATTTAATATTCCTGATCGGGATAATACCCAGAAAGCACCTTGTGAAAAAATCATAACCAGAAAATCATCGGGCATCTACAGGAAGCAGATAAAACTTGCCAACCATTCCAATACGTCTATCCCCGTCATCAAAATATCAGAAAACGTTATGGCGGCCTTATTACCTAATTATAAAACCATCTTTGAGGCATATCAACAAAATGCATCTAACCTCAAAAAATCATCTAAGGTTACCATTTCCCCGGAAATATCCTTCCAGGCATCCGTTAAAACCAAAGCGTTCGAATGCCGCAACGTAATTGCCAAAATTGAAGGGTCAGAAAAACCAGATGAAATAATTGTTGTAGGGGCACATTATGACCACCTGGGGAATTATGACGGTTACATTTGGAATGGGGCTGACGATAACGGCTCAGGTGCTATTGGTATGATGGCAATAGCCAAGGCTTTTGCCGCAACAGGAGTGCGCCCCAAAAGAACCGTTATTTTTGCATCCTGGACAGCCGAAGAGAGAGGCTTATTTGGTTCAAAGTATTTCCTCAACACCTTTAAAAAAACGGATCAAATCAAATACTATCACAATTACGATATGATCGGACGCAGCTACAATCCGGAAAAACCAGATTCGGCCGTGGCTTTATTATATACTAAAAACTGGCACCAGGCAGAAGCCCATGTAAAAAAAGCTAATGAAACCTACCAGTTAGGACTCAAAGTAAACTACAGTGCCTGGGATGACCCTACTTCAGGCAGTGACAACGCACCTTTTGCAAAAAAAGGAATTCCCATTATGTGGTTCCACACAGGTGGCCATCCCGATTATCATATGCCAAGTGATCATGCGGATAAAATAGACTGGACTAAATTTCAAAATATTGTAAAGGCAAGTTTCGCGACTCTATGGGAATTAGCAAATGAATAATTGGGTACATGCAAGACACAAAATAACAGCACATTGCTTCTGATTACAATCTTTAGCTATTTATCTTTATATTTGCGCCGCAATAAAAAGTTCATATAAAACCTTTTAAAATGAAAGCATACGTATTTCCCGGACAGGGAGCCCAATTTGTTGGAATGGGTAAAGACCTGTACGAAAACTCAGCTTTAGCAAAGGAATTGTTTGAAAAAGCAAATGATATTTTAGGTTTCCGCATTACAGACCTAATGTTCGAAGGTACCGACGAAGACCTAAAGCAAACCAAAGTAACGCAACCAGCCATTTTCCTCCATTCGGTAATTTTGGCAAAAACCCTGGGCGAAGACTTCAAACCAGAAATGGTAGCCGGTCACTCACTTGGAGAGTTTTCGGCACTAGTTACTGCAGGTGCAATGAATTTTGAAGACGGATTAAAACTTGTATCCCAACGAGCTTTGGCCATGCAAAAGGCCTGTGAAATTGAACCATCAACCATGGCAGCCATCGTTGGATTGGAGGATAGCATTGTAGAAGAAGTTTGCAACAGCATTGAAGATGTAGTTGTAGCAGCAAATTACAACTGCCCCGGCCAATTGGTAATCTCAGGTTCAATTTCAGGAATTGACAAAGCCTGTGATATTCTCAAGGAAAAAGGTGCCAAACGCGCCATTAAACTACCTGTTGGTGGTGCATTCCACTCTCCTTTGATGGAACCGGCACGTACCGAATTAGCAGCAGCTATCGAGAATACCGAGTTCAAACAACCTATTTGTCCGATTTACCAAAACGTAAACGCACAATCGGTAACCGATCCGGCTGAAATCAAAAAGAATTTAGTAGCCCAATTAACAGCTCCTGTTCGCTGGACACAAACTGTACAAAACATGATTGCAGACGGCACTACTTCATTTACTGAACTAGGTCCTGGGAAAGTACTTCAGGGATTGGTTAAGAAAGTAGACCGCGGCATGGCTGTAGAAGGTTTTAGCACCTATCAGGGATAAAATATACACCATGATACTGAAAGAGCAGGATAGTAATCGCTATCCTGCTCTTTTTTTATTATACCCTTGTTATATCTTTCAATAGATCGTTAGACTTTTGATAATAGAATTTAGAATGACAACCTACATCCACAAAACAACTTAAAATAGGAATCTGCTGTCATGACAAATTTTTCCCCTTTAAAAGAAACACCGTCATCTATTGCTCTTCTTCTTCCTTATTCCACATCACCACGGCTTTTTGTTTTTTCCCATCCATCAAAATGGTCATGGGTCGCTCAAATTGCACATGCTTAAAATATTTGGTTTCCTGCACCACTTTTTGACCTTTCAACAACTCCATATTCACCCACTCTTCACCACTATCATGATGAATGGAGAAATAACCCACATTCATAGAAGTCACATTGTGGAAGAAGTGAGAGCCCAGAGAAGCATCCAGCGGGAAATCTTTCAATCCCATCTCCACAATTACCCGGGCACGTGATATTTGTGACCAGAAAACAGGAATACCAGTGAAACGATCCCGCGTACCCCATCGACCAGGCCCTATCAACACATAATCCCGGTTCTCCTTCTCAAAGCATTTATTGAGTTGTTCCATCTCTCGTGCCATGGCAACTGTTTCAGTCCGATTAAACAGTTCCGTTTTCATCACAATGACATCCTGCACATGCTCAATGCGTCCGTTACCCATTCCCTTCATCGACTGCAACACAATACGCTCTTTCTCCACCTCGTCAAAGCTGATGTCGGCATGGTTTTCAATTCGAATCAACGGTTTTATCTGCAACAAGTATAAGGTAGGCAAATCATTTTTCCCTTTTTCCAAATCCACGGCAAACTCAATTTCTACCGGTGCCCCCATGGCTTGTTTAAAGAAACGCAGCAACGTATCCAGTGAAGATGCCAAGGGCAGGTAATCATACCGGAGAATATTAGCAAAATTAACCACCCGGGGCCCTTTCTTGGAAAAATCATTCACAATCCGATCGTAATGAAAATCATAAACCGATGCACAATGCTTCAGGTTACCATCCTCTTCAGCCTCCTTGATACTAAGCTTCAGGATAGCCGCATCTTCTCCTTCGCTATCCAGATCGAAAGTATTCTTCTCCAAATCGAGCGCATAAAAATAACTCTGCGAATCTTTAATTTGATCCTGAACGCTGTTCATCTCCAGCTTGGGGAATTTAGGACAGAAGCGTAACGCCTTTTCGCCGCCTACCACATACTTTCCCAAACCAACGGCTAACACGGCAAAACCATCTTCAGGCTTCATGTATGAAAATGGATAATAATTATAGGACTGCGCCACGCCACTAATGTGCGGATAGAAACGATCGTGTGTTCGTTGTCCCACCACCTCCTGGATGATCACCGCCATTTTTTCCTCTTCAATCTTATAATTGACCGCTTCAAAATAAGCTTTGGCCGGATCACTAAACATGGATGCGTAAACCAGCTTTACAGCCGTGCATAATTGTTTATAGCGCTCCTCCGGATCAGGATGATTATTGGGTAAGATATAAGTAGCATACACGCCGGCAAAAGGCTGCAATAAGGAATCTTCAAACAAACCGGAAGAACGCACGGCCAAAGGCTGGTGCATCACATCCACATATTGTCGTAGCTTATCATTCACTTCATCCCCCAATTCAGATTTGAGAAACAACGCTTTTATCTCATGGTAATCTTTCTTAACAAAGGCCGGATGAAAAAGGTTATTCTTTTCGATAAAACGGGTAAATTCACCGGCGCCGATGATCGTAGTTTTGGGAATACTAATATTTAACTCGGGAATTATTTCAGAGAAGTTGATGTTTTCAATGAAGTTACTCAAGAAAGCAACACCCCGTCCTTTTCCACCAAACGAGCCTTCTCCAATGCGGACAATGTATCGACTGCTGCCCAACATGGTTGGATCAAACATCACCACACGACCACGCAGCCGTTGCAACCGCACCTCTTCAAATACATCCAGGATAGATTGGCGCAACTTATGAGAACTCTCAAAATCCTCAATTTTAAAGGGACGTAACCGCTTAGCGACGGAGATCTCACCCCGTGCCATGAGCCAGGTGGAAATACCATTACGCCGGGCATGATAAAGCAATGACTCGGGCGACACTTCCTGGATACATTTAATAAACTCCTTCAGATTACGGGCCACAGCGACTTTTGCCCCCCGGTTATTCTTGAAGACAAAATTTCCAAAGCCCAACTTTTGATGAATAAAATTGTAGATATCCAGTGACAGACTATCGGAATTTTTATCGACAAATTCAGCCCCCACAGCCTGTGCTTTGGAGGCATTTTCAGGATCCGAAGATTGCAGCAAGGAAGGAATTTTAGATAATGAGTTCACGTATTGAATTAACTCCACGCCCGCATTCTCATTGATTTTTCCCTCCTTATTATATTTTACGTCAGAGATCACACAGATAAGATTATCCAGGTATTTATCCACAATCTCCACGGCATCTTCATAATTACTTACCAGGAGAATTTTAGGCCGCACCCGCATCTTCATAATCTTATGAATCTGATCCGAGGTCTCCTCCTCCAGAATGGTTTGTGTTTGCCGCATAATGATGGAATAGAGCATTGGCAGGTAACGCGTGTAATATTTCTGGGAATCTTCCACCAGCAGTATCACCCGCACATCCCCCACGTGCGTATCCTTCTCCACATTCATTTTATCTTCCACATACTTGATCATGGCCAGAAAAACACGCGAATCACCATTCCAGGCAAACACCCGGTCGATATGCTCAATATTGCCACTTCCCTCATCAAATAATTTGAGGTCGGCATTGTTGTTCACCATTAAAAGAATAGGCAACTCAGGATATAACGCCTTCAACCGGGCACTCAACATCAACGGCATCTGCTTGTCCAGACCGGTCATAAGAATAACCATATTAAACTCCCGTTCAGCCAACATCTCCTCGGCCTCTTCAATGGTAGCCGCACTCGTGATCCGCGGCGCGGTAAACAAGTTCAACTGTAAATACTCCCCAAAGATCTTATCAAAGAAACGCCCTTCCCGCACAATGCTGTAAGAGTCGTAATAATTAGCCACCAGGAGTACTTCCTGTACTTTAAATGTCATCAACTCCTGGAATATATCCTTATCAGTACGTTGACGGTTATATATTTGAGATAACTCAATCTGTGTCGCTTTTTCCATATTCCCCTTATAAAAAAACATCCAAAGATGATATTAATTCCCCTTACTACAAAGGATTAAAATCGTGAATCACATATTAATAGATCGATAGATTTTAGACAACAGACCTTAGACTATTTTACATCAACCTCATTTTTAAGTCTATAAAAGTTTTGATTATCAAATCAGCACAAACTGTTTTTCAGTTAATGATAAAAGCTTAACGAACCATTACACCAAAGAAGCCTCCCGAAAACACTCGGGAGCTCAGGAAAATCACCCAAGAGGATCAGAAAACGCTCAAGCGCTTTGGAAATCATTCAAGAGCTTCAAAAAAACACTCAAGACCTAAAGAAAATCATCCAAGAGCTTCAGAAAAACGCTCAAGAGCTTAGGAAATCATCCAAGGGCATCAAAAAAACACTCAAGACCTTAGGAAAATCATTCAAGAGCTTCAGAAAACACTCAAGACCTAAAGAAAATCATCCAAGAACTTCAGAAAAACGCTCAAGAGCTCAGGAAATCATTCAAGAGCTTCAGAAAACGCTCAAGAACTCAGGATAACACTCAAGTGCTTCAGAAAACACTCAAGAGCTCAGGAAATCATCCAAGAGCTCAGAAAAACACTCAAGAGCTCAGGAAATCATTCAAGACCTTCAGAAAAACACTCAAGAGCTCAGGAAATCATTCAAGACCTTCAGAAAGATGGGATCAACCTTCGAGCGGAAGGCATGTCATAACGCACAACTCACATACGAAAGCAACAATCTCAGTTTAGTAACAAAGAGTTACCACTTAAATACTGAATACTATTATCCGCTGTAGAGACAACTTTATCAAGGAGGGATTCAATTTTCTCAATAACTAATTGTTCAGATTTACTATGAAATAATTTCTGCTTGCTGATAAGGTCGGCATAAATGCGCCTGATCATCATTTCAAGTTTATACCGCCCAAATAGGGATTGCTGCAACGCTTCTTCGCTACCTAGCTTTAAATAGTTGTTGCATGCAATATCAAATGCCCGTTGCGATGTTTCAAGGCAAACAATCCACCGCCTGGCTCCTATTTCCTTAATCCTTGAAAGATTCACCGGCTTGTTAATTTCTGACAAAAACCGATTAAAACAACTGGCACGTGCCTTATAATCGACACCCGGCACCTGGTGTTCAAAGCCAGCTACACAATCCAAAACCAATTTTGCAGCTTTGGAAACAGGTTCATCAGGCCACAATACCATGCTCGACACATAATGTTTAAGACCATTCCAATAACGAAAGCACAACATATCATCCCCATGTACCTCATTTAATAAACATTCAAGATCCTGGGAAAAATGCTTATCCGTTTTTATTAAAGACAGAACTTCCTGTAAACTTTCATGAAAAGCATTACATTCTTTGACATGAATACTATTATTAAGTATTTCACCCAAATCCCTGAGTTGCTGAAGGGATAAGAAATAAGTACAAATCGATTTCATTCATTCACAATTTTAGAAATGATAAACGTCTGATATCTTCCGCATCAATAAAGGTGATTGGCTTGCTATAATTCCGAATAATAAAACCTTAAGAAAGTAATCTGGTTTCCCGGAAAGGATTACACTTTAAAGATTATAAAATTGAATGAGTTCTCTATACAAAGGTGATTAAAACCCTGATATAAGTGATTAAAACTTCATTTTTGTTGATTGAATAAGACTGGATCCACACTGCAAAATATCAGGTAATAAAAAACGCCCGGCACAAAGCCGGGCGTCTTAAAATATGTTATCGCTAAAAAACTATCTATTTGACTTCCCAAACCTGTCCTGAATGTACCAGGTCTTTAAAAGATTTAACTTTCGATTTAGCTTGCACATCTGCCAATTGATCCTCCATACATTGGTCGTAAACCAATCCATCAACAGAACGAATTACTCCAAGGGCCACCGGATAATTAGGATATTCCATATCAGCCAGCTTAAGATGCAGACTAATATCATCACAATGTGCATCATGCACCAGAATATCATCTTTGGTTATACCATTTTCACCAATGGTCACCACCTTAAGGGTCATGCCATCAAGTATCAGGCCTTTGTCTTTATTTTTACCAAAGATCATAGGTTCCCCATGACGAAGAATGATGGTGCGATCTTCGCGGTGTTCCTTATCGGTAATGGCATTGTGTGTTTTATCATTATAGATCACACAGTTTTGCAACATTTCAACAATGGAGGTGCCTTCGTGTTGTGCCGCTTCTTTAAGCACTTCTACAGTAAGTTTCAATTCCTTGTCAATTGAACGGGCAAAAAACTGTCCCCGCGCACCAATACACAGTTCACCCGGACGGAATGGATATTCAATGGTACCAAAAGGTGAGGTTTTAGAAATAAAACCACGCTTAGAAGTTGGTGAATACTGTCCTTTTGTCAAACCATAAATCTGGTTGTTAAAAAGAATAACATTAATGTCTACATTCCGACGAATGGTATGAATAAAGTGGTTACCACCAATGGCTAAAGCATCTCCGTCACCGGTGATTTGCCAAACTTTTAATTTTGGATTAGCTACTTTAACCCCGGAGGCAATGGAAGAGGCACGTCCATGAATGGTGTGAAATCCATAAGTATCCATGTAGTAAGGAAACCTGGATGAACAACCAATACCTGATATCACTGCTACTTCTTCATTTTTATAGCCTAACTCAGCCATTACTTTTTGTACCGAGTTCAAAATGGCATGGTCACCACATCCCGGACACCAACGCACACTTTGGTCACTCTTAAATTGTGTGTAATTATTTCCGTTTTCTCCAGCCATTTTAACACTCCTCCAATAATGATTTAATGTGTTCTTTCAACTCAACAACAGTAAATGGTAATCCCTGTACCTTATTAAATTGTGAATATTCTAAATCAGGGAAATTCATGCGCAGATAACTGGCAAATTGTCCCAGGTTAAGTTCGCAAACAACTCTCTTCTTGAATTTCTTCAGAACGTCGTATGAATTTTTCGGTAGCGGTTTGATATAATTAAAGTGCGCTAATGCCACTTTATGACCTTCAGCCAACAACTCTTCAAGGGCTGTATAAAGGTGTCCATAGGTACCACCCCAGCCAACCATTAATACCTCGGCATCTTCATCCCCTAAAACTTCCAGTTCAGGGATATAATCAGCCACTTTTTGCACTTTCTTCTCCCGGATATCGGTCATGCGCTCGTGGTTTAAGCTATCATGTGAAACATCACCGGTGACATAGTCTTTTTCAAGGCCACCAATACGGTGTTCAAAACCTTCGGTACCCGGACATGCCCAGTAACGGTTCAAGCGCTCTTCATCCCGCTTATATGGTGCCCAATCCTTATCATTTTTATCCACCACTGGAGGCACAATATCAGGAAACTCACTCAATTCAGGAATGCGCCATGGTTGTGTTCCATTCGCCAGGAATCCATCGCTGAGTAAAATAACCGGTGTCATGTGCTCTACGGCAATTTTGGCAGCATAATAGGCATAGTCAAAACAGTTGGTAGGCGAACTTGAAGCAACAACCACAAGAGGGCTTTCTCCATTACGACCATATAAAGCCTGCATCAAATCCGATTGCTCTGTTTTAGTAGGTAGTCCGGTCGATGGGCCGCCCCGCTGAACGTCAACCACAACAAGAGGCAACTCAGCAATAACAGCCAATCCAATCGCTTCTCCCTTAAGTGCAAGTCCAGGACCTGATGTAGATGTAATCGCCAGGCTTCCGGTGAAAGAAGCCCCAATAGAGGTACAAATACCAGCAATTTCATCTTCGGCCTGAAACACTTTAACCCCTAAATCTTTTCGCGCACTTAACTCCTGCAAAATCTCAGTAGCCGGGGTAATAGGATAGGATCCCAGAAATAAAGGTAACCCACTCTTTTCTGATGCGGCAAGAAATCCCCAGGCAGTCGCGATATTACCGTTTAGATTACGGTAAGATCCCTTTTTGATTTCGGCTGGATTAATATGGTAAGAAGGCGTGGTTGCCTGAATGTTATTACCATAATTATACCCATCTTCCAAAACTTTCAGGTTCGCTTTTACAACGGCTGGTTTCTTAGCAAATTTCTTCCGAATAAATTCTTCTGTATGGTCCAATGGACGATCGAATACCCAATAAACCAAACCAAGGGCAAACATGTTTTTACTCCTAAGAATGCTCTTGTTGTCAAGTCCCATATCTTTAAGACTCTCTTTCGTAAGCGTAGTAAGAGGCGCTTTCACTATATGGTAGTCTCCCAGTTTGTCCTCCATAAGCGGATCATTCGTTTTGTATCCGGCTTTCTTGAGGTGTTTTTCATCAAAACTGTCGACATCCATAATAATCGTTCCACCTGGCTTCATCCATTTGGCGTTTGCCTTCAGCGCAGCAGGATTCATGGCAACAAGCACATCCGCGTAATCACCCGGAGTATATACCTCTGAATGTCCGAAATGCACCTGGAATCCTGATACCCCCCCAACGGTTCCTTGCGGCGCTCTAATCTCCGCAGGGAAATCAGGAAATGTCGAAATGTCATTACCAAAAATAGCGGAAGTGTAGGAAAACAATGTTCCGGTTAACTGCATTCCATCCCCGGAATCCCCTGAAAACCTTACTACGACTTCTTCTCGCTCAATTACTTTTGACCTTTTACCCATAACGTTATGGTTCTGATTCTATACTAAAATTCAGCTTGTAAAAAATAAATGTGAATCAACTTTTAGAAACAATTCTTCTAAAAGTGATCCACAAAAGAGAGAGTAAAGGTAAAGATATGTTGCATACGAAGCTTTGACTTTAGTCATTATTTTTTACTTTTTTAATTGTGTTTTACAACAGGTTTTGACCCACAACCAAAACAATTCAAAATAGTCCGAAATTGACTCCTTAAAAGACTGATCTGGTTAGTAGTTATTAAAAATGATAGTACTTTTGTGTTATTTGAAATAAACACAAACTACTATGGCATTAATAAAATCGGTTAGAGGCTTTACGCCTAAAATTGGAAGCAACGCTTATTTAGCTGAAAATGCCACCATAATAGGTGACGTTGAAATGGGAAATGACTGTAGCATTTGGTTTAATACTGTCTTGCGTGGCGATGTCAATTCCATTAAAATAGGGAACAAAGTAAACATCCAGGATGGTGCGGTACTCCATACGTTGTATCAAAAATCAACCATTGAAATTGGGGATAACGTTTCTATTGGTCACAATGTAACAATTCATGGCGCAAAGGTTGAAGACAATGTATTAATTGGAATTGGAGCTACGGTTCTGGACCATGCAGTAATAGGCAGTAATTCAATAATCGCCGCTAATTCGCTTGTTTTAACAGGAACGATTGTAGAACCTAACAGTGTCTATGCTGGTGTTCCAGCCAAAAAAGTTAAAGAGATTGAACCGGAACAAACCAGCGAAATGATCAATAAAATAGCCAACAACTATTTAATGTATTCCGATTGGTACAAATAAAATTACAATGAAAGGTGCTCAACATTCAGGGCACCTTTAAAAAAAACACCGGCTGTTTGTCGAAATTTCTCCACACTCTCGGTAGTAAAAAAATGCACATTCCCTCCCGTAGAACATTTCTCTTCCATCTCCGGATGCCGGTATAAATAATCACTTAAGCTTTTACTTACTATTTCACCTTGCGACAACACCTTGATGTTTGCAGGCAAAAATTGTTGGATCTTCTTTTCAAGCAGTGGGTAGTGTGTACAACCTAAAATAATCGTATCAATCAGGCTATCTTTTCCCAATAGATGATTGATGTTTTTTCGTACAAAATAATCTGCCCCCTCGCCTTCGAACTCGTTATTTTCCACCAATGGCACCCACATCGGGCACGCTTCCTGCACCACCGTTATACCTGGAAATAACTTGGCAATTTCCAAAGGGTAAGAATCAGACTGAACAGTACCAACCGTCCCAAAAATGCCCACATGCTGACTGATTGTTTGTTTCCCTACAAATTCCACACTGGGTCGGATGACACCTAAAACACGTTTAGCAGGATCGATATGGGGCAGATCTCTTTGTTGAATACTTCTTAATGCTTTTGCAGAAGCCGTATTACAAGCTAATATAACCAGGTAAGCACCCATATCAAATAGCTTTTGCACGGCTTGCAAGGTATATTCATACACAACCTCGAATGAACGTGTCCCATAGGGAGTACGGGCATTATCCCCAAGGTAGATATAATCATATTGCGGTAAATGCTGGCGAATTTTATCCAAAACAGTCAATCCGCCATATCCTGAATCAAAAACAGCTATGGGTCCTTGTTGCATCCTATTTTATACAAAACAGGGTGATCATGTTTCCATGTCACCCTTTGTTAATTTCTTTATAACACGATTACATCGAACCTAACTTCGTTTTAACAAGAGGTCCACAATCTACACTTTGAGAAGAGTGATAAAGAACAACCTGTGAAGAAATATCGAAAATGTAAATAAAACCATTTTCCTGTCCAACTTCATCAATCGCTTTCTGTACTTTCTGAATAATTGGCTGTAGCAATTGTTGCTCTTTCTGTCCTAAAGTCTGCTGAGCCATTGTATTGTATTGCTTGATTCGCTGATTGTAGTCCTGAATCTCTTTTTCCTTGGTTGCTCTAATCAAATCAGGTAAAGAATCTCTTTGAGTCATGTACTCTGTATATTTCTTTTCCAGATCCGCACTCATCACCTTCAATTGATTATCAAGTTTCTGAGCTTCTTCTTGTAGCGTCTTATCAGCTGCCAGCTTTTCCGGTAATTCGGAAACAACTTTCTGGATATCTATATGTCCAAATTTTAAATCCTGAGCATTAATATTTCCAGCAATAGCAGCTATAAAGAGGACGATAAATAATTTAGTCACTTTCATATTTCAAGTCTTTTTTATTTCTGTTACAAAAATGTCAATTAATTAATTCCAAGTTTAGCTTTAACCAAAGGCGCCACATCTACACTCTTTTCTGAATGAAAAACAGGCATCCCGGAACCCAACTCAAAAATATATAAAAAGCCACCTTCATCACCAACTTCCTGAATGGCTGTTTGTACTTTTTGGTATAATGGCATTTTCAATTCCTGTTCCTTCGATTTCAATTGCTGTTGAGCCAACATATAGAAATTCTGAATCTTTTGACTAAGCTCCTGCAACTCTTGCTCTTTAGCCATCCGCGCTTCCTGAGTTAAAGTCTGAGCTACATTCATGTAAGCTTCCTGTTTGGCCTGCAGATCTTTCTGCATCGTTCCCAGTTGACTCTCTTTGCTTGAAAATTCACTTTCCAATGTGGTCTCAATAGTTTTTAATTCAGGCATAGCCTGGAAAATCTCCTGTGAATTTACATGTCCGAATTTCATTGGCTGTTGAGCAACCATAATGAAACCACACATAAAAAATAAACCGAATAGGGTGTAACATCTCTTCATACGCAAAGTATTAATTGCTATAAGTTTAGTTTTTATATCCCAATTTTTCCAATATATCATCACTGATATCATACTTAGAATCAATAAACATGATTCCCATCCCTGAAGCTTTATCAAAAACAGCCCCATAGCCATTATCTCCGGCTATTTCAGTTATGGCATTGTATATTTCATCTTGTATTGGCTTAATCAGTGTTTCTCTCTTTTTGAATAATTCACCTTCAGGTCCAAAATAGCGTTGCTGCAATTGCTTTGCAGCCTGCTCTTTCTCAATGATCTCATTTTCCCGTTTAACCTTCATCTCATTGGATAAGAACACATTTTCAGTCTGATAGTTTTGATAAAGCTCAGATACTTCTTGAAAACTAGCTTCCACCTCTACTTGCCATTTTTTTGACAACTGATCCAACTGTTCATTAGCAGCTTCAAAGGCAGGAATATTCTTAAGAATATACTCAGAGTCCACAAAAGCATACTTTTGTCCAAAAGACAATTGACTCAAAATCAACAGAGCAAATAATCCAAATAATCTTTTCATAGCAATTGTTTTTAAGTTGCCATTAAGTACGGACAAAAATCAGTCCATAAAATAACATCTCCTATCTACTAGAAAGACTGTCCTATAACGAAGTGGAATTGACTACCACCTGCATTAGGTCTACCATAAACATCATCAAAGCCGTACCCCCAGTCAATTCCCATCAATCCGAATATTGGCAAAAATATTCTCAAACCAACACCTGCTGAACGTTTTAAGTCATAGGGATTATAATCCCTAAATTGACTCCAGGCATTACCAGCCTCCGCAAATGCTAATGCATAGACCGTTGCAGAAGGCTGCAAGGCTATCGGATACCTCACCTCCAAAGTTAGTTTATTATATATATTACCATCATAAGCTTGTCTGCCATCTATTATTGCCATAGGGGTAAGTGAAGAATTTTCATATCCACGTAATCCTATGGTTTCACTTCCGTACATACTATAGCCCGACATGCCGTCTCCTCCGAGGACGAACTTCTCAAAGGGACTCTTAAGGTCTTCATTATAGTAACCAAGAAATCCCATCTCCATCCTTCCCATCACAATTAACTTCATGGCATTATCGATGGGCTTATAAATTGCTCCCTTCATCGTCCACTTATGGTACTCGATTTTTTTATACCTTTCTTCATCGGTAATACCAGGTTGCGACCAGTCTTTATCTGAGAACATGGACCAAGGTGGAGTAAATTCTACACCTAACGAAAAGTCAGATCCTTGTCGCGTATAAATTGGATTATTAATGGACCGGCGACTTAACATGACTTTAAAACTCAAGTTATTTGACTCTCCATTTTCCATGATGAAATAATTCCAGTCCTTCAAGTCATAGTGTTGATAACTCCCTTCTGTATAAATAACAAAAAAGTCATCCGGCCAGGTTAATTTTTTCCCAAAACCAACAGAGGCTCCGGTAATCTTCATATGTTGGTCAGGATCATCATTAAAATAATTATTACCATATCTATTACCATACATACCAGAACTATATGGATTATAGTAGCTTCCACTCACACTGGTTTGGATTGAGTGGTAAATTGAAAAACTAAACGAGTTAGGTTTTTTCCCTCCCAACCAAGGTTCAGTAAATGAAAGACTATAAGATTGATAGTACTTACCATTAGTTTGTGCCCGCAAAGCTAAGGTTTGTCCATCCCCGGTTGGCAGCGGACGCCAAGCCTCTTTATTAAAAATATTCCGGATAGAGAAGTTAGTAAATTTCAATCCAACAGATCCAACAAACATACCAGCACCCCATCCTCCGGATAATTCAATCTGGTCATTTGCTTTTTCTTCAAGACTATACACTAAATCAACAGTTCCATCTTCCGGGTTTGGCCTAACATCCGGAGAAATATTCTCAGGATCAAAATGCCCCAACTGAGCTAGGTCACGCACAGTACGAATTAAATCCGCCTTACTAAATAATTGCCCCGGCTTAGTGCGAATTTCACGGCGTACTACATGTTCGTGAGTTTTTGTGTTCCCCTTAATGATTACATTATTTATAGTAGCCTGCTCACCTTCCACAATTCGCATCTCCAAATCAATTGTATCTCCCTCAACGCGAACTTCTACAGGATTAATATTAGAGAACAGATAACCATGATCCATATATTCATTGTGAACGGCATCTTCATCAGAGAACAAACGCTCTTCCAAATATTTCTGATTAAAGATGTCTCCTTTCTTTATTCTCAAGACAGCACTCAGATACTCCCCCGGATAAATACTATTACCTACCCAATTAATATCACCAAAATAATACTTTTGTCCCTCTTCAACCTTGATTTTTACATCTACAGTATTATCATCATTTCTTGTAATCGTCTGCTCTACAACGCGCGCATCACGATAACCATATTCGTTATATTTATCAATTAACGCAACAAGGTCCTCTTCATACTTCTCATTGATAAACTTCTTCGTCCGAAAGAAATTAAACAGTTTTCCCTTTTGATTGGTCTTCTTCATTGACCGATTTAGCTTTTTATCAGATAATATCTCATTACCTTCAAAAACCAGCGAGTTAACTTTTACCTTTTCTTTCTTATCTACATAAACATCAAGCGTCACTTGATTTGCAAGTGACGGATCATCCTTTTGAACAATATTAACTTCTGTATTGTAGAATCCTTTGGCCACAAAATGGTCCTTAATGTATTTTTCAGCTCTATCAATAGCATAAGGTGTGACCTGAGACCCTTTCATCATTGCTACTTTTTCCGAAACGGTCTCTACTTCACTTTTCTTTAAGCCATGAAAGTTAATTTCGGATAAACGAGGTCTCTCTTGTAAGTAAATCTCCAAATAGATTTTTCGTCCTTCAATTTTAGAAGCCTTTATTTTAACATCAGAAAAAAGGCCATGATCCCAATATCTTTTAACAGCTTCGGAAACTTCATCACCAGGTACGGTAATCACCTGCCCTTCTCTCAAGCCGGATAAATTTACCAATATCTTAGGATCCAGGTTTTCAACCCCTGTCACCACAATTTCGGCTATTTCATATTTATGAGGAATACCAGAATAAGTAATATTAGGCACCTCATTCTGACTATTAACTTGCAAAAAAGTAAAAATGGAGAAAAAAACTATCAGAATTTGATTACGCATTTATCTTCTTTTTAAAAGTCTCTATTTTTTTAACTGGTCACTGGTCTTTCCAAAACGACGTTCCCGGCTTTGAAAATCGATCAAAGCCCGGTAGAAGTCCTCTTTTCGAAAGTCCGGCCATAAAATTTCGGAGAAATATAACTCAGAATAAGCTAACTGCCAAAGCAAAAAATTACTAATTCTATGTTCCCCACTTGTTCTGATCATCAATTCAGGATCTGGAATCCCGGCAGTTGTAAGGTAATTACTGAACACTTCATTGGTAATATCTTCTGGATCAACGGTATTCTCTTTTATCGCTTGAGCGATATTTTTAACCGCTTCCACAATCTCCCAACGCGAACTATAACTTAAGGCCAAGCTAAGTGTTAGTCCTGTATTTTTTGAAGTTTCAGAAATACAGTTTTCCAATTGTTTCTGTACATGATCAGGTAAACTTTCTTTACATCCAATAGCATTAAGCTTAACATTATTCTTCATCAATGTTTTTGCTTCTGAGCTAATGGTTGAAACAAGCAAAGCCATAAGAGCATCAACCTCAATTTTTGGCCGGTTCCAATTTTCAGTAGAAAAAGCATAAAGAGTAAGGTAATCTATTCCTAATTCTGCCGCAGCCTCTGTCACTTCACGTACTGCTTTAACACCATTTTTATGTCCAAACACACGTGAATTACCCCTTTGCTTGGCCCATCGCCCATTGCCATCCATTATTATAGCAACGTGCCTGGGCAATTTATCTAATATCAGTTGATCTTTAATTGACATATCTTCAACTGTTCTTCCTGTTTTAGTTTTAAAATCCTCCATTACATCGACTTCGTCGGTTCAAAAAGCTAAAAGTAATATATACTCCTGCAAATGAATACCAATCATTATTATGGAGCGAACTATGTTCTTCAAATCCGTAAGGATCATCCGGTTGTATCGGAAGATCATGCCCTACTAAATCCAAATCATCCACAAACGTCTTACGAAATGACCATTCTGCTCCAACTCTGACCCATTTGCTAATCTTATACTTCAGACCAACACCGAAGGGCAAAGATAATACAAAAACCGACTTTTCAGTTTCTTTTTGCCCTTCACCCTCATATCTTTTATATATAGTACTTCCCAAGCCAAAACATACGTACGGTGAAAAAACAGTTGTTGAAATGAACTTGTGATCGTATGATAAAAAATTAATCTCCAACTGAACAGACGCGTCCCCTATCCCCCTGGAAAAGGAATAACGTCCGGTATTGGGAAATCGCACTTCATTTTCATTATAGGCCCCACTGACAGTAGCCATTAATACTGATCCTTTTACAGCTAAACGATCATTAACCACATAACGCCCAATGCCGCCGATTGCTAAATGAGAATTAGCAAACTGCTTATCCGGATTCAAATCACCAAAATAATAAGAAACCCCTACAAACGGACCTACTTCTAACCGATCCTGAGCCAAACTAAACTGGGGTAAAATAAACATGAAAAAAAACACATACCCCAACAGATAAAAAGGTTTGCAGATTGTATCTGTCATACTATATAAAGAAGGGAATGTTTTTGTCAGCACATTTTCTTTTTTCGCAATAGCCACAAATGTAATATTTAATTTCAAATACGTGATTTCTTATGAATCAACGATTAGTTCCATCGCCAATTTTATTTATAACACTATTGCAGAAAAAATATTGTTTTAAGAAATCAGGAATAGCACTTTAATAATTCCGTTTATCCATACCCCACATTAATTTATTGCGAAGGGTTTTATAAAAAGAGTAATGCTGCCGCACAATTACGTTGATCTTAAAATTGGCACGCTTCACTTTAATCTCCAGGTCTTCCTCAAAAAACTCGCTTCGAGAATCCAGTGCGGCCAAAAAATTACCCCCGCGCCCTTCAACTTTTAATGTAATCTCAACATCATTAGGGACAACCATAGGGCGCACGGTTAAATTATGCGGCGCAATCGGAGTAATGATAAAACTATGCGAATCCGGATGCATGATTGGTCCGCCCACGCTAAGTGAATACGCAGTACTTCCTGTAGGCGTGGCGATAATGAGTCCATCAGCCCAATAGGAATTTAAAAATTCATCGTTTAAATAGGTATGAATAGTAATCATCGAGGAACTATCTCGTTTTGTTATTGCAAGCTCATTCAAAGCAAAATTCAAATCCCCAAACAGATGATCGCTTGCATGCAGAGATAACAAATCTAACTCCCGAATAGAAAAACGCTTATTAAGTATATCCATTAAAGCACCCTCAATCTCCTCTTTGGAGATATCTGCTAAAAAACCTAACCTCCCGCTATTTATCCCAACAATGGGAATACCTGTATCCTGTACAAAAGTCACCGTTTCAAGAAAAGTACCATCCCCTCCAATACTAAAAACAAGATCCACGCCGTTAATTTCTCCAGGTCGTTCAAAAAAACCACCAATCTTTGGCTTTATTTTGACCGTTTGCAACAGAAAATCATAAAATGGACGATAAATAATAATCTCTACCTTATTCTCCTCCAAACATCGGAACAGCTTTACACAAGAATCAAAAAATACATCGCCGAACCGTTTCCCAAAAATGGCAACTTTCATTATTCCTCAAGTTAACTTAAAAAGTGAGGTTAATATGTGCAAAAAAACCATGCTCTCCAAATTTATTCATTGAATAGTTGAAACTCACAACTTTATCATAAAACGTGACAAAATCGAGTCCTAAACCAAAACCATACAACAGATCATTCACCATAAAATTGGAAGGATGATGCTTCTCATTCCACACATAACCCAAATCAAAAAAACCAGATAAATAAAAAGCATAATGAATTTTTGAAAATTGACTAAGGGGTATAAAATTTAATTTCTTAACTCTGGGTTCCATTAATGTGAAAAGTATCTTATTTTGAGAAAAAGCATACATGGGACCATCTATCACATAATACTCATAAGCATTTAAAAACGATCCATACCCAATCCCGGATTTTACGACATATGGCGAATAGGATCTATTGGATACTTTTCCTCGATTATCGCTTCCAAAATGCCATCGTTCCCCCACAGGAACATATTTTAAAAATTGGGCTTCGGCCGCATAACCATCTAAGTCATCATTTAGAATACCAAATCCGGTTTTTGTTAAAGTCAACGCCCCATAAAATCCATTAAGCGGATAGACCTTCGAATCTCTGGTATCATGGGAAAACATATACTTTATCTCAAAATATTTCAAAGCAGTTTCCCCTTTTAAAAGATAATCCGGATTCATAGCTATTACCGAATCGTTTACCTGATATTGGTTATAACTAAAAGTTACATGATGTCTCTTGTATAATTCCGGTCGATAATGCCCAAACAAAACAGCATTAAAGACATACTGTGCCATTCCATCCGAAAATCTTAGATATACAGGCTGATTATCCAATGTGACATAAGGAACCTGATCAAAAGCAATAAAATCAATTCCACCTCCCCATCCTGTCTTCTTTTTATATTCAGGGGAATTATAATACAATTTCAACTGAGTTAGATAACCAACACGCAACTGAAATTTTAGCACTTCCCGCCGCCCCCTGAAGTTATCCATTTTCATATAAATACCGTAATTGACTTTTGACCAATCCCCGTTATTAAGAAAAGAACTAAAATTGCGATCAGCATGTTCAACAATTGGAAACGCCCACCAATACCACCTTTCCTCAACCCGTACATGAAAAATAATTTCATTATCGGGTAACAGGTTACAGGTGATGGAAACAAAATTAAACAGGGAGGTATTTAATAGATTTTGCCTACTTCTCGCCATGGTTTCTTCAAGACGATTCACCAATACATTTTGATCTTTTTTAAAAGAAAGCTCATTTAGGATCACTCTTGGTTTAGTAATCTTATTCCCACTAATGAGGATACTTTTAACTTTTACAAACTGATGATACTGCGAGGCTTTCTCTTCTTCAGGCGGGGCATCAAAAATCATTCTGGCATAGGAATAATCAGCTACGCCAAGTACTATAAAAACAACGAATATGTGACAAAAGGGCTTTAGCATGCCCATTAAGGTTTAAATACTCAAATACCTCATCAATGCATCATAATTCTTCTTAACACTATCATCCACAACATCTTCCCCCACATAACTAGCTTTTACTGAATATCCATACCTTTCAAAAGCATTTAAAACAGGCCGAAGATCAATTCTATTCAATTTAATTGCCAAATGAATCCGATCATCACGTACATATGGGGATACATACAGACTAAGTATTTTGGTTTCCGTATCTTCAACAATACGAGAAATAACTGATAATGAATAATCTCTGGATGGTAAATCCAATTCAATGATACCACCAGGAGTATGAGCTGCTATCAAATCAGCAAACTTGAGCAACAAATCGCTCTGAGTTATTAACCCCATATACTCCTTCTTCTCATCAAGAACTGGTATCACCGTAAGTTTCAACCGGGATGTTAATTCAATTACATCATATATATGCTGATAATAATACACATACGGCATTATTAAGGATAATGAATGATTACCCAGTGGCTCATAAGCACGGTTAAGGTCATAAATATCCAGATCGGAGATAAGCCCCAAAAAGATCTTATTATTTACAATAGGCAGATGTGAAACCCTAAAAACCTCCATCCAATTAAGCGCATCGAGGCCTGTATCTGAGGTTTTTAACGTTGGCACCACTTCTGATATCAAATCTTTCGCTAACATAGAACAGTTTCAGGAAATACTTTATAATTTTGCCCAGGTGATTTATCTCGTTTTTCACAGGTTGATTACTTTTTAAATTTACCCCGTATCCTTAAAACAATCAACCAAAGGAGAGGTTTATTAATCATTTTTAACTAAAAAGGGATTTATTAAATTTCAATTTAAAGAATGACAAAATTAAGCGTTAACATAAACAAAATTGCTACGTTAAGAAATTCACGAGGAGGAAATGTTCCAGATTTGTTGAAAGTAGCTGTTGATGTTCAAAATTTCGGAGGAGAAGGAATCACTGTACACCCCAGACCCGATGAGCGACATATTCGCTATAAAGATGTTTTTGACTTAAAACCACTAATTAAAACCGAATTTAACATAGAGGGCTATCCGTCAAAAGAATTTATAAAATTGGTTAAACAAGTAAAACCCCAACAGGTAACATTAGTTCCCGATCCACCTGAAGCACTAACATCAAATGCCGGATGGGACACTTTTACGCACCTTTTATTTTTACAAGATGTCATTGGGGAATTCAAAGAACTTGGTATCCGAACTTCGATTTTCATCGATACTGACCTGAAGAACATCGATAACGCCTCTCAAACCAATACTGACCGTATTGAATTATACACAGAGCCTTATGCCGATGAATACAGCATAAACAGAGAAAAAGCGATTGCTCCGTTTATTGAGGCGGCTAACTTAGCTAACAAAATAGGATTAAAAATTAACGCAGGCCACGATCTCAATCTGGAAAACCTTCGTTTCTTCAGTGAAAACATTCCTTTTTTAAAGGAAGTCTCAATTGGCCACGCACTAATAAGTGATGCCCTCTACCTGGGATTAGAAAAGACGATTGCTCTTTATAAGGAACAATTGGCAAACACAAAGTAACGTTGAAACTTTTCTACCGACAATTTGGTGAAAGCGGGGATAACCTGATTATCGTTCATGGTCTTTACGGAGCCAGCGACAATTGGGTATCCATTGCCCGCCAACTTCAAAATACATTCAGGGTATATGTGGTAGATCTACGTAATCACGGCCAATCACCACATAGCCCTTCTCATTCATACCAAGACTTAACCGCTGATCTGCTTGAGTTTTTCCAAGAACACAAAATAAATAAAGCGCATCTACTCGGACACTCCATGGGAGGAAAAACGGTAATGACCTTTGCTATCAATCATCCCGAGTACGTAAAAAAAATAATCATTGCCGACATCGCGCCAAAACCATATACATCAGTCAGCCATCACGCCTTTACCACAAATAATCATTTCAAAATTATTGAGGCCATGATGCAACTTGATCTACCCGGCGTAAAAAACAGGAAGGAAATTGATGACCAGTTAAAAAAACATCTTGCGGATTTAAAATTGAGGCAATTCCTACTAAAAAACATCCAACGAAAAAAGGATGGTAATTATACCTGGCGACTAAATCTAGACGCCATCAAAAACAACCTTGAAGAAATCATGGATGGCTTTTCTCAATACATTAACACCCCACCCCAAACAGATATCTCAACCATCTTTCTAAAAGGAAAACTATCTGGGTATATATTAGATGATGATATGTTATTTGCCAGAAAACTTTTTCCTGATTCTCAATTAATAACCATTCCCTATGCCGGCCATTGGCTACATGCCGAACAACCCGACCTATTTATTAAAACAGTAAACTACTTCCTTTCAGAATAAGGATATTAAAACACACGCTCAACAAACTGAGGGTCTAACAGAGATTCACCTTTAAATCTTAAAAACAACTGAGCTGTTGCCAACACATCCTTTTCACAGTAAACAGCGATTCTCTGAATATCTTTTTCTAAGTAAAAAACATCAGCCACCTGGCTTCCATCAATATCATCTTTAGGGCTGGGAATATTAAAAATCGCTGTTAACAGATTTAATGAGGTATAGTGCTTATAGTCGCCAAATTTCCATAAGTCAAGAGTATCCAAAAACTTTACCTCCCACGGCTTCTTCCCTGCGACATCCAGCATTGCGGGTAGCTCTACGCCATTAATTAGCATGCGACGAGCAATATACGGAAAATCAAATTCCTTGGAATTATGCCCGCACATATACCTTTCCTTACCATGACTAAAAGCATTTAACATTTCAGAAAAATCAAGTAATAATTGTTTTTCATCTTCGCCAGCAAAAGACTTCACCCTAAAAAAACGCGTGCCATTTTTTGCTTTTACAATGCCGGCTGAGATACAAATAATCTTTCCAAACTCGGCATAAATACCAGCTCGCTGATAAACATCTGCAGGAGATTGATCCTCATTCCTGAAATATTTTGATTTCTTATCCCACAATTCTTGCATGACGACTGAAACGTCATCAAACGAAGAATACTGAGGAACCGTTTCTATATCTATAAAAAGGATATTTTCAATGGGATACTGTTTCAACATTGGCTTCTACTTAATTAAAACACGACAAATTACGCTCAATATAATGCGTTAAAATACTAATAGCAGCATGATTATTTCCTCCTTGAGGTACGATCAAATCAGCATATCGCTTAGTGGGTTCAATAAACTGCAAATGCATGGGCTTAACAGTTTCCTCGTAACGTTTAAGGACCTTGTCTACAGTGCGTCCTCGTTCACCCATATCTCTCTGAATTACTCGCATCAAACGATCATCCGGTTCTGCATCCACAAATACTTTCAAATCCATCAAATTTCGCAGTTGTTCATTACCTAATATTAATATCCCTTCCACTATTACCACATCACGTGGCACTACTTGTATAGTTTCTTTGGAACGCAAACAAGTCAGGTAAGAATAAATAGGTTGTTCAACCACCTTATTTTTCTTCAATTCTTTCAAATGTTTGATGAGTAGGTCAAACTCAATAGAATCCGGATGGTCAAAATTCATTTTCTGACGCACTTCCAAAGACACGTGCCTATTATCTTTATAATAGGCATCCTGAGGCAACACTGCAACTTCATTTTTCGGCAATCGCTCAATTATCTTCCGTACAACTGTTGTTTTACCGGATCCGGTTCCTCCAGCAATTCCAATAACAAGCATTTCTTTTAGCGTTTTAAGTTATTTTTGTAGAGCAAACATTTAGCAAATTAACTAAAATATTGAATAATGATTAAACACGTTGTATTATTTAAGTTTAAGTCATTCAGTAATGACGAAGAAAAAAACACCAAATGCGAAGAGATAAAAAATGCACTTCTCGCTCTCGATAACAAAATTGAAGAACTTCTGTCGATTGAAGTAGGAATTAACTCTAATCCCAATGAATCCTTCGATTTATCATTAATAACCACTTTTAATTCAATGGAAGCATTACACACCTATGCTGTTCATCCGGATCACCTAAAAGTTGGTGCCATTATCCGTGAAATATTGGAGGAACGCTCGTGTGTTGATTACACTATTTAATTAAACTATAATAAGTATTCGTAAAATTGTTGTCTATTTCTATGCAATCCATCAGTTCTCAATGCAGATAAAATCACCACGACTTGCATAAGAATACAAAACAACCTTAAAGTCAAAATTCAATTCTCCCGGGGACACTTGACAGTCCCTGGGAGTATTTTAAAACACGCTGCCACTATTTTTTTCAAATATCTACAGATCTACTCAATTGACAATGGGAATATAATTTTCAAATGGCATGGTAATACCGAGTCATTTTGAATTTTATTTGGTATAGTGAGCGCCTAAATGACAAAATCAAAAACTTTCTAATTAAGCGATTAAATAATCTCAGCAATTCACACAAAAAAAGACACCACAATAATTCATGATGCCTTTATTCTATAAGAATTCGCGTTTCTACTTAATTAAAATTCATCGGAATAATAAGCTTGGGGTATTTGTCGCAAATTATATTGAGAGGCCATTACCTCTCCATAAGCGCCTGTTGATCTGATAGCAAACAAATCCCCGCGTTTTGTTTCGGGTAACAGAACGGCTTTCCCAAAACAATCGGATGATTCACAAATCGGTCCAACAACATCATACTTAGAGAATGCGCCATCAGAAGTTAAATTTTCCACTTTATGAAAAGCCTGATATAAGGCAGGACGAATAAGATCATTCATACCAGCATCAACAATTGCAAACTTGGTTTGAACACCATCTTTTACATACAATATTTTCGTTAAAAGAGTCCCGCATTGCGCCACTAAAGAACGTCCCAATTCGAAATGTAATTCCTGTCCAGGCTTAAGTTCAAGAATATCATTGAAGAGCTTAAAGAACGCCTGAAAGTCGGGCATCGGATTTCCATCCGGATTCTGGTAATCAATACCTAAACCACCTCCCACATTTATTACTTCAGGAAAAATACGCCGTCCTAATAACCATTTTTGAATTTCATTCACCCTCAAGCATAGCTCTTTATACGAAGTCAAATCGGTAATTTGGGAACCAATATGAAAATGAAGGCCTTGCAGTCTAACCGAGGTTAATTCCGATAAGCGATCGATTACCTTTTCCAGGTCCCATTGATTAATCCCAAACTTATTCTCCTCAAGTCCGGTTGTAATATAATGGTGGGTATTGGCATTCACATTGGGATTAATACGCAAGGCAACATTTGCAACAGTTCCCTTTTTCCGTGCCAATTCATCTATTATCTCCAATTCCGGAATCGATTCCACATTGAAACAAGCAATCTCATTATCCAATCCCAGATTTATTTCCCAATCAGCCTTACCAACTCCGGCAAATACAACGCCACGCGGATCAAATCCTATCTCCAGTGCCTTTTTAACCTCATAACCACTCACACAATCAGCACCCAATCCTTTCTCTTTAATAGTCTTGAGGATCCGATCATTGGCATTAGCTTTAACGGCATAATGCACTTTATACCCGTATGCATCCGACTCCTTTTTGACCGAATTCAATGTCTGATCCAGCAAGTCCATGTCATAATAATAAAAAGGGGTCTGAACATTACTCAGTTCAGCTATTTTTGTTTTTGATAACATCTTCCTTATCTCTTTAATCAAACTATTAAAACAACTTCTCACTTAATGCATTCAACGCAGCTTTTTTGTCAGCAGCATTAATCAGTATTGACACATTATAATTGCTCCCTCCATATGAGATCATCCGAATTGGAATATCTTGCATGGCATCAAATATCTTATTGGCATAGCCATTATTTTCTGCTATTAAATCACCAACAACACAAATAATAATCTGATCCCTGTCAACCTCTACCGTACCATATTTCTTCAAATCATCAACAATTTCATCCAGGTGTCTATTATTATCAATGGTTACAGAAACACCAACTTCCGAAGTTGTGATCATATCAATAGGTGTTTTATAACTCTCAAAGATTTCAAATACTTTGCGCAAAAATCCATAAGCTAACAACATACGTCCAGACTTAATTTTTATTGCTGTAATATCATCTTTGGCAGCCACAGCAGTAATGCGCTTTTTTTGTTGCTGGGAAGATATTAGCGTACCGTGAGCATGCGGCTCCAATGTATTTAACAACCGAACCGGAATATTTCCTAGCTTTGCAGGAAGCACACTGGTAGGATGCAATATTTTAGCACCAAAATATGCTAACTCTGCCGCCTCATCAAAAGATAAGTCGGAAATACTCTGCGTTTTTTCCACATATCTCGGATCATTATTGTGCATCCCGTCAATATCGGTCCAGATCTGAATCTCTTCGGCTTTTATTGCTGCTCCAATTAACGAGGCTGAATAATCACTTCCACCCCGCTGCAAGTTATCAACTTCACCAAATGCATTTCTACAAATAAATCCTTGAGTAATGTATATGTCCACATCGGGCTTGGCGGCTAATACTTTTTTAATATTCAATTTGATATATTCGGCATCCGGCTCATTATTTTTATCAATACGCATATAATCAAGTGCCGGCAAAATATCAGATTTCTGCTTTCTTTCCTGAAGATAGTAATGAAACATAGCGGTTGAAATCAACTCGCCTTGAGCAAGAATGGTCTTCTCCTCAAAAACAGTAAACAGATCTTTTGTAAAAGATTTAAGATATTCAAAATGCGTCTTTATCAACGCATGACCTTTCTTCTTATACGTCTCCTCTGAGTATAGAGCTTCTACTTCCTGATAATATTTATGCTCAAGTTTATTAATAACCTCCTTAGCCCCTTCATGGTTCTTTTTGTAGAGATAGTTTGCTATTTCAACTAAACTATTGGTTGTGCCAGACATCGCCGACAATACAACAATTTTCTTTTGGCCATTAATAACAAGCTCGGCCACCTCCTTAATGCGTTGAGCCGACCCCACTGATGTTCCTCCAAACTTCAGTACTTTCATGTGTTCTGTTTTTAAATTACCACTTGAACAAAAGGAATTCCTTCTCTCCGATTAAATCCTCATTGATCAATGAAGAATTAAATTAGACTAATTCATAATTTCAGGCGATCAATAATGAGTTCTTTTTAAAATGTCATTCGATTCGATTTGCAAATTTAAAACTTTTAACTCCAATTAAATCAAATTACTCACACCAAAGATCAAATAAATTTCAATTCAAAGAAAAACTCTATATTTTTTTAACAGATCATCATTTGACTACTTAAAAATTTAACAATTCTGGTGTTACAATCATACAATGGGCAACAGCTGACAAAACAAAAAGGCATCCCAACCAGGATGCCTTTTTGCCCGTTTTAGAAAATTACCTATAGATGAACTTCTAATATTTTTGCGGTCTGAAGAGGATTTAATTTAACAGACTGAATTTCTGCAGGAATTAAAATTGTTTCGCCTTTGCCAACTTTTTCTTTCTTGTTGTCATCGTATAAGATCTCAAACTCGCCTTCCATACACATATATATAATAAAGGAATCAAGTTGATAATAATCTTTTTCAATCGGTTGATCAAACGCTAAAACAGATGTGTTAAAATAATCACATTTAACTATTTCTTCTGACTTGTTTTGTTCATTTTTATAATCTGTCTTATACCCTTCATAACACTTATAATCGATCGCATCCAGAGCCAAATCGGTATGTAATTCCCGGGTATTTCCCTTATCATCCTTACGGTCAAAATCATATATCCGGTAAGTAACATCAGAGGTCTGTTGTATCTCCGCTAATAATATTCCCTTACCAATGGCATGCACACGACCTGCCGGAATGAAAAACACATCACCTGGCTTTACCTCATGGTCACTCAAAATTTCTGAAAGGGTATTATCTTTCAAATGTTTTAAATACTCCTCTTTGGTTACATCTTTATTAAATCCTGAAATCAACGATGCCCCATCATCAGCCTGCATCACATACCACATTTCAGTTTTGCCTGCTGAATCATGACGCTCACGTGCCAATTTATCGTCCGGATGAACCTGAATGGAAAGTACATCGTTAGCATCAATGAACTTAATTAATAACGGAAATTCCTCTCCGAACTTTTGAAATACTTTTTCTCCAACCAAATCGCTCATGTAGATTTCCAAAACTTCATTCAGACTATTACCTTTTAAAAATCCATTGGCAACAACTGACACATCTCCCGGAACACCCGAAAGTTCCCATGATTCTCCAGCATTAGGAAGAGGAGCAAATTCTTTGCACAGATGTGACTTTAACTTTTCACCGCCCCAAATTTTATCTTTTAAGATCGGCGTAAATTTTAAGGGATATAGTGTACTCATAGAATTATTTTTTCACAAATATACTGACAATAGAATCAATGGACGATTCCATATATTCAAATCAGGGAGACTCATGTACACAATAACTTTTCCCATTTTCTGCAATTTTCAAATTAACGCCGAGGAACTTACCTTTGCCAAAAATTTAAACTCATGCAAATCAAGCAAGCAAATTTTGTTATCAGCAGCCCAAACGCCAAAGGATGTCCCAAACCAGATTATCCGGAATACGCTTTTATAGGGCGATCGAATGTTGGTAAATCCTCATTAATAAACATGCTTTGTCAACGTAAAAGCCTCGCCAAAACATCATCAACTCCTGGAAAAACACAGCTGATAAATCATTTCCTCATTAACGACACATGGTACCTGGTTGATTTACCTGGATATGGATATGCCAAAGTATCAAAAGGATTGCGAGCTGGTTTTAGCAAAATAATTACAGATTATGTGACAAATCGATCAAATCTAATGTGCCTATTTGTTTTGGTTGATTCGCGTCATCCGGCACAAAAAAAGGATATTGAGTTCATGCAAATGCTGGGCGAAAAAGGTATCCCGTTTAGTATCATCTTTACCAAGATAGATAAACTCTCCAAATCAGCCTTAGAAAAAAACATAACAAACTATGACCAAACCCTTTTAGAATCATGGGAAGAACTCCCCCCCAGATTTTATTCCTCAGCAACAAAACAATCAGGACGTGATGAGATATTAAATTACATTGATGACATTAATGAAAAATGGTAAGCTTATGCCCCAATTCCTTGAGTTTTTTATTTTTTCAACAAATTTTAAAACAATCTCATGTTAAGGAATTATGAATTTTCTTAACTTTGCATCGAAATAATTTTCAATAAAAATCTGAAAAACAATACATTAAATGCCACCCAAAGCACCTATCAAAATTTTTTCGGGAACAGAAACCAGATATCTGGCTGATAAAATTAGCTTATGCTCAGGCAGAGACCTGGGGAAAAATAATTGTTTGCGATTTAGCGATGGAGAGTTCGCTACGGCTTTTGAAGAAACAGTACGTGGCTCACATGTATTTTTGGTTCAATCAACCTTTCCTCCTGCAGACAATTTACTAGAGCTGTTGATGATGATTGATGCAGCCAAAAGAGCGTCGGCCTACAAAATCGTTGCCGTTATGCCATATTTTGGTTATGCCCGTCAAGACAGAAAAGACCAACCCCGTGTATCGATCGGAGCCAAGTTAGTGGCAGATATGCTATCAACTGCCGGAGTCGATAGAATTATTACAATGGACCTGCACGCAGATCAGATCCAGGGATTTTTTAATATTCCTGTTGATCATCTTTATGCCTCTTCTATCTTTATTCCTCACATTCAACAATTGAATCTTGATAACCTGGTTATCGCGTCACCGGATGTGGGTGGAACTAAAAGAGCCAATACTTATGCGAAATTCCTTAAAACACCAATGGTTATTTGTCACAAACACAGAGCAAAAGCCAATGTAATTGAAGAAATGCGCATTATTGGAGATGTGAAGGATAAAAATGTAATTATTCTTGATGACATGGTTGACACTGCAGGGACTTTAACCAAAGCTGCAGATATGATGCTGGATCAAGGAGCAAAAAGTGTTAGAGCATTCACCACACATCCTGTATTATCAGGACCGGCCTATGAGCGTATCGAGAAATCAGGATTAACCGAATTGTTTGTAACGGATTCAATTCCATTACGTCAACAATCGCCAAAAATAAAGGTTCTATCGGTTGCTCAACTCTTCGCTGACACAATTGAAAAAGTTTATAATTATCAATCAATCAGCACACAATTTATTCTATAAAATTGTATCTTTGCAGCCGCAATTTAGGCAGCCGTGTGATGGGAAATTAGGCTTCCACGCACAAAGCGGACTTAATTTTGAGTAGCACATTTTAAATTTAGACAAATGAAAACCATTGACATTAAAGGTTTCAAACGCGAGGAAACTGGCAAATCAGCCACTAAACAATTAAGACAAGCTGGTAGCGTTCCATGTGTTCTTTATGGAGGTGAAGAAGTAGCACACTTTTCTACTCCTCAAAAAGATATGCGTAACCTATTCTACACTCCCAATGTTTACATTGTAAAATTAAACATTGATGGAAAAGAAGTGAATGCTATCTTACAAGATGTTCAATTTCATCCGGTAACTGACGAAGTGATTCATATTGACTTCCTTCAAATTAAAGATGACAAACCAGTTGTAATTGAAATCCCGGTAAAACTTGAAGGATTTGCAGAAGGTGTAAAAGCGGGTGGTAAACTTCAGCTCGAAATGAGAAAGCTGAAAGTGAAAGCATTGGCAAAAGATCTTCCAGACACACTTAATATCAACATCGATCATTTAGGTCTTGGAAAAGCAACTCAGGTTGGCGAGTTAAACTTCGAAAACCTTGAACTCCTTAATGCAAAGAACGCTGTTGTTGTGGCTGTGAGGTTGACAAGAGCTGCTCGTGCTGCACAGCAAAAAGCATAAAACATTTCACATTTTTAAAAACCTCCATATGTTTCGTATGGAGGTTTTTTACATTATACAGCTCCTGTTTCACACAATTTATTGAAAAACGATTCTCCTTTGCCTTAAAAAAAGATATATGAAGGTTTTCTTCAAAAAGATATTATCATTTCGTTTTAACAAAAAGAGAATCACTTCACCAGAAGAAACTATGAAATACTTAATCGTTGGCTTAGGCAATATTGGAAGCGAATATGCGCATACACGCCATAATATCGGATTTGATATTCTTGACGAATTAGCCCAACAGGCAAAAATTGAATTTCAGGCAGATAGATATGGTTCAATCGCCACCTACAAATTCAAAGGAAGAACATTCATCTTATTAAAGCCAAGCACCTACGTAAACTTAAGTGGAAAAGCTGTAAATTATTGGATGCAAAAAGAAAAAATTACAGCAGACAAATTATTAGTAATAGTCGACGATCTCGCCCTCCAATTTGGCACTTTAAGACTCAAACCCAAAGGAAGTGACGCGGGTCACAATGGCTTAAAAAACATACAAAGTACATTAGGTCACAATAATTATGCCCGATTACGATTCGGAATTGGTGACAATTTTTCTAAAGGCCGCCAGGTAGACTATGTATTAGGCACCTGGAACCGGGATGAACAACTAATACTTGATGAACGGATAGCGGTTGCCATAGATATCATTAAGAGTTATGGCACTATTGGCGTTACACAAACAATGAACCAATTCAATAATAAATAAATGTCATCACCTGAGAGCGTAAGAATTGATAAATATTTATGGGCCATCCGCTTGTTTAAAACACGGTCATTGGCAGCAGAAGCCTGTAAGAAAGGCCGGGTAGCGATAAAAGGACAACCGGCAAAATCTTCCAGAACGGTTAAAATCGGTGATATAATAGATGTTAGAATACCACCCATAACCCGAAAATTCCATGTTTTAAATTTATCTGAAAAACGGATGGGAGCCAAACTCACCCCTGATTTCATTGAAGAAATTACACCTGATGACCAGATCGAATTGCTCGAAATGACACGCCTGGCAAATTCCATGGGACGCAGAAGAGGACTAGGACGTCCAACAAAAAAAGACCGTCGTGATCTGGACAAACTGTCAGATGAGATATAGGAAACTTACATTTAAAAACACAGCAATGATTATAGCACATCAAAAGAAACAGGAGAACATTATTGAATACATATTGTACATGTGGCAAGTTGAAGATTTAGCACGAGCACATCATCTTGATATGTCCGAAATTGAAAAACATGTACTCCCCCAATACAAACAACCCGAAGAAACATTACTCAAGATACGCGATTGGTGGGATAATTTAATCGCCATGTTGATAAATGAAAAGAAAGAAAAATCAGGTCATCTACAGGTGAATATTAATACTCTAAACGACGTACATCAGCTTCACCTAAAACTCATGAATGCTCCAAACGAAATATCATATAGGCATTTATACAACTCTGTATTAGCAGATATCAAAACTTTTAATGATAAAACCAACCAAACACTTGGTAATGACATAGAAATTTGCTTAACGGCTATATATAGCACCTTCCTGCTTAAACTTCAAGGAAAAGAAATTTCAAATGAAACCACACAGGCGGTGAAAGGTTTTAGTAAATTCCTTGCTTTATTAGCTGTAAAATATAAAAAAGATCAAGAAGGCGAATTGGACTTGGATTAATAATCCATTGCTGATGGATTGAAGCAACTATTCTGCTTTCCTAAAATCCAATAACGATTTTTTGCTATAACCCTATACAAGCAATTGATCCAACTCGATGGCAAACAGTGTAAAACACGCCCCATAAAACGAAACGATCCATGCATTAATGTCATTATCCGTACAACGGCCTCTCCCCCAAACAGAAACTTATTTTCATAGAGTAAAATGAGTTCCTGAGGACTAACGCTATTTTTGTTCTTCGTATTTTTCTCGATAATCAATTGCCCTTTCTCTGACTGAATAGGAAGAAATATAAACGCGTAATCCAAATCCTGCTGCAACAACCATCGTATTATACGGTTACATAAAACACAATGACCATCATACAAAACCACAGATTTTCTTCTAACGTCCATCTCAATAAATACTCCATTACAAACTGGAAACAGCTAGCCAATTGAATTAGTTCACAAGTAACCTTATTTTACAATTACTAAATCAACTCTACGATTTGCTCTGTGTAATCCGCATGGCGAAAGTTTCGATGTAAGCAAAAGCCTTTCTTCTTCACCTAAGGCCTTTACAATTATGCGTTCAGATGATATTCCAAAATCAGCTACCAGAGAATCATAAACACATCTACTCCTTTTTTTACTCAGCTCCATATTTTCTTCCGGACCTCCTTTTTCATCTGCATGGCCATTAATTTCAACTTTCCATTTAGCATTTCTAGCAAGTTCCAATGCAAGTTTAGCCAACTCATATTCTTCAAAACGATCAAGTTTATCGCCCCCACTAGAAAAAAAGACAGAATAAACATTTGTTGATCCGTAATATTTTTTCAATGTATGCTCAATTATTACCAGATCCTTCTTCACCGGCCGACTAGCGGCATATTGGCTAATTTGTTCTTCTAATGTCTCTACTTCTTTCTCTAATCCATCAGGCTTTTTCTTCCCAAAAACATTAAATCCATACCCCCTATAAGTCCATCTGGAATGCCGTTTGTTTTTTTTACCAATCTTATAGGAAACATTTATACCCGTATACCAATACTTATCATTCGTTGCTCCTATTAACACGTTATCCAGATTATCCTCCAAACTAAAACGCAAACAGGTCTCTAATCCAATATCGAAACTTCTATTTATCCGATATAAAGATCCTATTCCAATTGGGAATACCAGTTCTTTAACCCGGTTCACTTTTTTATATGGATCATAAAGATCATAACCTTGTACCACATAGCGCTTATCTCCCTCTTCCCCGGAAAAATCCTTAACCATCACAATTTCATCATTACTCACGTGATATAACCTACTCCTAAATCCAGTAAAGCCAAATCCCAGCTTTAAATAGAAATCCCAACGATCGTTAACCGGCCCCGACAAGGCAAACAACTGATTTAAATACGTAACACTATTAACAGTAATATCAAATAAATCTCCATCAAAATAATAACCGCCTTTTTTTCCATACATATCGCCACCCAAATACTGAACATCAAATGCCCAAACAGGATTGAGCTGTTTGGACAAACTAAAAGAAGGACCAAACGCCCATTTTTCATCAGGAAAAATAGTATAACTAGTTATATCAGTATACATTATTAAAGAACCATACCCTGCTGAAAAAGCCCATGTATTAAATTTCTTCTCTTTGGAATAGCGCATATGCTCTTCAATAGTCCGGCTATCATTTATTCTTTGCCCACTGACAACGAATGACAACAAGCTAAAAAGATAAATAATAAGCAATTGCTTCATATACTTTATCATCGAAATTATCATTCAATTATCATTAGAAGATCAACTCTACGATTAACCATATGTACTCCCCGAGGCTTTAATAACCTGGTATTAGATAACAATGTACTTTCCCCTTTAGCATCTATTTGCAATCTTGATGCCCTTATTCCATAATCTTGTACTAACACATCAAACACTGCCTGACACCTCCTTTGACTTAGCTTCAGATTATAATCATCAAGTCCTCTGGCATCACAGTGTCCAACAATCCTAATGCGCAACTCCATATTTTTCTTCATTGCACGAGCTACTTTAGCCACTTCTCTGTGTGCATTAGAAGTAATATCGGACTTGTCGAAATCAAAAAAAACCGAGGCTGAAATTCCTTCGGCGTAAACTACTTCTTGGGTGAAAATAAAAGAGGTATCAGAAACAACAGAATCTTTTCCTGCCAGGTATTTTAACTCCTGCTTCAAAGAATCAACTTTTTGCGCTAAAGGATCCAATTCACGCGTCTGCCTATACGCTATATTGAAATCTTTATACGTCCATGCGGCATGTCGTTTATTCTTCTTACCCAATTTATAAGACAAATTAAATGAGGTATATAAATAGGAGTCATTGTCGGCACCTGAATAATTAACATCCAGGTTATCACTGGTCATACCTCTGAGCAGCATCTCTATACCAACATCAAAATGCTTACTAATTCTGTATTTAACACCCAACCCCAATGGGATTACAATTTCGCTCTGCCTTCTTTGTGTATTCACTGGTAATCCGCCTCTGCGATTATAACCCAATGCTAAATAATCATCAGCCTCCCAGCCATATGGATTGGGATACCCGGAAATAAAAGGATACACATGCTTAACTTGCAAATATTGATCTTTAGCTACTAATTCACCCTCTATATTTTGTTCATTTAAACTCTGTTGCCTGCTTCTAAAGTAAACCAGTCCAATGCCAACTTTACCATATATATTCCATTTATCATTAATCGGTCCAAAAATGGCCAATTGATTAATATTAAAAGTAAGGTTTACAGAATAATCGAGTAAATTACCTTTAAAATATCGATTGTTTTTCTGGCCATACATATCAGCCATAAGAAATTGCCCATCAAGCCCCCAAATCCGATTAAACTGCTTGCTCACCAAAGCTGTTGTCCCAAATTTCCAATTACCGGTAGGAAAAACCGTATAATCAATAATGTCAACGTAATAAATTACCGGCCCATATCCCAATGAAACTGCCCACGTATTATACTTATTGTCCCTCTGGTATATTTGTTCCTCTTTCAAACTTCCAAAATCAATTTGTGCCACGGCAGGTACACTTGCAACGATAGCCCATACACAAAAAACCCACGGCAATAACTTATTCATAGGTAAGATTTTAATAATTCATACAACTAAATCTAATTTTTTTGAATCATTAAAAGAAATACCTTACCTGACATTTTTACCAACCATGAATTTCCTTCCACAAATCCCAAACTTCAGCTAATAAAAAAGCTGCCACATAAATGAGGCAGCTTTTTGGGCACCAATAAAAAGGGACTAACACGTTTATAACCCTTTATTATTTATTTTTAAATTTTTCAATTCCATCATTCAACCAATCAATATATCCATCAACATCAGGATCGTAGGCTTTAGGCTGATTCAACTTATTTTCTTCAGTGTCGATCAATACATAATATGGCTGACCTTGCTGATTAAACCGCGTTAACTGAAAATCAGCCCACTTATTACCAATAGTTCTGATTTTCTTCCCTGTTTTAGGAGAAATAAACATTTCCTCCTCAGGCAACTTAGTTCTTAAATCCACATAAAGGGAAACAAGAACATAATCATTTGCCAGCATACCTTTTACGGTTTCATTAGACCACACCTTATCCTCCATCTTACGGCAGTTAGTACATCCCTTACCGGTAAAATCAAGCAACAGTGGTTTATTAACCTTTTTAGCATACACCAACGCTTTTTCATAATCTTCAAAAGCTGGTATGTTTTGAGGTCCCGGATGCATTCCTTCAGGCAGGTCATTATTATTAATATGGCTGTTATTACCCCCTGCTAATACGGCTGCAGTATTACCAACGCCATATGGGGATTCAGAATAATCCTTTGGCGGTGGAAACCCACTAATTAAATTTACTGGCGCTCCCCATAAACCAGGTATCATATAAATAGTAAAAGCAAGCACAAGCAATCCAAGAACGAAACGCGAAACAGGCGTGTGATCCATGGGTGAATCATGAGGCAATCGTATTTTACCAAGCAAATAAAAACCTAAACCGCCAGATATTGCAATCCATATAGCAATAAACACTTCCCTTTCCAAAAGGTGCAAGTCCAGAACCATATCAGCAATTGAAAGAAATTTAAATGCAAACGCCAGCTCCAGAAATCCAAGGACCACCTTTACGGAATTTAACCAGCCTCCCGACTTGGGAAGAGAATTCAAATAACCGGGAAAGGCAGCAAAAAAAGCAAAAGGTAACGCCAGCGCCGATGAAAAACCTAACATCCCAATTACTGGGGCCATTCCTCCTTCTCCTGCGGCTTGCACAAGCAAAGCCCCCACGATAGGTCCGGTACAGGAAAAAGAAACCAACGCCAATGTAAATGCCATGAAGAAAATACCAATAATACCCCCTTTATCAGATTTCTTATCGGCCATATTAACCCATGACGAAGGCAATATAATTTCAAATGCACCAAAGAAAGAGATGGCAAAAATGACCAGAAGCACAAAGAAAAAGATATTAAACCATGGATTAGTAGACAAGGCATTCAACGCATTCGCTCCAAAGATTCCGGAAACAGCAACACCTAAAATGATATATATAACAATGATTGAAATACCATACAAAACAGCATTTTTTATACCCGCAGCCTTCGTCTTACTTTGTTTGGTAAAAAAGCTAACAGTCATTGGAATCATTGGAAATACACAGGGCGTTAATAAGGCAGCTAAACCAGCAAAAAACGCCATCCAGAAAACACCCCAATAAGATTCACCTTTTTTAGCAGCAGCACTCTCTACTGTAAGTTCAAATTCAGTCAGATCCGGTGGCATACATGTTTCATCATTACAAATCATGTATTCCACATAACCCTTTATTTTGATGTTGCCTTTTTGTTTTAGCTCTACAATTTTTTTAAACGTCGCTTTTTTATTAAACCATTTCAGGTCCGCCCCAAATGACTCATCAAAGTGTACTTCTGCTTTTTGTACTTCTATAACCTCTTCCTTGGCCAGGTAGGATTCACTATCATCGATCGTAATACTGGTAGGAAAAGCCGTATTTTCAGGCAAATCAGTAGAATAAACATGCCATCCATTTTCGAGGGATGCCTCGCAAATTACTTCCACTTGATTATCTCCTATCTTATTTGTGGAAAACTTCCAGGAAATATTTTGCTCCAGCTGCGAGAAACTAAGCCCCACTGAAAAGAAAAATAAAAGAAAAGCTAAAAACGTTTTTTTCATTTTTTGTCTGTTTTATTAAACTCCAACAATACCAAACTATCTAAATCTTTAAATATACCCAAAGGTATAAATTTAAATTTTTCACTAAACAAAAATCCCCCCATCTTAAATGTATTTCGACAAGACGAAACGACCCATTATTTAATATCAATTAAAATCAACCTAAAAACCAATTATTCAAGGAAGATATTATCATTACACTCTTTAAAGACACTTAAAAATTCAAATTGGGTGACTGGAGGTCTATTTTTTTTTCGTGATTGAAATCAAACACCTGCCATACAGACAAAAAAAAAGAGGTTGACCTTATTTAAGGTCAACCTCTTTATTATTATTATCAACGATCTTGAACTCTAAAAATCCTAGTGAGTCGGAAGGCATCGCCTTTAGTCCAAATGTATATTTCATCCTCCATTTAAAAAATATGGAAGGAAAGCCTTTCCTGAGATAGGCATAAACAAAGGGATGCAACTTCAAGGTCAATTTCTTCAAATGAAGGTCTTCCACAGCATACCGTACAGCTTCTTCAATTTTATCCGGCCAAAATACGGCTGGAGCAATTTTTCCGGAACCAAAACAAGTAGGACAAGTTTCCATCGTTTTAATATGCATTTCAGGTCGAACCCGTTGTCGCGTAATTTGCATAAGGCCAAATTTACTTAACGGCAAGATATTATGCTTGGTTCGATCACCTGCCATAGCTTCCTTCATCTTATCGAAGACTTTCTGGCGGTTTTCTGCATTCTGCATATCAATAAAATCAACAACGATAATCCCCCCCATATCCCGCAATCGAAGTTGTCTGGCAATTTCTTCTGCTGCTGCCAGGTTAACTTCTAAAGCATTGTTTTCTTGATTGGAGGCAGATTTTGAACGATTTCCACTATTAACATCTATTACATGGAGTGCTTCTGTATGCTCAATAATGAGATAAGCTCCACTTTTAAAAGAAACTGTTTTCCCAAACAGTGCTTTAATTTGTTTTTCGATCGAGAATTGATCAAAAATAGGGGCAGCACCCCGATAATGTTTTACAATTTTTTGTCGATCCGGGGATATCAATCCCACGTATTCTTTCACTTCCCGGCAAACATTGGGGTCATTTACATAGATCACATTGAAAGATGGATTCAAAATATCTCTCAACAACGCTGATGTCCGACCAATTTCGCCAATAACTAAACCGGGCGCTTTAATGTCGCGCAAACGTGCGGTGTTTTCTTCCCATCGTTTAAGAAGCATTTTTAACTCCTTATCCAATTCTGCAACACGCTTGCCTTCTGCTACAGTACGTATTATTACACCATAATTTTTTGGTTTAATACTGAGCAGTAATCGCTTGAGTCGTTTACGTTCCTCCAATGAACTGATTTTCTGACTGACAGAAACCTTATCTGAGAAGGGTAACAATACAAGATTCCGTCCGGCCAGAGACAACTCGGATGTTAATCGTGGTCCTTTAGTGGAGATTGGTTCTTTAGCAATTTGCACCAGGACATCTTGTCCTGAAGCAAGTACCTCTTTAATGGTTCCATTCTTATTGATGTCGCTTTCCGGTTTAAGCTTGTGCAAAGCCATTCCTCCCTTTTTCGATGTGGAAGAATTAAGAAATTTCTGTAAGGTGCGGAATTGTGGTCCAAGATCTAAATAGTGCAAAAATGCATCTTTCTCGTACCCTACATCAATAAAAGCAGCATTCAATCCGGGCATAATCTTTTTTACTCGTCCCAGGAAAATATCTCCTACAGTAAACTGAACATTACTTTTCTCTTTTCTTAACTCAACTAATCGCTTATCTTCAAGCAAGGCTATCGATAATTCGTCGGGAGTTACATCTACAAATAGTTCTGCATTCACAAACTTTAAACTTTTAAAGTACTATTTCAAAGAGCGCCCTGTACTTTTACAGGTATACAAACAACAAACAGAAAGCGCAAAACTTTCTGTTCGTTGAAAATACGTTAAAAACAAATAAGAAAAAATTATTTCTTCTTCTTATGTCTGTTTTTTCTTAGTCTTTTTTTACGCTTATGCGTAGCCATCTTATGTCTTTTCCTCTTTTTACCGCTTGGCATAGCTCAACGTTTTTTTAGGATTTATACTCGATTTTCTATTTTACGTTATTTTTCACCTTAGTCACAAAGCTCTTAGAAGGCTTGAATGAAGGTATAAAATGCTCTGGAATAATGATTGTAGTATTCTTTGAAATATTACGAGCAGTTTTCTCAGCCCTTTTCTTAACGATAAAGCTCCCAAATCCTCTCAAATACACATTTTTACCCTTTACCAGAGATCCCTTAACTGTATCCATGAAGGCCTCAACAGTCTTCTGAACTGTAACCTTTTCAATTCCAGTATTTTTAGAAATTTCGTTAACGATATCAGCCTTTGTCATTTTTTCTAAAATTATTTAATTATCAATTATTTACAGCTACCTTCGAAAATTCAGATTGCAAAGATAAATGAATTCTGAATAAAAAAAAACAAAAGGTCTACTTTTGCATAAAATTTTAAAAATGATGGATTTCAGTATTCAATTACAAGCATGGTATTCTTCATATGGTCGTTCCCTTCCCTGGCGGCATACAAAAGACCCCTATTCCATCTGGGTCTCAGAAATTATTTTGCAACAAACACAAGTAAAACAGGGACTTGACTACTACAACCGTTTCATTAACTCCTTTCCGAACATAGAGGCTTTAGCCGTAGCCGAACAAGATGAAGTGCTCAAACTTTGGCAAGGATTAGGTTATTACTCCCGGGCAAGAAATCTTCATGCGGCAGCACAATCCATCTTTTTTAAACAAAAAAACGTTTTCCCGAAAAACTACAAAGATATATTATTATTAAAAGGTATTGGTCCGTATACGGCCGCCGCTATCGCCTCTTTTGCCTTCAATCTCCCTTATGCCGTTCTTGATGGAAATGTATACCGGGTATTATCAAGACTTTTTACAATTGAAATTCCAATCGACAGCACTGCAGGGAAAAAGCACTTTCAGGAACTGGCCAACCAACTATTAGACAAAAGAAACCCTGCATTACATAACCAGGCAATTATGGATTTTGGAGCCATTTGTTGCACACCAACTTCACCTAAGTGCACTGAATGTCCTTTCCAAACTACCTGCAAAGCCTATCTGACCAATACCGTAATTGATTTTCCAAAAAAAGGAAAACGAACAAAGCAACGTCACCGCTATTTCACCTTTTTCTTTTTTGACATCCATCACTCAACCTACATAAATAAACGCGGGAATAATGATATCTGGACTGGTTTATATGAATTTCCGTTAATAGAAACGAATCAAAAAACATCCCTAAAAGAGGTAAAAAAAATATTTCTGACACAAAACCTCCCCTATACCAATATCACTATCAAAAAGGCCACTACTTACAAACATGTCCTTTCCCATCAAATAATCCATGCTACTTTTTTCAAGGTCAGCACAAATGAGCACAAGTTGACACATTGGCAGCAAAAACCATTACAAAGGATACCAATATCCGAATTACAAAACTATCCATTCCCTCAATTAATTATCAAATTCCTGAACGACAACAACTTTATTTCATCCAAATAAAAGCCCGTTTGAAATACACGCAAAGTTTTGTAATTTTAAATTTTGAACATAAAACAAACACACCATGTCTGTTAATAAAGTAATACTTATTGGGAACGTAGGTAAAGACCCGGAAATCAGATACCTTGACAACAACGTTGCCGTAGCTAATTTTTCGATTGCAACTACTGAACGCGGCTTCACAACCAGAGATGGACAGACTGTCCCTGAACGTACAGAATGGCATAACATTGTGGCATGGCGCGGCCTTGCTCAAATAGTGGAGAAATACGTAAAAAAAGGAACACAACTATTCATCGAAGGAAAAATCCGCACCCGATCATATGATGACAAAGACGGAAATAAACGATATGTCACTGAGGTTTATGCAGACAACCTTCAACTTTTAGGAAAAAAAACAGACAATCCGGCAACGGGAGTAGAGCCATCAACAACGAGCGTTACACAACAGCCATCTCAAGTTCAACAAACCAATAATACAGCAACCCCGCAAAACGAAGATAATTTCTTAGGCGGAGATGATACGGATGATCTACCGTTCTAATTCGTTACATTGTTTAATTAAAAACTAAGTTGATTGGAAACGGAACTTATTCAACAATTTATTTTACCTGGTATTTTTAATGTTGTATTTCATCCATTTACAATAGCAACCTTTCTGGGTATAGCAACAACCATAGTGTTATTAATTTCCTCTGCCGCAATTTCGGGGGCAGAGGTTGCTTATTTTTCACTTAAACCCAAAGACATTGAAATATTAAAAGCACAACAAACAAAAAAAAATAAACTTGTACTTAAGCATCTCAAAGATCCCGAATTACTACTGGCAACGATATTAATTGCCAACAACTTCGTCAATGTAGGCATTGTTATCCTATCCTCATTTGTCGCCACTTCATTAGTTGATTTTGGAACATCAACTACGATCAAGTTTATTTTTGAAATCATCATTATTACCTCCCTTATCTTATTCTTTGGAGAAATCCTCCCGAAAGTCTATGCGGCCCAGTTTGCAAGGAAATTTGCAGGACTCATGGCCTATCCGCTATTACTAATGAAAAAGGCATTAAATCCGTTAGGTATTCTTCTTGCCAAGTCAACCAATGTCGTGAACAAACGAATTGCAAAAAAAACAAAATCTATCTCTTTGGATGACTTGTCACATGCGCTGGAACTAACAAGTGGCGACATTACAGACGAAAAAGATATACTTGAAGGGATCGTAAAATTTAGCAATATCAATGTTGCTGAAATAATGACCGCAAGAGTTGATGTTATCGATATTGAAATAAAAAGCGATTACAATAAGGTACTTCAAGTAATTATTGAATCGGGTTACTCGCGTATTCCTGTTTTTGAAGATACACCGGATAATGTAAAAGGCATTTTATACGTTAAGGACCTATTGCCACACATTCATAAAGAAAACACCTTTTCATGGCAATCCCTCATACGAAAAGCCTATTATGTCCCTGAAACAAAAATGATTAATGACCTTCTTGAAGAGTTTCAATCAAAAAAAATACACATGGCCATTGTCGTAGATGAATACGGAGGCACATCAGGCATTGTCACATTAGAAGATATTCTGGAAGAAATTGTTGGGGAGATAAGCGACGAACTGGATGATGACGAAGCTTTTTTCTCCAGATTACCAGACGGATCATACGTTTTCGAAGGAAAAACGCAATTAAACGATTTTCATAAAGTAACGGAAACGGATGAAACAATATTCGAATCAGTTAGAGGCGATGCCGAAACACTGGCAGGACTAATTCTGGAAATCAAAGGCGAAATCCCCAAGAAACATGAAACCATTAAGTTTGGTTCATACGCGTTCACCATTTTAGCCGCAGACAATAGACGTATTAAAAAAGTCAAGTTCAACGTTAACCAAAATGCAAAACAATCATAAATGCAAAAGCCGATTAAATTAACGATCCACACAGGGATGATTCTTGTATTTGTCATTGTACTTTTAGGGTGCCAGCGCAATTACACACCCAAATCGAGAGGGTATTTTCGCATAGAATTCCCCGAAAAGACCTATCAACGGCTCGATTCTATTTATCCCTATTCTTTCGATTACCCGGCATATGCCAAAATCGAACCGGCAATAAACAAACACAGTGAAGCCTATTGGGCCAATGTCGTTTTTCCAACCTTAAACGGCACCATCTACCTAAGCTACAAACCACTGCACAACAACCTTGCGGAGATTATTGAAGATAGCCGAAAAATGGCCTATAAGCACACGATAAAAGCTGATGCAATCAATGAGCAATACTTTGCCAATGAAAAAGACCAGGTTTATGGCACCTTGTACGAAATAAAAGGAGATGCCGCTTCATCAATCCAGTTTACCCTTACCGATAGCTCATCACACTTTTTACGTGGCTCCTTATACTTCAATGCAGTGCCTAACAAAGACAGTTTGGCACCAGTCATCAACTTTGTAAAAAAAGATGTGATACACCTGATGGAATCCCTAAAGTGGAAATAATTTGATCCTATTCTCTCATGCCTCTTTTTAAACACTTAAAATTTAACAACCACCAGCTAGCCATCTGGAAGGTGGACGAAACCGTAGATGAACTACTTCAGGAAGCAGACTTATCACAAGCAGATCTGGAAAAACTAAACACGTTCAAACATGAACCACGAAAAAAAGAGTGGCTAACAGCACGCGTATTGGTAAAAATAATAACAGGCAAGCCCCTGCAAATAATCTACACCCCCAGCGGAAAACCCTTTTTCAAAGATAATTCCGCTCATTTAAGCATTACCCATTGCAAAGGATTTGTGGGAGTAACCATTTCAACACAGCCAACAGCTCTGGACATGGAAATCGTCGCCCAGCGGATTGCCCCGATTCATAACCGATTTATCAACGAAAAGGAGCTCGCTTTTATTCCTGACCATCAAAAACTGGCCTATTTCACACTGATATGGTCGGCCAAAGAGACCCTTTATAAACTCTTTGACAAGCAACAAGTCATTTTCAAAGATCACCTGCTAATTGAACCATTCCAGCTAAATCAACAAGGAACCATTCAGGCGCTCTTCTCTTTTAACGAGATCCACGAAAAAATAGAAATAAACTATATCACACGCCCTGAATTCACCCTCGTGTATTATTTTAAACCAGCTCATTCATGATTTACGAGAATATTCTAAAAAAATACCACGCAGGAGAAAAACAACTGGCTTACCTTATTGATCCTGACAAAACAAAAATAACGGATCTCAATACAATCAGTCAATTAATCCGGGAGGTCACACCTGACCTCATCCTGGTTGGAGGAAGCCTGGTTTCATGTAACATTAAAGCGTTCATACACAAGTTAAAAGAAAAAATAACAACGCCGGTTATTCTATTTCCGGGCAGCATATTACAATTCTCTGACAGCGCCGACGGATTACTCTTTTTATCATTACTTTCCGGGAGAAATCCCGAATTATTGATTGGCCAACATGTGGCGGCGGCACCACTTATCAAACAATCAGGCATGGAGGTCATGGCCACCGGCTACATCCTGATTGAGTCCGGCCGCACAACTTCTGTGGGGTATATGAGTAACACCTTGCCCATCCCCTCCAACAAAAGTGACATTGTTGCAGCCACAGCCATAGCCGGCGAGATGCTCGGCATGAAACTCATCTACCTTGAAGCCGGAAGCGGCGCTTTAGAACCGGTACCAACATCGGTAATAACAGACGTTAAAGCACAACTAAACATCCCCCTGATAGTTGGAGGCGGTCTTAACACCGCATCAAAAGTAGAAGCTGCCTGCCAGGCCGGTGCCGACATCATTGTGGTTGGTAATGCCCTGGAAAAAGACCCTTCCCTTTTAAAGGAATTTCATACGATAGTTAAATCTTTTTAAGGCAATAACTCCACAATCGGTTCGCCCTCACACCCGGATGGGAAAGGAATCTCCAGAAACGAACAAATAGTCGGGGCTACATCAACCATGTCAAGCGCCCGCATGACCCGTTGCCGGTTTATTTTCCATCCATAAAAAATAAGTGGCACTCTTTTTTTAGACCAATATTTCGCTACCACAGCACCACTCTCAAGCTCTTCCTTCCAGCCTGGCTCCAACGCCAACAAAACATCTCCGGAACGTTTGGGATGATAAGCTCTTTTGAGGCTCTGTAACACAGGCAAATCAGCCGGAGCGCGCATAATATCACTGGCAGGAACGGCATAAGCAACACCTTGTACCTGCAATAAAAAATCGGCCGCCTTCCGTTCAATATCCTGAATGTCTAAATCTGATTTCTCAAGCAAATCATGATTCAAATAGATCTGTCCGTCATGATACGACTTCACCCACTTTCCCTGTCCATGAACGGCCATTAAATACAAATTAAGCAACGAAGCGGCTTTTCTCCCATTAAACACCCCATTACCAGTATCATGTGAATTATCACCCTGATCCTGCGGTTGATTAACACCAGTGGTAACCACCAGAACATTTTCAAGCCCCATGTATTCATCAAGAAAACCAAGCAAATCGGCTATCTCCGTATCCAATCGTAACAACATATCTTCCGTTTCGGTATCGTAAGGTCCGGCTTTGGGTCTAACACCGGGCTTGGCAGAGAAGTTAACCGTTAAAAAATCGGGATGATCATCTTTTCCAAATCGTTCTTCCATTATTAAGGATACCGCAAAATCCCTTACCATTTTATTTCCATAGGGCGAATGACAAACAAGACCATAACCTTCTAATCCTTTATCTTTCCCTAATGAATAAAGAAAGGAATGCTCTTTTTTAAGGTCTTTTTTGTAGTAGTTAAACTCATGATACGACTGTAAATCATACATGGGTCCCCATTCCCGCTCACTATATAATTCCGGAAACGCTTTATCATTAAAGTTATTAACCCACGTGGGAATACCGTTGCCCGATGAATCGGCCGGAGATATAAATCGACCAGAAACAGCATCCAGCCAATAATAGGGTTTATTAACGTGACCGAAGGCCCACGCCTGGTTATTGCCTGAAAAGCCTACGGAAGCAATCAAAGAACTATCCACGTACAACTTATAGAGTTCTTCACTGATAGTGGTAGACATCATATACTTCCCCGACGGCGCCTGAGATGTTTCGCCATTTTCTGCCATGGGGCCTTCAAGCGCTGCCACTTGCTTTTTTAGCATAGGATCATACCATTGATCTGAGATAATGCCATGAGTAGAAGGATAAGCACCGGTATAAAACGTGGCCAGCGTACTACCTTTATAATTTGATCCCGAAGTATAGGACGCATTAGGCGCAAAAGCACCGCCTTGCATCAAACGATTAAATCCGTCCTCCTTGAACTTATCCCGATAGACCATCAGCTGCTGTGAGCTCAACTCATCTACCATTAGAAAAAGTACCAACTTAGGCTGTTGTGATGGTATTTGTCTCTGAGAAAAACCAGATAACGAAGATAAAAGCCAAACAAAAACCACACAAAAAATCCATTTCTCTTTCATGACTCCCAATTTTAAAGAGCCAAAGATAATTATCTGTGCAAGGCATTCAAAAAAAAGAGAAATAGCGTGTTAATTTTCCTTTTCTTTTTCTTTAGAAAGCACCGAATTGGCATACAACAAAACATCTACATCCTCGGTAAAAATAATGCCTCCCGACTCCGATTTGTAGACTAATCTTGTAACAATCTCAGAAAAATCCAATATACGCTCCGGACGATCGATCATCTCAATCACAATGGGTTTTTTATCTGACAGATTAAATACCTTTACATTATTAACAATACTGTCGGCCCCATAAGAGATGATACCCCGGGTAACCGTAGCACCCGCAATCTTATACTTCTTTGCCGCAAAAATGATGGCTTCAAATAACGGACGCTGATAAACCCGGTCTTCTTCTCCAATGATTATTTTCAGCTTCTTAACCTTTCCTTCCAAAATCATAGTGAGGTTTTAATGGTGATAAATTACACAGACATCAAATTACGGATTAAAACATACAATAACAAGGTCTTGCTCATCGCATAAATAATTCCTCCTTACAACGGCAAGGTTCTATGTTTTTTCAGGAGTAGCCTGAAAAAAAGCCTCTTCGTGGGATGTTACCTTTAGTTTGTTGTTTTAACAAGATTCATTATACACCGCGGAGGCGCTGAGACGCAGAGATTTTTTCATCAATTGGGAGTTGAGATTGTTCTTTGGAAAGTACAGGTTGTTTCAAAATATTTCTATCTGTTTCAATGTATCTCCATTTATCTCTAAGTGTTTCCATTTATTTCCCCCCTCTATCTTCTGGCCTCTATCCTCTCTATCTATATATTTCCATCCAATTTGAACAACATGTTGGTAAAAGTTACTCCCTAAGCGCCTATTCTAAATTAATGATTGACGTAGATAATAGTCAGAGATGGCCGTTGCCCATATTGACGACTGTACAACCAGATCCTACCTCTAGTTTTGACAACTCCAATACAAATCAACTGTATAACACAAAAATCCAATCGACGAGCTGGACCATGATGATCCGAAGCGCGTGAGCCCGTCATACCGATTAGTAATTAAAATGCCCACTTAATGCGCTTCGCTTTTAATTGACCTTTAATTATCTATCGGCATTACACCAAGGTCATTCTTAAATTGGTTAGGTGTCAAATAAGCGGGCCGATGCAGGCGCGACGCAGATGAATGCGGGAATTCCGGCTAGTGGGTTAGCAAAAATTCATCAAGGAGGCGGGCGGAAGCGTTTATTTGACTAGAGTTTTTTGGTTCCTTTTTGGGGCGATGCCAAAAAGGGACTAGGGTCCGGGACAACGTCCCGATTAAAATATAGAGTCTTCAAGTCTTGACATCCTGACATAAGGTGAGTCAGAGATGGCCGTAGCCCATATTGACGACTGTACAACCAAATCCTACCGTTACCTTCAAATCAGAAAAAATAGAGATACTTCTCACTACCTGGAAAAATACACTCTTGAATATCTTAAGAACAAACTAATACACCTTGAACAAGCTGTATCCAAGACAAAAGTACTAATCTCTGACAGTGAGTCACTTTGTAAGTTTGTTATGTGATAGTCAGAGATGGCCGTTGCCCATACTGACGACATGATAACATTAAAAACTTGTTGAATAATTAAAAACAGATAGGAATGACCACCCCTCTTTGAAAATAAACCAAATACCAGATGAACCAATCGCAGTGAGCTATTCCTTCTCCTATTAAGGAGAAGGTTAGGATGAGGTGTTAACAGGATGGGCAGATGCTTATTATAATACACCTCACCCCTCCCGATTTTTTCGGGATCTCCTTAAAGGCGAGGGAGACTGCAAACCTGATGTTTATGCTCATAATGATTAATGTCTTATCAATAATGTCTGTGTATTTTTTGGCAGGATATTGTAATGTCGGTCATACAAATATCTTGATACTTGATACTCATATCTGTGTACTTTTCTGGCTTGTCCAGGTTAGGTGTAGCAAAAGCTTGTTATATGATAAACTGGTAATTGCTTGTTATTTGAGCATCGGCGATATCCCAAAGGCGAATCAAGAGTTGGAAATTATTAATTCTTTAATAAATACGCATTAATTCAACTCCCGCCGGGAGTATTTTAACTGATGATTCCCACATATTATAAAACACTAAATTTTAAGCATATTCAAAAACCATCAGAGAAGTATTGATTGATTATGAATGTATTACAATTCACTATTATTTTAACCGCGAATTATACTAATTAAACGAATTTTAAACCACTACGTGGTTATAGTAGCTTTTCTTCGAAAAGCAATTCGTATGATTCGATAAATTCGCGGTTGGCAAAATGCTTCCAAAACCGTCCCCCTTCCAAACTGCGGTTAGCTTTCATACCCCCTTAAGTTTCTCACCTCCCAACTTGTATGTTATCTAAATATTACTAATTTTACAGTCAAACCCATTTTTACCTATATTATTTTTAAATTCTAAAATTATTTTTTATGAAAGTCTATCAATCCGACCAAATAAAGAACATCTCTTTACTTGGCAGTGCCGGCTCGGGTAAAACCACCCTCTCCGAGTCAATGTTATTCGAGGGTGGTGTGATTAACCGCCGCGGTGATGTCAACAATCAAAGTACAGTTTCAGATTATAACCGGGTAGAGCACGAATATAGCTACTCGGTTTTTTCGTCTGTATTATTTACGGAATGGCTCGGTAAGAAACTGAATATCATTGATTGCCCGGGCTCTGACGACTTTATCAATGGCGCCATCACTTCTATGAATGTCACCGATACCGCCCTCATGCTACTCAATGCCACGCAAGGGGTGGAAGTTGGTACTGAAAACCTTTTCAGATATACCGAGCAATACAACAAACCAGTTATCTTCATTGTCAACCAGCTCGATCACGAAAAAGCCAACTTTGAACAAACAATCGAAAATGCACATGAAACTTTTGGTAAAAAAGTAGTCATTGTTCAATACCCGGTAAATGTCGGTTCTGGCTTTAATGCCCTGGTGGATGTGCTCAAAATGAAAATGTATAAGTGGGGCCCCGACGGTGGTGAACCCGAAATACTGGACATTCCGGCCGACGAGAAGGATAAAGCCGATGAGCTTCATAACACCCTGGTTGAGTCAGCCGCCGAAAACGATGATAACCTAATGGAGCTCTTCTTTGACGAAGGCACGCTCAACGAAAACCAGATGAGGCAAGGAATAAAAAAAGGACTGATCGCTCGTGACCTGTTCCCCGTTTTCTGCGTCTCTGCACAAAAAGACATGGGAGTTCGACGGTTAATGGAATTCCTAGGTAACATCGTACCTTTCGTATCGGAAATGCCGGCCCCGGTAACCAACAAGGCAAAAGAAGTAAAATGCGATACCAACGGACCAACTTCCATTTTCGTATTTAAAACCAGTGTAGAACCACACCTGGGCGAGGTATCCTACTTCAAAGTCATGTCGGGCAGCATCAAAGAGGGAATGGATCTGTACAACATGAACCGCGAAGCCAAAGAAAGGGTAGCACAGCTCTATTGCATAGCTGGTAACAATCGCCACAAGGTCACCGAACTAGTCGCCGGAGACATTGGTGCCACCGTTAAACTGAAAGAAACCAGAACCAATCACACCCTCAACTCCAAAGGTTGTGAATACACCTTTGAACCCATAAAATATCCTAATCCCAAATACCGCACGGCCATTAAAGCTGTTAATGAAAGCGATGACGAAAAATTAGGCGAAGTATTACAGCGCATGCACGAAGAGGATCCAACCATTATAATTGAATACTCAAAAGAGCTTAAACAGGTGATTGTGCATGGCCAGGGCGAATTTCACCTTAACACCTTGAAATGGCGCCTGGAAAACAACGATAAAATTCACATTGATTTCTTTACACCTAAAATTCCGTACCGCGAAACCATTACTAAAATTGCCCGGGCCGACTACCGACACAAAAAACAATCAGGTGGCTCCGGCCAGTTTGGCGAAGTACACATGATCATTGAACCCTACTACGATGGCATGCCCGATCCAACCATTCACAAAGTAGAAGGGCAGGAAATTAAAGTAAACGTTCGTAATAAAGAAGAGATACCATTGCCATGGGGCGGTAAACTGGTTTACTGCAACTGTATCGTTGGCGGTGCCATCGACGCCCGTTTCATGCCGGCCATCCTCAAAGGCATCATGGAGAAGATGGAAGAAGGACCCCTCACCGGTTCTTACGCCCGCGATATTCGCGTTTTCGTGTACGACGGAAAAATGCACCCCGTCGACTCCAACGAGATATCCTTTAAACTGGCCGGCCGTCATGCCTTTAGCACCGCCTTCAAACAAGCAGGTCCGAAAATACTGGAACCGGTTTACGATGTGGAAGTAAAAGTTCCAAGCGACCGCATGGGCGATGTTATGAGCGACCTCCAGGGAAGACGCGCCCTTATCGAAGGCATGTCAAGCGAAAAAGGCTTCGAGGTGATCAAAGCCAAAGTACCCTTGAAAGAAATGAACAAGTACTCCACCTCACTCAGCAGTATCACCGGTGGACGCGCATTCTACACCATGAATTTCTCGAAGTACGACAAAGTACCGCCTGAAATTCAGAATGAACTGCTTAAAACCTATGAACTGGAACAAGCAGAAGCATAAACAATCACAACACAATAACCAACAAAGGGCAGATAACACATCTGCCCTTTATTATTTTCCAATACTGAACCCGGAACATTTAAGTCTCTCGCCAAGTCGCAAACAAATCTGAATATTTCACAGGCCTGATACCTCCAACTCAGAACACAGAACTTGTTAATTGTAACACATAGACTCACAGAGTCTTCAAGTCTTGACAACCTAACAAAAGGTAAGACAACTCTAAATTGACGCTACCAGCACCTTTGGTCTCACCCAGATTCCCGCAGATCGAAAGGAATGCAGAGAGGTTTGTGCTACACATCTACTAAAAGGAATCAAATATTCGTAATTCATTTTCTTTTCGCCCGGTCACTTCTTTCCCCTCCTAAAAGATTTAGGAGGGGTGATTTTCATTGAGTAAGCAATGAAAATCGGGGTGGTTTGATTGTAATATCAACCAGTGAGGATTTAAAAGAGTTATATAGTAATCAAAGATGGCCATTGGCCATATTGACGCCAAGATAACAACTTAACAAGATGGTTAATTGATATATAAGTTTTAGTTCTTCAGGAATAGTTTTATTGGAACCTTGTCCCAAACCCTACTTCATTTTTGGCATTGCCCCAAAAACGAAGCCAAAAACGCTAGTCAAATAAAAGCTTCATCCCACCTCCTTGATGAATTTTTGCTAACCCACATGCCAGAATTCCCGCATTCATCTTCGTCGCGCCTACGCCGGCCCGCTTATTTGACCGGCTCCCCCGCTTCCCTACATCATGGTCCGACTCGTCATTTGGCTTTTTGTGTTATAGTGTCGATATATTCAAGGGTGACTTCGCGTTTGCCCCTGCTAGCATCAATTTGCAATCGGTACCTGTTTTATGATAGGAAAAACAAAGACTCGCAGAGTTACCGTTAACCTCCAACCCAGAACATTTAAGCCTCTCGCCAAACCGCCTAAGACGCAAACAGTCCCAAATATGTTAACAGCCTAATACCCCACGAAGCAGAACCCAGAACTTATTAATTGTAACGCAGAGATTCACAGAGGAAACACAAAGACTCACAGAGTTACCGTTAACCTTAAACCCGGAACATTTAAGTGCCTCCGTGTTTAAATCATCCGGAAATCCAACTATTCCACAACGCCCAGATACATGCTATTACTCATGTCATCTTCCTGGTAGCTTCTAAAGGCAATCCATACATCCAGGGCACCATGCTTAAATAGTTCGGTGGGCCATAAGTAGGTTTGGTCCTCACGTCTGGCCCCGGTAAACCGATAATCCGTAAAGTGTTGTTTTCTTGTACGGGCCATCACCACCAGTGTATCTTTTCTTGCTCCTTGCTGCGAGTATGCGGGAGTCCATTCAAAAAGGAGTCCATTTTCCTTTTTTGTCAATGTGATTGATTCAGGTAGCACCACTTTGCCCACACTTAGTAAAGCTTTTGCAAGATCAACCGTTTGTTCAGGGTAATCACCCTGAATGGCATTTTTAAGATTATACGATTGTGCCGCTTGAAATGCTGAACGCCCCACTGCTTCGTGGGCATACGTTACCCGCAATAGCTTTTTGAATGGCCTGAGAAATTCTAATGACAGGGCTAATTTTCTGCGTTGCGCCAGTTGAGCAGGCGATTTGCGATCCCTGTATTTATCGGGCTTGGAGCGCATATAGGTTTTACCATACATCTTATAAATAACTACTGGTCCAATAGATCCCGTTCCCGCATCGAGAATGTTATTTTTTATACGTGCCATGATAATAGATTTTTAGATTCTAGATAATAGACATTAGACTAATTTACATTGCTTTCATTTTTAGATTCCTGGAGGTTTAGTTTATCAAATCAGTACAGACTGTTTTTCTGTTAATTACAAAAGCTTAACGAACGATTAATTCACTGCTGTTCCCATATCTTATAAAACACTAATTTTAAAGTGTATGCAAAGAATACCAGAGAAACATTAATTGATTATAAGTGAATTACATTTACTATTTTTTTTAACCGCAAATTATACTAATTAAACGAATTTCAAACCACTACGTGGTTTTCTGGGCTTTTCTTCAAAAAGCAATTCGCATAATTCAATAAATTCGCGGTTGATATAATGTTGATAAGCAACCTTTTTAGTTTTAAACACATATGGAAACTATCAGTTAATTCGAGTATTGAGGTTTTAAAGTGTTAATTACAATAATCCTACCGTATTATTAATGTTCAAGTATTAACAGCAGCTATTTCCCATGTCTTATAAAACACTAATTTTAAAGTATATGCAAAGAGTGCCAGAGATTTACTGGTTCATTATGTACAGATTACACTTTTCTTTTTTTAACCGCGAATTATACTAATTAAACGAATTATAAACCACTACGTGGTTTTCTGGGCTTTTCAACGAAAAGCAATTCGCATAATTCGATAAATTCGCGGTTGATAWAATRTTGRTAAGCAAGCTWTTTAGGTTTTAAACACATATGRAAACTATCGGTTAATTCGAGTATTGAGTTTTTAAAGTGTTAATTACAATAATCCTACCGTATTATTAATGTTCAAGTATTAACAGCTGCTATTTCCCATGTCTTATAAAACACTAATTTTAAAGTATATGCAAAGAGTGCCAGAGATTTACTGGTTCATTATGTACAGATTACACTTTTCTTTTTTTAACCGCGAATTATACTAATTAAACGAATTATAAACCACTAC